>CAIXBR010000132.1 GCA_903917735.1 uncultured Elusimicrobia bacterium | reverse complement strand
GGCCATTACGTACATGCCCGAGCTGAAAGTAGAAACGCCGGTAAAATACGCGCCGGAAGAAACGGCTAGGGCGCCGTTCACCACCACGTTGCCCGGACCAATCACCGCGCCCGTGTACGAGGTCTGGGTGGAACCGAACACAGTGAAACCTTTTACTTCCACGTCAGGGTCGGGGGCGGTGCCGGCGGTGCCGAAAACCGTAAGGTCGTCTTTTACGCCAAGCTCGGTCTGGCCTTGGGCGCGCAGCTGGAGGGAAAGGGCGAACAGGGAAAACAGGAGGGCGGGTAAAATAAATATGCACGAAGGGGCGCGTCCGGGAACGCCGATAACACGAAAAAACAAGCTGTTTTTTATCGGGTTCATACTTATCCTAAAGATGTTATACCCGAAAATAAAGCCAATAACTCCACAAAGTGGCCTATTTATTCTTAAGCCAGGCGGCCAGCTTGGTGCCGGAATGGAAAACAGCTATATATTCGCCGGGAACTTCAGCGCTGGTAACCTCCAGTTTAGCTTCGGGTGTTTGCGTGCCTATCCCAACATTGCCCGACACAAAAACGTTAGTGCTGAAATTAACGCCCACTGTGGTAGCAGTGATGGTGCTTACGGTCAGAGTGGAGGCGCCTACGATGTCGAACCCGGACATATTAAGGGTGGTGGTGGCTATGTGGTTACCCAGGTTGTCGCCGGCCGTGTTGATCCCGGTCAGCATGGAGCCGTCGCCGTAGTACCTGGCAGCCGAACTGAAGCCCACAACATAAACGTTGCTGGAGATCCATACGCCGGCGCCTAAGGCCGCGCTGGTCTCGGAGGAAATGATCACATTGTTGGCCAGGCGGAGCTGGGCCGCAACCAGGCCGGTGGCTGTGACCAGGCCGGAGTTAGAGATGGGGAACCCGGCCATATTAAGGATAGTGGTGGCTATATGGTTGCCCAGGTTATCGCCGGCCGCGATAATCCCGGTCAGCATGGAGCCGTCGCCGTAATACCTGGCGGCTGAACTGAAGCCCACTATATAAACGTTACTGGAAATCCTTACACCGGCGCCTAAAGCCGCGCTGGTCTCGGAGGAGATAAAGACATTGTTGGCCAGGTCCAGGCTGGGCACGTTAATAATGGGGAAACCGGCCATATTCAGCGTAGTGGTGGCTATATGGTTCCCCATGTTGTCGCCGGTGGTCTGGATACCGGTCAGCATGGAGCCGTCGCCGTAATACCTGGTGGCCGAGCTGAAGCCCACTATGTAGACGTTGCTGGATATCCTTACGCCGGCGCCCAGGGCCGCGCTGGTCTCGGAGGAGATAAAGACATTGTTGGCCAGGTCCAGGCTGGGCACGTTAATGATGGGGAAACCGGCCATATTCAGCGTAGTGGTGGCTATATGGTTGCCCAGGTTATCCCTGCCCACGTTGGTAAGCCCTGAGCCGTCGCCGTAGAAGAAGCCGGCGGTAACGGCGGAGGCGAAGGTCACGGAATAGCCCGCGCCGCCGACATTAAGGTTGGAGGAAGAATTAAGGGTATTATTAACGTTCAGGTAGTTCACGGTGCCTGAAGAAACGTAGAAAGTGGCGCCGGCCTGAAGCAAGGACTGGTTATGGATGGAAAACGGGTCGGTTTCCACGCTGGCGCCGCCGGCGGGGGAGCAGACCCACTGGGCGCCGCTCATTTTAAGCATGTCGCCCTCCGCGCAGCCGGACTGATTAATCTTAGTCTTGGTCACGGAGCCGTCGGCCAGGTCCTGGGTCAGGATGGAACCGTCCACGATATGGCTGGAAACTATAACATCGCCGATCCTGTCTCCGGAAAGCAGCCCGGAGGTGATAGCGGAGGCGTTCAAATTTGTAAGGGCGGCGCCATTGCCGCGGAACCAGCCGGCCGTCACCGAAGAAGCGAAGGTCACAGAATAGCCGACGCCGCCGATGCTGAGGTTGGAAGAAGGATTGAGGATGCCCTGGAGCACAAGGTCCCCCGTTACGGTGTGGGCGCCCAGGGAGGTGATAGGGTCGGAACCCGTGCCGCTATGCGTGCCGGCGTGAAGGGGCACTAAACCTGTGCCGATACCGCCAAACCAAGCCGTACCGTTCCACAAACTAAGGGCATTCAGGGAGGTGTTATACCAAAGATCGCCAGGGGAGGACGCCGTAGGGGCTACGTCCGAGCTTATATAGCTCTTCCCGGAGATCATGCGGCTGTTTATAGCATAAGGCGAAGAATCTAATTCTTCCCAGGGGGACATCCTGTTGCCTTCTACTTCGAGCTCCAGCCACAGGCTGCTGTTCTGCATATCCGCAATCACCGGTTCCAGCGTAACACGGAAAACACCGGTGGAGACGTTTACGCTGTACACGGGGCTGGTCCAGATCTCTACCGCGGAAGGAGAAGTGGAATTGTATATCCTGAATACCATGGAACGCTGACCGTTCACCAGGAAACCAGACTGCCGCAGGTTGCCCTGGTAGTTGAACTTTATCGGAATCTCGGCGCTTACCGAAGAAACGAACAGTGACAAAGAAACAGCGATAAAGCCAAGCAAAGAGGGCACGAAGGCGCTGAGCCTTGTGATTCCCTTTTTTACCCGCTTTAAAGTGTTCATAAGAACTTTACCGCCACTGTCTCGACCTTTTTCCCTTGCCCCGCCGCCGGGCTATCGGGAAAATATATAAACCACTAAGTTAAACGCTTGCCTGAATACAACTTGGCCGCGTAGTCGTCCGAAGCGTTCACGGTGAGGACCTGCCGGGTATCAAGAGTGCCGCTGGAAACCACCAGCATAGCGCCTCCGAAGAGGGCGCTCGCACTCGAAACCTGCAGTTTCGCCACGTGAACGGCTATACTTATTTCCCTATCCCCCGCCGCCGGGCTTATTCCCGGCGGGCTTCAGGAGGATGTATAAAACACTGAGTTAAACGCTTTTACTTCTTCTTTATCCAGGCCGACAGCGTGGCGCCTGAATAGAACTTGGCCGAGAAGTCGCCTGAAACGTTCTGCCCGGCTATGGACAGGGCCGTGTTAGGATCGCTGTTCGCCATGTTGATGCTATGGGTATTCGCAACATCGACACCACCGAACTGCGTGCCGCCTATGGCGGCGACATTGCCCGCCGCGGTGACAGTAAGGACCTGATTGGCGGCGAGAGTGCCGCTGGAAACTACCAGCAGCATGTCGGCGGCGCTGGCGTTCGCGCTCGAAACCTGCAGTTTCGCCACGGGAATGGCTATGCCTATACCGACGTTGTCGCTAATGGCGTTCAGCTTTACCGCGTGGATAGCGCTATCCCTGACCCAGGGCCCGCCGGAGCCGATCTGGCTGTCGACGTATGCTTTGTTGGCCGCGTCGGTGGCGTTGATGGGCGCGGGCAGGTTGAGTACGGTGCCGCCGGACAGCGTGATGCTGGAGCCGCTCGCCATGTACAGTTCGCCGGTAGCGGTGAACGTGGACTTGTGATTTGCGTTACCGAACTGCGCCGCGCCATTCACGTTCACGCCGGTGAAGGTAGACGCGCCGACCACATTGAGGGATCCGCCTAACGAGGTGATCCCGGTCCCAACGGTGAGGTTGCTCGCGTTGAGGATGGACGTGTCGCCGTTCAGCTTAACCGCCCCGGTAACACCCAGACCATCAGTGCCGTCGCCCTGTATGGTCATGGACGAACCATACAACATGGTGATATTGCTCGCTGCCCCTCCAATGGTGCTCTGAAGGAACATCGAGTCTGTCAGACCGCCCGAATTATCTACCATCTGGAGCCTGTACTTGGTGCCCGTAGTGGCCAGTCCGGTGAGGTCATCCGCCCAGTGCATCGCCCCGCCAGCCGTTTTCTTAAGCACCTGGTTGGCGGTACCGCCACCTACATAGATGTTAGCGTCGCTGCTGAAGCTGCTTATTCCCGTGAAGTAAGCGCCGGCAGTGAAGGTGGAACCTCCGGTCACGTACATGCCGCTGGACACCTGCACATATCCGTTGACGAATATGTTACCGGGTGAGAAGGGAATAATCAGCGCCGGGGCAGCCTGTGTCGCCCCGAATACCGAGAAGCCCTTTATTTCCACGTCAGGGTCCGCAGCGTTAACCGCATTCGTACCGAGCACGGTAAGGTCACCTTCGATGCCGAACTCCGTAACGTTACCGGTCCCGGCGTATACCGCCTGTGCCCATGGCAGCGCCATCGCCGCCAGTAGGCCTATTATTAACCTATTAGTTTTCATACATCCTCCTTCCTGATTTACTGATCTACACTTACCTGATTTACTAATCTATACCTATTACTTCGCTGCAAAACTTCCAAGCCGGCGCTTTACCAGATTACCATCAGCTTGCCCGTCTTCGTATTGGAGCCGGAAACTACGCGCCAGATATATACGCCGCTGGCCGCCTTCTCTCCGGAAGAGGTTTTTACGTCCCAGTACAGCTTGGCTAGGCCCAGAGTGTCCTGAATATCCAGTTTTTTAACCAGCCTGCCGTCCAGGGTGTAGATGGAGATAGTCCCGGACTGCGGCAGGTTGTCGAAAGTGATGCCGGCCGCCTCGGTGCCGGTCTGGCCCTGCCCAATGCCGGCCTGCGGCCCGTTGGGCCTGAAGGGGACCGGGTAGGCCTTCACGTTGCTGACGGTCTGGTCCTGCGCCCCCAGCAGCGCGTACACCCCGGGCATGCCGAAGTAGACGCTGAGCATTTTAGTGTCCGTGTTCACGCCGCCGCCACGGACCTGCACCCAGGAATTTACCGTCTCGTCCAGGATCCAGCCATTCAGCGTGTCCACCCTCACCGGGGGATTGGAGCCGTCCAGGATGCCGTCGTTATTGGCGTCCTTGTAGCGCAGGCTCATGGTCCCGCGCTTGGCCAGGGGTTTAGTATAAAAGCTTTCCTCGTCGAAGATCGCCATTTCGGAAAGGTTGTTCGGGTACAGCTGCGCCCAGCTGCCGTTGTTATAGACTATTTTCTCGTTGGCGTCGGCGATCTTAAGCGGGTCCACGGCCAGAGGCTGGGTATCGGGGTTCTTGTTAAAAGTTATGTCGAAGGAGGCTTTATCGACGGAATCGGAGGGGAGGGTAAGGCTTATATCGCCCGAAGCCGAGGTAAGGGTGGCGGAAAGCCCGCTCTGGTAAATAAAATGAGGCGGGTTGTTAAAACCGGTCCTGTTGGTGTAATCCCCGCCGCTGGCGTTGCCGAGGTTGGGAGGGAGGTTATTCTGGCCGATGGAGCCTTTCGCGGAATAATTCCCGCCGGTAAGGTTTGCGCCGCCGCCGTTATCCACCACGGAAGACGCCAGCTGGTAATCGCCGGCCGAAGGCAGTACTGTGGAGAAGGCCGGCAACGCAAAAAAGAAAACCGCCGCGAGGATGCCTGCGATATTCCTAAAAAAATTAGAGGTCGGCTTGTTCATAAACTGTGACGTGCCCTCCGATAGCATTGTCAGTAATAATAGTATAAAGGGACCAGGCCCCTCAATCCCGAAGAAATCACGAAGTTATTAAGAACAGTTTGTTAACCATTGGCCATTATTGATAGAATATGAGGGTTGTAGCGGACTTATGATCAAATTCGCCCTGTGGCTTATGATCCCGGACAGGGATATAGCGGACAAATGGTACCGCCTTCTCACCAGGGAGCGCTTCAACGTGAAGCCGCTCCCAGACCTTTCGCATATCAGCCGCATACACCAGGACACGTGGGGTATCGCGCTAGCGGAGATCTGCCCGGAAGGCCTAACCTCACCCCAGGACATGAAACCTCTTCTGAACGGAAGGAAGAACGTCTCCATTATAGTCTTCAGCAAGCCGGGCAAAACCTCGAATGCGGATATTTCCGCCTACCTGGAGAACGGCGCGGACGATTTCATCCACAGCGACATAGACGAGAGGGTCCTGCTTTCCAAGATAAAGGCCCACATCCGCCGCCTGCTGCCCAGCCTGAACATGGCACGGACGGTGGTGACCTCAGCGAGCGGCGATATCGAGATCGAAAAGGTCAAAAGGACCGTGACGCTGGGCTTCTCCTCCAGCAAGAGCAAGGTCCTGAACGGCCTTACCCCCAAAGAATTCGAGATCTTCTTCATCCTCCTGAGCAACGAAAACAGCGTGGTCTCTCGGAAAACCCTGATGGAGGATGTCTGGCGGGAAAAGTCGGGCTATATCAACTTTGAGACCATCGACAAGCATGTGGAGACCCTGAGGCGAAAACTCGGGGAGTACGGAAAAAGGATAAAAACCGTTTACGGCACCGGCTACACCTACAAAAGCCTGGCAAAGGAGCCCGTATGAAAGTCCTGGTAGCTGACGACAACGATAATTTCAGGAGCCTGGTAATTGAAATACTTACCGACGCGGGTTACGAAGTGGCCGCCGAGATCAACGGCCTGCTTGCCTGGAACAGGCTCCAGGCTGAAGGCGCGGACATGGCGGTGCTGGACGTAAATATGCCGGAGATGGACGGGTTCGAGCTCTTAAAGCATATCCGCACCGACGACAGATTCAAGAATATGCCCGTACTCATGCTGACCATCAGGGCTTTCGCCGACGACCAGTTACAGGGCTACGAAACGGGGGCGGACGACTATCTGGCTAAACCCTTTAACAACGACATCCTCCTGGCGAGGGTCAAGGTCCTTGAACGCCGCATACTAAACAAACAGTACAAGCAAGAATAAAATACTTCCGAAAAAAAGTCCCGCGTGTTTTTTTTGGCCTTCTCCCTATAATTCACACCATTTTTCCGGAGAACCGCTCCGATTCCTTCGCCTGAAATTTGCCAAAAACTTCCTAAAACCTATAGCTAAAAGACAATTGTGCGCTGTTGCCGGCGCTTTTTTCTCCGTCGCCGCTTACGACCTCTCCCTCGACCTTAACGGTGAAAGCGCGGCATCGGGCCGTGAGGCCCAAACCGGCCTTCATGAGGTAGCGGTTGTCATAGGCTGAATTTTGGCTCACGGTAAGATCGTAAAGACTGCCGGCGCTCTTTACTTGAGGATTACCCAGTTCCCGCTCATAACCGACAGTAGCGCAAGGCGTTATGGTCCAATTATCCAGCTTCCTGGGATCAAGACTGACCTCCAGGTCGGCCAAGACTTCGGAAGACGTATGTTCGATGCCGCTGACGTCCAAAGCGAGCCCGCTGCCGCTTTCGTTGAAACTGCCCAGGGTTACCCTGCTTACACGAAACCCCGCTTGCGGGGTGATAGTAAAAGGGGACAGGCGGATAACATCTCCAAGATCGGCCCGACCGCTGTAAACGGCCCCAGTTGTATTGCCTTCTGCGGTCCCGAGGTCTCCTCCCAGGGCGCGTTTGCTTTGATAGTCGACCCAGCCGACATCCGCGCGCGCCGCAGCATAAGGACCGGCTTCAAGAGTCGAAAATGCGTAACGTCCGCCGGCCACGGCCATAACGGTGCGGACATCGGCGCTGGCGCCGGCGCTTGCGACCGAACCCGAATCATACCCGATGGCCAGATGGGTACTGGCCCGCGCGCCGACACGGTAAGTGACTCCTATGATCGAACCGGCGCTCCGCTCCGTGCTGCCGGCAGAACCGGCGTGACCGTCGGACTCGAAATGACTCTTAATGCCCGCAAGCCAGATGCGTTTGCGGCCTTCGCCTAGCTCGCCGCCGCTCGTACCGGGCGTTAGCGCCGTATCTAGCCGCAGCGGCTGGCGCAGCAAATACGAGGCGGCGTCGGCGTGAACCTGCCCGCCGACCTGCGCCTCTACGCCCCCCAGCGTGCCCGCGTCTACGGCCGACTGCAGATAGAAGTTGTAGGCGGTATAGCGGCCCGACAACGGCGAGTTCTGTAACGCGCTCAGGAACGCGGCGCCGGCGGCGGCATTGCCGGCGAAGCCGCTTTGCCCGGGCAAGGTCAGATACGCCACCATCTTGGCGCGCAGCACGTAGATGTCCGCCTGGCTGAGCCCCAGCCCCTGGGTCAAATAGGCGTTCAGCGACCCGTACGAAGCGGCAACCTGATCAAGCCCGGCTTGCAAAAAGCCGGCTTGAACACCCAGCATCACGGCATACGTCGGCCTCAGCGCGGCCGGGATACTGGCCAGGAACGAGGCGACAACCGGGGCCATATAGCTGTTGGTGGCCAGATAATCGTTCATGATGGTGGCCTGCGATACACCGGCTATGCTCTGCAGCAGCATGGCGGTCCACCCGGTGCGGTCCTTGCCGGCGGCGCAGTGGAATAAAGCGGCGTCGGTTACATTGGCCAGGTCGGTCAAGACAGTGTGAAACGCCGCCCGCTGTCCCGAATCGGTGACAAATTCTACGTTCACGCTCTCAAGATAGGCGGCCGCTGTCTCCGGGCTGTTGACGCCAGCCGTCGACGGCTGAGCCGAAGCGGTATAAATATTGACGTTGACATAGGCGGCTCCACCCGGCAGTATGTCGGGGCCGGCATTCGGAGAAGTAATAGTCGGCGCGCCGGTGATCTCCGCCGGTGTCCGCAAATCTATATCCAGACCGATGTGCAGCGTTGAGAGGGTTGCCTGATCTGCTACGGTAAGAGTGCTCAGGGCCTCCGAGCGATAAAAAATCCCGGTGCGCATCACGCCATTGTTGCTGGTAGTATCTGCGAAGCCCGTTCCCCCGTAGCTGGCCGAGATCCCAGCAAGGTCCCTGAAATTACCGTCCGAATCCAGAATTGGAGTGTTGATCGCCTGCTGGGCCGAAGCCGGCGCGAAAGATAAACAAACCACCGCCGCTGCGGCGCAAATGTTTTTAGGAATCATAACGTACTGTTTTAGCCGGCTTCAGTAATTGTGTATCTTGGCCCGCATTTCAGGAGTCAACTGTTTGAAAAACTCCCCGTTGTAAACAAAGGTCGGCCCAAGGCCAGTGGTCGGGAATCCGTACCACTGCGCGGTACCGATGTCGTAAGAACGCGAAATCTCTGCGAGCGAGCCGGCCTTGAACGCAGGATCTACGTCTACCGCGAGGATAGAAATAGAATCGTCGGCATTGCGGACTATATCGAAAGTGCGGAATTGTTGCGGAAAACCCCTTAAGGATGGCGTCTCAACTTGCCAGAATCCGTACTCGGGATGAGCGGCGTCGGTAGAGACAAAAGGAGTGACCGTACTGCGATGGCAATGCCCGGCGGTCCACAGAATGAGATTCGGATATTCATGAAGCTTTGCGATCAGGTCCGGCTCCAATACCGCGGTCACCGCGGGGTTGGTGCTCCAGCCGCCAAGGTCGCCGACCGGCAGGCCGAGCGGCACATGCGCCGCTATGATCATGAGCTTGCCTTCATCCTGCCCCTTCTGAAGTTCGGTCTGAAGCCACGCATACCGCGCGGCGTCGAGAGAGCCGTGCCCGTAGGCGGGCCCGGTAGTGCCGTCGGTGGGATCAGAGTCGCTTTGCGTGTCGTCGAGCACAATGACTTTTATCGGCATGTTCGCCTTAGGTTCGAAAGTATAAGAGGCGAAGCCCGCCGCGGCGTTAGCCAGGCTGAAACCATGCCCCGTCGGATTCGAAGTAGTATTAAAGAACTCGTTCATCCAGTCCTGCGTGGTCAAGATACGGCGGTTTGCGTCCGCCGGCGTCGTCGGAGCGATCGGTATCGACGCGACAGCCCCGGTCCCGTAAATAGTGCCGTACTGCGTCCGGCCGTCCAATACGCCCGACCAGGAACCGGTGCTGTCCGCGCCCCGGGTGCTGACAAACACATTTCCAATGTCGAGCATATTGGAACCGACCGCGGCCTGCCGGATCTTGGCGTTGAAAGGGAATGAACCCATCCAGAAGTGATCATGGTTTCCCAGGGTCTGGTACCAGGGGATCGTTCTGTCGAGCCCGACAGCCTTGTATTCGTCCTGATAATCATTGTTTGGTCCGGGGATGGGATCATCCTTAACGCCGGAATCGGGGTCGATGACCTTGCCGTCGAGCACGTCGATATACCATCTGAGTTCGTTATACTGGGCGTTATTGGCTGCGTCGCCCAGGGAGAGGCCGAAATCGAACGGCTTCTTCTTGTGAAGGGCATTCGCCGTCTGAATTGCGGCGTCCAGGACATGCGTGGTATACAGCATGACCCCTGAATACGCCGACGGAATGAAATTATAAAGATAGACCCCCTCGACGGGGGATTCTTTGTCGGTGATATGGATGTCGCTGATGGTGAAGAAGCGCAAAAGGTCCGAGACGTTGGCCGCCGCTGCCGTAGAATATGCGGCAGGCATAAGATCCGTCCGTTTTATGGAATCGAACCCCGGGCCGTAATGCCAGAGCCCATAGCCGTTGAGCGAATATTTCGCGAGATCACAAGGGAGCAGCGCGGACTTAGGCACAGTCGTTGAGACGAAGATCACCGTGCGTTCAAGCGTAGTATAGGTCAGATAATCTATCGGGTAGCTCGACGGCTGGGATAAGGTCGTGCTCATCGTTTCGGCGCTCAGCAAAGATTCACCGGCCGCATTTACCGCGGACACGCGATAGTAGTACTGCCTGCCATAGGTCAGCCCGACGTGCGAATAAGGGATCGCCGCGCCGGTTATTTTAGTCGAGCCTGTCGTAACTCCCGGGGACGCGCGCCAGTAAATATTGTAAGACGACGCTCCTGAGACAGGATTCCAGCTCAAAGTAACCTGCCCGTAGCCGTTGGTTCCGGAAACAGCTTCGGGACGCAGCGGCAGCGCCAACGAGGGGAATATCCGCGAGACCGGCGAAAGATTGGATTCAATGCCGTCAGCCACGGATGAGATCGCATAATAATAAGTTACGTCGTTGGTCAGCCCTGTCAAAACATAAGGGCTTGTCACCTGGGACAATTTGCTCATCGTCCTTATCGACTGCACTTGCGGCGTGTTGCCTAGATATAAATTATATGAAGAAGCCCCGGCTACCGGGGTCCAGGTTATTTCAGCCGCTCCGTTGCCCGCCTGAGCGGACAAGGCCCCCGGCATGGTCGCCGCTTTCCTGGAGGCCAGCACTTTGTCGTCGAGCCTGGAAACCTGCTTTTTCACCGCTCCCGGCAAACCTACGCTCAAGCCGGCATAGGAAGCTGGAAATGAAGTTAATACAACCAGCAGGAAAAGATATATTTTTTTCATTGTTCAGCCTTATTTAAAATAATAATTGACGCCGAAATTCAGCACGAATTCCAGCCCGTTCTGTTCGAGAGAGGATTTGCTGTCTTTGAGCATTATGCAATACGGCCCTATATCGGTCTGTACGGACAGCCGCCTGGACAAGAAATATTCAACACCGCCGACTCCGCCTAACGCTCCGCCGTTGCCCTTGCTTATGTCGCCCTTAAACGATATGTAATCGCCATCGAGGGCGATGAAAGGACGCAGACTCGCATTATTAAAACCCATGATCGAAGGATAATAATACAGCCGCGTGCCGCCGGTGAAGATCTTGTCCACGAATTGCCCTCTGATCTCGGCCGCGAACTTATCTGAAAGGGACATCTTTAAATTAGCTCCGGGATAATTTACTCCGACCGCGGTTGAATGTCCGTACGTTCCCCGGCGTGGAACGGTGATATCCGGGTTTGGCTCTGTAGCTACCGGCGCCGTTTCACGGACAGCGCCTGCAGGAATCACTGGAACGACCGTGGCTGCGGTGCTCACTGCCATGACCGTGTCGGCGTTTGCCGCCATGGGAAAAGCTCTGAATAAAAAAACAATACACGCCACGGTAGCGTATTTCGCAAGCCGGGTATGAATTTTGATGCTATAGTTTTGCATGAATGCTCCGGATAACAGACTGGGAGGTAAATCAAACTCATTTGATCGTGTCAAAAACATATTTTCATGTATGATGAAGACGAACTGGAATCAATAACGAGGAGTCTAATCCCACTAAGCAAAGTCTACCATCTGAAGTCATGGGTGTCAACGCATGGATTTAATCACTCAGACCAGAGGTGAATATTGGTATTATAGATTAATTGAAAGCAGGGTTTTTTTGAGAATTTCCCAGGGGAGCAGGAAGCTTGCGGAACGGAAAGCATGCAATAATCCTTGTTTCCCACATATCGGGCAGGAGATGATATAAAAGTCTACGCAAAAAGCACGGCGACATTTTATTTACCCGCTTTATTTCTGGCCGGCACAATACTGAACGCGGCAGCTCAAAACGCCTCCGGAGTTCCGCCCGTTCCGGATTATCAGGACGCGATAACGCTGGCCGCCGCTAACGCGGACGCGCCCTCCGGCTGGGTCGCTCCTACGGGTTCGGTCTATACTATCTCCGGCGTTCCCTCCACCGATGCGCAATACGACATAAAGTATGCCGGCGGGAATCTCATAGTCAGGACGGAAACAAAATCAAAGAACTACAAAAACAACTACGTCGGCCAGGCGGGGTACAGCATCTACGGCGCGGCCGCCACGGACGCCACCTGGGTGACCACCGGCAGCGACGCCACCGATTTCCTGCGCGGCAACGGGGTCACGGGCGCCAATGCCACGGCCCTTCTTGAGCGCGGGCTCGGCATGAACAATACCGCCACCCATGACGCGATAGTCGAATACACGGTAACTCCGGACAACACCCACCTCATGCGGCCTACCAAGGACCCGGACATCACCGCGTATTCCGCGAACCCCTCGGACTACGGCACTAACGCGCTTTTCCCAGTGTCTCCGCCCGCCGGCATGAACGCGGAGGCTTACACGAATTTCCAGGCCTATTATAATGCGTGGAAAATAGCCGCCATAGACGGCGCAACCTTCCCCTGGACCCAGCTGGGCTATACTTTTTTCTGGGGGAACGGAAGCACGCAGGCGGATATACAGGGGATGAGCGAGTTTATAATTCCGGGCGGCACCTCCGTGGGGATCTACGGGATCTATTCCACACAATCCTACATCTATACCTCTAATAACGGTTCGATCCTGACTTCGGCGGCCGGCTCGCAGTACGGGAACGGGTTCGCGAGTTTTGATATAGACGGAACCTGCGACACCGTCTGGGCCGGGCACCGCTTCCAGAACAATGTCCGGACCGACCCGTTAACTCCGAACGAGATAATTATTGAGAACTCTGGCTCGGTTTCCGGCGGCTCCGGACTTCTTATCGGCTCTTTAAATTACGATGTTACGAACAACGGTTCGATAATAGGCGCAACGGCCGCCAAGTATTCCATAGCCGGGACAGCCAATATCGCGGTCCTTTTCCAGGGAGATACAAGCACCAATTTCGGTACCCCCGTACTTTCCGGCGTCAACCGGCTGACAAATTCCGGACTGATCTCCAGCCCCGGCACCGCGGTAGAAGCGGCGGCGGGAGAAACCGTGGTAGTGAACAACCCAGGCGGGGTCATTTCCGGCGGGCTATGGGCGCTCCGGACCGGCGCTGGGAACGACAGCGTGTTGATCCACGGCGGGGAGATCGACGGCGGCATAGACATGGGCGCGGGCGCTAATTCCATCAGCATAGACGGCGCAGCCAGCCTTTCCTTTCCGCTCAGCCGGGACACCGCTTCCGTCGCCAGAATACTTAATGCCGGAACGGTTTTCATCGCCGACAACACCGCCACGCTGGCTCCCGTGATCGGCGGCCTTTCAAACATCCGCAATAACGATTCTTTTCTCGTCATAGATGCGGCCTCGCTCGCGGCCGATTCCGCGAAGATCGGCGTCCGGAACGACCCAACACATCCCGGAATAAGTTTTTCTCCTTATCTGAACGGCGCACAGCTGTTCCTGGTAGCCGCCAGGGACCCCGGCTATTATTCCGCCGCCGCCGGCAACCCGTCGCTAGGCACCGCCATTGAAAAAACGGCCAACTCCGCTACAGGCGATATGGCCTACGTCATCGGCGTTCTTGACAGCGCGGGGAATCCAGCCGCGGCGGCACAGCTGGCGCCCGCGGCGGACGGGGGCGCATATGCCGCGGCGGACCAGGCGCAGGTCCGGTTCGAGAGCACGGTCATCGACCATTTAAAGGGAACTTCCCTGCCGTTGAAAGCGTCTTCTCCGGCCATAAAGGGCGCGTCCGGCCCCGCGGTCTGGGGGCAGGGTTTTGATTCTTACCTGCATCAGGAACCGCGCGGCAACAGCAACGGGTATAATACGGATATCTGGGGGATCGCCGGCGGATATGACAAGGAGATCAATAAAAACACCGTTATAGGTGCCGGTGCCGGTTACTCCCGTGATAGTGTACGGGCAAGGAAAACCGGCGGGCTCACAGGTGTGGACAGCTATCAGGGCGATATTTACGGAAGCTGTTCCGGAGAAAATTATTATGCCTCGGGAGTGCTGCTGTTCGCGTACGACCGCTATTTATCTTCCAGGAATATCTCTTTCGGAACCATAGCCCGGACGGCAAAGGGTGATTACGGAGGGTGGCAGTATTCAGCGTATTTTGAGGGCGGCCGGGTTTACGGGGAAAGCGCGCTGAAATTATCCCCGCTCGCTTCCCTGCGGTATTCTCATTTAAGGACCAACGCTTATCGGGAGAGCGGGGCCGATTCCCTCGACCTTTCGGTCAAGGCTCAGAATTATGACCTGCTTCAACCTGGCACTGGTTTTAACGTTTCATATCGGCGGCAGAGGGACGGCTGGTCGTTAACGCCGGCTGCCCACGCCAAGTGGCTTTATGCTTTAATCGCCGACAGGCAGCAGGCGGCGGCGGCTTTCTCCGGCGGCGGAGCTTCATTCGTAACGTCGGGATCCTCGCCAGCCCGGTCAAGCCTGGAATTCGGGACCGATCTTAAACTCGTCCTCAGAAACAATGTCACAATTTTCCTTGCTTACGATCTTGAGCTGAAGGCGGGATTCTACTCAAACTCGGGCTCGGCAAGCTTCCGCTACGTTTTTTAATATTTTTGCCTGTAATAGGTGTAATAGGGGACGGTTCTTAGTTTCTTAGTTATTTATGTTTGCCAGCTCACGGCCTTGCCTGCACAGATTTGAGACCGCACCTGAACTTAGTTTTAACTCCCGCATCAACTCCGTGCCTTTTATTCCGCACCTTTCGCGGCTTAGGAAACAATATATTGCCCGGATCTTTACCGCAGTACGCACTCGTCCCCCATTGAATATCAAGTCGGCCTCACTGCCGGTTATACGCTGCGCCTCTTTCAGAACCTCTTCCCGCCCCATATCAGCATCACCAACAGTTCCCTATTCCGTCCCACACACTTAGCCCCAGTTTAGCGGTACCAAATCCCACATAACCGGACCCCACCTTAAGGGTGGGCCAATCCCACATACCTGGACCCAGTTTTGGGGGTGCAAATCCCACCAATTCGGACCCAGGTAAATCTGGTCATTGGACTCATCCCGAAACAGGCTGTTAATGGCTAAGATGTCTCCGTTGCTTTAAACGAGGAGGCATCGATGACATCACACACCAGGAGACGGCTTATGGACAGGAAAATTGTTGAATTTCTAATAACCGGCACAGGCATTAACGAGATAACACGCACGCTTCATGTCGGTAAAAACCGCATCCGTGAACTGCGCCGTAAGGCAGAAGAGGCCGGATATATAGGCGCGTACGGCCAGCGCGGTGAGGTTGCTTTGCCGCCGTATCCGGAGCGGGTATTCCCCGATCCGGCGGACAAGCGCAGCCTAAAAAGTTCCGACGCCGGTGAACTGCTCGACCCGCACCGCGCATGGATGGAAGACCGCCTTAGCCCTACTTCCGCAGTAATAAATAAAAAGTGCTTGTTTTTTCAGCATTATGCCCTTTAAAAGGGCAAAAGTCGGCACTACATTTTCGGCATTGACTCTGGAATTCTCATCCGTTTCGGCAGTTCAACGCCTAATCGTTG
>CAIXBR010000131.1 GCA_903917735.1 uncultured Elusimicrobia bacterium | reverse complement strand
TGCTGACCTTTACCCAAGCCGGACTTCCCGCCCGTCCGACTGCGACAGGCGGGGCACCGGCAAGAACATGACACATTTACCTCGGCACACCGCAGAAAATTATTTCCCGCGCCCATAAATCCCCGCCGTTTAAGTT
This sequence comes from uncultured Elusimicrobia bacterium, assembly GCA_903917735.1. Lineage (GTDB taxonomy): Bacteria > Elusimicrobiota > Elusimicrobia > Elusimicrobiales > UBA9959 > UBA9959. Next base: position 2,680 of record CAIXBR010000131.1, on the reverse strand, counting down.
TCCCCCTACCGCTCCTCCCCCATATTATAACCTATTTTGGGTTATCCTCAAATAGGTTATATACTATCCGCATGGGCGAGTCAATACACTCAAAGGAATACAAGGAAATCATCCGCAAACTGCAGGATGCGCGCCTGGCCTCCGGCCTCACCCAGACCGAAGTAGCCCTCAAATTAAAAAAGCCGCAGTCCTACGTCTCCAAAATAGAGCGTGGTGAGCGGCGTATCGATGTCGTGGAGTTAAAGCAACTGCTGAAAATCTACAAAAAGGGCCTTACCGACTTCCTTTAGCCCCTTTTAGTCTTTTAATCCACTTATCTATTCCTTGGCTACTTTATGTATGTTATAGGAATATGCGCTCTGACCGTTTAGTATTTCCTTCCCATCTATATTCTGACCTGCGGCACGGATATAATCTACAACGACCTCCTTTGTACTGACGCGCACACGGAGGTGCCCGGAATTGGAAAGGAAGACACCCTTTTCGTAACCGTACTCCTCAGCGTGATCGCCGCGTGGGTTCCGCTCAGCAGGCTGGGGGACGAGCTGATACATAACTCCATCCAGCTCCTGCCGGGCGAAGAAATGATCGTGCCCGTGGAAAACTATGTTCACGCCTGATTCGACCAGAATTTTATGTATCGGTTTCCCCCACCCGGGACGGTTCTCGTCAAAAGTATAGGACCCGTCCGGCTCGTGCCCGCCCCATTCGTAAAGCGGGGCGGCTTCCAAACCTCTCCGCCCGCCGCTGCCCAGTCCGCCGGTCAGCTGGTGTATGAAGACGAACTTGAATTTGGACTTCGAGGTTTTCAGCGTTTTTGCGAGCCAGTCATATTGGGCTTTGCCCAGGGTCATATTCCACGGCTCGCTACCGCCGCGGGTTTTCGCTGAGGTCCAGTAAGGATCGAGCACTACGAACAGAGCATCGCCCCAGGTCCAGGCGTAATAGTTTTGAAGGAGGCCTGCTCCCGGATATGGCGAGCCGTTGCCGGAATAGAATCCGTCCGGAACCGGGTTCGCGAAATATTTAGTCCGCATCTTATGCGACCACAGGCGCAGACTGTCCGCCCCCTCTTCTTCCCTGCGGCCCTGCGCCTCGCCGTCATGGTTCCCCAGCACCAGGAAGACCGGAGCGGACCCGCCGATAAGCCCGAAATAATAATGCTGGGCCGCGTATTGCGCGGCCGCCGAGGCGCGGGCGGCGTGCTTCTCGGTCATAAAAGTATCGCCCAGATCTATATGGAAGTCCGGCTTCTCCGCCAAAGCGCTAAGGAGGACCGACCTGTACAGCTCAGGCGAAACAGCGCCATCCAGATGCGGGTCCGCCTGCACGGTAAAAGTAAAAGCGCCGCCGGGAGCGCGCGCCGTGTGGAAAGACCCCGGAGACCCCTCCGGGAGCAACCGGGCTTTTGTGTACGCGTCCAACAGGGCGTAATAATATTCCTTGTCGGGGGCCAGGCCGGGAATTACGGCCTGCACCGGGACGCCGGCTTTCAAGGACACCTTCTTTCCCGTCGCAGGTAATTTCCCTGGGTCAGGGCCCCAGACCAGCAGAGCTTCAGCGTCGGACGAAAGGACCAGGCTGAGCGTTACCGAACCGGCGGTAGGTCTGCCTGCCACCACGCTGCCCCGGTGTTCGGGGACTTCAGTGCGAAATACGGCAGCTTGTTTCGGCGGGCCTTTTTCCCCGCGGGGGCCGCCTCGCCTTTCGCCCCTGCCACCGCCTTGCTGGGCCGAGGCCGGGAGACATAGCGCAAGCGCGAGCAGGGCCCCTGCCGCCGCCGATAAATAGTTCTTCATTTCGCCTCTCCGCCGCCTATGCTGTAGGATGCCGCGACCTCACCGTCGAGTTCATCGGAAAACCGCACATAATCCACCTTTACTGCCGCGGGAGAAACCGATACGCGCAGATACCCGGAGTTGGGTAGCACCGTGCCCGAGCGGTAAGCCTCCTGGTTGAAAGAGGTAAAGGTATCGTCCGCCGGGTTCGGCAAGGACTGGTAAACAACGCCGTCCAGCTCCTGCCTGGCGTAGATATGGTCGTGCCCCTGGAAGAACACTGTCACGCCGGCTTTTGCCATCAGCGCCTGAACGGGCAGGGCCCAGCCCGGCCTTTTTTCCTTAAAACGGTCTTCACCGTTCCTGTCGGTGCCGCCCCATTCGTACAGCCCCGCAGCTTCCACCCCGCCCCGCCCCGTACCGTTGACATGGTGCGCGAAAACGAATTTCCAGCGCGCCTTGCTGCCGGTCAGCGTTTTTTCCAGCCAGCGATATTGTTCTTCGCCGAGCGTGGCCTGCCATGGATCGCGCCTGCCTTTCCCCCCACCGCCACCTGCATCGCCGTCCCCGGACGCGCGGCCGCCTATCTGCCCGCCTTTCCCGCCCCTCTTCTTTCCGCCTTTCCCCCCACCGCCGTTCTTTTCGCCTTTCCCGGCGCGTTCGCCGGCTTTGTTGTCCACCGCCTCCGGGGAATGCCAATAAGGATCTATAACCACGAACAGCGCGTCGCCCCAGGTCCAGGCATAGTAGTCGCGGAGCAGGCCGATCTGCGGCACTTTTTCCAGGTCGCCGGAATAGAACCCGCCCGGGACGGGCAGCGGGTAGAATTTATTGCGGGCGCGGGCGGCCAGCACTGCTGCGCTGTTCTCCGTGCCGTCAAGCAGGTAGCGGGCCGCCTGCTC
>CAIXBR010000130.1 GCA_903917735.1 uncultured Elusimicrobia bacterium | reverse complement strand
GAAACTGGGATTCCCGAGCCTAAGCAAACGGCTTTCCTTGGCTGTGGAGCTTTGATGAACCGCCGTATACCGAACGGTACGTACGGTGGTGTGAGAGGACGGCGGGTGAAATAATCACCCGCCTCCTACTCGATTGCTATTAGTGAGGAAGGGGGAACTATGGGAAAAATAGCTTTAGTCCTGCTGGCGCTCCACCGAGTTGGAAGAAACTGCCTGCGTGCCGTCCATGTCGGTGCGGAAAACCTTGGCGCCTATGGCCGTCAGGCGGTTCAGCGTGGAAGGGGCCGGGTGGCCGTAATTGTTCTGGCCCACCTCGATGTAGGCGCGCTTGGGATGCACCGCGTTGATGAAAGCGTCGGTGGAGGAATACTTGCTGCCGTGGTGGCCCACCTTGAGCACGTCGGACGCGAGATCGGAGGCGTAATTCTGCAGTATCGTGGCTTCTACTTCAGACTGGGCGTCGCCCATAAAAAGTATGGAGGAGTTCTGGTAGGCGAGTTTGATGACGATGGAGCAGTTGTTGATAGCGCTGCCATCCCCGCTGGCTTCGGCTTCGGGGCAGGAACTGAGCACCTTGGCGTTTACTCCGGAGCCCCATGAGAGGCTGTCGCCGGGAGCGGGGTGGATGGTGTTGGCTCCGCTGGCCTGCGCCTGGGAGCGGAGGGCTTCGTCTGCGGAGGAGCCGGAATTGTCCATCAGGGTGTCGTAGAAATTGTCCACCTTTATGTTGGTGAAAACATATTTCAGGCCGTTAAGGTGGTCGGCGTGGGGGTGGGTAAGGACAACATTGTTTATCTCTTTTACGTTCTTCTGGGCGAGGAACTTGGCGAGGCCGCTGTCGGAGGTGCTAAGCGGGCCGCCGTCTATAAGGACGTTCTGGCCGTTGGGGAGTTCGATATACTCGGAATCGCCTTGGCCCACGCTGATGAAGTAGACGTTGAGGCCGGGGGCCACTCTGTCCATGGTGGCGTTGGCGGGGGGCAGAGCGTAAGGTATTTCTACATTGCCTGCGGCCTCGGTGAGCTGGTCTATCGCCTTTTGGGCGAAAAGAGGCGCGCTGAGCACGGTTAAAGAAAGGATGAGGGCGGCGAGAGCTGCTTTTATGACCGCGGGTGCTGGAGAGTTCTTGTTCACGAGTTGCATATCCACCTCCCACTGTTGCGCCGGAGCCGTGATGAACAGCGTCGAATCCCTGCGCTCAGCTTTAAGTGGTGAATCCGGATTAGGGTCCGGAAGTGGATGCTCCCCGGCCAATCCCGGGGATTACACAGAAGCTGCATATAACGTACAGGGAATGTTGATTTTACTCAAGGGCCAAAGGACCTAGGCGCATCTAGGCCTAAAGGCCTATGCGTAATTAATGCCGGATGCCTGTTCGTCCGTGCCGGCGGTATTGTTGCCTTAAATGATAAAATTACCCTGAAGCCATGGAAGAATCCCTTATAGAGTTCAACAAGCAGTTCTCCAAAGCCCTGCATTTACTGCAGCACGGCAGCGGGAACCTGTTCGTCACCGGCAAGGCCGGCACCGGCAAAAGCACCCTGCTGCGTTATTTCCGCGCCCATACCATAAAGAAACTGGTGGTGCTGGCCCCCACCGGGGTGGCGGCGCTGAACGTGGAGGGGGAGACCATCCATTCCTTCTTCGGCTTCAAGCCGGGCATAACCCCGGACAAGGTGAAGCGCGCACATAAGAAGGACGCTGAGATCTATAAGGAACTGGAAGCCATTGTTATAGACGAGGCCTCCATGGTGCGGGCGGACCTGCTGGATTGCGTGGACGCCTTCATGCGCCTGAACGGCAAAGACCCTTTGAAGCCTTTCGGCGGGGCGCAACTGGCGCTTTTTGGCGACCTTTACCAGCTGCCGCCGGTGGTGACCGGCCCCGAGAGGGAGATCTTCTCCTCCTATTATGAGGGCCCTTACTTCTTCAACGCTCATGTTTTTAAGAAGACCGGGCTGGAATACCTGGAGCTGGAAAAGATCTACCGCCAGAAGGACCAGGGCTTTATAGACATACTTAACGCCATCAGGAATAATTCCATGAACCCCGCGCAGCTGGCGCATTTGAACCGCCGCGTGGGGACGGACGTGGAGGCGGACGGCCGCGGGCTTACGGTGCGGCTGCTTACCACCAACTCCGACGCCGCGGGGATAAACAACGAGCGCCTGCGCTGCCTGGACGGCCGGTCGCACGTCTACAAAGCGGAGACTACGGGCGAATTCACCCGGGATTCCTACCCGGCAGACTACGAACTGCACCTGAAGGCCGGCGCGCATGTGATGCTGCTCAATAACGATCCGGACGGGCGCTGGGTGAACGGCACCATGGCTTATCTTCAGGATATCATGAAAGGTCCCGAGGGTGACCCCGATATTATACACGTGCGGCTGGCCGACGGGTCGGTGGAAGAGGTGGAGCCTAACGCCTGGGAACTCTTCCATTTCACGCTGGACAAGGAAGCCGGCAAGATAAAGACCGAGACGGCCGGCACCTTCACCCAGTACCCGCTAAAGCTGGCCTGGGGCATCACCATCCACAAAAGCCAGGGCAAGACCTTCGAGCGCGCCGTGATAGACCTGGGCCGCCGGGCCTTCGCCGCCGGCCAGACCTACGTGGCGCTCAGTCGGTGCGTCTCATTGGAAGGGCTGTCGCTCGCGCGCGAGGTGCGCCCCTCGGACGTGAGGACCGACTGGCGCATAGTGCGCTACGTTACCGGCCGCCAGTACGGCGTCAGCGAGGAACAGCTTCCTCTGGCCGATAAGATAAAAATGATAGAACAGGCCATAAAGGATGGCAGCCTGCTGGAGATCCTGTACCTGAAGGCCCGCGACGAGAAAAGCCGCCGTACAGTTAGACCTTTTTCTGTAGGCGAGTGTAAATATAAAACCAACAACTTCATCGGACTCCGGGCCCATTGCCTCCACCGCAACGAGCCCCGCGTTTTTCGTGTGGACCGCATACTGGAAATGAAAACCGTTAACGGGCAGGCCGGGAGATTAGCGGAATAGACTTCGCGGGAGGACTTATGAGAAAAATAATTATTGCTGCCTATTGCTTTTTCTGTTTCGCCGCCGCGGTTTCGGCCGGTACGGTGCTGTTTATAGGCGACTCGCATTCGGTGGGGCCGTTCGGCTGGAAGGTGGACGAACTGCTGCGCGGGGCCGGGAATAAAACCGCCACTTACGCCTCCTGCGGCTCGATAGCGCAGTGGTGGGTGACGGGCAAGCCTACGCCCTGCGGCTATTTCTTCCGGGACCTGGAAGGCAAGACCGAAAAAGGGACGAAGGGCCCAACGCCTATTTTTACCGATCTTCTGGCCAAGGTTAAGCCGGACACGGTAGTGGTGGAGCTGGGCGCCAACTACGGCAACACGCCTTCGGACGATTTTGCCGTAAAGGACATGGCCGCTATGGTTGAAAAGATAAAGGCTTCCGGCTCGGCCTGCTACTGGGTGACCAAGCCGGATTCCCGCGTGGGGCACGACCAGATCCCGCGCATACTCGATCTGACCTACAAGGCCGTCTCCGGCAGCTGCAAGGTTTTCGACAGCACCAAGGTCACCAAATATCCGGACACCGGCGGCGATGGTACCCATTATTGGTTCAAGGAAGGCCTGCCCATAGCCAACGCTTGGGCGCAGTCCGTTTACGACTGGATGTCCGCCTCCAAAACCGCGGCAACCACAGGGAAGAAGTAAGATATTTAGATCTTGCCCTTGTAGTTCAATACCACCACTATCATAAAAAGTAACCCCGCTATACCGCCCCAGAGCAGGATGTTGCCCGCCCAGCGGCCGACCTTCCGCGCTCGGGTCATAGGTTCGGCCCCGGGCCGGAACTTCCGGCGCAGCAGTACGCCAATGGCCACCGGCACAAAAGGGATGGCCAGCAGTAATATCGTTTCAAGAATATAATTCAGGTCGGTCATGGCGCAGCTACCTCCCTGCCGTCCTGGTAGCAGGCTTTCCTGCCGGCCACATAGCCCGGGGTGGTGGCCTCCTGGTTACCCATCAGGCGGGTAACGCCCGGCAGGCGGCCCGGCACCAGGCCAAAAGTGCGGTAGCCGCAGACCACGGCGCCCTTTATTCCCAGGCTGGTGTCCCGGGCCAGGTCGGCGTTCCAGCCCTTGTCCCACTGCTGCCTGGCCTGTTCGGCTGACACGCCGTCGGCCCTGTTCTGGAAATAAGGCAGGCTAAAGTAAAGCAGGCGGCGCGCCACCATGGACAGGCCCACGGCCGGGTTCAGTGTGGGGCCGCCTATGGAAGCGGTGTTGCAGCCGGAAAACTGTAAAACTCCGCCTTTGGCCATTTTCCCCTTCAACAGCTGCGCCGTCGATTCCGCGTCGTAAACTTCTGGGCCCACGGTCTGCATGCCGGGGGAGCCGTGGCCGTATAAAATTATCTTCGAGATAGAACCATCCGGCAGCTGGCGGATGGCGGCCTCGGCTTTTTTCCCGTCCCTGAAGGTCTGGGTCTGGCCGTTGGCGGTTATGGTATAGCCGTAGGCGTTGGAGGTGAAGGCCGAGGACTTTGGATTGTCGCAGGCCGCTTCGGGAGAGCCGGCGGGCAGCGGGATCTGCGCCGCGGCGGTTTGTTTAACCGCGGCGGGTTTGGCGGCTGCGGCTGAGGGCCTGCCGGACGCGGCGCCCTGCGCGCCGGCGGTGAAATCTACGGCCACGCCGCCCCTGGAGTTGGAGCCGTCGAAAAATTTGGACATGTCCTGCTTGCCGGTTTTTGGAATGGCGCCGGAGATCTTTTCCAGAGTGGCTTCGGACGCGGCGCCGCCGGGTTTCTTTACGGCCAGCCCGGCCTTCTGCCTGTCCAGGGCTTCAGCTGCGGCGGAAATGCCGCGCAGGTCGTTTATGGCCTCGGTAGTAAGGTGGGGGGCCAGCTTCAGAGCGTCCTTGTCGTCCAGGCCTTTTGTTTGCGACTTGTCCAGCATAAAGCGCGCCAGCAAAAGCTTTTTTTCCAGCGCCGAGGCCTGCTCCCTGCCCAGCCAGATGGCGACGGCCCGGAGATCTTTTTCTTTTATGGAAGCGGTGTAGCCGCGCAGGCGCGCGGTATCCCATTTCTCCATGGCGCCGGCGTACCATTTCTCCATGGCCGCCTGTCTTTCGGCCGCGGGTTCTTTAGCCCGGGTTAATTCCCGGTCCTGTTCCACAGGGGCCAGTGCCGCCCAGAAATTAGCATTGTAAGAGGCGTTCTCGCGGAAATATTTAAACTGCGCGGCGCGGTCGGGGGAGTTCCATGGCACAGGCTCCAGGGCAAAAGCGTAACTGCAGACCGAGGCCAGCGCCAAGACAGCTATGGGGTTGCGCAGTGCTTTCATGATAATTACGCGGCATGGCGGGCACTGATATCTATATGCTTCCCGCATGCACTTATAGTCTACAACATGGGGATTCATTGTCAACCCCTGCCCGGCATCATGCAAAAAAAGAGCGGCGGAGGCTTTTCAGCCGCCGCCGCTCCTTAAGTTAACCGAAGATTATATAGCGAAGGTGAACATCTGGCTCAGGCTGGCCCCGTCGCGCACGTAATCGACGGTAACCATATAGGTGCCGGGCACAACTTCATTGAAGAGCTGTATCTGGTACTGGCTGCTTACCGGGTAGGTCACGGAGAGGGTCGTCTCCTTGAGCGCGTTAATCAGGTCCTGCACCGGCAGGCTCTGTACGTTGGTCGGCATGCGCATGATCTTCACATTGAAGGTCACCTGCTGACCCTGGTAGAACGACGCCCACTTGTCGCTCAAGATGATATTGACCGCGTTGTTAACGGCGCCGGCGGAAACCATGCTCAGGCCCTGGCTGTCCGGGGTAGCCGCTTTGCGGCCGGTCGGGGTCAGGGTGTATTCATAAGACTTGGTGCCGGTAAAGAAGGAACCGAAACCGCTGGAGTCCTTCTGGGCGACGGAGTAGTTGAATAGCGTCTTGTCCTGTGACAGGCTGCCGTTGCAGACCGTTATGATCTCGCTCTCCCAGGGCTTCAGGTCGCGAGTGCCTACGTTGATGGTGACCTTCTGGTCGTGTATCTGGCCCTGATAGTCGTAGAAGTAGATCTTGTCGGTGAAGGGGTTCGGGGTGTCGGACTTGAAGGTCCAGTCAGTGCACTCGTTCACGGGGCCGTGGTAGGGCGGCTGGGGATGCTGGTGGTCCCAGTCGTTGGGGCCGCCGTGGTTGTTGTCCCAGCCGGGGTTGGGGTTAAAAGGCGGCTGGCCTCCATGATTGTCATGTCCGGGGCCGGGCTGGAAGCCGCCGTGGTTGTCGCCGGGATGGTTATCGTGTCCGGGGCCGGGCTGGAAGCCGCCGTGGTTGTCGCCGGGATGGTTATCGTGTCCGGGGCCGGGATTGAAGGGCTGCGGGGGCGGAGGAGGCGGGGGATTATTGCCGCCATGGTTTCCGGGGCCGGGCTGGAAACCGCCGTGGTCGCCGCCGGGATGCTGGTCGCCGCCGCCATGGTTGTCATGGCCGGGCTGGAAGCCGCCGTGGTCGCCGCCGGGAGGGGCTTTCAGGGTGTCTACGGTGTCTAAAATGTCGTTAAGGCTCTGGTCGAAGGTGGTTTCCGCTGCGAATACTCCGGACGAAAGCGAGAGAAGTACTGCTACCGCGAATAATCCTGATTTTTTCATAACCCTCCAGTTTTTTTCGCGCCTCACTGCGGCGCCTTGGATATATTCTAGGTTAAAGCCGCGGACCGCAATAGAGGCTATGGGCCCAGAGGGCCATTGTTTAATAGCCTATACGGTACTGGGTCCTTAGGACCCGCTTACTGGGGGTTTTCGGATTTCTGCACGACGGAGTAGATGGTTTTGACGCAGTCCGCGTAGGGGCGGCGTTTCACGGGAGTGAAGTCGCGGTATACCAGTTCCACGGCGCGGCCGGCCCCGAACATGGCGTGATCTATCGGGAAAAGATTTTCGGTTCCGGGCGGGAGGAATTCTTTCTTTATCTCCATCCGGAGTCCCCACCCTGCCAGCAGCGAAAGGCAGTATACCCACTTCTGCGTGGCCGGATTAAACATCTTCAGCACCGGCCCGGGGTTCTTCGCGGTATTGGGGCGCATCTCCCAGGTCTGGCCCGGCAGATCACCGGCGGCCGTCATAAGTTCCGCCCAGAACTCCCTGAAAGTCTCGGCGGATTTAGGATAGCGGACGGCTATGTGCTTCACAAACTTCTCGAACTCGGCCCTGATGAGTTCCGGGTCGGCCTTCATTGTTTTCGCCTTATTGCGGTTTTCCTCTTCCAGTTTAAGGCGGGTGATAAGGTCCTGCAGGGAGGCGGCCTCGGCCTCGGTGGCGGGAGCCAGGTACTGGGCGCGGAAGGTCAGCCTGTCCCCGGAGAAAGGCTGTACCGTTATATTGTCCCCGGCGACTTTCGTAACCACGCCAAGGGCCTTGTTTATAGTATTGCGCACCGGCGCGTAAATTTCAAAAGTAAGGTTATCCATATATAAGGCTCAGTCTCAAGGTTTTGCCGCTCTTACCTCTAAATGCCATCCTTCGCCTTTAGCGGCGGTCTTAAGTCTGGCGCCTGGCTTTAGGCGGATTTCGCCGCTGCTCTTCACCAGCTCACTAGCCGGGGTCCTGAGATTGAACTGGTACTGCAGCGTGAATTCCCCGGTTTTGTCCGGCTGGCCGGCCAGGAGGTTTAGCACGTAGCTGTACAGCTTTCCATTCTTTTCAATGGAGGCCACATATGAGGACTGTGTGCCCGGGGAGACCACCAGTTTCAGGGGGATATCCAATCCGGTCAGTACGGCGTTGGCGGTGATCCGGCTGTCTTTGGCCGAAGGGGTGTTCACGTTCTTTACCGCGCGGGCCTTTATCTTGAGATAAACCTTCCAGTCTCCGCCCTCCGCGGCCAGTACGCTCCGGTTAGGCGGGAGCACCAGGTCGGCCTGCAGCTGCACCGGCGGCTTGCCGCTGCCCCCCTGCCCGCCCAGTTCCAGCTGGTATTGTAGCCGGAAATTACCGCTCCCCTCCCCGGTGATAAGGGAGTTGAAGATCATGGACCTGCCAGTGCCGCCCGCGTTCTGCACCTGCCCGGAAAAAGTGCTCTGCCGGCCTTCTTCGGCCGCCTGCGCGAACGAGTAGGTCTCTCCTTTATATATCACGGTCAGGTCTACCGTGTGCGTGTCCGTGCCATTTGCCGGCGTGCACGAAAGGGCCAGCAGGCCCGCAAGCAGAAAATTGTGTTTGATCTTCATGTGAATTCCATCCCCCGCCGATTTACCCAATTATATCTTTTTTGTTTTCCGGTTTAGAGAATGAGGTCTGGCCCGGAACCCGACAGTACGTTGTCGGGCTGGTCTGCTATGCTATTTAAAACCGCAGGGGTAAAAGGGGGACTTATGAAAGGAGCAGGAGCAATTCAGGATATGCCGCGGGTGGAGCGGCCGCGCGAGAAGATGATGCGCTACGGACCGGAGAAGCTGGCCGAGGAGGAATTATTGGCCATCATTCTGCGCACGGGCGCGCGCGGGAAGAACGTGCTGGACTTGGCCGGTGAGCTGCTGAGGCGTTTTGGCCGGGGGGACATAGCCAAGGCCGGTTTCGCCGAACTGCGCGCCGCGCCGGGCCTGGGCCCGGCGCGGGCCTGCGAGATCCTGGCCGCTTTCGAGCTGGGCCGGCGCTTCCTGAACGGCAAGAAAGCCGGCATTTACCTTAAGCCTCGTGATATATGGGAGGAGCTGCGCGATATCCGTGAACAGAAAAAGGAACATTTCGTGGTCTTCTATCTGGATACCCGCAACCAGGAGATAAAGCGGGACATAGTCTCCATAGGCACGCTGAACTACAACCTGGTGCACCCGCGAGAGGTGTTTGAGCCGGCCGTGAAGAACCTGGCCGCAAGCGTGATAGTGGCGCACAACCACCCGTCCGGCTGCCTGGAGCCTTCCGACGAGGACCTGTCCCTTACCAAGCGCCTGGCCCAGGCCGGCAAACTGCTGGGCATAGAAGTGCTGGACCACATCATAGTTACCAGGGAGGGCTTCATGAGCTTCAAGCAGAAGGGGCTGATGTAATGATGGAAAAAAAGGGAGCCCGGCCTTATTCAGGGCCGGGCCTCCGTGAACGAGCGGCTTTATTTGGCTTCCGGAGGGAAACGATTTGTCACCTTGCCGTTTTCGTCGAAGAAATCAAGCGAGGGTGTGCCGTCGGCTGCCACGCTGAGCGAAGCGCGCTTGCGCGCCTGGGTGTCGCGCAGCACGATGTTGGCTGAACGGTCATCATTCTTGCCTATGAAGATGCGGTTCTTTATGCCGAGCATATCCTTGTGCTTGCCGAATTCGGACTCTTTTTCAGGGCCGTCTTTCATAACAGTTATTTTTGACAGTATTTGCCAGTCCATGTTCTTTTCGGGCAGGTCGTTAACCTTGAGAGCTGCGAAGTGCTTCCCATCCTCTTCGTACTGCAGCAGTTGTATCGCCTGGTCCTGCTCGTACTGGTCGAAGGTCAGGCTGCCGCCGGCTGAAACCTTGCCATCCTTGTCCTTGCTGCCGCCGAATATCAATCCTCCGTTCTCGGTTCCTTCGTTGTTATAGAAAAGGAAACCGGCGGTGTCCCTGTTGTGCGGGTATTCTTTGCCTTTTACTATAGCGCCCGGGAACATCGCCTTATCCGAGATCACCAACCGCAGCGTGCCGTCGGGCTCCACCAGGTTTATGCGCTTAACCTCTATCTCGTCGAAGACCGCCTTCTTGCGCGCCGGGACGAAGCCGGACAGCAGGACGACCATCAAAGCCGCTGTGACGGCCCCTGAATAGACAGCAAGAAAACTGGGACTGGAAAAATTTATCATTGTGCCTCCCTTTAACCGCATGATTTGTAAATAATACATTTTTATCCGACGGCACCCCGCCTTCCCGGGCCGTGGAATTGGCCCGGGGGGGGAACTATTTTATATCCTGTATATGCGGCTTGCCGTAAAAAAATCCGGAGGATATAAATGAGCGACGCATACGTATCTAAAATAGCGGTGGAGTTGGGCCTGAACTCCGGCGGGGTGGCCGCGGCCATAAACCTTTTCAAGGAAGACGCCACCATTCCCTTTATCTCCCGCTACCGCAAGGAGGCCACCGGCAACCTTGACGAGGTGGCCCTCGGTAAAATACAGGACCGCCTGGCCCAACTGAAAGAACTGGACGAACGCCGCGCCGCCATAATAAAGTCCCTCACCGAGCGCAACCTGCTCACCGCAGAACTCAAGGCCAAAATAGAGGGTGCGGAGGTGCTTTCGAAGTTGGAAGACATCTACCTGCCTTTCCGCCCCAAGCGCCGCACCCGCGCCACTATAGCCAAGGAAAAAGGCCTGGAGCCGCTGGCCGACCAGATATTTCTTCAGGGCTCCGAAGATCCTTCGCAGCTGGCCGCCGCCTTCATCAGCGAAGAAAAAGGCGTGAAGACCGCCGAAGAGGCCTTGGCCGGAGCGCGCGACATCATTGCCGAGCGCGTCAGCGAGGACGAGGCCGCCCGCGCCCGCCTGCGGCAGCTTTTTTCCGCGAAGGGCGTTTTTCATTCCAAAGTGCTTGAAGGCAAAGAGGCCGAAGGCGCCAAGTTCAAGGACTATTTCGACTGGAAGGAGCCTTCCATCAAGGCCCCGTCGCACCGGATACTCGCCATGCGCCGGGGTGAGTCTGAAGGATATCTGACCATGCGTATAGAGGTGGAGGCTGACGAGGCCATCTCCCTGCTGGAGCCGCTCTTCGTTAAGAACGGCGGGAACTGCGGCAAACAGGTGAAAGAGGCCGTGACGGATTCTTACAGCCGCCTGCTCGCCCTTTCAATGGAAGGCGAGGCGCGCTTTGAGACCAAGAAACGGGCGGACGCGGAAGCCATAGGCGTTTTTGTGCGCAACCTGCGAGAGATACTCATGTCGTCCCCGCTGGGCCACAAGAACATGCTGGCGCTGGACCCCGGCTTCCGCACCGGCTGCAAGCTGGTTTGCCTGGACCGCAACGGCAAGCTGATACACGACGACGTTATTTACCCGCACAGCGGGGACGGCGCGTCAGCCTCCGCCGCCGCCAAGGTGAAAAAACTCGCCGCCGAGTTCAAGACCGAGGTTATAGCCATCGGCAACGGCACCGCGGGCCGCGAGACCGAAGAATTCGCCCGCGGCCTGAAGCTGGAAGGCGTGACTATAATCATGGTCAACGAGTCCGGCGCTTCCGTCTACTCGGCCTCACCGGTGGCGCGCGAAGAATTCCCGGACAAGGACGTGACCGTGCGCGGCGCGGTCTCCATAGGCCGCCGCCTGATGGACCCGCTGGCCGAACTGGTGAAGATAGACCCCAAATCCATAGGCGTGGGCCAGTACCAGCACGACGTGGACCAGGGCGGCCTTAAGAAAAGTCTGGACGCCACCGTGGAGAGCTGCGTCAACAGCGTGGGCGTGGAAGTTAACATGGCCAGCCGCGAGCTGCTCTCCTACGTCTCGGGTCTGAACGCGGCGCTGGCCAAGAACATTATAGAGTACCGCAACGCCAACGGGGCCTTTCCGTCGCGCGCCGCACTCAAGAAAGTGCCGCGCCTCGGCCCCAAGGCCTTCGAGCAGGCCGCCGGCTTCCTGCGCCTGTCAGGCGGCAAGAACCCGCTGGACGCCAGCGCCGTGCACCCGGAGCGCTACGGGATAGTGGAAGGTATGGCCGCCGACCTGGGCTGCGAGGTGAAAGACCTTATGACCGACGCGGCCCTGCGCGCGAAGATAGACATCTCAAAATATATTTCGGACGGGGTGGGCGAGCCCACGCTGAAGGACATACTCGCCGAGCTCGCCAAGCCGGGCCGCGACCCCAGGAGGCAGTTCGAGGCTTTCACCTTCGGCGAGGCGCAGAAGATAGGGGACCTTAAGCCTGGCCAGAAACTTCCGGGCATAGTCACCAACGTGGCGGCTTTCGGCGCTTTCGTCGACATCGGCGTGCACCAGGACGGCCTGGTGCATATAAGCGAGCTGTCCGATGCTTTCGTAAAGGATGCCGCGGCGGTGGTGAAGGTGGGGCAGCGGGTGAACGTGACCATACTGGACGTGGACCTGCCGAGGAACCGCATAGCCCTATCTTTGAAATCCAACCCTCTGGTGGGCCCGCGCGAGTTCCGCGGCCCCAGGGTCGAGCCCTCCGGTCCGGCCCCGGTACGCCGCCCAGACCCGCGCCCGCGCCGCCAGGAAGACCTGAACCCCGCCGGCTCCATGGGTGAAGCCCTGAAAGCCTTCATGGATAAGCGCCGGAGTTGAAACTGTTGAGGCTGAACCCCTAAAAAACAAAACCCCCGGCAAAAGCCGGGGTTTTTGTCTTACGGGGCCGGAGCCTATTTTTCATCTTCCCGGGCCTGGGGCGTCTGTGAGACCTGGTCGGTCTATACGTTTAAAACCTGCTTTCACATCATTATTGTCCGGACATCAAAAAGGAGCCAGGCACCTTTTTGATGTTTTTGGGGCTAAAAAGGGCCAAAAGGTGCCTGGCTCCTTTATTAGGGGCCATTTGGGCCCGGGGGTCTGGGTCCTAAGACACTTACTGTTTTTGCCTGCGGGTGTTAGACTATTAACAGCAGAGGGCAAATTATGAAAAAACTGATCCTTGCGGTAATAGCGGCGGCGGGTCTTACCACGGCGGTTTTCGCTGGAGACTTCAGCCTGGGTTCGGTGAGCGTGTCAGACCTGAAGGCTTCACAGGACAGCCTGCAGGCCGTTCCCGTGCCCGCTCAAGCCGAACTTCTCGGCCTGACAAGGTCCCCCAATATGCCCGCCCCGGCTTTGGACATGACAATAAAGCTCCCTTTCAAAGACCTAAGCGCCCGCATAGCCGATATGCCCAGCATGAAAATGCAGGCCATAGACCCCTCCACCCCCATACTGTTCCGCCAGGGCGACCATATAACCTTCAGCAATGTGACTGTGGACTATAATGGGATAGACGCCGAACCCACCATCCGCATAAAGCCTTTTTTTGAAGGGAATAATAAACTTGCCATAAAGGTGATGAGCATAGATGCTGATATTTCTTTCGGTCCCAAGGTTATCCGCGCGAACACGCTGGATAAGGATAGCCTGATGGAACTGGTGATGACCAACCTCACCACCAGCATGCTGGAAGCCATGGACAAGGCTTTCGCCGGCAATAAGGTGCAGCTGAAAGCTAAAGACATCCTGTCCTTCTCCTACGACCGGAAAAGCTGGACCCTGCACGCCACTGTCGCCCCCGGCTTTGTGGCGCCGCTGCTGCCCGGCCTTATAAGCAATGTAACCCTTACGGCTTTCAGCTTCGACGACTCCGGCTTCGCCCTCAGCGTGAAGTCCGGCTCAGCGGCTTCCATAGCCCAGTTGCCCGGTTATAATCTGGCCCTCTCGGACGGCCTGCTCGACAACTTCATCCTGCAGTTCACCAAGGGCACGGACTTCGAGTTCCACCCCGCCGGCCACGAGGGCGGGCTGAAGTTCCGCGCCGACGGCCGCATGGAACTGGCCGGCAAGATCTACGCCAGAGACGTTTTCCTCAAGCCCAACGTGTATTTCAAGGCGACCATACTGCCCGTGCTGACCGCCCAGAACACCATTGCGGTGCGCGTAGAGCGGGTGGACGTGGACCAGGCATATGGCATAGGCATCCCCGGCTTCATAAACAACTGGATACAGGGCAAAGTGGTCTCTTCCGTAATAGCGACCCTGACCACCAACGCCGCGCTGGCCAAGGTGATGACCGCCCGCAAACTGGACGACCACACCGTGGAGCTGACGCTGAAGAACAGCGCGTTCCTGCCCTCTTTCGCCAAGGGCGCAGTTATAAAGAATCTGAAAATAGGCAACGGCCTGATGTACCTGGGGTTCGAACTGTAAGCCGGGACTAACGGAGAAAATTTATGAAAAAAATATCCACCCTTAAACTGATAGCCCTGGCCGCGGTGCTCTCCTGCGGCGGCAAGGCCTGGGCCGCTGATTTCGACCTGTCGGGCCTTAACGCCGCCGACATACGCTCCAGCCAGGCCGACATAAAAGTCCCGGCCGCGCAGATGGAGGCCGATGAGGTGATAGGCGTGGATCTGAGCATCCGCGTGCCCTTCAAAATACTGAAGAAAGCCGTCACCATGGCGGCCGCCTCAGAGAAGTGCCTGACCATCATAGATCCCGCCGCCCCGGTGGTGAGCAAGTCCGGCGAGTTCCTGAAGATCAGCAATATCACTGTGGATGCCAATGGCATAATAGTGCAGCCCACCCTTACCCTTAAGCCCTTCCTGGAAGGCCGCGATAAGCTGGCTATACGCATACAGAAGATCCAGGTGCACGCTTCCATGGCGCCCGACGCCGCTTCTTCCGGCGCGCGCACTACCGGCAGCCCCATCCGCGCCGATGCGGGGAACGGCCAGGCTATCAACCAGGAACAGCTAATGGCGCAGGTGATGGACGTGATGATAAAAAGCGCCTACTCCGCGCTGAACGCCAAGCTCAAAGTAGAGCACCCCATGATCAAGGCCGAGGATATCCTCACGCTGAAGTACGACAAAGCCTCCTGGACGCTGCGCGCGACGTTTTCCTCCAAGGTGCTGCGCGAACTGGTCCCGGCCGGACTTGTGGGCGACCTGCACCTGACGGGCTTCACCTTCAACGACACCGGTCTGGTCCTGAAGATACAGACCGCTGAATAAAGCTTAAAGCCGCAATAAAAAACCCCGCTTTCAGGCGGGGTTTTTTTATATATAAAGAGACTTTGAACCGGTCAGTGGCGCAGTATCTTCCCCAGGCCTTTTACCAGTTCCGGCCTGTCCCCAGGCGGCCCAGGTGGAACAGTATGAAGCCGCAGTCGGGAGTTCTTCGTCGGAGAGTTCTGTGCCGTTGGCGAGTAAAGCCGCGTTCCAGCTCTTCCAGTCGGCTAGGTAGGTGCTGGCGGCGAAATCCCGCGGGTTCTGGGCTATCTCCAGACGGAAGCCGGGGGTGCGCGAGTGCACTTCCGCAGAAAGCCAATTGAAGAAGCGGGCGAGCTTCACTTTCCAGAGTTCCGGCTCCGCTTTGAAGATATTTTAGGAGAACTTTGACAGTTCGCGGTGTTTGTTGCTGGGATTATTAAAATGTGTGTTGGGGCCGGTCCACTTTTATGGGGGTGTCTCCGACGGGAATTATATCCCAGTGGTACGACGCAGCAAAAAGCTACTTTCGATTTTCCTGGATAACATTATATACACTTGAATCTACTATATTTTCAGGTATACTATTATAAGTGATATATATGGTTATAGTCGAAAGTATCGCACTTTTCCACAAAAGCGGCGCTTCTAAACGCGTCTCTTCACGCTTTCTCACTTTATCCGTTCGGTCCTTCGCCCTCCGTTTTTCCCTTTTAGCTCTCCCGCTGTTCGCCCTTTCGCTCCAGCTGCGCGCCCAAG
>CAIXBR010000129.1 GCA_903917735.1 uncultured Elusimicrobia bacterium | reverse complement strand
CGTTGAACTGAAACCCGGTGTAGAAATGATCATGCCCGGCGACCACGCCGAGATGACCGTGGAACTTATATCCGCTATCGCCATGGAAAAGGGTCTGCGCTTCGCTATCCGCGAAGGCGGCCACACCGTGGGATCGGGCGTAGTCTCGGAGATAATAGAATAATATGGCTGATAAAAAAACTGAAGATGGTAAGCCGGCGCAGCAGCGGATCCGCATCCGCCTGAACGCGTACGACTACAGGCTGATCGATCAGTCGACGGCGAAGATAATTGACACGGCCAAGCGCACAGGCGCGCTTATCGCCGGGCCGGTGCTTCTCCCGACCAGGATCCGCAAGTACACGGTGAACCGCTCGGTTCACGTGGACAAGAAGTCCCGCGAGCAGTTCGAGATGCGCATACACAAGCGCCTCATCGAGCTAATCAGCCCGACTCAGAAAACGGTGGACGAACTGATGAAGCTCGATCTGCCCAGCGGCGTTGAAGTAGAGATAAAACTCTAACAAACGCGTAGCCAATAGCTTGCTTTTGCCAACCCTGGCTGCTTCGCAAGAGGCAGCCAGGGTTTTATTTGTCCCAGTCGGGCTGCCGGGGGTGTGGGCCCGTCGGGCACGCGTCGGCCACACCGTGGCCGCGCTCATACTCTCGGCCGCCGCGCTTACGCAAGCGGCGTCCTCCGAGAAGTCCCTCCGAACCCACACCCCCGCCAGCCCTCAGGCTACTCTGTTTGATTCAAGATCCCAATTTGGCACCTTAAAAGACCCCGACAATAGGCTGTCGGGTTGGTCTGCTATGCTATTTAAGGGGGAGCGTATGCGGAAATGTAAAACACAAAGGGTGCTGGGGGTGCTGATAGATAAGGCCGTTATGCCGGAGTTGTACCGTTTTGCTCGTACTGATGCTGGTACGCTTGCGCTGGTGCTGCGCGGTATAATGCGTAAAAGGGATTTTATAGATCCGTTGCCAGCCATGAAACTTTTGGAAGGCGACCTAGGATATAAAAGTGCTTCTTCACAGCGCTTGGAGTTGCCTCGCCGCCGGTAATTTAATAGATTAACTATAGTCCTAATGCACCCGGAGAATACATGCCCCCTTTGAGTCTAAACGAAATCAAGCACCTTTCCATAAAGTTTTCCAATGATTGGGTTGCAGCTTCCAGAGAGGACGCCGATGCCAAGACATTCTGGGACGAATTCTTCGGCGTCTTCGGGGTGCGGCGTCGCGACTTAGCTAGTTTCGAGGCACCGGTAAAGAACCTTTCCGGGGATCACAACTATATAGACCTGTTTTGGAAAGGAACTCTGCTCGTTGAGCACAAGAGCCGCGGCAAAAGTTTAGAGAAGGCGGAGTCGCAGGCATTTTATCGATGATGTCTCAGATTACCTGGGAAGCAATAAGCGGCGGGAACAAATAACGGCCGCTTTGGCGGGAATGGTTCAAAGTCTTGGGGCATTGGCCCCGGCAGCGGACATCGTTGTGGCGGGACATTGTCTAGGGAGCGTGCTGGCGGCCCATAGCGCGCTGGAATTACCCAAAGAATTCGTATCGTCGCATAAAGTGGTGTTGCTTACCATGGGCTCACCGTTGCGGTTGATGTCCTCCCTGTTCCCCGGAGTGGTAAAGACTCCCGCGGAATTGAGCTCTGCCTACGCCGAAACCGGCCGGGTGAGCCAATGGGTCAACATGTGGCGCGACTGCGATGTTGTGGGGCGCGACCTTTGCGACTCCGGGCTTAATGGCCTCAGCGAATTTTCACTTGGCGCCGGGGGGCATCCTGACTATTGGAGTGACAAGCGTTTATGGGGGAAGGTGATCGCCATATTGCAGACCCCGGTGACGGAAATTCCCGAGTGTGTTCGGGCATGGCGCGAGCGGGAACTGACAGACCAGGAGCGGGTAGAGGGGCTTTACTTGTGCGCGAAGTTCACAGCAGCTTGGACCTTTGATCTGCCGATAGGAATGACGGCGGTATATCTCTTGTATACGGACAAATTCTGGTCGAAGTTAACCGGCGGGAAGGAGAGTTTATTGATTTTCAAGGATGTCCTTGAGATCTTGCTGGTTTTAGGTATCGCCGGAATACTGGGAACCTTTGTCTATTCTAGCTGGTGGAATAAGCGGTGTGCTTCAAGGAAAATGCCGCAAAGCCGCCTCTTGGGATTTACACGGCTCAGACACGGCATCGCAGAGTTCTTCTACACTGGGCTGATTCTTCTTCCGGCCGGTATTTGCTTTTTTGCATATTTCGCAGCAAAGTTAGCGTTACGCGTATGGGGATAATGTGCGGATAGGGGACGCTGGTGACTTGTTTCCTATTCTCGGCAGCTTAAGTGATATCTACAATTAGGAATCAAGTCACCAGCGTCCCCTAGTGTAAAACCTATGCAGATAAACAGAGTACTGCCGGTGATCCCCGAGTTTAAGAAAAAAGTTCTTTCTTTCGGGGAAATACACGGGATAACGGACACTACTGACGTAAAGCTGGCCATTATCGGTAAATGGCTGGAGCGCGGCCTGAAAGCTACGCTCGCACTGGAAAGAGGATACGATCAGGGCCCCCTTATCAATAGCTGGCTTTCGACAGGGGCGCCGGGAAGGGAACTCGTATCTTGTTTCAGGAACGCCAAGACCGCTCATTACCTAAGCGACCAGTTTTCATTCATACAGGGTCTGGCGGATATCCCGGTCTCAAAAAGGCGGAAGCTGCGCGTTTTGTGCGTGGACATGTCCTTCTCTCCGCAAGGGACCGGGCGGAGAGCGCGCATGTCCCGGAAGATCTTGGGTCTTGCAGATGAGGACGAGTTCGACCGGGAAAGGGAACTGTTCATTAGCCGCCAGTTCAAATCACACAGCGCCGTGCTGAAGGCCTCGGATAAAGTCATGTTCGTTGCCGGTAACATGCACGCCTCGAAGACCTGCTACTATTTCCCGCTGAGAGAAAAGCAATTCAGACATATCCCTACCGTCACAGGCTGGCTCAGCGGCGAATACGGCTGCGAATCTGTTTTTACCCTGCCATTTTCCGGGCATAACAGGTACCAGGGCTCTGGCGGACTGAAGAAGGCCCCGATCTCTATCAAATCGCCGCTGCTTATGAAAATAGCCGCGGTCCCTTTTAACGGTCTCGTGGCGACAAAGAACTCCGGGGTCAAAACAGCTTCTTTTCTCGCCTCATACGATTGGACCTTCGGCATCAAGAGTTGTACCCCGGCGGGCAGAGTAAGGCGCCTTCCAGGTTGATAGGGGACGCTGCTGACTATATGACTAGATAGTGATAGACATGCTAAACCGCCGGGGTGGCCCGGCGGTTTTGTTTTGGGGGATCAAAAAGATTTCAGCAGGGAGGCGGGGACGTAATGTTCGTGGTCGTCCGGGGAGGTGCGCGCTTCCGCGCGGCAGCCGATGCCGGAGAAGAACTGTTTGTACCGGGCGGCATTATGCGGGGTGTAAAAACCGGTGCAGACGGCCCCTTGCCGTACCTGGGCGCCGATCTTGGCGGAGAAATCGGAGTAGAACGGGTCCAGCAGGATGATCTTATCCAGCCCGCTGAAGGAGTCTATGGAGCTGCTCAAGCCCACATAGCCGCCGCTGTGCGCGGCGACGGAGACCGAACCGAAAGTGACGCCGAGTCCCGCCTGGAGACGGTCCACGTCGGATCGTTTCACGCTGATGTCGCTGGAGCCGGTGACCAGCACCGCTATGCGCTTTTCCATGGCCAGCTGTTTCAGCTTGTAGAACGACAGGGCCGCCCTGGAGGAGCGCAGTATATCGGCCCTTCCGCTGATGTGCCCGCCGGACAAGCCGCTGCCCGGGTAGTTGGTGTCGGAGACCCAGCCGCGGTAATAGATCAGCAGGCGGACCGCCGCGCCCGCAGGCGCGCCGCTGTAATAGCAGCCTATCGAAGGGAGTTCCACGCATTCGTCGGACCTCTGCGCCTCCGGAACAGGGGGCAGCGGGAGCGGGACAGCCGTGGCGGCCGCGTCCCGGGAGAGCAACTGTCCGAAACCAGTGTCGTACGGGCCTGCCATCAGCGGGGCCGCCAGGAAAAGCGACAAGGAAATAGTGAAGAGCGCGTTTAGAAATATTCCCATATAGTCTTCCTTGTTATATTGTAGTCCCCCAGCAGCCTTGAACAAGGGCCTCAGGGCCTATCCCAAGGAAAGCCCATTGGCCCGGTGCCGGGCAATCCCGGCGGTTTTGTTTGCTAGAATTAAAGGATGAAAAATACGGACACCGGTCTGCCTGTGGGTGCCACGTTGCCCCAGTTGCAGCGTTATATAGAGCGCGAGGCCAAGAAGCGGGGCTTCGGGAACCAGCGCGTGCTGGAGAAATGCCTGATACTCGGCGAAGAGGTGGGGGAACTCTTCAAGGCCATCAGGAAAGAGGAAAAGATCCCGGTGGGCAGGCATTCCAAGATAGGCACCGTCAGCGAGGAATTGGCGGACGTGCTGATGTACGTCTGCACCATAGCCAGCTTTTACGGCGTCGACCTTGAAGCGGCGTTCCGCGCCAAGGACAAGGTGCACGCCAAGCGGGTATATAAGTAATTAACTCATTTTGTTTCATAGGAGCTGCCAAATGGAAGAAGCTATACTGGTAATAGTTAAGCCGGACGGGATGGTGAAGGGGCTGGCGGGCTATGTGCTGACGCGGTTTGAGGCCACAGGGCTGCGGCTGGTGGCCGCGCGCATGGCCAAGGTCACCCAGGAACTGGCCGAGGCGCATTATAGCCACCTCAGGGACAAACCCTTTTTTGAAGAGCTTATCCGATTCATCATGGGGGAGTTCGACAACCACCAGGACAACGTGCTGGCCTTCGCATTTACCGGCGAAGACGCGGTGAAGAAAGCCCGCGCCATCGCCGGCGCCACAAACCCGGAAGAGGCCGATTACCGCACCATCCGCGGCAGTTTGGGCCGTGTAACCACCAAAGGCATCTTTGAGAACGTGGTGCACGTTTCTTCGGACCCTATAGAGGGCGAGCGCGAGATCAAGCTCTGGTTCTGGCCGGAAGAACTGACCATGGAACTGTTCCCCGCCAAGCTGTCCGGCAACCGCAAAGTCTGGGTAGAACCCGGCGGTCCCAAAACCCGCACAGGCCCCTGGCCCGAGGAATACAAATAACTGGGGGAATACGGGTCGTTGCTGACTTTCTTACTTATTCCTATAACTTATAAAGAGCGAGAGGGGGACGTTCTTTACTAATTGATTATTTATCAACAAAAGCAAAACGATTGTTCCCGATAGTCAAATAATCAAGAGGGTCCCCTAGGTCTGACCATACTGTGCGGAAAAAATCCGAATGATGAGATTAAATGCCGATGTTGCGGCTGGCAGGTGAAAAAATGGATGCGATCAGCTATTTAAGACAGTTTCGGGTTTCAGGCTACGCGGTCTTTGATCTGGCGGCTGCGGTTATCGGGATGTGTCTGCTTAGCCCGCTTTTGTCCCGGGGATGCCGGAAGCTGGGGTTGGAAGTGCCTAGGCTGAACTGGGTTTACCTTGCGCTGCCCATAGGCATGGCCGCCCATCTTGCTGTGGGGAAGATAACGCCGATGACCAGGGACCTTTTTTACCTTCACGGGCATTACTTGTTGAAGGTCGCTATGCTTGCCCTTTGTATCCTTGGCTTAAGGAATATTCGGCGTATAAAATAGGGAATAAGGGACGTTGCTGACTTTCTTACTTGTTTTCCTAACTTCTGAAGAGCGGAACTGCCGGGGAAGCCCGGCGGTTTTGTTTTGTAGAATTGTGAGATGAAGA
Organism: uncultured Elusimicrobia bacterium; assembly: GCA_903917735.1. GTDB lineage: Bacteria > Elusimicrobiota > Elusimicrobia > Elusimicrobiales > UBA9959 > UBA9959. The sequence continues at coordinate 51,999 of CAIXBR010000129.1, read as the reverse complement.
AGGCGATAATAATCGGGGCTAGTTCCGGGATTGGGCTGGAGCTGGCCCGGGTGATGTCCCGGGAGGGCTACTCTGTAGGGGTAGCCGGGCGGCGGCTTGAATTGCTGGAGGGGCTTCAAAAAGAGCTTCCGGGCAGATCTTATATAAAACGCATCGATGTGACGCATCCTTCGGCCATGGACCAGCTGAAAGAACTTATCACTGAAATGGACGGCGCGGATGTCGTTGTGATAAGTTCCGGGACCGGCTTCATAAACCCCATCTTGGAGTGGGCGAAGGAAAAAGAAACCATAGACGTGAATGTCTCCGGCTTTGCCGCCATGGCGAATGTGTCCTTCGAGTACTTCCGCGGCAGGGGTTCGGGCCAGATCGTGGGGTTATCGTCCGTTGCGGCCATCAGGGGCGGCGCGGGGGCCCCGGCCTATAACGCTTCCAAGGCTTTTGTCTCTAATTATCTGGAAGGCCTCAGGCAGAAAGCTGTTAAGCTAAAACTTTCCCTCACGGTTACCGACATACAGTCGGGTTTCGTGGATACGGCTATGGCGCAAGGCGAGGGCTTGTTCTGGGTGGCCCCGGCGGAAAAAGCCGCCAGGCAGATATTCAGCGCCATTGAAGGTAAAAAGAGCCACGCCTATGTAACAAAGCGATGGCGCCTGATAGCCTGTCTGCTTAAACTCCTCCCTGGCTGGCTGTATTGTAAGTTATAGCGTAATTGATAGGGGACGCCGGTCATTGATATACGGGAATTTATATGGAAACAGCGGAGCAGCGCGCGCGAATGTTCGTGTCCATCTTTTTTCTGGTGGCCACAGCCGGCTTCGTCATTTACCGCAGGGGCAGCGTGGCGGATAGGCTGGTTTCCATGGACGAGATATTGCGCTCGGAGGCCGGCTACGACCTGAACGCGCTGAGCGAACCGGCTAAAGCAAAACTTGTCCCGCAACTTATCGGTTCTCTGAAAAGCAGAGAGCCTGCCGTGCGTTTCCACGCGGCCCGCGCGCTTGGGAAGCTCGGGCCGGCGGCCGGCGCGGCTATCCCGGCTCTCTTAACGATGCTGAACGACACCGGCATGAATTCCACCGTGGGGGTGACAGCGGCTGCTGCCTTCGCGCGTATCGCCCCCGATCCCGTCCCGCGTCTCATGGCCGCGCTGAAAGACAGGGACCTGGAGACCAGGCGCAATGTCGCGTGTGCGCTGGCATACTTGGGCCCCCGCGCCAGCGCGGCGGTCCCGCTGTTGACGGAGCTGGCTAAAGACGAAGACCCGGAGTTGAGACAATGCTCTCTCCACGCGTTAGGGACTATAGCGGTAAAGGTGATAGGGGGCGTAGATGACTAAATGACTAGTAATTAACAGTTATTGGGACCGCCGGGGAAGCCTGGCGGTTGTTTTTTGTGTGCAGAGCCGCTTCGCCACTCAAAGACTCTTGCGGTGTCAAGCCACTACGTTAAAATGGCAAGGGCCAGCGGCCTAATCTGGGCTGGGCCCATAGGGGACGCGCTATTGGGCACAAAGCCTTATGCGGCCCTGCCGGGCTAATTTATAAACTAATTCCGTTGTCTTAATCTTGCTCCCGGAGATTTTTTAAGGAGACACGATGAAATTATTTATAACCGCACTTCTGCTAACCGCCGGCCTTTCGCCGGCCATGGCCCAAAGCCAGGCGGCCCTGTCCCTGGCTTCCCTGGCGGCTCCCGCGGCTGTACCGGCGGAAGTTCCGGCCCCCGAGGCCGTAAAAGCCCCCGCGCAGAACTGGGCTGAAGCCGCCAAGGCGGCGGTAGAGCGGGAACTTGACGCCGGCGGTTTCACCGACTACGCCGACAAAAAAGAACTCCCTCCCGGCGCCCGCAAGTGCCTGGAGCGCGAATGGGCGATACTGCCCGCGGGCCCGGGCAATTCCTCCGAAGCCTTCAAGCTTATTGTGAACGGCAGGACAGCTTTCATCGTACAGAGTTACATTAACAGTGACAGCATGCGCGTCTACGTCTTTGACGCAGCCGGCAACAGTATCGCCCACGGCGAAGGCAACTCGGATACCGCTTTCGCCTGGGCTGACGCCCCTGCGCAGAGCAAAGGGATGCCGGCCCGCAAGGATGCTTTTCAGGATCTTCCCGGTTGCACGGTAGTCGACGCGATGTTCTTCATGCAACCCACAATGCCCGATGCGATAAAGATGCTTTCAGGATGTCTGAAGGACGTTGAAGCGCGCTACGGTTTCCCGGTCAGGGCGGGCGGAATAGTCCAGAGCGGCGCGCGCAGCATAAGCCTGACGCTCCCCAAGAACCTGCCGGTGGGCAACCGGCTCCTTGCCGACCTCAGGTTTTCGCTTGAAAAGCGCCACAACAGCCTTTTCGGCTACCCCGTCGCTATAAGCGCGCGGGGCGCGGTCCGGGCGGAAAAGGGGGCGGCCGGCTACGGCAATGACCTTGATGACGCCATAAACCAGTTCATCAAGACCCGCTGCAAGAGTTTTGAGGTGGTCAGCTCCGACACCAAGATGACCACCCACACCGTGAACTGGGGCATCGACGATTACATCTACACCCGCAGCTACGCCATACGCTGGCTCTTCGACGGCACGCACCCCACGCAGGACTACCTCTCCATCAAGGTCGTGAACAGGTGGGAAGGCGACTGGTACGTGTTCGGCGGGGAAAGCAATGACGTTTGCGACTTCTCCGGCCTGGAGAACTACTCCGAATAACCGCTCCCAGGGACGCTGATTACACCGCCGGGAAAGCCCGGCGGTTTTGTTTTGGTAGAATTGAGGGGGAAAAGGCAGGGGGGATAGGGGACGCTCTAAGTTGAAGTCTGCCGTTAGGAAGATAGTAAACAGCGTCCCCTGATATGAACGAGCCAGTCAAGCCCGTTGATTATTGCCCGCCCTTTCTTCCCGGTCCGTCCCTGGAAAGCCATGATCCCGAAAGCGAAGCGTATCTCGACGGTGAATCAACCTGATATTCGCGGATTATCCGTTTAAGGCGGACAGAGCTCGCATGATTATGATTCGTCGGGAGCTGCCTCAATCTATTGGCGTGCGTCATAGACGTACTATTGTCCATTGCACAAGGGGACGACGAGGGTTCTCCGTGCCGTTGCCTCGCCTCCGGGATCATGACTCTCCTCATAATATACGCTTCGACTTTAAGCCGTCATTGCAGCCGGGATATGCTGACCGATGGACCACACAAATCCGGCCAATTCCCGCGCCACTGCAACTACCGTTACCTGGTGCAGCTTGTTTCTGCTAGTCATTCGCAGAAACTTCCTGTGAAGCCGCGCCTGCGCCTTCTTCGCTATCTTCAGAACTTCTGGCGGGCAACCCTTGCGCCGTTCAGCAAGTTGCAGGCTCTTTACATTTGGATAACGCTGCGACCAGGCCGCCTCCACCAAAACACGCCGGATATGTGCGTTGCCCGCCTTTGTTATGCTCCCGCGCTGCACCTTCTCGCCTGAACTGTTCTCTGAACCTACCAACCCCGTGAAACTCATAAACTCGCTAGCCTTACTGAAACGCCGGAAATCCTGCGCTTCTACCACCAATGTCAGTGCCCCTAATGTGTCGATGCCTTTGAGTGTCCGTAAACAATTTACCGCCATTTGATACGCTGGTTGCTGAGCCAGCTCATATGTCTGCTGTTCCAACAACTCAAGGCGGGCTTCCGCTTCGTCATGCGCCCGCATATTGGCTTCAAAAGTTTGTTGCAACGCAGGCCACTCGAACTTCTGGGTTCTCAGCCATGCCTTATAAGCCGTTCCCCAGGATTTTGTTCCCTGGAATACCCGCCCTTGGCGCAATAAAAATTTAGACAACCGGTGCCGGGCTCGCAATCTGTCTTTAAGAACATCCTCTCTGGCACGCGGCAAGTCCCGGGCTGCTTCTTCCTCGCACGTCGGGATATGGATTTCTGTCAAATCCCCTGACCGGTAAAACCGTGCCAGATTTACCGCGTCGCGCTTATCCGTTTTTACACGGTCGCCAGGCCGCACAGGCGTCAGTGATGGGGCGATCACTGCACAGCGGTGCCCCAATCCTGCGATTTGCCGCTGTATTTGGTATCCGCAAGGCCCCGCTTCATGTACGAATTCGGCAGGCCCCAGCCTTGTCACGCGATTAACCAACTTCTCAATCGCCTTGGGATTGTTATCAATGCTTACCTGCTCAACCACATCTTTATGCCCGTAGGGCAGCACCGCCGCGACAACACTTTCTTTATGGACATCCAGACCAACGACTGTAGTATAATTATTCATGAGTCAGCGCCTCCGTGTTATATGCGGATAGGTTCCGGTTCCCCGGAGCAACCCGCGTTATTATAACCTACTGGGGGCCGCTGGCTCGTTCATTTTATCTACCCTCCACTATATGACTATTTGGTGTGTGTGCGAAGCTGCCGGGGTCGCCCGGCGGTTTGGGTTTGGGGAGGGGCGTTTTGCGGTGAAAGAGGGAGAAAGGGCTTGATGCGGGGCTTAATACTTTGAATAATATGGTTTAGTGTCCCGGAAGGTATTGGGACTAGGAGAGAAATGACGACGAAAATTAATCTTGTGCTTTCACTGTCACTAAACGTGATGCTTGCTCTTGTGATATTGGTAAATAATAAAAAGCCGGTGGCCTTGGCTGATTTCAGGGACTCCGTTGCCGATACCCGCGCTTCCTACCAGCCAGTGGCTGCCGCTCCCGCCGAAGTTCTGCTTCCCCCCGCGGTTGAAACCGCCCTGGTGGAGGCCGCCCCCGCGGCGGACGCGGTGGAAGAGCCTGCCCCGCCCCGGGCGAGGATAGTGGCTAATGACTGGGCCGCTTATAGACAGGAGATGGCGGACGATAAAGATGTGCTGGTAAGCAATCTCTTCCGCTCGGAAAAGAACGGCGAAAGGGCCATGAACGCTGCTGTTGGCAGGCTGCTGGCCTCCGGAAAAGATGTTCTCTTCTCCTGCCTTATGCCGGCGACTGGCGGCGGCACGTTCTACCTGATCCGGCTGGTCCCCGCTGCCCCGGAGATCCCGAGGACGGCGTCCATGGCCGACGTGGAGAGCAAGGATTCTCTTAGGGAAATACGGTTCATAACGGACAGGACCGAAAAGGAAGTGTTGGGAGTGATCTGAAAAAGACTGGCAGCCAGTCGCGAACCGCCGGGCGATTCCGGCGGTTTTGTTTTGCGGTGTCGGGCGGGTTTGCTAGAATAGCCATATCGGGATACGGGGCGTAATTAGCTATTTGATCAAGCGCCCCCGATCCCCGCAAGGGGGATATGTGAATTTGAATGTGGTAAAGATAGTCGTTGTAATCTGGATCGCGTCCGAGATAGGGCTGCATCTGTTTAAGCGGGCCGGGGCGGGCTCCGTCTCCAAGGACCGGCAGTCGTATGGGCTTATCCTGGTGGTTGCCATGGCAGCCTCCATGGCCGGGGCAAACGCCGCCTTCCGGTTAACATCGTGCGTGCTGCCGTGGCCGAAAGTATTCCTTGTGCTGGGGTCCTGCCTGTTCCTGCCAGGCATACTGTTGCGCTGGTATTCCATAATCCACTTGGGACGCTTCTTCACCGTCAACGTCGCCATCGCCTCCGACCATCGCGTGGTGGATACCGGCCCGTACCGTTACCTACGCCATCCCAGCTACACCGGAAGTCTGTTGGCCATTGCCGGCTTCAGCCTGCTGTTGCAGAACTGGGCCGCCTTCCTGGTAATCTTCCTGCCGATCTTTTCCGTAACGCTCCGGCGCATACACGTGGAAGAGGCGGCCCTGCTCGGCGCCATGGGTGACGGTTACCGCAGCCATATGCTCCGGACGAAACGCCTTATCCCCCTGATCTATTGAGACATGGCGTTACTGGTAGGGGAGGGGACAGGGGACGCTGCTCGGTTTCTAAGTTATTGAAGTCGCCGGGAAAACCCGGTGGTTTTGTTTTAGTAAATGGTTATGTTCGGGAATCAGGAGCAATAGATAAACAATCATATAGTAAACAGCGTCCTCTGCCCCACTATTTAAAAATATGGAATATTTATCTGTGATCGCAAAATGGCTTTCAAATAAAGCGGCGCAGCCGGCCGCATGCTTATTGGCGTTCCTTATTATTGCGGCCTGGGGCCTGTCCGGCTTTCCTCTTCATTTCAATGTCACCTGGCAGCTCATTATCAGCACTCTGGCGGCGGTCATTTCCATCATCATGCTTTTTATCATTCAGAACAGCCAGCACCGCCACACCATAGCCATACAGCTCAAACTCGACGAGATAATCCGCGCCACCAAAGGCGCGCATAACGAAATGATGGATATAGAGAAGCTCACGGATGAGGACCTGGAGCGGATCCAGAAAAAATACGGTCTGCTGGCCGAGAAAACTAAGGAAGACTTAAAAAAAGGCATCCCCGACACACACACGCCTGACATTGCCGTTGCGCCTATTCCGCGTGAACTGTGAGGGGGATAGAAGGATTTGAACAATGAATAAAATAACCGGGATCTGTCTTGCAGGGATAGCGGCCGCATTGCTTTGCGGCGCGGCGGCTGCTAAGGAACATCTTAACGGATTTATGGGGCATTACGGCTATTTCGTTTCGTATCCGGTAGCTTTGGAGCCCGCCGCTGATTTTAAGGGCCCGGTAGAGACAGTCGACTTCCTCCCGAAAGGCGTGTGCGACAATGGGAAACAGGCCGCCTGCGCCAATGCCGGCTGGGTCTCTCTTTTGGTTATGCCGAAATGGTACATAGCAAAAGAGAATGGTTACCGCTCGTTAGCGCCCTACATGGCCGCCGTTCTTGCCGATTCAAAGAATAACGGGGAAGCTCCGACAATGACCCAGACGCATGTGGGCAAGTTCACTGCCTATAAGATAGTGCTTAAAAGCCCTAAAACTCCTTTCAACGAGATGCTCTATCTCTCCGGGGAAAAGGTCTATTACCGGTTCGCTTACGTTCGCGGGACCAAATACATTAATGCGCTGGTCAAGGGGCTGCAGGAGGTTCAGCCTTCCGATACCCCGCCGCTTGGCTGGGACAAATAACTGAGTGGAATAGAGGACGCTGCTTCCTATCTTCCTAACTTCTGAAGAACGAAGCCGCTGGGAGCCCGGCGGTTTTGTTTTTGAGGGGGCGGAAACGCTGGGGATAAAGCGCTTGCGGGTTACAGGCGAAAGTAGTAAAACAAAATAATGGATACAACGCGGAATTTTCTGCTCGTCGCTCTTGTTTGCGCCGCGTGGGGCTGTGCTGGGGTGACCCCGCGCTCCGCCGGCGTAGTTCCCGCCCCTGTGGTCGGGATACCGGCGGGGTTTAAGCCGCTGTATGCCGAGCTGGACCGCGAACTTACCGCCGCGGAAAAGACAGCGCTGGCGCTGCCCGGCTCCGGGCTGACCTGTCCGGTCATGGCCCCCAGTCTTTACATGGCTTCCAGTTATTTCGGTCCGGCCGAGCCCGGCACGCCGCGCTGGAACGACCTGCTGGCCGCGCTGGACGGCTTCCAGGCTTTGGGCGTTGGCGCGGTTTCCGTAATGATATCTTTCCCTAACCTCACCGCGGAGGTAAAAGACCCGGAACCTTTGCTGAAATTCTACGGCGCGCTGGCGGACGAGCTCCGCGCCAGGAAGATGAAGCTGCTGGTGGAACATTTCGTGTATCTGCCGTCGGCGCCTGGCAGGGAAGGCAAGTTCGTAGCCGGCTTTAAGAACCGGCCGGATCCCAAGGGTGATTTCCTGAAGCTGAACGGAAAAGAAATAGAACTGATACTTTCGCGCATTAAGCCGGACTATCTGTCCATTGTTACCGAGCCCGTAACTTTTGACAGGTTCCTGGGTTTTTCTATTTCAGCCGTAGAGTATTCCCAATGGCTGGCCGGCCTGGCCGGCTCCGTGGAAAAAGGTGCCACTAAGATCGGCGCCGGCGCTGGCGCCTGGGAGCCGGAAGTCTATGTGTCCTCCTTCGCTAAAGTGAAAGGGCTCGATTATATAGATATCCACTTTTACCCGCTGGCGCTGGGCCCGTCGGACATTTTTACTAAGTTCCTGGAACTGGCGGACCGGGTTAAGGCCGAAGACCCGTCAAAAGAATTGGTGGTAAGCGAGACCTGGCTTTATAAACACGGCGCGGACGAGCCTAAAGGCGTGTTCAACACGGAAGATTACGGCAGGAACACGTATAACTTCTGGGCGCCGCTGGACGCGCGGTTCCTTGAACTGATGAACACGGCCGGGAGAAAAAAGGGGATAGCGCTGATCGCGCCTTATTTCCCGCAGTACTTCTTCGCTTACCAGAAGTTCGATCCCGCCGTTATCCCGGTCTGGCCCGCCTGCGTGGCGGACGAGTGGCAGCGCGCGGTGGCGGCGGCCAAGGGGCACGCCGTTTCCCCGGCGGGGACAGCTTTCGGGATCATGCTCGGCGGGTGCAAGGATAGGTAGGGAGGATAGGGAACGCTGTTTACTGTCTTCCTAACTTCTGAAGAGCGAAGGCGCCGGTTAGCCGGCGGTTTTGAGAGGGGCTGGGTGGGGGACGTTGGTTACTAGTCTAACTTTGCGGGAGAAAGGGGTTAGGTCCTAAAATTAGGGATATATCATGAAGTTAAAGGTATTGGCTTTTAGCGCGTTCGTGTTAATTATGGTTTCCGCTCGCGGGTTCTGCGATTGGACACCGCTGCAGGTGCAGGTATATCCATCTGTCGCAGTTCCGCCTGCTGCTGATGTTACCGGGCTAAGCCTGAATATATTCGGAGTTTCCGGGCAAGTCTATGGCGTGCAAATATCCGGGCTTACTTTCACGGGCTCAGTATATGGGCTGCAACTCGGCGGATATAACAGGGTCGGTGAGGGTATCTATGGGATGCAGGCCGGCGCAGTAAACGTTACCGCCGGCATGCGTGGTCTGCAATTGGGCCTGTACAACAGGGCGCGTGATGTGTCCGGTGTACAGATAGGGCTTTTCAATTATTGTGAGAGAACGCTTAAAGGCGTACAAATCGGCTTCGCTAATGTCGGCGGGGCGAACGCCCTGTTGCCATACAGCCTGGGGATAAATATAGGGTTCTAAAGCGTTCGGCACCAGGGGAAAAGGCAGCAGTTTAGATTCAAGGTTCTAGTGCAACGGTTTTAGGCGGGAAAGCCTGGCAGGTTCTTTTTGGCGCGACAGGGGAATATCCGGGTTCAGGCCGGGGCGGCCGCGGAACTGATAGAATTGAAACAAATGATGGAGCTATTTCTATGACAGCAAAAACAGGCAAGTTATTGCTGGCGGGTGTCATCCTGGCCCTTGGTTTAAGATTCCTGGTCCCGGTAATGGGTTTAACCGGCGTGGTGCTCTGCGCGGCCGCCGTTTATGTGCTTGAGGATTCGGCGGGAGCGATAAAAGGCGATGGTTTGACGATAAAACGCAGAATATCCACGCTTGTGCTGCTGGCGGCAGTATTTGGAACGTCTTTATATTATCGCCAGCTTTACCGGGCTTTTAAGATGCCGTCGGTTTCTATGGTCCCCTCCATACAGCAGAACGAGGGGATCATGGTGGATAGAAAGGCGTATGACGCCAGAACACCGCAGCGGGGCGATATAATAGTTTTCGAATTTAAGCAGGAAGGCAAAATGACGCTGCAATGTAAAAGGGTGGTCGGCCTTCCTGCGGAGAGCGTAGAGATCAAGGAAGGCCGTATTTACATCAATGGGGTTCTGACGCTTATCCCGGAATTGCCAGCGGGGATCTCCTACATGAACGCGGGTGATTTCGGCAAACAAGGACAAGCGCTCGCGGTCCCAGCCGATGGCTACTATGTTCTGGGGGATAATCCTGCCGCCAGCCTGGACAGCAGATATTTCGGCTTTCTGAATAAAAGAGTTATTTACGGTAAGGTGCTGTGGACTTATACCGGCATACCGCTTGTAAAAAGCATGAAATTACTGCTGCCGCACGCTTGAAACAGAGCGGTGGGGATAGGTGCCGTTGTTAACTATTTGATTATTTAGCGCGGCATAGAGGACCGCCGGGGAGGCCCGGCGGTTTTCTATGTGCGCGCGGCATGCGCGCACGCTTGGGGGTGAAAGTCCCCTACGGGGGTTGATAGAACCTACCGTTAGTGCGGAACCTGGGTTAGCCCAGGTTCCGCACTAACCTGCCCGGCGCTCCTTATATTAGGAATATGGTTTTTTTTACATGGCATAAAAATTGCTCTGTATTGGGTGTAGGCGGCTAAGAACCGCGCAAGTCAACCCAGGATGGTTTTAAAGGAGAAATAGTATGAAAAAATTAGCGATGATCTGTCTGGCTGCCGCGCTGTGTTTCCTGTCCCTCTCGGTCTATTCCGGAAAGATCAATCTGGGGACTAAAGTGCAGGCTGGCGAGTGCGCGAAATGGGTAGGCGATTACTGCAGCGTGTGGGCTTAAAGCCCGCCGCAGGTTTGCCGCCGGCAAGCGCCGCACAAATTAAGCAGCCGCCAGGATGATCTCCCGGCGGCTGTGTTCGGTCCCGGCGCCGCTTTCTGTAACGCGGCGCACCCGCCAGGCTGTTCAGACGGAAGCCAGGGCGGAGAGTATTTCGGCGGTTTTTCTTACCTGGCCGATGCGGGGGAAGATCTTCCCGACCGTGGCCACGTGCTCTTCCGCCGACATGGCGGCCATGGCGTCTTCCGCGAAGACCTGGCTGTAGCCGTATTCATAGGCGAACCGCGCGGTGCTCTCTACGCCGATATTCGTGGAGATGCCGCACAGCACCATGGCGGTTATGCCCCGCCTCCTGAATTCCAGGTCGAGTTCGGTTCCGTAAAAAGCGCCCCACTGACGCTTGGTTATCACGAAATCTCCCGGCTTCGGCCCCATTTCGGGAACTATCTCCGCCCAATCCGGGGGCGGGGTTTGCGCCGGCATCGGCGCGTCGGCCGGGGGGTGCAGCGCGTCTTTCCGGTCGGGGGAGGGTGTGACGCGGACCAGAAAAACCGGCATGCCGTTCTTCCTGAACGCTTCGGCGAGGGACGCCGCGTTCCTTACCACCAGGTCCGCCGTATAGGGGGCTGTTAGCCGTCCTGTTATGCCTTTCTGCAGATCTATTGCCACCAGCGCTGTTTTTGACCTGTCGATCAATGTGTTTGTCATAACCGGTATATTACTAATTTTGTGCTAGAATTATCTGGCACCGAGGCCAAACAATGGAAAATTTTTTAAGGATGGAATTTAAAGAGAGCTGTATGCTTCCGGGCAGTTCTGGGAAATTCCGGATAATACGGTATTCGAAGCAAGCCCATCATGACGTGATACCTCTTATCTACGCGGATTCCTTTAAAGAGAAGCCATGGGGGGCGGATTGGGATAATATCGATGAATTCGACCCGGAAGGGATTTTTCTGGCCGAAGCCGCGGCCTCTAATGAATTGGCGGGGTTCGTTGTCAGCTTCAAAAGGAAATATTTCGGGTATATCAGCGTTGTGGCCGTAAGCTCCGGCTGGCAAAGGCGCGGGGCGGCGGAGGCCCTGATAAGGGCCGCGGTGGAGTATCTTCATTTTTTAGGCCTGGAAACAGTACGGATAGACGTAGAGGAAAAGAACGCTCCGGCGATAGACTTGTATAAAAAGATAGGGTTCTATCCGGCCGGAACCTAAGGGACCGTTCGGTTTTTGTTTTTTCTTTATGAATATCGTATGCTTTTGAGATTGATTTCAACGAAAGTGGGAATGGAGGTTATATGAAAATATTGATAGCTATACTGGCTTTCGCGGCCCCCGCTTCGGCGCAGGGCATGGGGATGCACGGCGCAATGGGGCACGGCGGCGGGGTGGGCATGCACATGGCGGTTGTTCTTTACGCCGTGCTGGCGGCGCTCGGCTACTGGGTGCTGCAGCATGCGGCCAAGGAAACCACTAATTGCGTGAAAAGGGCCGGGGGCTTGGTCGGCTGGGCTCTTATAGTTATAGGCCTGCTTGGCGTGGTCTGCGGCGTTGTCCATCACTCCGGGATGGGGCGCCGCTGCAGCTGTGCCCAGAACGAACGGACCGGTATGCGCGGAGGGGAGGATATGGAAAAAATGCTTACGATGCATCCCGGCCAGCCCGCCGGCGAGCAGCCGGGCAAACCGGAAACCGCCCCTAAAGCCGTTCCCAAAAAGAAGTAGGACGCCGCTTTGCGGAACATGAGTTCGTAGATTATCGGCCGGTTCAGAAGCCGGACGCGGAACCGCCGGGGCAGCCCGGCGGTTCTGTCACCCAGGTGTCGCCTGAGCGAGTGAAAGTTTATAGAGCGGATATTTGCTATAATATAGATATCCTAATGAAAATAAATCTCATCTTATATGTAAAAGACCAGGCTAGGAGCCGGGAATTTTACTCTTTAGTGCTGGGAACCGTCCCTCGGCTGGATGTGCCGGGCATGACGGAATTCGAGCTTGCCCAGGGCTGTATATTGGGGCTGATGCCGGAAAAAGGCATAAAAAGGTTGCTGCCGGCCATGCCGGACCCGGAAACCGGCAACGGCATACCCAGGGCCGAGGTTTACCTGACCGTTACCGACCCGGCCGCTTTCCACGCCCGCGCCCTGGCGGCCGGGGCCAAAGAACTAAGTCCGCTGGCGCCCAGAGATTGGGGGGATAAAGCGGCCTACAGCCTGGACCCGGACGGACATGTGCTGGCCTTCGCGGCCAGGTTTTAAATAACGCTTTACATAATACGGACGTTTTGTTATAATTAATCCTGTAGTCGACTGCGGCAACGCCGCGGTTTCTTTGAAAACGCAGTTTTTATCACGCTGTCGCGTTCTACGGAATACGGGCAGCGGCCCTATAGATGGAGCGGCCTTGATTCCCTCCACCTGCGGGCTTAATCATAGAAACTAATAATATTGTTCTTGCACAACCGGAAGCAGTAAAGTTCCGGCGCGGTTCGTTCGTTTGTTGTTTAGACCGCGGAAAGCCCGGCATTAAAACCGGGCGTTTCCGTCGTAACGGAAGCTCAAGGAGCGGATGACATGACAGAAGAAAATAAAACCAATGCCGAGGCTAAGCCCGAAATACAGGCCCTGCCGCAGTCGCATAAATTTCTCATCGGCCAGAAGATGGGCATGACCCAGCTCTTCGACGCCGCCGGTTCCCTTCACGCCGTAACCGTCGTGAAAGCCGGCCCGTGCCGCGTGGCCTACACCCGCACCAAGGAGCATGACGGCTACCAGGCCGTCTGCCTCGGCTTCGGGCACAAGGTAGAGCACCGTGCCAACAGCGCCGAGAAAGGCCTGGCCAAGAAACTCTCCGTGCAGCCGATAAAGCACCTTAAGGAATTCCGCGTGGCCGACCTGGCCGGCGCGCTTCCCGGCCAGACGGCCGGCGTCGAGCGCTTCGCCGAAGGCGAATACGTAGACCTGCAGGGCATCAGCAAGGGTAAAGGTTTTGCCGGCGGCATGAAGCGCCACGGCTTCCATGGCGGTCCCGCCTCTCACGGCGCCTCCGACAGAGAAAGGGCGCCTGGTTCGCTGGGCTCCCGCCGCTCCCTCGGGCGCGTGCTCCCCGGCCAGCGCATGGCCGGCCACATGGGCGTTGACACCGTCTCCGTGCAGAAAGTGAAGATCGTGAAGGTGATACCGGAAGAGAACCTGATACTGGTTAACAGCGGCATCCCCGGCGCCAACGGCAGCATGGTCTATATAACCCTCACCAACAAGAAGGTCCCCAACCCGAAGGCCAACAAGGTCTCCAAGAACAAGATTAAGTCGGACGCGGGCAAAGCCGCGGCCAAGAAACCGGCCGCCAAGAAGTAAGGCCTGAACGAGGACAAATCATGGAAACAAAACTTTTGAATCTGAAAGGACAGGAAGTGGGCAAAATTAACCTGCCCGAACTGTTCTCCGTAAAGCCGGACCCCCACTTCATCCACGAAGTGATGAAGCACTACCTGGCCAACAAGCACCGCGGTACCGCTTGCACCAAGACCCGTGCCGAAATATCCGGCGGCGGCAAGAAGCCCTGGAAGCAGAAGGGCACCGGCCGCGCTCGCGCAGGATCCACCCGCTCTCCCATCTGGCGCAAGGGCGGCGTGGTGTTCGGTCCCAAGCCGCGCTCCTTCCGCCAGTACCTGCCCATACAGAAGCTCCGTCAGGCCCTGATAGAGGCCCTGTCCGCCCGCGCGGCCGACGGCGCCGTGCTCGTCATGGAGAATCTGGCCCTCGCGGCCGGCAAGACCAGTTCGCTCAACGACCTGCAGAAAGGCCTGAACGCCAAGAGCGTGCTGTTCATCACCGACAAGATGGATAAGAATTTCAAGACCGCCTCGAAGAACATACAGAGCTTCGGCTGGTGCCTGGCCTCCAATCTGAACGCCTACGAAGCCATGCGCAACGAGAGGCTTGTTTTTACATCGGCCGGCCTTAAGGCCTTCGCCGAAACCGTAAAGGAGGGCTAACAGACCATGAATTACACAGAAATCCTGATCGCCCCGATACTCAGCGAGAAAAGCGTCAACATGAAGGACACCGAGAACCGCTACACGTTCCAGGTGAATCCCAAGGCCACCAAGCCCGAGATAAAAAAAGCCATCGAGGCCGTATTCAAGGTGAAGGTTACGGCTGTGCGCACCGCCAACTATCCCGGCAAGCTCCACAAGGTGGGCCGCCACGAGGGCTACCGCTCCGACTGGAAAAAAGCGATGGTCACCGTGAAGGCCGGCCAGAAAATAGACATGACGGACCTGCCGAAGTAAGCAGGATAGGAACGGAAAGATATGCCAATCAAATCATACAGACCCTACACCCCCTCCCGGCGCACGATGCAGATCGCCGATTTCTCGGAGATCACCAAAACCGATCCCGAGAGGAAGCTCACGACCGGGCTGCGCAAGCACGGCGGCCGCAATAACACCGGCATGGTCATGGTCCGCCACCACGGCGGAGGCCATCGCCGCCGCTACCGCGACATGGATTTCAAGCGCGAGAAGTACGGTGTCCCGGCGAAAGTGGCCGCTATCGAGTACGATCCCAACAGGAACGCCCGCATAGCGCTGCTGCATTACGCCGACGGCGACAAGCGCTACATCCCGGCCCCTCTGGGCTTGGGCGTGGGCGCCTCCGTTATGAGCGGCCCCAAGGCTGAGATCCGTCTCGGCAACGCACTTCCCCTGACCAATATTCCCGACGGCACTTTTGTGCACGCCATCGAAATGATCCCCGGCAAGGGAGCGCAGTTCGTGCGCGCCGCCGGCACCCAGGCCCAGCTGATGGCTAAAGAGGGCGACTATGCCCTGCTCAAGATGCCGTCCGGCGAGCTTCGCAAAGTTCTGAAGGCCTGCCTGGCCACCATCGGCCAGGTCGGCAACATCGAGCATAACACCATCACCCTCGGCAAGGCCGGGCGTCAGCGCCACATCGGCGTGAAACCCACCGTGCGCGGCGGAGCCATGAACGCCTGCGACCATCCGCTCGGCGGCGGCCGCGGCCGCTCGAAGGGCAACAACGTGCCCCGCTCGCCGTGGAACCAGCCCTCCAAGGGCTTCAAGACCAGGACCAAATCCAAGATCTGGGGCTGGATGATAGTAGCTGACAGGCGCAAGTCGACGACCGCTTAACGGAGGAATATAATGAGCAGATCATCTAAAAAAGGCCCTTACGTAGACCAGAAACTTCTGGAGAAGGTACAGGCTGCCGTTCAGTCCGGCGACAAGCGCCAGATAAAGACCTGGGCGCGCGCCTGCACCATCACCCCCGAATTCGTCGGGCAGACCCTCATGGTCCACAACGGCCGCAAGTTCCTGCCGGTGTACGTGACCGAACGCATGGTAGGCCATAAGCTGGGCGAATTCTCATTCCCCCGTCTGTTCAAGGGCCATGGACAGTCCCATACCAAGGAAGCGACAGACTTGACCTAAGGGAATTAGAGTTGGGAGCTGCGAGTTCCTCAAAAAAGGGACCGCAACTCCCCAGAGATAAACTGAAACGGAGAAATTTATGGACGCTAAATGTCATCTCAGATACCAGCGCTTCGGCCGCCGCAAGGTTGCCCAGCTGCTAGACGCGGTAAGGGGTAAGTCCCTTTACGAAGCTCATTACATACTGGAGAGCCTTCCCAGGATCGCCACCGATATCGTCGGCAAAGCCATCGATTCGGCCGGCGCCAACCTCTCGGTGAAGCTTGGTAAAAAACTGGACCTGAAGACCATCTGGGTCAAGGAAGCCAGCGCCGACCAGGGCCCGATGAAGATGCTGCGGCGCGTGCAGCCCGGCCCTCAGGGCCGCGCGATGCCGTTCAAGCGCAAGATGTGCCACATAAACGTGGTCGTGTCGGATACCAAGGAGGCGAAGCGCGCAGCGCGGAACTAATATGGGTCAAAAAATACATCCCAGGGGTTTAAGGCTCGGCTACATACAGGACTGGCAGTCCCGCTGGTTCTCGCCCAAGAAGATGCCTGAGCTGATACGTGAAGATTTCGAGATAAGGCACATGGTCACCGAAAGGTTCCAGATGGCTTCGGTGAGCTGGGTGGAAATAGAGCGTGCCGGCACCTTCCTTAAGGTCGCCATACATACCGCCCGCCCCGGAGTTGTGATCGGCCGCAAAGGCGCCGACATAGAGAACCTGAAGAAAGATATAGAGCGCCTCACCAAGCGCAAGGTCTACATCAACGTTTCAGAGATAAAGGTCCCCGAGCTTGATCCCCGCCTTGTCGGACAGTCCGTGGCGCAGCAGCTCGAGAAGCGCATCTCTTTCAAGCGCGCCATCAAGCGCGCGATGGAGCGCACGATGGGCTCCGGCGCCCTGGGCATAAAAGTCATGGCCTCCGGCCGCCTCGGCGGCGCCGAAATAGCCCGCCGCGAGTGGTTCCACAAGGGCCGCATGCCGCTTGGTACCATCTCCGCCGACATCGATTACGGCTTAACCGAGGCCCTCACCGGCATGGGCAAGATCGGCATAAAGGTCTGGATCTTCAAGAAACTGTTCTTTGCCAAGACCCCCCGCGAACTGCGCGAGCAGCTGCAGCGCATGGAAGCCGAGAGCCCGACCGAGATACCGGTGATGGACGAATCCGCCGCCGCCCGCAGGGAAGCTAACCCCCGCGGCTGAGATATTTAAGGAGCGATAATTATGTTAATGCCAAAAAGGGTTAAATACCGCAAAACGCATTCAGCGCCCCGCATAAAGGGCGTTTCCAAGCGCGGTTTTACGCTGTCTTTCGGAGAATTCGGCCTTAAGGCCCTTGAACCCCGCTGGATAACGGCCCGCCAGATAGAGGCCTGCCGCGTGTGCATCGTGCGCTACCTGCGCAAAAAGGGAAAGATCTGGATACGCATATTCCCGGACAAGGCTGTTACCAAGCACCCCGCCGAAACCCGCATGGGTAAAGGTAAAGGCGCACCGGACCATTGGGTAGCCGTTGTGAAGCCGGGCCGGATACTATTCGAAGTCGAAGGCCTCGACCTCGCTACCGCCAAGGAAGCTTTTATCCGCGCCGGGCACAAACTGCCGATAAAGACCCGGATAGTGTGCCGCGAAGAGAATTAACAAGGAGAGCCGACCCGCTATGAAAAGAAAAGACAAGGAAACGCTCAAGAACATGTCCGAACCCGAGCTCCGGACCCAGGTTACGGACCTGAAGAAGCAGATCTTCCAGATCAAATTCAAGCGCACCACCGCCCCGGTCGAGAACCCGCTGGTGCTGCGCACCTCCCGCCGCAAGATAGCGATGATCAACACCTTGCTGAGGCAGAAAGAGCTGGCGAAGGCCAAGACCGCCGAGGTTAAAAAATGAACGAAAATACCGAGAGCAGAGCGAAACGGAAAGTGATGCGCGGGCTGGTGGTGTCCGACAAGATGAACAAGACCCGCGTGGTCAGCGTGGAGCACGTCATCAGCCATGCCTTCTACGACAAGACCCTCAGGCGCAACCGCAAGTTCTACGCGCACGACGAGGCCAACGAATCCAAGAGCGGCGACCTGGTGGAGATCACCAGCACCCGCCCCCTGTCCGCGCTGAAGCGCTGGCGCATCAGCCGCATAGTGGAAAAGAGCAAGAAGTAAGGCTGGCCCCTGGCGGGGCGCGAAGCGCAATTCGATGAAAAGGAACGATCTATGATACAGTTGAGAACAATGCTGAACGTGGCCGATAATTCCGGCGCCCGCAGGCTGATGTGCTTCCACGTGATGGGCGGCAGCTATCGCCGGTACGCTTTCCTGGGCGACACGGTGGTCTGCTCGGTGAAGGACGCCATCCCCCACGGCCCGATAAAGAAGGGCGAAGTGGTGAAGGCCGTTGTTGTGCGCGTGACCAAGGAAGTCCGCCGCGCGGACGGTTCCTACATCCGCTTCGACGACAACGCCGTCTGCGTTATAGACGAGAACGGCGAGCCCAAGGGTACCCGCGTTTTCGGCCCGGTGGCCCGCGAACTGCGCGCTAAGAACTATCTTAAAATAGTTTCGCTCGCTCCCGAAGTAATTTAGCCGTCCGAGGCGCATAGCGCTTGTTACGGCATGGCCATAGGCCTAAAAGGTGGAAAAATGCTTAAACTCAAGAAAAAAGACACGGTCATAGTGATAGCCGGCAAGGACAAAGGTAAGAAAGGCGAGGTCAAGGAAGTCATGCCCGCTGATCGTAAGGTGGTAGTGGTGGGGATCAATATAGTCTCCAAGCACAAGAAGACTACCAAGTCCAAGCCCGGCGGCATCCACAAGGTGGAAGCCCCTATGGATATCTCCAACGTACAGTTGGTCTGCCCCAAGTGCGGCAAACCCGCGCGCGTTAAAATTTCCACGCAGGGCGGCGAAAAGCTGCGCGCCTGCAAGAAATGCGGCGAAGCGATAGTTTAAAGAGGTAATATAATGGCGAAGGATACTCCCAAAGATCAAAAAAAAGAGCACGCTCCGAAAGAACATAAGGAGCACGCGTCCAAGGAACAGCAGAAGGCCAAGAATAAAGAGGCCAGCCAGAAGTTCCATGCGACCGAGGCGCCTAAAGGCGCGGTTGCCCCCATGCCGAAAGGCTATCTGCCGCGCATGCGCGAGCTGTACGCCAACACGGTACGGCCCGCCCTCATGAAGGACTTCAACCTTTCTTCCCCGATGGCCGCCCCCAAGATAACCAAGATCGTTATCAATATAGGCGTCAGCGAGGCTAAAGAAAATATACAGGCCCTTGACCTGGCGAAAGAAGACCTGACCATGATAACCGGCCAGGCCCCCCAGCTGCGCCGCGCCAAGAAATCCATATCCAACTTCAAGCTGCGCGAAGGCATGCCGATAGCCGTGCGCGTGACGCTGCGCGGGATCCGGATGTACGAGTTCTTCGACCGCTTCGTTTCTGTGTCGGTGCCCCGTATCCGCGACTTTCAGGGCGTGGACCCCAAGTACTTTGACGGCAGGGGCAACCTGAACATGGGCCTTAAGGAACACCACATATTCCCCGAGGTCAACATGGAGAAATCGCCCAAGGCGCGCGGCATGAATATAACCTTCGTGACCACCGCCGGCGACGACGCGAAAGGCCAGGCCCTGCTGCAGTACATGGGCATGCCGTTCAAGAAGCCCGAAGTGAAGAAACCGAACGTAAAGCCGTAACGGTTTGCGCGGACACCGCCCTGAACGGGGCCGACGGTCGTAAAGAGATTTAATTAAACAGGAGAAAGAAATGGCTACATACGCTTGGATGGCGAAGATGCGCAAACCCCAGAAGTTCTCTACGCGCTTCCGCAACCGCTGCCAGATCTGCGGCAGGCCGCGCGGCTACTACCGCGACTTCGGCCTCTGCAGGATCTGCCTGCGCAAAATGGCGCACGAAGGCCTGATACCCGGCCTGAAGAAGTCAAGCTGGTAAAGCAGGTCACGGGACACCGGCTACAGGGCGCCTCTAAGGAGCCCGGGCCCGCGGATGTTTTCAGATTAAGAGGTGAAAAAATGGATCCTATATCAAACATGCTGTGCTCGATAAAGAACGCCACGGCCAAGAAGAAAGAGCGGGTGGACGTGCCTTTCTCCGGCATAAAGGCCGGGCTGGTGAAGCTCCTCAAGGATGAGGGTTTCGTTTCTAATTTCAAGGTGCTTGACCCGAAAATGGACAAGACCATAGACCGGCGCGGCGTGATCCGCATCACGCTGAAATACACACTGGACAAGCAGCCGGTGATAAACGGCATCCGCCGCGTGTCCAAGCCCGGCCTGCGCGTGTACCGCGGCCACGACGAGATGCCCCACGTGCGCGCGGCCTTCGGCGTGACCATAGTGTCCACCTCGAAGGGCCTGCTGACCGACGCCGAGGCCAAGAAGCAGAAGCTCGGCGGCGAAGTGCTCTGTCAGGTGTGGTAAGCGGAAGTATTAAAGCTGAATTAAAGTTAATTTAAGAGGTAAAAACATGAGCAGAATTGGAAAAATGCCGGTTGTTCTTCCTGACAAGGTGAAGGCCAAGATCGAAGGCAGGCAGGTCCTCGTCGAGGGCCCGCTGGGCAAACTCTCCTACTCGCTTCCCGACGGCATCGACGCCGCGGTTGCGGGTACGGCCATCAATATCAGCATCACCCCGGGCGCCAATGATAAAGGCGCGCTTTTCGGCACCGCCAGGGCCCGCGTGAATAACATGGTGTCAGGCGTTACCAAGGAATTTGAGAAGGTGCTAGAGATCAGCGGCGTGGGTTTCAAGGGCGCGGTGGAAGGCAACCGTGTCACCATGCAGCTCGGCTTCTCGCACCCCGTGATACTGGACATCCCGCAGGGCATAAAGATGTCCTTCGATCCCAAGCAGGTGGTCCTTACGATAAAGGGCATAGACCGGGAAGCTGTAGGCAACCTGGCCGCCCAGATCAAGAGAATCAAGCGCCCTGAGCCCTATAAGGGCACTGGCATAAGGTACCAGGGCGAACACATCATCCGCAAGGCCGGTAAGACGGCTGCCGGAGCCGGCGCCAGCGCGGGCGGCGCGGCCAAGAAATAACGGTGTGCGCAAGCACAATTCAGGAGAACAGGAACGATTATGATAAGCAAACAAGAACGTTACGAATTCCGCAAAATACGCTCCAGGAACAGGCTGTTCGAGAACGGCATCCACAAGATCAGATTGAGCGTTTACCGGGGCGCCAAGTACATTTACGCCCAGGTCGTCGACGACTTAAAGGGGACGACCCTCGCGGCAGCCTCCAGCCTTGAAGGTGAGATTAAAGGCAAGCTCAAGTCAGGCAAGAGCATTGACTCCGCCAAACAGGTGGGAGCTCTGCTGGCCAAGCGCGCTATAGCCAAAGGCGTGACCGAAGTTTGCTTTGACCGCGGCGGCAGGATATACCACGGCCGCATCAAAGCCCTCGCAGACGCCGCCCGCGAAGCCGGCCTGAAATTCTAAGGGAGAAGCCAAAAATGCTCAGAAACCAGAAACAACTTAAGACCAGCAAGGAACTCAACGCCCAGGGCAAGACCCCCGGCGAGGCTATGGAGCTCGATCTCACCAACGCGAAGGAAGAGAAGGTCGTGACCGTGGTGATAAACCGCGTAACCAAGGTGGTTAAGGGCGGCAAACGCTTCTCCTTCAACGCCCTGGTCGTAGTCGGCGACAATAACGGAAAAGTCGGCGTGGGCCTCGGCAAATCCAACGAGGTGCAGGGGGCCATACAGAAAGGCACCGCCGGCGCCCGCAAGGAAATGTTCCAGTTCCCGCTGCTCAACTCCACCATCCCCCACGAAGTGGAAGGCCATTTCGGCGCGGGCAAGGTGTGGATGAAGCCGGCAGTGGACGGCACCGGCCTGATAGCCGGCGGCGGCGTGCGCGCCGTGCTCGAAGCCAGCGGCGTTAAGAACGTTCTGACCAAGAGCCTCGGGAGCCGCAACGCTTTCAATACGGTTTACGCGACCCTCGACGCCCTAAAGCGGCTCAAGAGCAGGGAAGAAGTGATGAAGATCCGCGGCAAGGAATAAACCCCCGCGGCGCAACGGCGATTCTAAGAACACAGGAGAAAAACTATGGTCGGACTGAACAATCTTAAACCCAAATACGGTTCGGTGCACAAGCGCAAGCGCCTCGGTACCGGCACGGGCTCAGGCCATGGCCAGACTTCCACCCGCGGTCAGAAAGGCCAGCACTCCACCTCGGGCGGCACCAAGCCCATAGGTTTCGAGGGCGGCCAGACCCCGCTGCTTCGCCGCATTCCCAAGAGCGGCTTCAGCAATACCCAGTTCCGCCAGATATACGAGTGGGTGAACATCTCCTCTCTGGAGAAGTGTTTCGCCGCCGGCGCCAGCGTCACCCCGGCAGACATGCTCAAGCGCAGGCTGGTAAAACACGATATCCTGGTCAAGGTCCTAGGCAACGGAGAGCTTACGAAGGCGCTTAACGTCACGGCACATTCCTTCTCCAAGGGCGCGGCCGAGAAAATAATCAAGGCCGGCGGAAAGACCACGCTGCTCGTCGGAGCCAAGGCCGCCAAGACCGCGGAAGTAGCCGCCCAGGCCGCCGCCAAGAAGAGCGCTAAAAAAACAGCTAAAACGGACAAGAAATAATGCAACAGATAGCTGACATTTTTAAGATTCAGGATCTTAAGAAACGGATATTGTTCGTACTCGGGGCGCTGGCAGTGTACCGCCTCGGTGCCTCGATACCGATACCGGGCATCAACACCGCCGCTCTTCGTTCCCTTTTTGAGTCGCAGAAGGGCTCGCTGCTCGGCTTCCTGGATATCTTCTCCGGCGGCGCGCTGGGAAGGTTCTCCATCTTTTCGATGGGCGTGATGCCCTACATCAACGCCTCCATCATCATGAGCCTGGTGCAGGGAGCCCATATCTTCCCGGTGCTCGACCGTCTGCAGAAAGAAGGGGAATCCGGCCGCAAGAAGATAGTGCAGTTCACCCGCATCTTCACTCTGTTCCTGGCCGCTTTCCAGTCGATGGGCCTCACGATAGCCCTCACCAAGATGGGAGCTAACGGCGGGCCCTCGATAGTGACCAACCCCACGTTCGGCTTCTATTTCGTGACCGTGCTCACGCTGGTCACCGGCACCATCTTCGTGATGTGGCTGGGCGAACAGATAACCGAGCGCGGCATAGGCAACGGCATCTCCCTGATCATCTTCGCCGGCATCGTGGACCGCATGCCCGCGGCCGTAATGGACATGATAAAGCTGATCCAGATAGACGAGATCAGCCTGCTCTCAGGCCTGCTGATAGTGGCCATGGTGCTTTTGATCGTGGGTTTCGTGATCTGGGTGGAGACCGCCCAGCGCAAGATCCCGGTGCAGTACGCGCAGCGCATGGTGGGCCGCAAGATGTACGGCGGCGCCTCCACGTTCCTGCCGCTGAAGGTGGACCAGTCCGGCGTTATCGCCGTCATCTTCGCTGTGTCGCTCTTGAGCGTTCCTTATACCATAGGTTCCTTTAACCCCACCGCCCCCTGGGCGCAGAAGCTGATGAGCCTGATGAACCACTCCAGCATCCTTTACCAGCTGACCTACGTGCTGCTGATAGTTTTCTTCTGCTACTTCTATAACTCCGTCAGCATCAACCCGAAGGACCTGGCCGAGAATATGAAGAAGTGGGGCGGGTTCATCCCCGGCATACGCCCAGGCGAACCTACCGCGACGCATATCGAGTGGGTGCTGAACCGCATAACGCTCGGCGGCGCGCTTTTCGTGTCGATGATAGCGGTGCTCCCCGATTACCTGCGGGCCAAGTTCAACGTCCCGTTCTACTTCGGCGGCACCTCGCTGCTGATAGTCGTGGGCGTGGCGCTGGATACCATCGCCCAGACCGAAGCGCACCTCGTTATGCGCAATTACGAGGGGTTCTATAAGAACTCCAAGATCAAAGGCCGCTGGTTCAACGTCGGGCAATAACAGGCAGGACGGCGGGCCCGGCCCGCCGCTCCGACAGCTGTTCAATTATGAATATCATTTTATTGGGCTACCCCGGGTCCGGAAAAGGGACCTTGGCAAAAGATCTTTCTAAAGCGCTGGATATGGTCCACGTCTCCACAGGGGATGTTCTCCGCGACGAGATGGCGAAAAAGACCGCGCTCGGTCTTGAGGCCTCCTCCTATATGGCGGGCGGCCGGCTGGTGCCGGACCGGCTGGTGATGGATATGATCAAGGCCCGCCTTGGCGCCGAGACGCGCGGACTGCTGTTTGACGGCTTTCCGCGCACCGTGGCGCAGGCCGAGTCTCTGGACGACTGGTTCACGTCGCGGAGTCAGGACCTGGATGCGGTGGTCTTCCTTAACGTGGCCGAGTCCGTAGTGATGGCACGCCTGGGTTCCAGGCGCACCTGCACCGGCTGCGGCAAGATCTACAACGTGATCTCCAGCGCGCCGGCCAAGGAAGGCGTTTGCGACGCCTGCGGCAAGCCGCTGATGACCCGCGAGGACGACAAGACCGGGGTCATCGCCAAGCGCATACAGGTTTACAAGGACCAGACCGAGCCCCTGCTGGCCTATTACCGGTCTTCTAGGAATTTTCTGGAGACCGACGGGGGCAAGGCCCCCGAGGCCGTTACCAAGGACGTGCTGTCCCTGCTTCGCGTCAAACCGTGATAGAGATAAAGACCCCGGCCGAGATAGAGAGCATGCGGCGCGCTTCGCGCCTGGTGGCCGAAGTTCTGCTTCTGCTGAAGGCGAGGGTGAAGCCGGGTGTTAGCACCGCCGAACTCGACAGTTTCGCCGAGAAGCGGGTGCGCGAGGCCGGAGCTGTTCCGGCCTTCCTTGGCTACCGCGGTTACCCGGCCACGCTCTGCGTTTCCATAAACGAGGAGATCGTGCACGGGATACCCAGCCCGAAGAGGATAATCAAAGAGGGCGACATAGTAAGCCTTGACATGGGCGCGGTCTGCGACGGTTTTTACGGCGACGCCGCGCTTACGGTGGCGGCGGGAGAGATCTCCGGCCAGGCTAAGCGCCTGATGGACGTTACAAGGATTTCGCTGGAGATGGGGCTTTCGGCCGTTAAGGCCGGGGCCCGCCTGGGAGACGTCTCCCACGCGGTGGAAAAATACGCCGTCGAGAACGGCATGTCGGTGGTGCGCGAATTTACCGGTCACGGCATAGGACGTCACCTGCACGAAGAGCCTTCTATCCCGAATTACGGGAAGCCCGGCACCGGGCCGCTGCTCAAGGCCGGCATGACGCTGGCGATAGAGCCGATGCTGTGTCTGGGCAGGGCCGAAGTGGTGGTGAAGAACGACGGGTGGACGGCGGTTTCCGCAGACGGCAGCCTGTCGGCCCACTACGAGCACACAATAGCGGTCACCGAGGATGGCTGCGACATCCTGAGTAAAGCTGGTTGATTATTTGCTATAATATAAAAAATATGTCAGAAAACAGCGAAAAAATAGAGATAGAGGGGATAGTAAAAGAGTCCCTCCCCAACGCCACTTTCAAGGTTGAAATAGCCCCGGGAAAGATCATACTTGGCATCATCTCCGGCAAGATGCGCATTCACCATATAAAGATACTCCCGGGCGACAAGGTGAAGATGGAACTTTCACCTTATGACCTAAGCAAGGGCCGGATAGTCTACAGGGAAAAATAAACAGAGGTGCTTCAATGAAAGTTAGAGCGAGCGTAAAAAAGATTTGCGTTAAATGCAAAATAGTAAAGCGCAAGGGCGTAGTCCGCGTAATATGTGACGACCCCCGCCACAAGCAGCGCCAGGGTTAAACCAGGCTGGTGACTAGTGGCCAGCCGCTGGTGACCGATTACCGCAGTATTTCAAGGAGAAAGTATGGCACGTATAGCAGGTGTGGACTTACCGAGAGATAAAAAGATCAGCATCGCTTTAGCCTATGTCTATGGCATAGGGCGCCCGATAGCCAAGAAAATACTGGCCGGGCTTACCGCCCAGATCAGCCCTGACACCAGGGTCAAGGATCTCACCGAGGACCAGGTGGGTCTGCTGAACTCCGTCATTTCCAAGGAGTACAAGGTGGAGGGCGAGCTGCGCCGCGAAGTCACCGCCAACATGAAGCGCTACGTGGAGATAAACAGCTACCGCGGTTACAGGCACCGCAGGAACCTGCCCGTGCGCGGGCAGCGGACCCGCACTAACGCCCGCACCCGCCGCGGCCGCAGACGCACCGTCGGCGCGTCCAGCAAGGCGCCAGCCGCCACCGCCAAGGCATAAGGCGCACCCCTCCGCCCGAGCGGGGGGGAAAACTACGGAGGATGATTTAAGACTATGGCAGAAGAAAACAAGAACCAACAGTCCCAGGACGGGATGAAAAAACCCGAGCAGAAAGCGGCTCCCAAGCGGCGCCTGCGCACCGTGGCGTTCGCCCGCGTGTACGTGAACTGCTCCTTCAACAACACCATCATAACCTTTACCGACGAGAAGGGCGGCGTTATCGCCTGGTCCACCTCGGGTGGCAACGGCTTCCGCGGCACCAAGAAGGGCACCCCCTTTGCGGCACAGATCACGGCGGCCAAGGCTTCGGCCAAGGCCGCGGATTACGGCGTGAGGCAGGCCATGGTCCTAGTGAGCGGCCCCGGCCCCGGCCGCGAGACCGCGATACGCGCGGTGGCGCAGAGCGGCATACACGTAGTGTCCATCAAGGACGTCACACCCATTCCGCACAACGGCTGCAGGCCCCCGAAAGCCCGCCGCGTGTAAGCGATCAGAAATTCGAAGGAGACTTTAACAATGTCGAGATATACCGGACCCAGCTGCAAAAAATGCAGGAAGATCAGCCAGAAAATGTTCCTCAAGGGAACCAAGTGCTACACCAACTGCCTCGTGGACCGCGCGCAGAAAGCCGAAAAAGAAAAGCGTTTCGGCGGCGGCGGACGCCCGAACAAAATGTCGGACTACGGCAAACATCTCCGCGAGAAACAGATAGCCCGCCTTACCGCCCAGGTGAGCGAAGCGCAGTTCAAGCGCTTCTTCGCCAAGGCCTCCAAGGACAAGGGCCAGACCGGCGTCGCGCTGCTCCGCTTCCTTGAGGTCCGCCTCGACAATATCGTGCGCCGCCTCGGCTTCGCAGTGTCGCTGAAAGCCGCCCGGCAGCTGGTAAACCATGGCCACATAAAGGTCAACGGCCGCTGCCTCTCCATCCCGTCGGCCATGCTTAAGCCCGGCGACGAGGTCGGCATCGACTCTACGGGCGCCGAGACTGCGTTGGTAAAGCAGGGGCTCGAGCACGCCGAAAAGACCACCCAGCGCCCCAGCTTCCTGTCGTGGGACTCAGGTTCCAAGACCGGCAAGCTTGTCCGCTGGCCCGACCGCGCCGAATCAAGCATCTCCGTGGACGAGCAGCTCATCGTCGAATTCTATTCCAAGTAAGCGAGGTTTTTAATCAATGGCAACTTTCTCAAAACAGCTCATCATTCCCGAAGCGCTCAGCGTAGAGGACAAGTCGAAAACCGACAATTACGCGAAGTTCACCGCCGAACCCTATGAAAAGGGCTACGGCCACACGATAGGCAATTCGCTGCGGCGCATACTGCTGTCCAGCCTTGAGGGCGCGGCCGTGGTGGCCGTGCGCATAAAAGGCGCCAGGCACGAATACGCCGCCATCAACGGCGTGCAGGAAGACGTGGTCAATATCGTGCTGAACCTGAAGAAGCTGCGCGTGCGCCTCAAGGGCGAAGGCCCCGAGACCGTGCAGATCTCCGTGAAGGGTAAGAAGGAAGTGAAAGCTTCCGACATCCGCGAGAATTCCAACGTCGAGATCATCAATAAGGACCTGGTGATAGCCCACGTGGAATCCGGCGCCGAGTTCGAAGCCGAGCTTGAAATAGCCCGCGGTTCCGGCTACCTCACTTCCGAGGAGATCCGCGCCCGCGTCAACCTCCCGATGGAGTTCATCCCGATGGACGCCATTTTCTCCCCTATACAGAAAGTGCATTACACTGTGGAGAACGCCCGCGTGGGCCAGCGCACCGACTACGACAAGCTCGTGCTCGAGGTCTGGACCGACGGGACGATGACCCCCTCCGACGCCGTTTCGAATACCGCGGCGCTGTTGCGCCGTTCAATAATGCCTTTCCTGCCGGCCGAAGAAGCCGCCAAGGAACCAGCGAAAGCTGAAGAAGCCAAGAAGGAAGCCGGCGGCGAGCTGACCGGCAAGCTGGAACAGGGCGTGGAGATGATAGAGCTCTCATCGCGCGCTTCCAACTGCCTGAAAGTGGCCGGCATCCGTACGATAGGCGAACTGGTCCGCAAGTCCGAGGATGACCTGCTGGCGGTTAAGAATTTCGGGCAGAAATCCCTGGACGAGATCAAGGAAAAGCTCAAGGAAATGGGCCTCGACCTCGGAATGAAGATAGACTGATATTCGGTTTTTAAGGATCCCTTATGATAAACAATCTGGGCGCAAGAAAACTTTCAAGGACCGGCTCTCACCGTCGCGCGATGTTCTCCAACATGGCCACCAGTCTGCTGCTGCACGAGAAGGTGGAAACCACCCTCCCGAAGGCGAAGGAACTGCGCCGCGTGGTGGAGCGCGTGATAGCGGACGCCAAGAACGGCAGGCACATAGAAGTGCGCCGCGTAGTGAAAGACAAGGTCGTCTATCACAAGGTGTTCGACGTGATAGCGCCCCGCTACAAGGAACGCCCCGGCGGCTTCACTCGCATCCTCAAGCTCGGCGCGCGCAAAGGCGACGCGGCGGCGGTGGCTCTGGTGAAACTGGTCTAAAATAAATGGGAATGTTTGACTATTTCTTCAGCCTGTTCTCCAACGACATCGGAATAGACCTCGGCACCGCGAATACCCTTGTGTACGTTAAAGGCAAGGGTATCGTGTTGCGCGAGCCGTCCGTGGTCGCCATAGACAAGAACAGGCGGAAGGTGCTGGCGGTGGGCGCGGAGGCCAAACTGATGCTCGGCCGCACCCCCTCCAACATAACGGCCGTCAGGCCGCTGCGCAACGGGGTTATAGCCGATTTTGAAGTTACGCAGGAAATGATCAAGTATTTCATCCGCAAGGTGCACAACAGGAGGAGCCTGCTGCATCCCCGCATAGTGATAGGCATCCCGTCAGGCATAACCGAAGTTGAAAAGCGCGCGGTGCAGGAATCGGCCGAGCAGGCCGGCGCGCGCGAAGTGGCGCTCATCGAGGAGCCGATGGCAGCGGCCATAGGTTCCGACCTTCCCGTTTCGGAGCCGCATGCCAGCATGATTTGCGATATAGGCGGCGGCACCACCGAAGTGGCGGTTATTTCGCTGGGCGGCATGGTGGTGGCGAAATCCATCGACGTGGCCGGCGACGAGATGGACGAATGCATAGTGCAGTATTTCCGGCGCAAGCACAATTTAGTTATAGGCGAAACTACCGCGGAAGACGTAAAGATACAAATCGGATCGGTTTTCCCTTTAAAAGAAGAAAAAACAATTGAAGTTAAGGGTAGGGACCAGGCCAAGGGGCTGCCCAAGACGATTCTTGTGACTTCGGAAGAAATAAGACAGGCCCTGATGGAGCCTGTCCAGCTGATAGTGGACGTGATCAAGCAGGTGCTGGAAGAGACGCCTCCGGAACTTTCCTCGGACCTAGTGGACCGCGGGATGGTGCTGGCGGGCGGGGGATCGCTATTGCGCGGTTTCCCCGAGCTCATCCGGCAGGAAACCGAGCTTCCCGTCCACAGGGCTGCCGATCCTTTAAGCTGTGTCGCCTTGGGCTGCGGTAAGTATCTTGAAGAGCTGGATAAGATCCAGCAGCGGCCCGAATTCCTGAAATCATACCGCAGCTGAGCCCCGTTCAAGGGGGAGGCGCGGTATCAGGCGGGTCCCCACCAGGGATTGCGATGAGCAGAGAAAAAGACGCAGCCAATTACGCGATAGTCTTTTTTGTCGCCCTTTCGGTCATTCTCCTCATTTTTCCCGCATCAAAACTCGCCCACACGGCCAGGATAGCTGTGAGCTACAGCCTTTACCCCTCCATGCATTACGGGGCCAACTACGGCCATTTCGTGCGCAACGTCCCCGCCAATTTTCTGTCTCTGCTGGAAACAGACCAGGAGAACAGGGCGCTGAAGGACAAAGTGCGCGCCATGGAGATAAAACTGCAGGAGGCTTCGTCCTTCACTTCCGAGAACGAGCGTCTGGCCCGCGAACTGCGCCTGTCGCGTTCCCTGCCCTGGGCCGGCTCCTGGGCCAGGATAGTCAACAAGACCCCGGCCGACTGGTACGGTTCTTTCTACATAGACAAGGGTTCCGACGACGGCATAGAGATGAACGACACTGTGCTCGGCATGCAGGGTGACCGCGCGGGACTTGCCGGCCGCGTCCTCGAAGTGTACACTAAGTTTTCCAAGGTGCTGCTGCTGACCAACAGCGCCGCTTCGGCCGTCTGCGCCATAGCGCCGTCGGGACTTGAGGCTCTGGTGGAGGGGAAGGGAACGTGGCTCCTGAAGGTGAACTATGTGCCCGAGGAGTCGGCGCTGGCGGAGGGCGCGGAGATAACCACCGCCCCGGCTGGCCTTCTCTTCCCCGCCGGGATATACGTCGGGAAGGTTAAAAAGGTCTATCCCAGGGAATCTTTCATGAATTTCATCACCGCGGACGTCTCGCCCGCGGTGGACGTCAACACGCTTAAAGAAGTTTTCGTGCTCAGGCGCAACCTCCCCATGGAATTATACTCCGCCGTCCAGGGAGGAGCTAAATGACCGTGCTCCTTGAGATCATGGTTTGTCTCGCCTCCGGCGGGGCATACTGGTGGTGGACGCAGAGCCTCACCTTCTTTGGTCTCGCCCCCAATCTTATTTTCGCCGCCGCGCTCAGCGCGGCGATACTCGCCGGTCCGGTGAAAGGCATAGCCTGGGGCTTTTTCCTGGGCCTTTACGCGGACATGCTCGGCTCCGGAGTGTTCGGCGGCTGGGCTCTGACCTATTCGCTGATGGGCTACGGCGTTTATATCATGAAGCACCACTTCGACATGGACAGCCCCTTCTCACAGCTGGTGGCGGCGCTTGTGCTTTCCTGGGCCTGCCTGCTTTTTTACCAGGCGCTGAGCCTGGTCTTCTCCAGCATCAACCCCACGGGGCTGAAAATATTTTTGGCGGAACCCTTTCTTAATGCCCTTGCCGTGCCGGTAGTGTTTCAGATGTTCTTCTGGCTTAAGCGGCGGGCGGGGATATTATGATAGACCGTCAGATCCCCCAGGAGCGCCTGGAACTGCTGTGGGTGCTCGCTTACGGAGCGGCGCTTATTTTTATAATACGCCTCGTCAACCTGCAGGTGGTGGGCGGCGCGCATTACCGCGAGCTGGCCGAGAAGAACCGGACTCAGGTGATAGCGCAGGCGGCGCCGCGCGGCCGCATCTTTTCCTCCGACGAGGTCGCGCTGGCCACCAGCAAACCTTCTTTCAGCCTTATTTATTTTCCCGGGCAGGCCAAGACCAACGCCGAGATAGACCGCATGGCGAAGGCCCTCTCCCGGCCGCTCGGAGCCGACTACGACGACCTCCGGAAATCCATTTACCGCGCGGCTTCCAGGGAAAAGCCGGTGCGCCTGGCGGAAAACCTGCCGCCCAAGATAATGCTGTCGCTTTCAGAGCTGAAGGCCGTTTACCCCGGCATAGACATAATCGTGGAAGCCAGAAGGTACTATCCTTTCGGCGCCTACCTGAGCCACCTTATAGGCTACATAGGCAAGATAGACTCACGGGACTGGACTGCCCTCTCCAAGGACAAGAACTACTCCATGGACTCGCGCCTCGGAAAGGCTGGCCTTGAAAAGATGTACGAGGGGGTGCTTAAAGGGAAGGACGGCGGCATTTACCTGGAAGTGGATTCGAGAGGTAAAGTTAACAAGGTGCTCGAGAGCCGCAAATGGGTGCCCGGCGCGGACATTTTTCTGACGGTGGATTCCAAGGCCCAGGCCGCGGCCGAGCAGGGTCTTAAGAAATCCATAAGCGGCAAGGGCGCCGTGGTCGCCCTGGACCCTAGGACGGGCGCGATTATAGCTTTTGCTTCTGCCCCGGACTACGACCCCAATATGTTCGTCCTTTCCGGTTCGGAACGGGAAGGCCTCCCCGCCGGCAAGATCCTTCCGGAGTTCAACGTGGCGCTGCAGGGCACCTACCCGCCAGGCTCCGTCTTCAAGATAATCACTTCCGCCGCTATTCTCGAATCCGGCCGCGTGCGGCCAGAGGACAAGGTGTTCTGCCCCGGCTATTACGACGCCGGGGACCGCGTTTTCAAATGCGACGAGAAGAGAGGGCACGGGAACCTGGATTTCATCGGCGGCCTGGCCAAGTCGTGCAACGTCTATTTTTACGTGAACGGACAGCGGTCCGGGGCGCTTACCATCGAGAAGTATGCCCGGGCTTTCCGCCTTGGACAGACCTCCGGCATAGCGCTGCCGGACGAGAAGCCCGGGAACGTCTTCGGACCCAGCGCGCGCGCGGCTAAGAAAAGCTACTGGTTCATCGGCGATACGCTCAACCTGGCGATAGGCCAGGGGGAGACGCTGATAACCCCGATGCAGGCGGCGGGGGTAATCTCGGCCGTGGCGAACCGCGGGACGTTCTACCGGCCTTACTACGTAGAGCGGATAGTGAAAAGCGACGGCCAGCTGCTGTATAAGGGAAAGCCTGAAAAGCTCAGCACCGTGGAGATGAAGGACAGCACCTGGGAGCTTATGCGCGAAGGCCTGCACAGCGTGGTGGAGGAAGGCACCGGCCAGGTAGCGCAGATAAAAGGCGCCGAGATCTATGGCAAGACGGGCACCGCGCAGAACCCGCACGGGAAGGACCACGCCTGGTTCGTGGCTTACGCTACCGTCAACGATCAGCCGTCGAAGATAGCCGTGGCCGTACTGGTGGAGAACGGCGGGCACGGGGCAGCCTCCGCGGCCCCGATAGCGAAAGCCGTGATAGAAGCCGCGCTGCGCTACGATCTAAAGCCGAAAACTCCCACCACGCCCGCCCAGCCGGAAAAGGCCCGCGCGCCTTCCCTGCCGCAGGCCCCGGTTCCCGCCAAGGGGGAGCTGTGATCTTCACCCCGCAAGGCGGCCTGAAAAAGAACCGCATGGACTGGCTGCTGTTCCTGAGCGTGCTCATATTGCTTGCCATAGGCACGGTCTCTATAATTTCCTCCGTGGCCGTGCTGCCGAACCAGGCCCGCATTGTGCGGGTGCAGTTCATGGCCATCCCAATGGCCCTGCTGGCCTTCTCCGCGGCCTGGAGCCTGAATTACCAGGTTTACCAGGACCAGTGGAAATACGTGTACGGCCTGCTGCTGGTCATGCTGGCCGGAGTGCTGCTGTTCGGCGTGGTAGACAAGGGGTCGCGTTCCTGGTACCGCCTGCCTTTCTTCTCAATACAGCCGTCGGAGTTCGCCCGCGTAGGACTGATACTGGTGCTGGCCAATTTTCTGGACAAGCGCATAGGCAAGATAAAAGAGCTGCAGACCGTGCTGGGAGCTTTCGCGCTGTGCGTGCCGGTATTCTTCCTGCTGATAAAACAGCCGGATTTTTCGGGCATCCTGCTGACTTTTCCTGTCGCCATAATCATGCTTTTCGCCGCGGGCGCAAGCCTATTCCATCTTTCCATCATATTGGGCTATGCCTTCATCTCCGGGCTTTTCCCGATACTCTGGAGCATTATAAATCTCAACCCGGAGCTCCTTGACAACACGCTGGTGAGCTATTTCTTCCACCTGTCAGATTCCGGCTGGAGCGCCTTTTCTTTCGCCGCTGCGGTCGCGGTCGGGGCCTGGATGCTGTGGCGGCTTTCCGTAAAGCTTTACACCAACGTGACCGGCCTCTACTTCGCCGGCGCGGCGCTGGTGCTGATACTGGGTTTTTTTTCCGGGGTGCTGGTGAAGCATCAGATGAAGGAGTACCAGCAGAAGCGCCTTGAGGTTTTTCTTTCCCCGGAAACGGACCCGCGCGGCGCCGGCTATAATCTGATGCAGGCGCGCATCGCCATAGGCTCCGGCGGTATACTCGGGCGCGGGATATTTTCCGGCACCCAGTCCAGGCTCGGCTTCGTGCCGGAGCGGCACACGGACTTCATACTGGCGGTGGTCGGAGAGGAAATGGGGTTCTGGGGCATGCTGCTGGTTACGGGTTTTTACGTGATCCTTATGGGCAGGATAATGCAGGGGGCGCGGCTGGCGCGCGACCGTTTCGGCTACCTGGTGAACTGCGGCATCTTCGGCATGTTCCTGGTGTATTTTTGCATTAATTTCGGCATGCTGCTTGGGCTGGCCCCGGTCGCCGGGGTGCCGCTGCCGCTGGTCTCTTACGGCGGTTCCAATCTTGTCGCGATGATGGCCGCTGTGGGGATAGCTGAGTCGGTCTACGCCAGGCGCTACGCCCTGGTCTGATATTTTATGAATGAAGGTCCCAGATCGAGGATAAGGCTTAGATTCGCAAGGCTCTCGCCGGCGAAGGACATGAGTCATCTTGAACAGTTGAAGGCACTCCGCGCCAGGGCGGCGGCTTGCGGGCTTAAATTCTGGCCCGCCAAGGTCGGCGGCGCCGCCGTTCCCAGGATGGCGTTCGGCCCGGCTGTATCCGTGGGGCATGAGAGCCTGGCCGAGTACGCCGACCTTTACCTGGAGGAGTTCGCGCGTGAGGACGTTGTCCTGGAAAGAATGAAGCCGCTGGATGACGACAGTTTCCGGCTTGTCTCGGCGCGGCGTATCCCGGTCTTTTTTCCCTCCATAGAGGCCGCCGTCAACGCCGCGGAATATTTCCTGGAGGGGGGGTTCCCAGAAGGTTTTTCGCAGGCCGCTGTGGACGCCTTTATGGCGCTGAAGGACCTGCCCTACGAAAAGGTCAAGCCGTCGGGGGAGAAAAAGACGCTGGACGCGAGGAAGCCGGTCCTGGCCGCTTCCTTCGATCAGGCGTCCGGGCTGCTGAAGCTTACGCTTAAGCTGGAGCCGGGCAGGAACGTGAAGCCAGAGACGGTGGCGGAACTTATGTGCGGGGGGAAACCCGTTTTCAGACGTATAGTGAGGAAAGAACTTTACTGGTTCGACTCGGGCGGAAAGCTCGAGGTATTCTAAGGTTAGGAGTTTTTAATATGGCAAACGCAAAAGTTAAGAAAGAGATTTTCGCGAACACTTCGTTCGAGGAGACGCGCATAGCGATACTGGAGGACGGCAGGCTGGCCGAGCTGTTCTGGGAGCGCAGGAGCTCCGGCAACATCGTGGGCAACATCTACAAGGCCCGCGTCGAGAACGTGCTGCCGGGCATTTCCAGCGCGTTCATGGACATCGGTCTGGACAAGAACGCCTATATCTACATCTCCGACGTTCTGGGCAACCAGAAGGAGGCTATAGACAAGCTGCTCAGGAAGGACCAGGAGGTGATGGTGCAGGTGACCAAGGACGCCATCGGCACCAAGGGCATGAAGGTCACAATGGACGTCTCCCTGCCCGGCCGCTACCTGGTGCTGACCCCGTTCCAGGATTTTGTCGGCGTGTCCAAGAACATCGAGGACCCCGAGGAGCGCAAGCGCCTGTCCGAGATCATGCGCAAGATCGCCGACAGCAAGATGCTGGGGACCAAGGGCTGCATAGTGCGCACCGAGGCCGAAGGCGCTACCGAGGAGGAGCTGGAACGCGAGGTGAAGTACCTCCTCCGGATGTGGGACACCGTGCAGAGCAAGTTCGACACCTCCAAGCCGCCGGCCCTGCTGCATAAGGACATGGACATGACGATGCAGGTGGCCCGCGACATCCTCTCCGAGGACACCGCCATCTACATGCTGGACAACAAGGACGATTTTCACAACGTCGAGGAGTTCGCAGCGAAGATCTCCCCGGACCTTAAAGACCGGATAAAGTACTACGACAGCAAGACGCCTATCTTCAAGGCCTTCAACATAGAAAAAGATATAGACGAACTAAGGCGGATAAAGGTCCCGCTCCCCAACGGCGGCAGCATTATCATACAGGAGGCGGAGTCCCTCTGCGCCATAGACGTGAACACCGGCCGTTTCACCGGCTCGAAGTCGCAGGAGGAGACCGTGACCGCCACCAATATAGAGGCGGCGCTCGAATCCGCGCGCCAGCTGCGCCTCAGGAACATCGGAGGCATCATCGTGATAGACTTCATCGACATGAAGAAGGCCTCCAACCGCCACAAGGTGGTCAACGCCATGGAGGCCGCCGTCAGCCGCGACCGCGCCAAGATCCGCATCCTGCCCATAACCCGGCTGGGCCTGGTGGAGATGACGCGTGAGCGCAAACGCGAGAGCACTGTGAGCCTGCTCACCGAGGAGTGCCCCGAGTGCCACGGATCGGGCCGCGTGCTCTCCAGCGAGAGCATCCGCATAAAGATACAGCGCGAGATACACAACATCACCATGGGCCGCCCAGGCGGCAACCTGAGGGTTATAACGCACCCGATCCTGTCAGAGGTGCTCAAGAAGAAGCAGAGCATGATAGAGAAGAACGTACACCGCAGCGTGAAACTGGCGGCAGACCCCCAGCTGACGTGGGAAGACTATAGAATAATATTGGAGTAACGCAGGCAAGCGAAGCAGTATATTGATAGCGATGTAAGGCGCAGCGTAACGGAACGCAGGAATGGAAGAAACTTCTTCCCTTCAGTTGCTATCTGTTGCGTCCAGCGGCTTTCAGTTGCTATAAATTGGAGATAGCTTATTATGTTCAAACGTTTATCTATACTTTTACTGCTGGCCGGACTCTGCGGGCCGGCGACCGCGCGGGTGGACCAGGTGACCTATCAGAAAAACGGGGTTTATTCCGGCAAGATAGGCACCTACAGCCTGAGCGGGACCACTTACCTTAACGCCTCGGAGGCGGCCAGGCTTATCGGCGGCAAGATCTACTGGTACCCGGTTTCCGGGAAGCTGCTGATGCAGATAAAGGGCAACAAGGTGGTTTTCTTCATGAAGTCGGATTCTGTGCTGATCAACGACGAGAAGGTGGACTTCCCAAACCCGTTGATAGTGCGCGGCGGCAAGGCTTTCCTCGCGCTCGATTTCTTCATCTCGAAGCATTTCGCGGACGCTTTCGGCTTCAGGCTCGACTACAATTCCGCCACCGGGGCGCTGGCCGCGCAGCGCGAGGTCAATATAACCTCCGTGAATTTCTTCTCCTACCAGGACAAGACGCGCATAGTGGTATATATGGAGGCGCCGCTGGAGTGGCAGTCTTCGCAGAAAGAGAACAATATTTATAAAGTCACCATCATGGGCGGTGTGATAGGCGGCGAGGAAAAGCTGAAGATAGGGGACGGTGTTGTGCGCGGGGTGGATGTGGTGCAGGAAAACAAGATGGCGAGCCTGGTTATAAACCCGGACGAGAATTTCGGCAGCGTGAACGTGTTCAAGCTTACGGACCCGGACCGGCTGGTGCTGGACGTCTCGAAGCAGAAGACCTCCATTCCGCAGGGAATAGGAAGCGCGCCTGCCCAAACCGTCCGCGTGATCCCCCCATCCGCCGAGTTCGACCTGGCCGCCGCCAGCGCGGCCGTGGCCGCCTCGACCGGGGCGCGCGTGAACATACCGGACAAGATGGTGGTGGAACGCTCGGGCCGCAAGAAGATAGTGGTTGACGCCGGACACGGCGGCAAGGACCCGGGCGGCAAAAAGCTGTTCGGCTACAAAGAGAAGGAGCTGAACCTGCTTGTGGCCAAGGAACTTTACGAACTGCTGAAGGGCGAGGAAATGTTCGACGTGCTGCTGACCCGCAACTCGGACGAATTCGTCCCGCTGGCGGACCGCTCTAAAATATCCAACGATTTCAAGGCCGACATCTTCGTCTCCATACATTCCAACGCCTCGCGCGACAGACGCGAGAAGGGATTCGAGATCTACTTCATGTCCGAGAAAGCCTCCGACCCCGGCGCCGCCGAGGTGGCCGATTACGAAAACTCGGTGGTGGGGCTTGAGGACAACGGCGGCCAGCAGGACGCCACGGCCATGCTGCTGCATTCCATGGCCCGCAACGAGTATGTGAACGAGGGCAGCCGTCTGGCGGGATTAGTGGGCGCGGAGATGGAAAAGCGGACCCCGTTCAACAACCGCGGCGTAAAACAGGCCGCTTTCTATGTGTTGCGCGGCACTTACGCCCCCGGCATATTGGTGGAGATGGGTTTCATGACCAATTCCCACGACCAGAAGAACATGAACGACAAGAAAGTGCGGACTAAGATAGCGAATTCGATCTATAAGGGCGTTATGAAATACGCCGATATGAAGCAGTGGAAGTAGGGATGAGGAAGTGGTGAGTCGAGCGTAGCGAGACTGTGTTCGTCAAGAGACGGAGA
Organism: uncultured Elusimicrobia bacterium; assembly: GCA_903917735.1. Lineage (GTDB taxonomy): Bacteria > Elusimicrobiota > Elusimicrobia > Elusimicrobiales > UBA9959 > UBA9959. The sequence goes on along the minus strand of CAIXBR010000129.1, from coordinate 13,922 downwards.
GGAGCCCTTGTTCTGTCTCATGACTCTCAGACTCTAGACTCTTCGGCTCCTAAACATATGTTGAATAAAAAAAGGCCGATAGGCATTTTCGACTCAGGTCTGGGCGGGCTTACGGTCTTTAAGGCCCTCCGCCGCCAGCTGCCCGGCGAGGATATTATCTATTTCGGCGACACGGCGCGCGTTCCTTACGGCACCAAGTCTCCGGAAGCGGTGATCGCGTTCTCGGAAGAGATAGCGGCATTCCTTTTTAAGAAAAAGATAAAGCTGCTGGTTGTGGCCTGCAATACCGCTTCCTCCCTGGCGCTGGACGAAGTACGCAGGATATCCCCGGTCCCCGTGCTGGGCGTTATACTCCCGGGGGTGGAAGCCGCCCTGAAGGCCGCGCCGCGCGGCGGAAGGATACTGGTTACCGGGACTTCTGCAACGGTTAAAAGCCGCGCCTATTCCAGGGCCCTGGCGGCGGCCGGGGCAGGTGTCCGGGTTACGGAAAAGGCCTGCCCGCTTTTTGTGCCCTTGGTGGAGGAAGGCTGGTGCGGCAAGCCGGTCGCCCTGACAGTGGCCCGCGAGTACCTCTCCCCTTTCCGTAAGAAGAACATAGACGCCCTTATCCTGGGCTGCACCCATTACCCCATGCTGAAGAGCGTCATCGCCCGCGTGATGGGGCCGCGCACGTGCATAGTGGATTCGGCCCATTACGCCGCCCTTGGCGCGAGGGCCGAACTTGAGGGCCGCGGCCTTCTCAATCCCGGCCGCCGGGGCCGTTCCGAGTTTATCGTCAGCGACGCTCCTGAGAGATTCTCCGCGCTGGCCGGGCGGCTGCTCGGTATAAAGACCGGAAAAGTGGCGATAAAAAGATTTTAAATTACGCAGGAGGTGGGTATATGAAAAAAAGCTTAACAGCGCTGCTGCTGGTATTCTGCGGGGCCATGCTTTACGCGCAGGTCCCGTCCGATAAGAGCAAATCCGCCGCGGACAAAAAGACCGCGGCCGTAGATACGTCCACCGCGGTAAAAAAGAGCACGAAGGCCGAGGCGGCAAAGGCGGCCGCGGCGAAGCTGGCGGAGCAGGAACCGGAAGAGTCGGTTGTGATGATCGATTCCAAGGCCGAGCCCGAAGATGAAGCCGGAGAGCGTTCCACGGCCGGGGCTTACGGCTCCGACCAGGAAGAGGCGCCCGCCGCCGGCGGCTTGCCCAACTCGTACGGACAATGCAAGGGAGTGATAACCGAAGGCGGGCGCACCGTGCTGGTTTTTGAAAGTCCTGACGACGGTTCCATCTCTTTCGTGCAGGTCGTCCTGGGCAAAGGCAAGGTTTCCTGGAAACTGCTGGACCGCATAACCCGCAGCGGAGATTAATTGCAGGTCACAGAGGGATCACACAGATCTTTTTGCGGAATTACCAGGCTGAACGTTATATCCGTAATCCGCGGGATCAGGGCCGCCTGTTTTTCGGCAGTTTTTCGGCGGCCCTGCTCCATGCCCTCCAGAATTGCTAAAATGTATTTACAGGCCGCTGTCGTTCACGCGTCCCGTAAGAGGTACATATGAAACGCAAGGACCTGGTTAGACATCTTGTAAGCAAGGGCTGTGTGCTCTCCCGCGAAGGCGGGAAATATTCCGTATTCATGAACCCGGTGACAAGCAAAGAAGTTCCCGTCACCAGGCATACCGAGATCGCCGACTTCACGGTAAGGAAGATCTGCCGCGACCTCGGAGTAGACCAGCCTTGAGAAAGCAGCTTTTCCTGGCACCCCTGATGGGGCTCTGCGCCTGCGCCTCCTCCAGGCTCGACGTAATACAGGTCGGCCCGTGGTTCGCCCCGCGCGACTGGCACGAGGTAGAAGTTTTTTCGTCCCGCGAAGAGACCCGCAAGCCCTGGGGGGGCATAGGCATTATACGCAGCCCCAGTGTCAGCGCCGAAACCGGCCAGGGCAGACTTGAAAGACTGAAGCAGCTGACCCGCCTGCGGGCCGCCGATATGGGCGCGGACGGCGTCATAATCTCCGTGGATGCGGTGGATAGCGGCCCCCAGATGGGGGTTTATCAGGAGCCGGAGCTCTTTGTCAGCGCTCTTGCGATAAAATATGTCACAGCCGTCTCAACCTCCGCAGCAAAATAAGATCTCCATAGCTCTTGATCCGGACGAAGCCCGCGTTTGGCGCGGCCGCGGAATTGTCATAGACCTTTTTAGGTTTTCCAATACAATATGTGCGCTTGTGGAGAGCGGCAGGCGAGACGTGCGGGTCTACCCCACCCCTGCCATGGCGCTGGCCGCGCGGCGGCAGGTCAAGGATGCGGACCTTTTTTCCGAAATGGACCTTGCCGCGGAGCACTACGACAATTCCCCCTACACGGCTCTTTACGGCTCCGACCCTTCCCGGCCCGCGCTTTCCGTTACTAATTCCGGCTCCCCGGCGGCTTCCTCTCTGCTGCTGGCGCGGGAGATCCTTGTCGCCTGTTTCGCGAATTTTCCCGCGCTGGTGGCCTATTGCCGGGCCAGGCCTATGCCCACGCTTATTGTACCGGCCTGCCTGTTCTACGACATGAAGCACGTGGAGGACATGATCTGCGCGAGGGCGCTGGCCGAGGAGCTGGAGGGCCGCGACGCTTTTCCCGCCGCGCTGGAAGAGATACACGCAAGCGGCCGCGTTCTTGATTTTATGGCCTTCCGCCCGGAGACCGGCAAGCGGGACATGGAGCTGGTCCTGAAGAAGGGCTGGATGAAGGCCGTACCGAGGATAAAGTTCAAGGCCGGAGCCGGCATAGTGGAGAATGCCGTATGAAAAAGAAGGCCGTTGTGCTGTTTTCCGGCGGGCTGGATTCCACTACCGCGCTGTGCTGGACTCTTTCGAAGGGTTATGAGTGCCTGGCGGTCTCTTTCGATTACGGCCAGCGCCACAGCCGCGAGAACTCGAGCGCCCGCGCCATCGCCCGCCGCCTCGGAGTAAAACTTTACGAGATCGAACTTGTTTTTCCTTGGTTCAGCTCCTGCTCTCTGGTGAATAAAAAACTAAAACTTCCAGACGTAAATATCTCCAGGATAGGCCGGGAGGGGGCTATCCCGTCCACCTATGTGCCGGGACGCAATCTGGTTTTCGCCTCGGCCGGATTCTCGCTGGCGGACGCGGTGGGCGCGGAGGCCGTGGTGCTGGGGCCGAACGTCGTGGACTATTCCGGTTACCCTGACTGCCGCCCGGCCTTCTATAGGGCGCTTGAGAAGGCGGCGGCCTATGGTACGCGTTCAGGAGCCGGCGGCAAAAAAATAAAATTACTCACTCCTCTTATCAAACTGAGCAAGGCCGGTATAGCCAGGCTGGCGGTAAAACTGAAAGCCCCGCTGTCGCTCACCTGGTCCTGCTACCAGGGCGGCAGGAAACCCTGCGGTCATTGCGATTCCTGCAAGCTGCGCGCCAAGGGCTTTGCCGACGCCGGGCTTAAGGACCCGGCCCTCTAGACCTATGAAATCCCTTACCGCGCCCGTGGCCGAGATCTTCTGCTCCATCCAGGGCGAAGGTCTGTACATGGGGCAGCGGCAGATCTTTCTCCGCTTTGCCGGCTGCAACCTGGCCTGCCGCTATTGCGACGAGCCGGCGGCGCTGGACAAAGCCACTGCCGCGCTGATGACCGTCGCTGAAGCCGCCGCAGCCGTGACCAAATTGGCGCGGGCCAGGAAAGTGAAAAACATTTCGCTGACCGGGGGGGAGCCGCTGCTGAGATGGAACTTCATCAAGGCGCTGGCCCCGGGATTAAAAAAGGCGGGGCTGGTACTGCATCTGGAGACCAACGGCACGCTTTGCCGCGAGCTTTCAAAAGTGGCGGACCTGATGGACGTGATAGCTATGGACATCAAGCTCCCGTCAGCTACCGGCGGCAAGGACTGCTGGACTGCGCATGAAAAATTTCTCTCCTGCGCTCCTGAAAAAACCTTTATCAAGACCGTTCTAACCTCAAAGACGAAGATGTCCGACCTGTGTAAAGCCGTGGACCTGGCCGCTTCGGTTTGGGACGGGATCCCTTTCTTCCTGCAGCCGGCCACCGCGGGCGGGAAAGGGATAAAGCCGCCCGCCGCCGGGTTCATCGCGGAAGCCTGCTGCTGCGCGGCCGCCAGGCTAAGCCGCGTGAAAGTATTGCGACAGCAGCACCCCATCTGGGGAGTTAAGTAGGGACGGAGGGTAATATGGGAGAAGGAACTTTTCTTATCGACTGCCCCATCTGCAAAGGGCGCATTGAAGTGGACAAGAAGTCCGGCCTTGTGCTGCGCCACTGGGAAAAGCCCGAAACAAAGGCCGGGGGAGACCCCATGCAGGACGCATTCAAGAAGATGAAAGAGGATAAAAGCCGCCTGGAGAGCTACTTCACCAATGCCGGGAAGTCGATGGAAGATAAAAAGAAAGAACTGGAAGAAAAATTTGAAAAAGAAAAGAAGCGCATAAAAGACTCGGGCGATACCTCCAGGCCAATAAACCCCATGGACCTTGATTAAGCTATAAGCGCGAACGCGTTTACTGTTGCCCCGGTTCCTAAAGGGCCTACTTCAGTGTAGGCCCTTTAATTTTGTTTTGGGGGCTTTACGGCCCTTCGTAAAAAGCTGCGGCGGCCGTATACTATTAGCATGACGAACAAAAAGCTTGCCCTTTCACTCCTTGTTTCTTGTTTCATAATTCCGCAGTTCGCAGCCGCCCAGTCCCAGAGCGGCGCCAGCATGGACGAACTGGCCGCCGCGGCCGGCATCCAGGCCGGGGACAATCCTTTCGCTGTTCCGGCGCCCCAGCCCATGGCCGTTCCCCAGCCCTTCTCTGGGCCTGAAGCCACTTCCTACAGCGGCACCGCCGTTACTGTTTGGCACGCCATAACCCAGCAGGTAGGCGACCTGATGCCCACCACCGACGCTCCCTCTTTCGAAGCCATTTCCGACCGTGTGATGAAGGCTTCAAAGTCCTCCGCCTACCCGGCCCGCCCGGCCGGCCAGCCCTCCCTGTTCACCGATTCGGGCTTCATCTCCGAGTTCGAGGCTGCCACCGGCGGCCGCTTCACCTCAGGCAACTACGCGCACTTCCTGATAAACGGCGAAGCCTCCTTCGCCCGCAAGGATTCCCTGATCCTGAACGCCAGGAAGAGCCTGCTGGTCTCCAGCTGGGCCTTCTATGACGACACCACCGGCTACGAGGCCGCCCAGATGCTGATCGCCAAGAAGCAGCAGGGCGTTGACGTGAAGGTGATGGTGGACAATATCATAGAGGCCAGCCACGGTTCGAAAGTAGTGAAGATGATGCAGGACGCCGGCATACAGGTGCTGCTGCACAAAGACCCAGAGCGCTATTCCGATATCTGGCACGTGAAGACGATGATCGTGGACGACCAGTACGCCATCACCGGCGGCATGAATTTCGGCGACGTGTACTCCCACAAGGGTTCCGGCAACATCAAGTGGCGCGATACCGACGTGATCTACTCCGGTCCCGCCGTGATGGAAGCCAAGAAGCTGTTGGGCGACGAGTGGAACTCCCAGGTGACCTCCCGCAAGCTCGGCTTCCGCCTGGTGGACGTCTCCCGCTCCGTGGCCGATTCCTATGAGGGCGGCGGCGCCCGTGTGGCCGTGGTCATCGAGAACCCCCCGAAGTACTCCCCGATCTTGATCAGCATCGTGAAAGCCATGTACGGCGCGACGAAGACCATCAACATCGAGAACGCTTACTTCGTGGCCCTGCCGGTCGTAACCCAGGCCGTGCTGGACGCCCGCGCCCGCGGCGTGGAAGTTAACCTCCTTACCAACTCCGCCGAGAGCATAGACTCCGAGGGCAAGCCGATAGTGGATGCGATGGCCGAGTGCCTGGTGCCGCTGTACCAGGCCGGCGTGAAGATATACCTCAAGCAGGGCGCCGAGCAGACGCTGCATTCTAAGTTCATGACCGTGGACGGAGAGTTCGCCGACATCGGCTCCTATAACCTGCACCCCCGCGGTGAGCGCTCAGACAGCGAGATGAATGTGAACCTCCTCGGCCGCGCCGAGGTGGCCCAGCTGGACGGCGCCTTCGCGCAGGACCTGGCCGTGGCCAAGAAGGTGAATTCCCCGAAGGACATTTCCAGCAAGCCCGGCCTGGTCTCCTACATCATGAGCCACTACTTCTACGCGCAGCTCTCTACACCGGCCGCCATCCCGGACCTGGCCCTTAAATAACAGCCGTCAGCCAAAGCGGAAAGCGCGGAAGCCGGGGTTTGCCCCGGCTTCCTGTTTTTATCGTGGCAAAAGAACTCCAAAAAACCTAAAATATACCTTCGATGCATAAGGACCTGCAGGAAATACTCATTTCCAGGGAAGAGCTCGAAGCCGGCGTTAAAAACCTGGCCGGGAGGATCTCCCGCGACTATGAAGGCCGCTGCCTTACCGTGGTGGGCGTGCTGAAGGGCTGCGTCCTCTTCATGTCCGACCTTGTTAAGAACGTCTCGGTGGACACCCGCCTGGACTTCATGATGCTGTCCTCGTATTCGGGCGCACACTCCACGGGCGTGGTGCGCATTCTGCTCGACCTTAAGGAGAGCATAGAGGACTGCGACGTGCTGATAGTGGAGGATATAGTGGATTCCGGTCTGACGATGGAATATATGCTGCAGAACCTGAAGACCCGCAGGCCCAGGTCTCTCGAAGTCTGCACCCTGCTGGATAAACCCAGCCGGCGCAAAACGGATATCCCTATAAAATATACCGGCTTCACGCTGGAGGACAAGTTCGTGGTGGGGTACGGGCTCGATTATAACGGACTGTACCGCAACCTCCCGTACATAGGGGTCCTCAATAAAGAAACTATAGAAGGAAAGAAGACATGCCTTTGAAAAAAAATATCAGGCAGCTGCTATTCTGGTTCCTCGCTTTCACGCTTTTCGTGGCGGTGTACCAGAATCTGAAGGGCGTAGAGCGCGAACGCCAGATCCCCTATTCGGAATTCAAGGCGAAGCTGCGCGACAAGCAGATAACCAAGGTTTCAGTGAGCCAGGACCTTATAAAGGGCGAGCTCAAAGAGGGGGACAAGAGCGTGGTCTTCAAGACCATCCCGATGTCGGACCCCAAGCTGATAGAGGATCTGGAAGCCTCCGGCGTGACCAATTTCTCCGCCGAAGCCGACCGCAGCTGGATAGCCACGCTGCTGCTCAATATAGGCTGGATCGTGGTTTTTATTTTCCTGTGGTGGTTCCTGTTCATGCGCCAGGCCCAGATGGGCGGCAAGCAGGCCATGTCTTTCGGCAAGTCCAAGGCCAAGCAGCAAGACCTTAAGAAGCAGAAAGTCACCTTCAAGGACGTGGCCGGCTGCGACGAGACCAAGGAAGAGCTGAAGGATATAGTGGATTACCTGAAGAATCCCAAGAAATACCAGACGCTGGGCGGCGAGCTGCCCAAGGGCGTGCTGCTTTACGGCGCCCCCGGCACCGGCAAGACGCTGCTGGCGCGCGCCGTGGCGGGCGAGGCCGGCGTGCCTTTCTTCACCGCTTCCGGTTCGGAATTCGTGGAGATGTTCGTGGGCGTGGGCGCCAGCCGCGTGCGCGACCTGTTCGAGCGCGCGAAGAAATCCGCCCCGGCCATAATTTTCCTGGACGAGCTGGACGCCGTGGGGCGGTCCCGCTTCGCCGGCATAGGCGGCGGCCATGACGAGCGCGAGCAGACCCTGAACCAGATGCTGGTGGAGCTGGACGGCTTCGAGTCCAAGGAAGGCATCATCCTGATAGGCGCCACCAACCGTCCCGACGTTCTGGACACGGCTCTTCTGCGGCCCGGCCGCTTCGACCGGCGCATAAACGTGCCTGTGCCCGACATAAAGGGCCGCCTCGAGATTCTCACCGTACACGCCAAGAAGGTGAAGCTGACCGTCGACACGGACCTTTCCGTGATAGCCCGGCACACGCCCGGCTTCACCGGCGCGGACCTGGCCAATATCGTCAACGAGGCCGCCATAATAGCCGCCAAGAAAGAGCAGAAATCGGTGGACCTGAAGGACCTGGAGGAGGCTATCGAAAAGAACATCGCCGGCCCCCAGCGCAAGTCCCGCATAATTTCGGAAAGTGAAAAAAGAGTGGTAGCTTACCACGAGGCCGGCCACACGCTGGTGGCGAAATCGCTGCCCGGCTGCGACCCGGTGCACAAGGTGACCATAATCCCGCGCGGCCCCGCCCTGGGCTACACGCTCCAGATGCCGCTGGAGGACAAGTATCTTACCTCCAGGACGGAGATCATGAACCGTTTGTGCGTGCTGCTCGGCGGCCGCGCCGCCGAGGAAATAGCCATAGGCGAAATAACCACCGGCGCCCACGACGACCTGGCCAAGGTTACCAATTACGCGCAGAAGATGGTGCTGGAATTCGGCATGAGCGACAAGATCGGCCAGCTGTCGCTTAAAAAAGAGGATTCCGAAGTGTTCCTGGGCCGCGACATCATGCGCCAGGCGGGCTACTCCAACGAGACCGCCCGCATAGTGGACGAGGAAATAAAACGCATCGTCACCGAATGCTATGTTAAGACCAAGGACGCCCTTAACAAGAACCGCAAGGCCCTGGACGCAATGGCCGCGCGCCTGATAGAGACCGAGGTTATAGAAGCCGTAGAGATAGATTCCATCATGGCCGCCAACGCGGCGGCCTGAAGAACGGGGGAACTTTTTGTACCTGCATTATTTAAGGAACCTGGCGGACATCCTAGCCGTCTATTACATAGTCTACAGGCTCATCCTGCTGCTTAAGGGCACGCGCGCCATGCAGGTCATCTGGGGCGTGTTCATCCTGGCCGTGGTGACCGCCGTGGCCAAATCCCTGAACCTCAACGCTACCGTCTGGCTTGTGGGGCAGTTCTGGGTGGCCGGCATAGTGCTGCTGATAGTCGTTTTTCAGCCTGAAATACGCTTTGCACTGGCGAACATCGGCTCCAACCCGCTGGGCCGCGTAATGGTGTCGCAGGAATACCGGTTTATAGGCGAGATGATGGAAGCTATCCGTTCCGCGATCGCGGAGAAGATGGGCATGCTGATAGTGCTGGAACAGGACATGGCCCTGCGCGATATAGTGGAGACCGGGGTGCGCATAAACGGAGAGGTCTCCAAGGAAATGCTGCTGACCGTTTTCCACGATAACACTTTGCTGCACGATGGCGCGGCCGTGATAGCCAATAACCGGCTGGTAGCGGCCGGCTGCATACTGCCGCTGACCGAACAGCAGGAGCTTTCAAAGATCTTCGGCATGCGCCACCGCGCGGCGCTGGGCCTCAGTGAAGTGGCGGATGCGATCATCGTCATAGTCTCGGAGGAAACCGGGCTGCTTTCTATCGCCCGCAACGGCAAGTTGCAGCAGGCCGTTGACCCGAAGGACCTGGAAGCCATGCTCTACCAGCTTTACCGCTCCAAGGCCGAGAAGACGCTGCTCAGAAGATCATCCCGCCAGGAGCCGCCGCCGGCTGCGGCGCCTCAGCAACCCCCGCCGGTTCAGCCACAGGCTTGATATGAATATCCAGGAACTTTTCATCCGCAACTGGCAGATAAAACTTCTTTCCCTTGTCATCGCCCTGCTTATCTGGTACTTCATTACCGGCGGAAACTGACCACCCCTGTCCTTTGGTACTTACCGTATAGGCCCAAAAATATCCGTTTTAGGGCCTTTCGGACCTTATTTTCTCCTTAAATTACGGGCATAATATAATTACAGGAGAAAATAATGAACAAAAAACCCTTTCTGCTCGCCGCGATAGCTTCTTTTTTCCCTTTTCTTTCCCTTTCCGCCCAGGACCTGCAGCTCCCTAAAGAGCCTTCTTCCGTAGAGGTTCCTGCCGTGCCGGCCGCTGCTCCGGACATGGAGCCGTTCAGGGCGGAGTATAACGAGATATATTCCGCTCTCAAGGTCTATTCGGACGTGGCGCTGAAGTCACCCCAGAACAGCCCTGAATTCATGGAGGCTTCGGCCGCCGGCCAGTACCTGCGCGGCAGGCTTGAGCAACTCGGAGGTTCCGCCGGTATTTCCGACAGCGGTCTCACCAGGGGAGACAAGCGCGGCGCGGTTTCTTACAGGGTGATCAGCGAACTTAATGACGTTTTCGGGTTTTATGGTGGGCAGGCTTCCCGCTCCGCCGAGACCCGCGGCGTGCCGATAAAGGCCGGCTACTGCCAGATAAATTACGTGAAGAACAATGTGCCCTTTTTGGTGCAGTACGACGGCTTCCTGAACAAGGGAGAAGTTATAATCACTTTTGACGACGGCCCCGGCCCGCTTACCGAGGAAGTTTCCGCCTCCATGAAGGCGGGCGGAGCGCAGGCACTGTTCTTCGTACTGGGCCGCAACCTTACCGGCGAGGCCGGCAAACAGCGCATAAAGACCGAAGCTGCCGACGGCCACTTCACGGGCGTGCACGGCTACAACCACGCCACCGAGGGGGACAAGCCCTTTACCGCCTACACTACCGAAAAAATAATCTCCCAGCTGGGCCAGGTTTCGGGCATGATTTCGGGGGCTACCGGCAAAAAACCTGGCTTTTTCAGGCCGCCCTACGGCATAATCTCCCCCGAAGCCCTGCGCGCAGTGTCTTCCGAACTTGGGCTTACCCCGGTGGGCTGGACCATAGACACGCTGGACTGGTCCACCAAGGACCCTGAAACGCTTTTTCAGAATACGATATCCATGATAAAACAGCGCGGCAAGGGGATAGTGCTGATGCACGACATACACCCGCAGAGCCGCACAGCGTCCAAGCGCCTTGTAGCTTGGCTGGCCGAGAACGGCTTCAAGATAGTTTCCCCGGAGAGGATGGCCAAGGCTTTTAAGGGGGAGTAATGAATAGCGCCGCCTTTTTTTAGCGTCCAGATTTACATAAAATAATTTTATGCCCGCAATCTCAATATACGCCCACCGCGGCGGGATGCTGAACGCGCCGGAGAATACAGTGGCGGCGTTCAGGCAGGCTTTTGCGGACAGCGCGGCCGCGGTAGAGTGCGACATACGCCGCACGGCCGACGGGCAGTTCGTGGCCTTCCACGACCCTGAAGCGGACCGGGTCTGCGGGCGGAACTGGAAGATCTCGCAAACCACGTGGCCCCATTTGAAAAGCCTGCGCGTGCTCGGCAAGGAACCCATCGCCCATCTGGACGACATCCTTAACCTGATGATACTGCGGCCCGGCAAAGATTTTTATTTTGAACTGGCGCTTGAGCGGGAGTCGGACGCCGCGGACCTGGCTCTCCAGATAAAGAGGGCCGGAGTGCAGAACCGGGCTTTCCTGCTGGTCTTTTCACACAAGCTCCGCTTTCTGGAGGCGGCAAGGAAGGCGGTACCCGGTATAGGTTCCGCCGTTATGCCGCTGTTCCCTTCCGACATGCTGGGGACCGCCTGGCGCGCCGGGGCTTCTAAAGTCTGCGCCGGGTGGCTGGACTGGCCGCTCGCCAAACAGCTTTTCTTTTTCGGCGCTTCGGCCTTCGACTTTAAGCAGCAGGTCGGGGAGGCCGCGCTGTCCGGGGTGGAGATCTCCGCCGGCATAGCCAACAACCCGCGTGAAGTGCGCCGCCTGGCCGAGCTGGGGGCGAAAGCCGTCTGGACCGACAACGTTCCCATGGCGGCTAAATACTTATAACCGGGGCGTTAACACAATAATGAAAATAATTTATGTGACGGACCTTCATGGGAATGCCGCAAAATACACGCGTACTCTGGAAACCGCCAAAAAGACAGGAGCCGCCGGAGTACTTAACGGCGGCGATATGCTTCCACTGGACGGTGATTTGCATGGTTCGCAAAACGAGTTTGTGGAAGGGTTTCTGTTAGGGCATTTTTCGGATTATGCGGCGGCCGGTATAGCCTGGCTGGGGATGCTCGGCAACGATGACCTTAGAATTCACGATGCACTTTTTGACAAGGTTTGCCGGAAGAATAAAAATATCTTTAACCTGGCGCAGCGCCGCGTTGAGTGGGGCGGCTTTGAATTTATCGGGATGAATTGGGTAACAGACTACCCGTTTCGGCTTAAGGACCGATGCCGGCGCGACGGACCGGGTTATGTGTTTCAGAGGCAGTGCGGTGCCGGGTTGCTTTCAACCCCCGAAGGCTTTCACGAATTGCCCGATTGGCCCGCCTATGCCGAGGGCTTACCTGACATGGGGCAGGAACTCGCGGCGCTTCCCAAGCCGGGACACGCAGCGGAAGCCATTTATGTTATACATACGCCGCCAGCCGGGCTCGGTTTAGATGTTATTCATTCAGGGGAACGGGTCGGTTCCGGCGCGGTAAACAGGTTTATTGCTAAAAATCAGGCGCGCTTAACCCTGCATGGCCATATTCACGAGTCTCCGGAAATTAGCGGAGTTTGGGAAGCGAAAATGGAGAATACGGTCTGTGTTCAACCCGGGCAGGCCAAAACCGCGCTGACTTATGTGGTTATAGACCTGGGGAGTATGACCGTTGAAAGATTTGTCGAGCCGATGTAGAACTTAGGCCGGCTCAGTGTGGTAATTCACTATCCGAAGCCTTCTTAATCGGGCCTATGACGGCTCTTGGAAATTTATATTAAATTTTAATTCTGCGCGCGCAGAAATTAATAATTTCTCTCCTGATTTTTTAAAAAGCAAAAAAGTACGGAGTCTTCAGGACAAAGTTCGACACTACTTTGCCTCACATCCTGCGTAAACTTTATAAGTACCACCCCCCGGTCGTCTTTCTCGAAGGAGTCGCGCATCTTATCCGCGAGAAGCCGCACGGTCGGCCACGCCGCGCGGCCGCCCATGCTTCGCCGCTAGGAAGTGGGTTCAGGGCTCGGCACTACGCGCCTTCACACCTGCTCCCAAGGTATGGGTAATCTTATTTTTTATCATAAGCATCACCCCCTTTCCGGCCGCCAGTGGCGGCCGGTCTCGGCTTCCCGTACACCGCGGAAATTATTTCCCGCGCGCACTGCAAAGAATTGAAAATGTTCTCATTACAGATTCTGCCCGCGCTCGCGAGCGGCTTCTGCTGAATCCGCTCGCGGCGCGGGCCCGTTTCTTATAATGTTCACAACATTTATGCCGGTGGCACCGGTTTATAAAGCCCCACCCCGGCGCATTCGCGCCGCAGTGGTACTTTCTGTTAATGGCATCGCGCAGCGCTTATTTACCCTTGGGGAGGTAATCCAGGCTCGTCATAATGAATATATTCTGACGGGTAATTTCTTTGTTATCCTTCGCCGCTTTGTAGGTCCCGATATTGCCGCAGACTCTGACGGCTTCCCCGGTCTTGTAAGCAAAAGGTTTGGGAGTCCCGTACACGGCGTCCAATGTCTGGTCTTTGTGGTCTTTGTCGCGAATGGTTAAAAATACGTCTTTGCTTTCGTCCATTGTCTGCGCTTGTTCCAATATGCCGTTCACGCACGATTCTTTAGTATTAGTCTTTATACTTTTAATGCTCGGGGCACAGGCGGTTACGGCTGCGCAGTACACAGTTATCAGAAATACTTTTTTCATAGTAAGTTCCCTCAGATATTGTCAAAAGTTCGGAGCTTCACCATCAAAGTTAGAGGCTACTTCGCGCAACATCCCGAGGAAACATTGTAAATACCGCTTTCGATCTGTTTTAGCGAAGGAGTCCCGAGCTTATCCGCGAGATGTCGTCGCAGGCGTGGCCACGAAGCGCGGCCCCGCACTGCTCCTTGCCGCGAGAAGTGGGTTCGCAGGGCTCGGCACTACGCGCCTTCGCACCTGCTCCCAAGGTATGGGGAAGCTTATTTTTTATCATAAGCATCACCCCCTTTCCGGCCGCCAGTGGCGGCCGGGTTTCGGCTTCGCCGTACACGTCGAGTAGAACGCCTCAACTGCGCGTCCCCTCACAGAACCGTGCTTGAAGTTTTCCCTCACACGGCTCTTCAGCAACACTTCCTCAAACCTGGCACGGCGCGTAGGTCCGGTGATACAGCACTGGTCTGGGCAACGGGTT
>CAIXBR010000128.1 GCA_903917735.1 uncultured Elusimicrobia bacterium | reverse complement strand
TGCGTTCTTTGCGGTGAAGAAATCACCTGCTTTGCCGCTTTTTCACAATCCTTTCATTTGAACTTGTTTTTTCACCGTTTTGGTGAAAGTCCAACTGGCGCTTTCTCGACGCACGTTGAAATATTACGTGATCTTCTGGGAATAGCTGCTGGCACGGTCGGCAATTTCAATCCGTTTCAGGCATGGCGCTGCCGCCACTCCGAAGGGAAGTAGAAGGAAGGGCGTCAGCCCGGGAAAGCCGTTCTCGGTGTTCCCGGGCCGGTTCGCGCTTTCAAGGTCAGGGGACGAATACGAACTTCAGGAAGGCCGCGCTGCGGCTCCATTCGCTCGTGTTTTCGCAGGCCAGCCCGAAAACTTTCCTCAGCTGCGAGTACAGTTCCGGGTCGGCCTTAAGGATCGCAGACGAGTTATTTACTACGATAAGGATCTTGTTGTTATGATGGAAATCCGGCATATCGCCGAGATAATCTATCATGGCGTCCCAGTTCTTCCCGAAGTCCCCGGGGAAGCCCAGCGTCTGCGCGGCATACGTCATCAGTTCCGGCTTCGTCTTCATCATGCCGCCATCCAGCTCGAACACGGCAACCCCGCTTAGGCGGGCGGAAGCCGCCAGCGCGGCTGCCTGCTCAGCGGCAAGGTCCGCCACGTCGGGCTGGGCCTGCAGCGAGGGTTGCGCCGGGGCAGGTGCCGGGACCGGCGGGACATCGGCCTGCGCCGTAACGGCGGCCGGAGCCAGCTGTGAACCGGCGCTGAGCTGCCAGATGGCGGAACTGCCGGAGTCCGGCTGCGCGAAAGCGGAGCCTGACAGGATAACCAATGAAACAATAGATACGAACTTAGCGCACTTTTTCATAAGCACGAAGCCTCCGAGATATAATTTTTTATACTCCCGATACTTTGTGCTAAGTTCCGTTTTAGGTGGGTGAAACTTAACGCGCCTTCCGGATGCTGTCTGGGAAGGACATCGCCGCCGGGGGTAGTCTTAGGTATTTATGGATACCCGGGCGACTTGTAAGATACGGAAAACACTGAATGCCTTACACAATGCTGTACCATTATTGTAGCAAATTTTCGCGCGGCAAAAGCGGTGCGGTCCCGTCATAACCTTGCCATCTACCGGCTAAATTTGTACGATTTTCCAATTCACGCGGAAATCCGGGGAGGCCTATGGAAGCTTTATTCAGGAAAAAATCGCTTACGGCGCTGATGGCGCAGGCTGAAGAAAAAGAACACTCGCTCAAACGCGTGCTGGGCGCCATGAACCTTACGCTGCTGGGCATAGGCGGCATAATAGGCGCGGGGATCTTCGTGCTTACCGGGCAGGCGGCGGCCCAGTACGCCGGGCCGGCCATTGTGCTGTCCTTCATAATCTCCGCCATAGGCTGCGCCTTCGCGGGCCTCTGCTATGCCGAATTCGCCTCCATGATCCCGATAGCAGGCTCCGCCTACACTTATGCCTACGCCACCATAGGCGAACTGCTGGCCTGGATCATAGGCTGGGACCTGATACTGGAGTACCTCTTCGGCGCGGCTTCCGTGTCGGTGGGCTGGAGCGGCTATGTGACCAGCTTCCTGCGGGACTTCGGCGTGAACATACCGGCGGCGCTGTCCCAGGCGCCCTTCTCTTTCAGCCACGCGGCCGGCTGGACCGCTACCGGGGCTATAATAAACCTGCCGGCCGTATTCATAATAGCGGCGGTGACGGGCCTGCTGGTGGTGGGCATCAGCGAATCCGTCGCCGTTAACGACTTCGCCGTAGTGGCGAAAGTGACGGTGGTAATACTGTTCATCGCCTTCGGCGTCTCCTACGTGAACACGGCCAACTGGCACCCGTTCATCCCGGCCAACACCGGCACTTTCGGGCAGTTCGGCTGGAGCGGCATAGCGCGCGGGGCGGGCGTTATCTTCTTCGCCTATATCGGTTTCGATGCGGTAAGCACCACCGCGCAGGAGGCCAAGAACCCGCAGCGGGACATGCCGATAGGCATACTCGCGTCGCTAGCGGTCTGCACCGTTCTTTATATCGCGGTGGCGCTGGTGCTTACCGGCATAGTGAAATACGACCAACTGCTGGTCCCTGACCCCATAGCCGTGGGAGTGAACGCCGCCGGTCCGGGCCTGTTCTGGCTGAGGAAATTCATCAAGATGGGCGCCATAGCGGGCCTAAGTTCGGTAATGCTGGTGCTGCTGCTGGGTCAGCCGCGCATCTTCTACGCTATGTCCATGGACGGGCTTCTCCCCCCCTTCTTCTCCAAAGTGCACCCTAAATTCCGCACCCCGCACGTCACCACCATGGTGACCGGCGCGGTGGCCGCCGTGCTGGGCGGACTATTCCCGATAGGGGCACTGGGCGAGATGGTCTCAATAGGCACACTGCTGGCTTTCGCCATAGTGTGCGCCAGCATCATAGTGCTCAGGAAGACCCACCCTGAACTGCCCCGCCCGTTCAGGACGCCACTGGTGCCGCTGCTGCCGGCACTGGGCGTAATTGTGACGGTGGGACAGATGCTGTTCCTGCCGCTGGCCACCTGGATCCGGCTTATAGTGTGGATGGCCATCGGCTTCGTTATATACTTCCTTTACGGCAGGCACCACAGCCGCCTGGCGCCCGCAAAACCTGACAACTGGAACAAGTAAGGCTTCCCGCAAATGAAGCGGCCGCCGGTTTTAGCCGGCGGCCGTTTTTATTTTACAAGTTCAGGCTTACTTCTTCGCGGCGGCCATCATGGAGTAGAGCTTGTCCGTGGCGCCCTTTATGCCGGCGGTAACGTCGGCCACCATCTTGGGGTCCCAGTCCTTCTTCTCCACGCGCAGGAAAGAGGTCTTGTCCACGCGGTTGTCGAAGCGGCCTATCGGCAGGTGGAACTTATGGCCCTGGGCGTTGACGGTTATGGCGCCGGGAACTTCAGAGTTCTTCTCCAGGTAGTCCATGTCGTCGCAGCCGTAGTCATTCAGCATCACGTCCATGGGCACGCCGTGGTGCAGGATGGAGCCGGGATCGTCCGGGTTGGTGCGCGCCGTGTTCTTGCGGCGGCTCTCTTCCGGGGTGACCCAGACGTAGAGTATCACGGCTTTCCTGAGTATCTCCGGGTCGAGCTCCCTCAGGGAATACTGATAGCCCAGCGGGTCCGCGAGCGGGAAAGAGGATTTATCCGGGCCGCCGCGGGCGGCTTCTATCACGATGGTCTTCCCTTCGAAAGACGCGGGGTAGGCGGCGTGTTTCTCGTCCAACATGGCGCGGGCTTCTTTTTCAAGAGCCGCGGAGACTATCGTCCAGGTATCCTTGTCCAGCTTGGCCAGGCGGGGCGCTACTTTGGCCCTTTCGCCGGCTTTGTCTATACGGTGCATAAGGAGGTCGGCCGCCGAATCCGCAGTTACCACGTTCTTGGCCATCAGGTCGCGGTAATCCTCGTTGAGGAGGTGGATGAGCGTTCCCCAATCTTTAGTATCCTGGAACGGCCTGTCGCCGGCCTTGAAGAACAGGCGGGGGCGGCCGAGCTTCCCGAGTTCGTCGTCGGCGCGGCGCATCATGTGCACATACGGGAAGTCGTCGAGCTGCAGGTTGGCGCCTATGTGAAATTCTTTCTTAAGCCTTTCCGGCTCGACGTTAGCCAGAAACCGTCTTACCTCGGATTTGCCGGAAGCCGGCAGGGCCAGTAAAAGTACTATATCGAATGTTTCGCTCATTGTTCCTCCTGATCCTGAATGTTAATTAAATTCTAAACAATATCAGGGGAAAAGTAAACCATATCACCCGGGCTATCACCCGGGCGGCCGGTTATTTGCCGTCAATTTTATATAATTCCTTATATATGACACCCCTAGGAATAATGTGGCTGGTTTTTGCGGTAACAGCCGCCTCCCTGTTCGCAGCCGATATAAAACTTTCGGCCGGGCGCGCGCACGAGATAGGCCGCAGGGAAGCTTTTATGCTCTGCGGCTTCTGGGTGATAGTCGCCTGCATTTTCGGTTTCCTTACCGGCTACATGCTGGGCTACGAGCGGATGATAGAGTATTTCACCGGCTACGTCATCGAGTATTCCCTCTCGATGGACAACATGTTCGTGTTCGTGATGATCTTCGCGTATTTCGGCGTGCCGAAAAAATACCAGCCAAAAATACTGACCTGGGGCATAATAGGCGCGGTGCTGATGCGCCTAATACTCATTTTCACCGGAGTGGAGCTTATCAAGGCCTTCGGCTGGATAATATATATCTTCGGCGGCATTCTTATCTACACCGCCTTTAAGATGTATTTCCAGAAGGATTCGGAAATGGACCCGGGCTCCAACCCGGTGCTGAAACTGCTGGCAAAAGTGATGCCCTTAGACAAGACGGCCGACGGCGGCGATTTCTTCGTGCGCAGGGGGATACTTTACGCCACCCCCCTCTTCGCCACCCTGCTGGTGATAGAAACCTCCGACCTGATCTTCGCCGTGGACTCCATCCCGGCCGTGCTGGCCATCTCTAAGGAGGCTTTTATCGTCTACACCTCCAACGTGTTCGCCGTGGTGGGACTGCGCTCGCTGTACTTCCTGCTGGCTTCGCTGCTGGACGTGTTTCGCTACCTGAAGACCGGCATCTCGCTGATACTGTTCTATGTGGGCTGCAAGATGCTGGCGTCCAACTTCATACATATACCAGCCATCCTTTCCCTGGGCGTAGTTCTGGGGATACTGGCCATGTCCATGCTGCTGTCGGTGGTGATAAAACCGGCGGAGGAAGTGAAGCAATAACCAGCCGCGAAAAAGAACACATAAAAAAGCCCCGGATCGCCGGGGCTTTTTTATTATCCGTCAGTTAAGGCTTATTTCGCGGCCGCGGCCGGTGTAGCGGCGGGCTTGGCCGCAGCTCTGGGTATTGTTTTCTTGGCCGCGGGTTTGGCGGCGGGCTTTTCAGCCTTGGGAGCGGCGCCTGCTTTGGGCGCGGCGGCCACGGGTTCCTTCAGGATGTCCAGCAGCTCAACCTCGAATACCAGCGTAGCGCCGCCGGGGATGGCACCGCCCGCGCCCTGGTCGCCGTAAGCGGTGTCGGAGGGGCAGACCAGCTTGGCTTTGCCGCCTACCTTAATCTTCTGTACGCCCTGGGTCCAGCAGGGAATAACTCCGCTCAGCGGGAATTCGGCGGGGGTGCCGCGCTCCACGGAAGAGTCGAAGACCTTGCCGTCCGGGAAGGTGCCGTGATAGTGGACCCTAACCATGTCGGTAGCCTTGGGGTTCAGGCCGGTTCCCTCTTTAACAGGTATATAGATAATGCCGGAGGGCAGCGTAACCGCGCCGGGCTCTTTGGCCATTTTCTCCAGGAAGGGCTTGGACTTATCCTTCTCTTTGGCCACAATGGCTTCCTGCTTCTTGCCAAGGTAATCGTTCAGCTTCGCGCCGTAGGTGTCTTCCAGCTTGATCTCTTTACCGCTCAGGGTCTCGGAGAAACCCCTTACTATGTACTTGGTTTCCTCCGGTGTAAAATCGAACTGCTTTATCTTTGAGCTTACGGCCTTCCCAAGGAAATAAAGAGTCTTCTGCTCTTCGGTCATGCCGGAGGTATCGGGCGCTGCGGCAGGGGCTGTTACCGGAGTAACACTCTGCGCGGCAGCCGGAGCAACGGCGGCATTCTGTGCCATGGCGGCGGAAGCTATAAAACATGCGAAACCAGCGAACAATATCTTTTTCATTTATATCCTCCTGTAAATACGATGCTGACCAATATATTACAAAAAAAAGGAGCGCCTCCGCTAACTAGCCCAACTTCCGCAGTGAAAAATAAAAAGTGCTTATTTTCGCAGCGTTTTATCCTAAAACAGGTCAAAAGTCGCCACTACATTTTGATAACAACTCTGGAATCTTCATTCGTTTAGGCACATCGATACCCAAGCGTTGCAGTATGAACTTCTGCGCTTTTTCCGGCGTAACAATGCTGCGCA
>CAIXBR010000127.1 GCA_903917735.1 uncultured Elusimicrobia bacterium | reverse complement strand
TCTAGAGCAACTCATCGAAGCTAATATTCGTATTTTCAGGAACGGCACTGGGAATTGATAGGTGGCATCATACTTGTGGGTAATAGAAAGGTGGTGTGGGAGGACGGCGGGTGAGCTAATCACCCGCCTCCTACCCGATTGCCGTCAGTGAGACTATTTCTTCGCGTGCGGGTCCGCTATGCGTACTAGCGTCGGGTAGTCCAGTATCTTTATAGCCTTGGTCTCGCGCTTTATAACGCTGCGCTTCTCCAGCTCGGCCAGGGTGCGCACCACGGTCTCCAGCGCCAGGCCGGTGATCTCCGCTATTTCAGTGCGCTTCAGGCCGTGTATGGCGGGGGCGGTGGTGTTCTTGGATTTGTAGGAGATGGCGTTTAAAAGGGCCCTGGCCACTTTGGAGCGGGCCGGCTTATAGGCCGTGTCCTTGAGCTTAAGCTCAAGCGCGCGCAGCTCGTTGGCTATTTTGCGCAGGAAGATCTTGTAGGTCTTGGGGTGGGCGTTAAGGAAGTCTTCCAGCTTCTTCTTGTCCACGAAAGAGAGGATGGTCTCGCCCATGGCTTTGGCGTTGCAGAAATATTCATTCTCGGAGAAAAGCGCTATATGCCCGAAGGTGTCGCCCGGATAGCGTATCCAGGTAATCATCTGCTGGCCTTTGGCGTCGGTGGAGAAGACCTTGGCGCGGCCCTTGCAGACTGTGTAAACGCCCTGCGGCTGCTGGGCCTCGGAATAGATATCCTCATCGTCCGAGAATTTGCGCCCGAGCTTCAGCGAGTTCCAGACCTTCTGGGCTTCGGCGTCCAGCCGGACCACAAAACAGTTAGGCTTAAAGCGGCAGGTGCCGCAGTCAGGAGCCTGTTGTTTGTTGAATCTGTCCATATTCCCCCACCCGCATGCTGAGTAATACCTATTATAACTTATTTTCGCCCCCGTCGTCATTTGCTAAACTATTAGCGCGGGAAAGCGGTTAGTTCCGGTAACATGCTTAAAGATCTTAAAGCGCTAGGCAAAGAATCCCTTATCTACGGCCTCTCCACGGTGGCCGCCCGCCTGCTCAATTTCCTGCTGCTCCCCTTTTACACCCATTACCTTTCCCCGGCGGATTACGGCGTCTCGGCGGCCTTGTTCTCCTACATAGCTTTCTTCAATATCCTGTTCCAGCACGGTATGGACCAGGCCTATATGCGCTATTACGGCGAACGGGAGAAGTCCCTGCCTGCGGCCTTCTACGGCGTGGCTGCGGTGTCCCTGGTCCTGGGGCTGCTGTTGTGGGCCGCGCCGCCGGGGCTGGCCGAGGCGGCCGGGATAGGCGCGGCTAACAGCCGTCTTGTGGCCTATTCGGCGCTGATACTCTTTTTCGACGCGCTGAGCACGCCCCTGTTCGCCGACCTGCGCATGTCCCACAAGGCTTTGCGCTACGCCCTGCTGCGCGTTTTCAGCGTGGTCCTAAACGTGGGGCTGAACCTTTTCCTGATAATACGCCTCGGTCGCGGCGTGCAGGGCATCTTCGAGGCCAATATCTGCTCTTCCGCCCTGGCGCTGCTCCTCGTGCTTCTCCCGGCGCTCAGGTCGCTGAAGCCGCGCTTCGACGGCGCGCTTTACCGCAGGATGCTTTCCTTCGCCCTGCCGCTGGTACCGGCCGGCCTGGGCTCCATGGCGGTGCAGGTTATAGACAGGCCCATACTGCTGCGCCTGGCGGACCAGACCACCGTCGGGATATACCAGGCCAACTACAGGCTGGGCATCTTCATGATGCTCATCGTCAGCATGTTCGACCAGGCCTGGAGGCCTTTCTTTATTGAACGCTCCGGCCGGCAGGATGCCCCGGCGCTGTTCGCGCGCGTGCTGACGTTCTTTACCATAGGCGCGTCCTGGCTAACACTCGCGCTTTCACTTTTTGTCGCGGACGCGGTAAGGCTGCACATATTAGGGAAACCCATAATACACCCGGCGTACTGGGGCGGTCTGGGCCTTGTGCCGGTGGTGTTGTGGGCTTATGTGTTCAACGGCTTGTATATAAATTTTCTAGCCCCGGTGATAATAGCCAGGCGCACCGGCTATATCATGGCCGCTACGCTTCTCGGGGCCGCGTTCAATGTGGCGGCCAACTTTCTGCTTATCCCGCGCTTCGGAATGCTGGGCGCGGCCTGGGCCACTTTCGGGGCCTACGCCTGCATGGCCCTGTTCATGCACCTGGCCGGCCGCGGCTTCTACGAGGTGCCCTACGAATGGGGTAGGGTGCTGGCTATTATGGGGGCCGGTGGGCTGCTGACCTGTGGCGTTATGCTGAAGGATAATATCGGGCCGGGCCTTTGGCTTGGCGCCCGCCTGCTGGCTTTGTTCGCGGTTTTCCCAGCCTTCGCCTGGAGCCTGCTCACCGGCGCTGAAAAGAGCGGCCTTCTTTCCCTTCTTTACCGATCCTCTGGTCCTGACCGTTCCTAAGTACCTAGACCAACCTCTATTTATTTTTTTCCTCTTTCTTGAGGCCGCATCCGCCCAGCATCAGCAGCAGCTTCTCTTCCGTAAGACCTGCCCCGGGAATGGCGTCCAGGCGGGTGTGTACCTTTCCTTTGCTGAAGAAGATGACGGTAGGGACATAATCTATTGAATAAATATCTTCGGCGCTCTCTACCTGGTCCGTCTGCACTCTGAAGCAGTTGGGACCGCAGGCGTGTTTTTCAAAGACCGGCAGGAACGACCGGGAGAATCCGCACCAGGACGCGTAGAACAGCACCAGCGCGTCCTCGCCCGAAGCTATCAGCCCGCTAAGGCGCTTCTCGTCTTCTATAAGTGAACTCATTGTTCCCCCTTTACCGCTTTGAATTATTTTTCCTGCTGCAGCGCGCCGAAGGCGGCCACGCCGACGGCGGTGGTGAGCAGGCAGAAAAGCGTTATGGCGCCCAGGTCGGCCCAGACGGAGAAAGCGCCCCTGCCCAGCATTATTATCCGCAGCAGGTCAACGGAATAGGTGACCGGGTCGAACAGACTGATGACCTTTATGTACGGCGCGGCCGTCGCTATGTCGAACAGCGCCCCGCTGAAGAAGAACAGCGGCCAGGTAAGGAAGCTCATCACCAGGCCGAAGCCCTCCATGGACTTCATTCTGGCGCCTATGGTCAGGCCCATGTTGGTGATCATGTAGGAGACCGGGACGGAGGCCGCCAGCGAAAGCAGCACTTTGACCGGGGTAAGCGGCAGGATGAAGAAAGCCCCTATTATCACCAGCAGCAGCGTTTCCACTAGCGCGCCCAGCATGCCGCCCAGCGACTTGCCGAAGAACAGCGTGGCGCGCGATATCGGCGCGGCCAGCACTTCCTTCAGAAAGTCCAGGCGCTTGTCCCAGATGATGTAAAGTCCGTAGGTGATGGAGGTAAAAAGCAGCACCATGGCCATGATGCCGGGAAAAATGAACTGCTGGTAGGTGCAGCCGGGCACCGGGCTCTGGCCGTCGGCCATGCCCTTGCCCATCACGAACAGGAACAGCAGAGGCGAGACCAGGATGGAGATGATGCGCTCCTTCTCGCGGAAGTAGATCTTGGCTTCGCGCAGCAGCAGGGCGTAGACGGCGTTGAAGTTCATCATGTCAGTGTCTGGTGGTTTTGTTCACGGCTATCCGTTCGAAGATCCCCTCGGCGTGCTCGTCGGCGTCGTCGCTGATCTGCTGGCCGGCGAACTTCAGGAAAACGTCGTCGAGCGTCACCCGCCTCACTTCCACTTCCTCTATTTTCCCTCCCGCGTTCAGGAGTTCCTGCAGGTTGGCGCCGGAATTCTCTATGCTGATCTTGTACTGGCCGTTCTCGCGCTCCACGCTCTTAACGAAAGGCAGCGCCTTTATGCCGGCCTCATTTATGGCGCCCCGGAGAAAGACCAGGTCCTGCCCCACTTTTTTCTTAAGTGCGGCGGGGGTGTCTAGCTCTATTATCTTGCCGCGGTTGATGATGGCTATGCGGTCGGCCAAGTTGTCGGCTTCTTCCATGTAATGCGTGGTCAGGATGATGGTGGTGTTGTGGGCTTCTTTAAGCTCACGGATATGGCTCCATACCGCCTTGCGGCTGGCCGGGTCCAGGCCCAGTGTCGGCTCGTCCAGGAAAAGTATCTTCGGGCCGTGTATCAGGCCGCGGGCTATCTCCAGGCGCCGCCGCATGCCGCCGGAATAGGTTTTAACGAAGCTGTCCCCGCGGTCGGAAAGGTTCACGAGTGCCAGCATTTTATCTATCTTGGGGTCTATCTCGCGGCGGGGCATGCCGTACAGCATGGAGTGCAGGTACAGGTTCTCCCTGGCGGTCAGCAGGTCGTCCACGCTGGGCTCCTGGAAGACTATGCCGATATTGCGGCGCACGTTCAGCGACTGAGTGATGATGTCATGGCCGGCCACCAGCGCCGTGCCCGACGTGGGGTGCACCAGCGTGGCCAGCATGCTTATAAGGGTGGTTTTGCCTGCGCCGTTGGGGCCTAGCAGGCCGAACACCTCGCCTTCCTGTATTTCCAGCGAGACCCCGTCCACGGCGGTAACTTCGTCGTAGCGCTTTACAAGGTTGTCTGTCTTAATCGCGGCCATAGTTTAATTTTAGCAAATCCAAAAAATAATCCCCGCCTTTTTAGCGGGGATTATTTATGTGGCAACTTTTACTTTTTAGAACAGAAGGCCGAAGCTGGCTGAGACTGAAACCCTGGTGGGGACATTGCTGGTTTTGTTGTCGAGCGTGGTGCGGTCGGAGCTGACGGCGCCGGCCACGTCCAAGTGCATATAGAGCAAGTTTATGCCGGTACCCAGGGTATAAGCCGCTTTAGAACCGCTTTCCGCCATGTTCTTCATAATGCCGGCGCGCAGCGGTATATTAAAGGCTTTGCGGTTCACGATGTTTATCTCGGTGCCCAGGGCCAGTTCGCGGGAGTCGAAGCCGTTCACTTCGGTCTTGTTCTTGGTCAGGTCCATGTCCATAGCCAGGGTCCAGAACTTGGCCGGGTTAAGGGCCAGGCCCATGCGCGCCTGGCGGTCCAGTTTGTATTTACCGCCGATAAGGTCAGGCATGTCGAACTTGGGGCTGTTGATATTCCTTATAACAAGGCCGACTTTGGGATTAAGCGGGAACTTGGGATATTTAGTGTTGACATCCCAGAGCGCCGCCACGTCAAGGGCCGGGGCCCAGCTGGACTTGGAGTCGGTCAGCATGTTCTTGAAGGCGTCGCTGGTCTGAGAGTTCTGCATGAACTGGAACGTGCTGGTAGCCATGCGGCCGTTTACCATCTTAACGTTGCCGCCGATGGAAAGCCCGTCCAGGAACTTCATGAACTTGCCGTAGCCGAAGGCTATTTCGGTGAAAGAAGCCGCTTCCACGGTAAGGTTTGAGCCGTTCTGGGTATAGCTCTGTCCGTTAAGAGCTCCGGCTACAACAGGGCCGGCAGAAGCGGCATATTGCGAGATTACTGTGGCAGCTTGTGAGATCTGTGCCGCGGATATTGAATTTTGCTGCGCATAGTAAGCAAGAGCATGGGCCAATGTCATGCTGTTAGTTATAGAAGCATCACCACAATGAGTGGTTCCGCATAAGAGCGTATATGCCATGTCAGTGGTTGTTGTATCCAGTTTGCTCAACGCGGCTGAAAGATCAGCGGAGGCTTGGATATAATTGTTCCCCCCAGTATTAGTAAGGGTCCCATTTCCGGAGTTGCTGTTGAATGCAATGCTGTTCCCTGTCCTGCTAAGGTTAAGGTTGTTCACGTCAATGAACGGGGTTACACCCACTGAAGTGAAGTTATTGATCGATACCGCCACCTTTGAGAATTTGAAGTTGGCCCCGCCGTCAGCCTGTACAAGTACGCCTTTCCCTTTCCCGGTCATGTCGTTCAAGAGCGACATTGTCTTTACGAAAGATGCAGCTTCGTCAGGCGTTATGGCCTTGTTCCCGCTGGTTGCGCTCTGGGCCGCCTTTATGGACGAGAGTTGGCTAGACATGCTGCCGATGTCGGTAGCGTTCTTCATTATCCCGCCGGTCAGTTCAACGCCGGCCGTCAATGGGATTTCCATGCCGGAAACGGTTTTGGAAGACGCCATGGCTAGCCCGGCCGGGTTCCAGTACTGGGCTATCGGGCCCTGGGCTACGGCCACAAAAGCACCGCCCATACCCAAAGGCCTGGTGCCCAATATCTGCCACTGTTCGGCCGACAAAGTGGCCGGAACGGAAGCGCACGCAAGAGCTATAATAAGTTTTCTCATTAGAGTTTTCCCTCCTGTCCCAAAAGCAATGCTTCAATATTTTAGTACATCAATGTGCCCTTTTCTAGTGCACAATGGTTACATGTATCCGCAGTAACATAGAGCCGCCGCTCTTCACCCCTCCGCTTTCAGCAGCGGCACAAAGCGCACCTGACAGATCTTCTTTTCTATCAGCTCGTCGTGTGTTTTGGTGATAAGCGTCAGGTCCTGCGGCTCGTCCCCTACCGGTATAACCAGGCGCCCGCCCTCTTTAAGCTGGGCCGTCAGTGCGGCCGGAACGTGTTTTGCCGCGCAGGTGACTATTATGGCGTCATAAGGGGCGTTCTCACCCCAGCCCATAGCTCCGTTCCCGGTCCTGAAATTTATGTTCTTGTAGCCCAGTTTCCCGAGTTTCTCGGCGGCCTGTTCGGCCAGGTCCGGGAAGATCTCCACGGTATAGACGGCGGAGGCCAGTTCGGCCAGCACCGCGGTCTGGTAGCCGGAGCCGGTGCCCACTTCAAGCACCTTTTCGCCGCCTTTAAGTCCGGCCAACTCGCTCATCAGCGCCACTATATAAGGCTGGGATATGGTCTGGCCGCGGTGTATGGGCAGCGGATAATCTTCGTATGCCCGGCTGACCATGTCTTCGGTGACGAAGCAGTGGCGGCATACATGCTCCATGGCGGCCAGCACGCGGGGGTCTTTAACGCCCCGTGCCGCTATCTGGTCCTGTATCATGGTGCGCCGGATGAAGGCCAGGTAGGCGTCGTACTTATTTCCTAAAATTTCATGGAACATTTACCAAACGCCTTTCTGCACCATGAAGCAGGCGGTTACGGCCTTTATGCCGTAGTCCCTGGCTTTTTCTATGGCGGCGTCGGATTCGGAGCCGGGCTGCATCCACACGGTCTTTATGCCGAGTTTGTTGCATTCCTCCACCACAGCTTCCGTAGCCGCCGGCGGTACCACGGTTATAACCAGGTCCGGCTTCTTCTCCAGCTCGGACAGGCTCTTGTAGAGATTGCTGCCCAGCACGAAGCCGCCCTTGGGGTTGACGCCTTTCACGGGGTAGCCCGCTTTCAGCAGGTCACGGAAGATCTTATGACCGTACTTGGAGGCGTCGTCGGAAACGCCCACCACCGCTACAAGGGCATATTCTTTTATGTTCATAATTGTCCGAAGTCGCCGCGGATGCGCTCTTCCCACTGTGAAAGTTTAGGGAAGTAGTAGATCTCCAGGCCTATGGAAAAGACCAACAGCAGGCAGAAGTCAAGGGTGTAGCCGGTCAGGATGAACAATAAGAACCCGGAGATGGCCGGGACCTCGCAGACTGCGGCCCGGACTATGGCCATAATGGTCAGGGCTTTTACCGTTTCTTCCGGGGAGGCTTTCTTCACCTCCAGCTTGGCGGCAACAATTTTTAGGACCGCTATGGCCGACAGGCCGATCAGGTAGAAGGCGTATTTGAGGAAATACGCCGCCGGCGGGGTGAGCGGGGGTTTGTACCCCATCATGCGCAGCGCCTCCGCGGCGAAGGCATAGAACACTATGGCCATTATTATGCCGCCGGCGGCTATGGCCGCCGACAGCCAGGCTTTCTTCAGCGCGGCGGCGTTCATTTCTTCTTCGCTTCCTGCTCCTTGAACGCTTTCAGCGCGCGGGCCGCCGCTTTTATCATAGGTTCCGGAGAGATGTCCTCCCCGACGGCGCGCTGCATCCATTCCTTCGGGGTTATGGAGCCCTGCACGCACATCCGCTCCATCTCTTCGGCCAGCTTATGCTCTTTGAAATATTCCTCTATCTGGAAGGCGATGATATGACCCAGCGGGTAGTCCGGCAGGTAAAGCCCGTGGTTTATCATGTGGGAGTATACGGCCAAGAGCGGGCTGCCCTTCACGCCGAAGAGCGGCGCGTAGTGGCGGTCCCACACGCTTTTGGCTATCTCCACCACCGCCTGGCACAGGTCCGCGGGTTCGGCGTCCTTGTTCTGGTAAAGCCAGCGCCAGACGTTCATGTCCACCAGGGCCACGCCGGCTATTTCGCGCGCCGCCCAGAAGGTGTCCAGGGTTTTCAGGTTCTCGGTGTCCCCGTCGGGCACGGCCATCCCCAGCACTTCCAGGTCCCTGTCCTGGAAGACGAAAGCGAAGCCTTCCGTGAAGGCCGTGTTGGGCACCCCTTCCAGCAGCGTGTGGTCCACCCTGTAAAGGGAGAACACCTGCTCGGTGCAGTGGCCCAGCTCGTGCATGGCCACGTTGAAGCCCTGGTAGTCCATGCCGCCGGCCGGCACGCGCGTGCGCAGCCGGGCTTTCTCGGTGCGCATGGCGGCGCCCCAGGCGTGCCCGGAGCCGCGGGCTGCGTTCACTTCCACCCGCGCCGCCACGAATTCAGCCGTTTCTCTGGAAAAACCCAGCTTCCCCAGTATTTTCGGTATGCCTTTCTCGAAGGCGGCGGCGTTGGGATATTTGGCCGCGGTAGCGCGGTCCAGGGTTTCGCGCGAAATGCCTGAGCGGGCCTTGAACCCGTCGTACCAGATGTCGAAAGGTTCCAGCGGCCTGTCCAGCCGCGCCGCTATCAGGGCGGCGGTCTGCGGGCCCTCTTTGGCGTCCAGCAGGTCGGTGAACATCTTCTCTATTTCCGGTTCCGGTATTTCCCTGCCAAGTTTGAATTTGCGGTCCATGTGGGACGGCTCGGCCGGGTAGTAGGGGTCCTCTTTTATGTGGGCCAGGAAGATCTCCAGCAGCCGCTTGTAGCGGGTGTCAGGCTCCCGGTCGGCTTTGGCTCCGTCCAGAGTGTTAGCCACCGGGTCCCAGGCGCGCTTCTCGGAATTCACGGCTTTCGCAGGTATTTCCTGCGTTATTATGCGCTCCATTATCTTCTGTATCACGCGCTGTTTGGGCGCCCCGTCCTTCTCTTGGTATATGCCCTTAAGATAATCGCGCAGGCCCCAGTGGGAAATAAGCCTGGGGCCGTCCGGGAAGAGCTGCTCGCCGCTCGCGCCGGTGATCTTGTTCATGAAGATGTTGTAGGAGTTGATGTAGTTCTCGGCTTCGGCGTAAGCCTTCACTATCTCGCCGTTTATATGGGAAGGCACGCGGTGCGCGAAGCGCTGCGCCAGGCGCGTCCGGGCCCAGTCGTCGCGGGTCCAGCCGGGGCCCTGCTCCAGGCAGGTCTCGAGCGTTTTCACCGGGAAGTTCAGCAGCGCCATGAATGCCAGCTTGGTCATGAACATGTCTTCTATGAGATGCGAGCCGGGCGAGTACGAGGCGAACATACGGTCCGCGGGGCCCAGTGGGCCGGTGTCTTCGTCTATCTCGCGCCGCAGTTTAAGCAGCAGGGCCGTGAAATGGCCGTTTATCTGCTCCAGCTTGGCCTCGAACGAGCGCAGCAGGTTCTCAAGTTCCGGGCCTATCAGGAAATTCTCGAAGCAGAAGCGCTTGAAATCGGCAGCGCTCCCGTCCTTCTTCGTGTCCCACAGCCGCGCCGTTTTCCGAACGCAGGCGTTTATGCGTTCCGCTTCAGACGGATACTTCTTTATCAGCTTTTCCACCGCCGCGTTTATAGTTTCTTCCTTTATCATAGCGCCTCTCAGTATTTATAGAATTCTTCGCCGCCGGGTTCCCGATGGTTGCAGTCTATCACCAGCAGGCCGTAGTTCACCGAGGCCGGGTTGGAAAAATACAGCCAGCCGCCGGAATCTGTTACCGCCTTGCTGAAATCCTTGTCGTATTTCTTCGAGTCGATAACGATAACCGAGGAAGTGGCCGCGTGGCCCGGCAGGCGCAGCTCCGGCAGCGCCGGAAGTTCTTCGGACGGCAGGCCGGTCAGGGCGGACGGGTATCTCCCGCCGTTGGTAGCGTAGGAGATCTGCAGGGAGGCCCGGAAGGAAGAGAGCGCTTTTTTGGCGGCTGCCGCGTCCTCACGCTCCTCTCTGCGGGCCGTTTCCTCTAATATATCCCGGCCCAGCACCTCTTTGACTTTCCCGTCTAATTTCTCCATATCGGCGGCCAGGGCGTCCAGCTTTTCGGCGGGGATGCCGCCGCCGCGCTCCACCAGTATAGAGAGGTCCCTGAGTATCTGGCGCAGCGCCGGGGAATATTTCTGCGGCAGCTGTTTGTCCGGCTGGGCGGCCTGCACAGCGGGGGTCGAGGGCTTTATTTCTTCAGCGCCTGCGGAGGCCGGCAGCAGGGCCGCGGCAAGAAAAAAACTTATCATTTTGAATTCCTTATACCCGGGCCAAATTATACAAATTTAGACATTAAGGTTTTAGCGCCCAGTTCTCAAGCTCCGCCGCGAACTTGTAGTTGGTTAGGTCGAACTGTATGGGCGTGACGGAGATGTAGCCCTGGTTCACGGCGTTGATGTCGCTGACCGGGTCCTTATCCGTGGCTTTGAACTCTCCGGTCATCCAGTAGTAGGTTCCGCCGTGCGGGTCTTTGCGCTTGTCGAACCAGTCGTTGAACGAGGTCAGGCTCTGGTTGGTGACGCGGACGCCTTTTATGCGCCGCGGCGGTATGTTCGGCAGATTGACGTTGAGCAGCGTTCCCGGGGGCAGCGCGCGTTTTTTCAGGGACGCGGCCAGCCTTACCGTGAAGGCCGCCGCCGCGGTGAAGTCCGGATCAACAAAAGTGTCCAGCGAAACGGCTATGGAGGGTATGCCCAGCAGCGCCCCTTCGGTGGCGCCGGAGACGGTGCCGGAATACAGTATGTTGTAGCCCATGTTCCCGCCCAGGTTTATGCCGGAAACTACCAGGTCCGGCCTTTTCTTCATTATGGCCTTTATGCCCAGCTTCACGCAGTCCGCCGGCGTGCCGCTGGCCGCGTAGCCGAAGAATTTCCCATTGCGGCTGGCCGGGGTCACGCGCAGCGGGTCCGCTATGGTTATGGCGTGGCCCACGGCGCTGCGCTGCGTATCCGGCGCCACCACGGTGATGTTGCCGGTCTTTTTCAGCGCGTTCGCCAGGGCGTAGATCCCCTCGGCGTAGATCCCGTCGTCGTTGGTAATAAGTATTTCCATGATTTAGTCCTTCTTGATGAACCTGGCGCGGCGGTGCGGAGCGTGCGACGGCGCAAGATCGTCGTTCTTTATAAAGCTTATCGTTCCGTCAATTTCCAGTACGGCCAGGTGGATCTCCGCGAAGTCCGCTATGCCGTGCTCGCGTACGGCCTGCAGCAGTTCGTCCCGGGATATTTTTTCCTTCTCAAGGTTGTTCGTCAGCACCGTTCCGGAATGTACCAGCATTACAGGCGAGCCTACCACCAGCTTGCTTAATTTCCTATTGCGGTATATAACCCGCGTGATCAGGATGTTGAGCAGGAGCAGGGTCAGCGCCGCCGCCAGCCCGCCGGTGAGGGAAGTGTCCGGCCCCGTCATTGCGTTCTGCACGGAGTTGGAGAGCAGCAGTATGAAGACCAGGTCCAGCACGGACATCTGCCCCACTTCCCTTTTTCCCATTAACCGCAAGCCGATAAGGAGGGCCAGGTAAATAACGGCTGTGCGCAGGGCCACTTCCAGCAGCGTTGAACTGATATTCCACATAGGGTTCTCTCCAGTACTTTTCCGGGTCTGTCAGGTCAGGGCTAAGGCAGCCGGCTTGTTCTCCCTCAGGAGGTAAGCTCCGGCGGGAACGAACAGCGCGCCGAAAATAATATAGAAGCGCCAGTAGGTGCCGTGAAGCTCTTTCCAGAACAGGCCGCCGACATGCGCGCTCATCCACCAGGCCAGCATGGACAGCGCAAAGGTAAGCACTGTCGGGATAAGCATCAGCGGCAGAACTTTTTTAAATGACAGCTTCCAGTCCGTCATTATCGTGACTACAAAAATACCGAGCAGGGGCCCGTAGGTGAAAGAGACCAGGCGGAAGGCCAGCCAGAGCAGATTGTCCAGGTTCCTGAGCAGCAGCGCGAAGACCAGGAACAGTAGTCCGAACCCTACGAAAGAGAGCCTGGAAACCTTTACCGTCTGCGCTTCCGTAGCGTTCTTGCCGAAGAAAGGCTTGTAAAAATCCATCGTGAAAGCCGTGGAGAGCGAGGCCAGGGCCGAGTCCGCGCTGCCCATGGCGGCGGACGCCACGGCGGCAAAAAGCAGGCCCCGCAGGCCGTGCGGCATAACCGTCAGGATGAACCGCGGGAAGACGTGGTCGTTGTCCGTCATCCCGGCTATCAGCTCAGGGTGGAAGTGCGCGTAGGCATAAAGCGCCACGCCGATGCTGAGGAACAGGAAAGCTATCGGTATGCCCAGCAGGCCCGTCAGGATAAGGCTCCAGCCGGCTTTCTTGTTGTTGTTGCAGGCCAGCAGCCGCTGGACCATGTCCTGGTCCGTGCCGTAAGCCGCCGAGGAATTGAAGAAGCCCCATACCGTCATCAGGCCCAGCAGCGCCATGTTCTCCGGCTTGAACATCTCCAGGAAATTGAACTTGTTGTAAATGGTTCCGTCGGCGCGCACGGCGTGGGAACCGCAATCTACAATGGCCGGCACGCCCCCGGGCACGTGCATGACGATATAGACCAGCGCGGCCGTGGCGCCGGAGATCAGCAGGGTGAACTGCAGCAGGTCCGTCCACGCTACCGCGCGCCCCCCGCCGATAGTAGTATAGGCGAGAATGCCGAACACTACCACAAAAACGCAGCCCTGGTAGGAAAGGGCCCCGCCGGTGACAACTTCAAGCACCTTGGCTATGGCCACAATGCGCACAGTGGACGCGAGCGTTCTGGTCACCAGGAAATAAGCCGAGCAGGTGGTTCTGGCCTGCGGACCGAAGCGTTCCGCCACTGCCTGGTAAATGGAGGTGACTTTCAGCCGCTGGAAATGCGGCAGGAAGACCAGCGCTATGAAGAAGACCGCGGCTATGTCGCCGGGGTTGCTGAGCAGGTAGCGGTAATCGGCGCTGTAGCCCTCGGCGGGCGTGCCCACGAAGGTGAGGGCGCTTATGCAGGTGGCCATGAAGCTGGCGGCCGTTACCAGCCAGGGGATGGAGCGGTTGGCCAGGAAATAGTCTTCGGTGGTCTTGGCGGTACGCCTGGCGGCCCACCAGCCGATGGAGCCCAGGATCAGGACGTAGCCTACGAGCACCGCGGAGTCTAGGAAACCGAATTTTAGAGTTACTGGCATGTTGTTTCCTGTGAACTGACTTCCCTATATTCTCCGCTTTTATAAACAGTCGGCGCAGCCAGGCAAAAGCGGCCATGCGCCGGGTCAGCCGGGGCGGTTGATGTCCGCGCGGAGCAGTTCTATTTCCCGTTTAAGCCCTTCTATCTCGTTAGATTCTTTCTTCTCGCTGTCCTCCATAAAGGAACTGGCGGCGTAGCCGGTGAAGATCCCGAACAGCACCATGCCGGCTACAACCAGCAGGAAGCGTATGGCTTTGCCCTCCGGTGTTACCGGGTAGTGGCCGCCGTAATCGATGTTGGCCATGGTATAGAACGCCCACCACAGGCCGTCCCCCGCCGTGGTGATGTTGGCCCCGGGGACGCTCTCGAAAGTCAGAATGGCGATGGAAGAGAAAATGGCCGCCAGGAAAGCCGAGATGGCCGCCGTGGAGAAGGCCGCGCGGCCCCGTATTTTATAGAGGCAGCTCAGGAAGAGCTTTACGGACCTGAACGCGCGCAGCACGCGCAGCAGGCGGACTATCCGCACTATCCGGCCCCAGCGCAGCACCTCGATGGCCGGTATGCTTGAGGCCAGGTCTATCCAGCCCCAGCGCAGGAAGGCCGCCTTGTCCGCGGCCCGGAAAAAGCGGTAGAAGAAGTCTGCGATGAAGATCAGGCAGATCAGCGTGTCGAGGCGGTTCAGGAGGAGGTTCACCTCGGCGGGCAGCGCAAAGAAGGTCTGCGCCATGATAGCGCCCAGCACGAAGACCGAGAGAAAAAGCATGAACACCTGGAACAGGCTTACCTCTTCTACAGTGCCGCAATTCTGTTTTGTTTCCCTGGTCATCAGCGGATAGTTTATCAGTTTTTATCGGTCAGAATCTCCCGCCCAGGGCGGCGGAGACCTGCGGGTCGTGATCATCGAAGGAATAAGTATAGGAAAATCCTATGGGCAGCGGGAATCTCCAGAACTTGTACCAGAAGCTGGCCCCGGCGCCGGTCTTGGTGCCCGGCGCGGCGCCGCCGCCCCAGGCCCGGGCGGTTTCGGCGAACAAAGCCCCCTGCCATATCCCGCGGCGGGTTATCCGGAACGGATGGGAATAGATAAGGCTGGCCCCCGCCGCGGAGTCGCCCCGGAACTCCCTGGCGTAATTGCCGGTAAGTCCGGTTTCCCGGCCGGTAGCCAGGAGGCAGTCGGGAGGAAGGTCCTTACCGTGCCCCCCCGCCAGGCGCAGGGAAAAGCTGCGGTGCGTGCCCCAGGCTATGGCGCCGTTCCACTGCGCAAGCGCATAGCCGTAGCTGAACTCCGAGCCGGTCCACGCGGCGCCACGGTGATAGGAAACTTCGGCGCCGGAAGCGAAACTTGCGGAGGCCAGCGGCGCTATCCTTCTTTCCATGTCCGCCAGGCCGAAGCCAAAGATGGCGCCCACCGCGTCCGCGGCGCCAGCGCTGTCCCGCCCGGCTTTAAGTGAGACAAAGGCCTGGCCACTACGTCCGGCGTCCCCGGGCAGGCTAGGAGACGGGTCTGAATATTTCAGCCCGGAACGCTCCCAGCCGAAGGCCGCCGACAGCTCCGGCAGGCCGGAGGTTTTTCGCCTGAGGGGCAGGCCCATGGTCAGTATCGTCTCGTTAGTAGTCTTGCGGTAGCTGTCCGCTATGGTCCCGTATTTAAAGGGCGTTCTTTCGTCAGGCGGGGAGCCGAAGCCCGAGCTGGCGCTGAAAGCTCCGTCGGCGTACTGCCGCTCGGTGATAGCGCGTCTCCGGGCCACCGCGCCGAGGGACCACCCCTCCCGCTGTACGGCCACCGCGGTGCTGGAGCCGGCGGAACCGGAGGCTGCCGAGGCCATAACGGATTCCGCCTCCCTGAAAATGTTCTTGGAGAACAGCAGCACCCCGCCGCGTCCTCCTCCGCTGCCGCTTGAAAAGAACGGGAAGGGCAGCAGGTACCAGCCGTCCGACACTTTTATGTCTATTTCGGCGTTCCCGCCTGTAATTGCCGTCGATGAAACGTCCACTTGCCTGAACTGGTGCATGTCCCAAAGGCTGGTCTGCGCGTCCTTCAAAGTAGAGGGTCCGATGGCGTCTCCCTCGGAAAAAGGCAGGTGTTTGCGCAGGAGTTTTTCATCAGTGCGGTTGCCGCTGAAAACTATCCGCTCTATGCGTACAGCGGCGGTGGATGCCGTCACGGACTGCGCGGCGGCCGGCAGAATAATAAAAGGCAGCGTCAGTAGGTATACTACAAGCGACTTTGCACCCCGGGATAAAAGATGGGCTTTCCTCATAGGCCGACATCAGGTGACTGGCTCTCACCGTGTTTCTTCTTGTTTTCAAAGCGCGATATTACGCTGTAAAAACAGGGAACAACGTAGAGAGTGAGCAGGGTGGAAAATATCACCCCGCCGATTACTGCTATGGCCATGGGGATGCGGCTCTCCGCGCCCGGGCCTATCGCCAAGGCGGCAGGGACGGCGCCGGCGATGGTGGCTACTGAAGTCATAAGGATGGGCCGAAGGCGGATAGGGCAGGCGGTCAGCAGGGCCTTGCGCACGGACGGCTCGCCTTTTTCCCGCACCTGCTTCGTGAAATCCACCAGCAGTATGGAGTTCTTTTTGACGATGCCCATCAGCAGTATCAAACCTATCACGCTGTAGATGTTGATGGAGCGGTGGGCAAGGAACAGGGCTACCAGCGCCCCTGAAACGCTGAACGGCAGCGCCATCAGCACCGAGAGCGGGTCTATGAAGCTGTTGAACTGGGAAGCCAGCACCATGTAGGCCACCACAATGCCGAGCAGGAGCACCCACACCAGGCTTTGCAGGGATTCTGTGAAAGTCTGCGAGCTGCCCGTCAGGGCGACATGGTAAGCCGGCGGCAGTATTTTTTTAGCCAGGTCCTGGGCCGCCAGCAGGGCTTTTTCCTGGGATTCCCCCGCCTTCACATTGGCGTAGATCGTGATGGACCTCTCCCGGTTGCTGCGCCAGATGGAGACCATGGATTCTTTTTCCTCCATCGTTACCAGGTCCGAAAGAGGGATAAGCTCGCCGCGGTTGTTCCTGACAAAAAGGCTTTTCACCTTTACGGCCGGGGACTCCGTGCTCTCTTCGAGTTTCAGCCGTATGTCGTAGCGGTGGCCGCCTTTCTCATAAGTGCCCACCTGCACGCCCCCGATCATGGCTTCTATGCCCTGGGCGATGCTGGCGATGCTGACGCCGCGCTCGGTGGCTTTTTTTCGGTCCGGCACTACGTGCAGTTCGGGCTGGCCCAGCGCGTAATTGGTGTCCAGGTCCGTGACCAGGCCGGTATGCTCCATGCCGTCCATTATCTGTTTCGAATAATCAGCCAGCTGACCCCAGTCCGGTCCCTGGATAGTGAACTCTATCGGGAAGCCGCGGGAGGCGCTGAAAGCCTTGTTGGAAAGGTCCTGTATTCCGGCGTGCACGTCGGGTATTTTGTTGAACGCCTTCCTGCATACTCCCATGAACTCCTGCTGGGTCAGTTCATGCCCGGCGGCCGGGTCTATGCCGCGCAGCCCCCGGTCCTTCATTGTAACCATCACGGAACCGCTGTTGGAATCTCCGGGGGAACCTCCCCCCACCTGCATGACGTAGCGGTCTATCTCGGGCCGCTGCGAGAGGAATTTCTCGACCTCGCTGAATTTCCGGTCGGAATACGAAAGCGCCGAGCCGACGGGTGTTTTAAGCCGGACATTGAACCTGCTCTGGTCCTCCGATGGTACGAATTCCTTGTTAATGAACAAAAGGGCGGAGAAGCTCAGGGCGAAGATCCCCAGCGCCGCCAGGATCACCTTGCCGCGGTGGTCCAGGGCTTTGGCGAGCGTCCCGGCGTAAACATCCCGCGCCTTGTTCATCAGCCAGTCTATCCCTTTGCCTATGCGTGTGGTGCGTTCCTCGATATCCACGAACTGGGAGCAGCGCATGGGGGTAAGGGTAAGGGCTTCCAGCAGCGACAGCATCACGGCCGCCGTGATGGTCACGCCGAACTGGAAGAAGAACTTGCCGATAACCCCGCTCATGAAAGCTACCGGAAGAAAGATAGCAACAATGGAGATGGTGGCGGCAATGGCCGCGAAGGTGATCTCGCGCGAACCGTCAAGGGCCGCAACGAACCTGTCCTTCCCCTTTTCCTGGTGGCGGATGATATTCTCCAGCACCATGATGGCGTCGTCCACCACTATGCCGATGGAAAGGCTAAGGCCCAGCAGCGTGAAGGTGTTTAGCGTGAACCCGGCGAAGTAAAGCACTATGAAAGTGCCGACTACGGAGGTAGGTATCGCCAGCAGGACGTTCAGGGTTGAGGTCCAGGAGCCCAGGAACATCCAGCAGACCAGCCCGGTCAAGATGGCAGAGAGCACCAGGGTCAGGTCCAGCTCGTGCACCGCCTGCTCGATATAGCGGGTGCTGTCGAAATTCACGTTCAGCTTCATCCCTTCCGGCAGCCCCTTCTGTATCTCCGCCACCCGCGCGCGCACAGCCTTGGCCACCTCCACTGCGTTAGAGCCGCGCTGCTTAAGGATGTTAAGCGCTACCCCGGGAGTTCCCATCGCGCGGCTGATCCGCAGCCGGTCGGCCATGTCTTCCTCTACCCGGGCCACCTGCTTCAGGGTTATGCGCTTGTAGTTCGGCTGCCCGCCGCGCTGGCTGATAACCAGGGCATTGAATTCCTCAATGGTCTTGGCCTCGCCCATGGTCCGGACGTTCAGTTGCCGCTTCCCTTCCTCCAGCTGACCCGCCGGTGACTCCAGGTGTTCGTTCTGGATAGTGGCTATCACGTCGTTGACCGAAAGTTCGTAGGCGTTGAGCTTTTTCTGGTCCACCCAGATGCGCAGGTTGGGGTCGCGGTAACCGCCCAGGGTGATGTCGCCGACGCCCGCCACCGTTGAGAACCGGTCCTTGATGCGGTCGTTCGTATAGGCCATCAGGTCTTTGAGCGGGTATTTGTCGCTCTCCAGGGTCAGCAGCATTATCGGCTGGTCTTCCGGATTGGATTTACGTATGGTCGGCGCCGTGATCTGCTTGGGAAGGCGCTGGATGACGGAACTGACCTTGGCCTGAACGTCCTGCACCGCCAGGTCGATGTCGCGGCCGAGCTCGAATTCTATGGTCACCGTCCCTTCGCTGTTTTCCGACTCGGAGGTGACGCTGCGTATGCTCTGTATGCTCATCACCGCGTTCTCTACGATGTCAACCACGGAAGTCTCTATGACCTCCGGGGCCGCCCCTTCCATGCGGATATTGACGGAGACCACGGGATAATCCACGTCGGGAAGCTGGCTGATCCCCATCCGCATGAAAGAGATGCCGCCGAATATAATGAGCGCGGCCATTATCATCCAGGCGAAGACGGGCCGTTTTATGGAAATTTCAGATAAATTCATGGTGTTTTAAATCTTTTCTATAAGTGAGGCGGTCAACCGCTTCACAAGGCTATAATACAAAAAATGGCCGTCGGACAGAGCTGTTTCAGCTCTGAAAAGGCCTGCTCCGGTATAGTTGACGGAATATTCAGTTGCAATATTAATCGGTCTTTGGCGTTATAATATTAAGATGACCAACTCTGCCGGACACAGCCGAAAATCCGTAACTGCAAAAACGCCTGTAATTGAGCTATGCGGGATCGGGCGTTCCTACCAGGTAGGTGAGCAGGAGCTTCAGGTATTGAAGGGTATTAACCTGTCCGTTGAACAGGGCGAGTTCGTGGCCATAATGGGGCCTTCCGGCTCCGGGAAATCCACGCTGCTGCAGATATTGGGCCTGCTGGACCGGCCCACCTCCGGTACTTACCGGCTTCTGGGACGGGACGTTTCCGCCATGACCGACGACGAGGGCGCTGCGATGCGCTCGCTTACCATCGGCTTTGTTTTCCAGATGTTCAACCTTTTGAACCGCACCACCGCCCTTGAGAACGTGGAGCTTCCTATGATCTATTCCGGCGCCCCCGACCGCAGCGGCCGGGCCCGGGAATTGCTGGCCGAGGTGGGATTGGCCGACCGTGTTTTCCATAAGCCCAACGAACTTTCCGGAGGGCAGCAGCAGCGCGTGGCCATAGCCCGCGCTCTGGTCAACCGCCCCAGCATTATTTTCGCGGACGAGCCCACCGGCAACCTGGCCTCCGACCAGGCCGACGAGATCCTGGCGCAGCTTACGCGGCTGAACCAGGAAGGCATTACAATAGTAATGGTCACGCACGAAGCGGATATAGCCGGCTACGCCAAGCGGGTACTCACGCTCAAGGATGGACAGATAATTTCGGACAAGCTGAACGAGAAACGCCCTGAGCCCGCCCCCGCCGGCGGCAGGCCCGGCCCGGGTAAGAAAGCCCTCTCTCCGGCAGCGCCGGTCTCCGCCGCCACCCATCTGGCCCGCTTAACAGAATACGGCGCCTCGGCCTTCCGCGCCACCGCGGCCAACAAGGTAAGGAGCGGGTTGTCCATGCTGGGCATCCTGATAGGCGTGGCCGCCGTTATAGCCATGCTCGCCATAGGCCGCGGCGCGCAGGACTCGATACAGGCCAGGCTGGCCGGCATGGGTTCCAACGTCCTGATGCTGTCCCCCGGCTCTCCCAATTTCCGCGGTGTCAGCGGCGGGGCCGGAGGCGCCAGCCGCCTGACCCTGGACGACGCCAAGGCGGTACAGGCCGGCGTTGCTGGGATAGCCGACCTTTACACGGAGGCGGAGGGTAATGTGCGGGCGGTGTACGGGAGCAAGAACACGAAAGTGGAGATGCAGGGCGTCACCTCCAGCTACGCTTCCATCCTGAACGCGCGGCCCGAATACGGTCGCTTTTTTTCCGAGGAAGAGAACGTGGCCATGGCCCGCGTGGCCGTGCTGGGCACCAC
This sequence comes from uncultured Elusimicrobia bacterium, assembly GCA_903917735.1. Lineage (GTDB taxonomy): Bacteria > Elusimicrobiota > Elusimicrobia > Elusimicrobiales > UBA9959 > UBA9959. The sequence continues at coordinate 13,342 of CAIXBR010000127.1, read as the reverse complement.
CGCGGTTAAAGACCTTTTCGGCGCCGAGAATCCGGTAGACAAGACCATCAAGATAAATCATGCCAATTTCCATGTTATAGGGGTGCTTCCTTCCAAGGGCGGCGGCGGGGGAGGCGACCAGGATAACATCATAGTGGTCCCCATCAACACCGCCATGAAGCGTGTGCTCGGGGCTAAATACCTGCACGAAATGGCTATACAGTGCGCTTCCCCTGAAGCCATCCCCGCCGTGATGGCCGAAGTCGGCAAGCTGATGCGCAAGCGCCATCATCTGCCCGACTATAAGGACGACGATTTTAGGATACGAAACAACGCCGAAATGCAGGCGACCATGTCGGCCACCACTAAAACGATGTCTCTGCTGCTGGGGACGGTTGCGGTCATTTCGCTCATAGTCGGCGGGATCGGCATCATGAATATCATGCTGGTCTCCGTGAACGAGCGTACGCACGAGATAGGGCTGCGCAAGGCGGTAGGAGCGCCCAGGCGGGCGATACTGTCGCAGTTCCTTATAGAAACGCTTCTGCTTTCTGTTTTTGGCGGCGGCCTCGGGGTGGCGCTCGGGATACTGGCGTCCATTCTGCTTTCCACGCTGGCCGGGTGGACTTGCGTGGTCACTCCTCAGGCGGTAGCGCTGGCTTTCGGTTTTTCAGCCGGGGTGGGCGTGATTTTCGGCTTCTGGCCCGCGCGCAAAGCGTCCCTGCTCTCCCCGATAGCCGCCCTCAGGTACGACTGAGTGGATTATATTACCGTAGTTCTTTTGTCTTGTGCGTCCGGGACTGGAAGGAGTTCCTTGCAGCGCCCAGCACTTCTTTAAGGGTCGTCCCGGTCTTTTCCGCCAGGCGGCGGCAGTCTTCATATTCCGGGGTAACGGAGCAGACTTTGCCGTTAATGGAACTGGTTTTAACCCGCACTTCCCCCCACGGCGTCTTGACTGTTCCTTCGCGGCGCTCAGCGGCGGTGCGCTGCACCGCGTAGCGGCGTATCCCGATGGTGGTGGTTTCCGTGAAAATAATAGTTTCAACTTCAGCCCTCAGCGCGGCGGGAGCCAGCACAGAAAGCGTTACCGCCGGGCGGTTCTTTTTCATCTGGACAGGTGTCAGCCATACGTCCAGCGCTCCTGCCTTGAACAGGCGCTGCATAACATAATCGAATATCTGGGGGCTGGAGTCGTCTATGTTCGTCTCAAACACGGTCAGAGCGCTTTTCTCGGACGCCTGCAGGCTTCCGAGCCGCGCGCGCAGTACGTTGGGGATGTCCAGGTCCCAGCCGCCGGCGCCGTAAGCCGTCCTTTCGCCTATAAAATCGGCGGGGATCTCCCCGAAACCGTCGCAGAGCACGGCCAGCAGCGCGGCGCCGGTAGGTGTAAGCAGTTCTTTTTCTATGTCGCCAAGCGTGTACGGGATGCCGTTCAGAAGTTCAACGGTCGCAGGCGCGGGGACCGGCATAGTTCCGTGGTCGCATTTAATAAAGCCGCGGCCGGTACGCAGCGAATCCGCGTAAACATTCTCAATGCCCAGCGCTTCCAGCCCGAACACCGTTGCGACTATATATATAATGGCGTCCACGCCGCCAACTTCGTGAAAATGCACCTCGCCCGAAGTTGTTCCGTGAACCTTTGCTTCAGCTTCGGCGAGCCTTGTGAAGACGGCAATGCTGCGCGCCTTTACAGCGGGGCTTAGAGAAGCCTTTTGAATTATCTTTACGATGTCCGACAGATGTCTGTGCGGCTGGTGTGCGGTTTTATCGAGTTCTACGTCAAAATAGGTGGCTTTGACCCCGCACTTCAGCACTTGTCTGATCTTCAGCTTATAGCCGGAAACAGGCAGGGTGCGTGCCATGGCGCGCAGTTCTTTTTCCGGCAACCCGGCGTCCAGCAGGGCGCCGACGAACATATTGCCGCTTACGCCGGAAAATCCGCTCAGGCAGATGGCTTTCATAGCATTACCTCATTGAATTTATCATCGCGGCCAGCCGGCCCGCGCCGAAACCGTTGTCTATGTTCACCACGGCCACTCCGGCGGCGCAGCTGTTGAGCATGCCCAGCAGCGCGGCCAGCCCTTTGAAGCTGGCGCCGTAACCGACGCTGGTCGGCAGTGCTATCACAGGCTTCGAGACCAGCCCCCCCACCACGCTGGCGAGGGCCCCCTCCATGCCGGCGGCTACCACTATCACGTTGGCCGCGCGGATCTTTTTCTTCTGCGCGAACAGGCGGTGGATGCCGGCTACGCCTACGTCGAACACCCGCTCCACGCGGTGGCCCATCAGCTCCGCCGTAAGCGCGGCTTCTTCGGCGGCGGGAATGTCGCTGGTCCCGGCGGTCATTACAAGGATATAACGGCGGGGGTCAGGCCTGAGTTTCTCCTTGCGCACCACTATCAGCCGCGCCAACTCATGGTATTGCGCTTGCGGCACAAGTTTCTTAACGGCCGCGAAAGTTTCGGCGTTCGCCCGCGTCCCCAGTATGTTGTGCGGGCCCTTGTTCATCTGTTGGACTATCCGCGCCGCCTGCGCGGCGGTTTTTCCTTCGCAGAAGACCGCTTCGGGCGAGCCGCAGCGCTCCGCGCGGTGATGGTCTATCTTCGCAAAGCCCAGCTCTTCGAATAAATTCTTTTTTGAGCTCATTATTTTCCGATATCCTTGTTCAGGCTGCCCATCGTATAGCCGGAAAGGTCCAGCGCCGCGTGGTGAAAGCCAAGCCGCTTCAGCTTTACCGCTATTTTACGGGCCGTGGCGGGTTCAGCCAGTTTCCGGATCCATTCCGGCTCTACTTCGATGCGCGCCACCGTGCCGTGATGCCGCACGCGAAGCTGTCCTTTGCAGAACTTGCGGACGAACCTTTCGCCCTTCTCTACCTGCTTGAGCCTTTCGAGCGTAAGCGGCAGGCCATATTCTATGCGCGAGGACAGACAGGCGGCGGCGGGTTTGTCCCACGACGGCAATTTCCAGCGCCTGGAGACTTCCCTGATCTCCGCCTTGGTCAGGCCGGCTTCTTTGAGCGGGCTGCTCACTCTTCCCAGCTCCGCTACCGCCCGGCTGCCGGGGCGGTAGTCGCCGGAGTCGTCCACGTTGCTGCCCTCTATCACCCGGTCATAACCGCGCCTAGCGGCCCACGCTAAAAGCGCCGTAAAACGTATCTTTTTGCAGTGATAGCACCGCTCGGCTGAATTGGCCGTGAATAATTTGTTTTCGAACTCGTCCGTCCCGACCAGGGCGTGCCTGACGCCGATACTTTTTGCCAGGTTTGCCGCCTCTTTCTTTTCACCGGAGGTTAGCGTGGCAGAGACCGCTGTTACGGCCAGCACGTTATCCCCCAAAGCGCGCCTGGCGGCGGCGGCCAGGAAAGAGCTGTCCGTTCCGCCTGAAAAAGCGACTATGGTCCGGCCCAGGCCCTTCAGGATGTTTTCCAGCTTCAGGAGTTTGGTTTCCGTGTTCATATCCGTTATCTAATAATAGCAAAAGTCCGGAGAAGAATAGTCCCCGGCGGCCTTCCTCCCAGGCCTTCCTCCCATGCCTTCCTCCCATGTTTCAACCGCGGAGCGTTTTTTGTATATTAGGGGTGTGCTTGTGCGGGGATAACTTAACGGAGACTAATATGAAATACCGGAATTTTGGAAAACTGGACTGGAAGCCTTCGGCGCTCGGTTTCGGCTGCATGCGCCTGCCCTGTTCCGATACAGCTCCAATGAGCCAGAACATCGACGAGGCGCAGGCCCTGAAGATGATACAGCTGGGCATAGACAGCGGCATAAACTACTTGGACACGGCCTATCCCTATCACAACGGCGCCAGCGAACTGGTGGTAGGCAAAGCTTTGCAGGGCGGCTACCGGCAGAAAGTTAAGCTGGCTACCAAGTCCCCGGTCTGGCTGATACAGAAGCCCGAAGACTTCGACACCTTCCTCAACGAACAGTTGAAGAAACTGCAGACCGACCACATAGACTTTTACCTGCTGCACGCCCTGGGCGAAGAGCGCTGGGGCTGGGTACAGAAATTTAAAATGCTGGAGCGGGCCGAGGCCGCCATAAAGGACGGCAGGATAGGGCACCTGGGCTTCTCTTTCCACGACAAGCCCGAAGCGTTCACTAAAATAGTGGATGCCTACGACGGCTGGACCTTCTGCCAGATACAGTACAACTACATGGACACCGACTACCAGGCCGGGACGAAAGGGCTGAAATACGCGGCTGCCAAAGGGCTGGCGGTAATAGTGATGGAACCCCTCAGGGGCGGTGCGCTGGCGAACCCGCCCAAAGCTGTGCGCGCTATCTTAGATTCTTCCGCCCAAAAGCGCACCCCCGCCGAGTGGGCCCTGCGCTGGGTCTGGAACCAGCCGGAAGTTTCACTGCTGCTGAGCGGCATGAGCGCTCTGCCGCAGGTGGAGGAGAATCTCCGCGTAGCCGGGGACGCTGAAATCACCTCTTTGAAGCCGGAGGATATAGCGATCATAGCCGCGGCGAAGAAAAAGTTCGAGGAAAGGACGGCCATTCCGTGCACACGCTGCGGCTACTGCATGCCCTGCCCTAACGGGGTGGATATTCCCTTCAATTTCGAGCTCTATAACGCGGCCGAGGTGTACGACGACGTGAACCCGGCCAGGTTCAGATATCTGCGTTTCATGGAAGAGCGCGCCCGGGCCAGCGCCTGCGTGGCCTGCCGCGTCTGCGAGGAAAAGTGCCCCCAGAAGATACCGATAAGCGAGTGGATGCCCAAGGCGGCGGCACTGCTGGGTGAAAAAAAGGTCTGAATTCCGATTAAGAAACGGGGTTTTTTGCCTTCGGCCGGGTTTTGAGCAGGCGGTGGATGAAGGACAGGAGCAGTTCTTTTTTTACCGGTTTTTGTATGAACTCCCTGACATTCGATTCCTGCCTTATCATGTCGGCGGTCGAGCTGTCCATCTGGCGTCCCGTCATGATGATAATGGGGATGCCGGCTCTTTCATCCGCCTGAAGCTCGCGCAAGATCTCTAAGCCGTTATATTTAGGAAGCATAAGGTCTAAAATCACGATGTCCGGCGAGAGGGTGCGGATCTTGTTCAGGGCGTCCGCCCCGTCCCCTGACAGCTCCACCTTGAACCCCTCTTTCCGTATTATTATCTCCAAAAAATCCCTGATGCCCTGTTCGTCATCGACTATAAGTACGAGTTTGTCCGCAGTGTCCGATAAATCTGGATTTTCCATAATGTTCCCCCCTGACCGCTACTAAACAATATTTTACCAAAGTCCCGGAATAAACCGAAACCGCACACCTCGGCATATTCCTTCAGGAAACCAGTGCTGATCTTGCGCATTCACAAATAACCATCTCATCTTCCGCCTTCGACGGCCTGCGGTTATAATCGCCGTAAAGTGAGACCTTTTTGAACCCCGCCTCTTTTAGCCATCCACCGATTTCACTGTATTGATACAGGCGGACCCTAAAATCCTCGGTTTCACTCCGCACTGTTCTATCGTTGCGGCTCAATTTGTAATCGCAAATGGTTTGCAGGACCTGATCTTCTTTGTGGTAAGACGACAAGGTGGTTAACGAGATCCTTTCTCCGTTCTTGTCATCTACGTATTTTACCTGTGAACGGCCCAGATCAGCCGGCACGCCACGCACTGTTTCTATCTCAAAGACCAGTTTCCCATCGGGCAAAAGATGATCGCCCAATATCTTCAGCGAGCTTTTCGCTGCCTCGGCATCAATGATCAATCCGAACGAATTGCTGGGGATAAAGATCAGCGCATAGCGCTTTTGTAATGCCATCTCCTGGATGAACTGCTGATATAATTCAGGGTTCAGTTTCCTGGATTTGCATCTTTCTCTGCATACGGCAAGCATATGCGGCGAAGCGTCAGCCCCCTCAATATCGAATCCCTGCTCCAGGATCGGGATCAGGAACCGGCCTGTTCCGCACATCGGCTCAAAGATGGCGCCATTAGCGTTTTTAGCATACTCCAGATAAAAACTAAGAGCGCCGGCTGGCGCCTTCGGTTTATCCAGATCGTAATACCGCGTGCACAGATCCATGTATGTTTTCATAGTATAATGCGATCCCGGAGTGAAGCCGCGCTAGGCGCCTATCTTGAACCGTCCTATCAGGGCTTCCAGATACCGCGACTTCATCTGGCGGCTCGCCATTATCTGTTTGAGAGGCGGCAGTTTCAGGATAACCCCAAGGATGGCGGCCATGGCGCGGTGGCTGAACAGCGCCTGATTATCGAAAATTAAGTTCTGTAATTTGCCGCGTTCTATCGCCATTATAACCACCCGGTGCACGGAATTCAGCGGCGTTATCACCCGTTCCTTCCGGGGGATAAGGCGGATCGAGCCGCCGGAGCAGGCCCTGGCGCAGAGGCCGCAGCCAAGGCAGCTATCCTGGTTCAGCGCGGCTATTTGTCTGTCCGGGCGGCGTGCGTCTGCCGGTACCAGCCCGATTGCGTTCACGGGGCAGACCCGGGCGCAGCGGCCGCAGCCGGTGCACCCCTTCTCATTTATCTCCGGCAGGAAATTCGTGGTATGCACGGGATGGAGCATGCCGAACCGGCGCGCGGCCTGCATGGCTTCGCAGCAGCAGCCGCAGCAGTTGCAGATAAAATTAACGCCGTTCCTGACATTTTCTCCGAACTGAACTAGGTTGTGCTCATAAGCCTGCTGGAGAAGGTCCAGGCCCTCTGACACGCCTACCGCCCTGGCAAAGCCGTGCCGCACCAGCGGGTCCGCTACGGAGTTGAAGGTCATGCAGATATCCATCGGCGCATTGCAGGCTTTTCCCAGGTGCCGCATCTTGTGGCGGCAGTAGCACATCCCCACTCCCCGGTGCGTCGCCGTACGGATCACCTCGCTGGCCTTTTCGTAATCAAGCACGTACAGGGCGCCGCCCGCGGGGAGCGCCGGCTCGTGTACGAAGACCCGTCCGAATTGCGTTTCTCCCAGCGTAAACAGGTTTTTTATGAAATCCTCTTCCACGTTCATGTATTCATGGAAGAGCTCGCTGAGCGCCTTCTGGTCAATGTCGCCTCTTGTGCGCATAAGGGCGAACTCAAAAAAACCGGCCATAGGCGGCGGCAGGACATAGGTAGTCTCGCCGTTATTTTCGGTATCCAGGAGTACAGCCTTGTCCGCCAGGGCGTTGAGGATATTCTGTGTTTCGGCAAGCGGCAGCTTCCAGATGGCCGCCGCTTTCACGGCGGTAAAGGGCCTGATCGGCAAAAGTGAAACAAGGTCCGCCTCGTTTTCATGGAAGATTATCCGGAGTATCTTGATAAGCAGTTCCGAATCTGTAACCCCCTGGGGGAAACGGTTCAGGCGGTCCGTCAATGCGGCGTAGCCCGATCTTGCAACATGGTGAGCCATTCTCCCCTCCTTTTAAAAAGGTAAAAAGCGTGCCGCGTCCCTGCCCGCCCGGCTTAGTCCGGCGCATGCGCTCTTAACGGGCGCGCGGTCTGTAAAAACATAAGAGCGATCCCCGGATATTCCCCTGATTAATTGTATAAAATGTTCCGGTCATGTTTACGCCCCGGAAGTTAAGTTTCAGGTGTAAAAAGATATAATTCTGCGGTAACCATGTACCTCATAGTCTTTCTCACCGGTCTTCTTATCGACCTTATCCCGGTCTTCGGCCCGCCGACGTGGGTGTTCTTTGTCGTGCTGATGATAAAGTTCAACCTCAACGTATTCGGGGTCATCGCGGCGGGGGTTGCGGGGTCTGCGGCGGGCAGGCTGATACTCACGACTTATATCCACAAGGTCTCATGGCGGCTCATCAGCCGGCGCGAGGAGGGCAATCTGGAGTATATCGGGAAGAAGCTCGGGAAGAGCTATTGGGAAGATTTCGCTTTTGTCTTCGTTTACTGCCTTACGCCCCTGTCCACCGCGGCGCTGTTCACGGCGGCCGGGATAGCGGAGGTTAAGCCGCGCTTACTTTTACCGCCGTACATCCTGGGGCGTCTTGCCGGCTATGGTTCCCTCCTCTATGCCTGCCATGCCGCCGCCACCGATATAGACAAGCTCCTGCACGGGATAGTGTCCTGGAAATCGGCGGTAGTGGCGGCGGCCGGGCTGGGGTTCATACTCGCTACTTTCCTAATAGACTGGAAGGCGCTGCTGCACAAAAAGCGGCTGCGCCTTGAGATACAGTTCCTGCATTGACCCCGATCCTGTAGCCGCCGTTCCTGGGCTACCTCAAAAGATAATCCGTTCGGAGACGACGGCGATCTTTCTGCGACTTTTCGGACTCGCATTTAGAAGCCGGCATCGGACCAAAAGGCCTACTTCTGGGCGCCAAATGACGGCGATAAAAGTCCCGATCGGCCCTGCAGCGGCATAGCGTTTTTTGTATACACTATTAACAGAGACTAAGGAGTGGAATGAAAAGAACTTTTACAGTGCTTTTATCGAGCATGTTTGCGGGGATATACTGTCTAATGCCGGCCATGGGAGCGGCGTCAGCCGCTTCCTGGCAGGACTTCCAACTGCCGTCGATAAGCCCTGCGCAGATACAGGAGCTTGAGCTGCCTTTAAGCCCGCCTAAGGCACAAGAGTTAACGGATGTCGCTTATAATTTCGATCAGACTAAACTTAACGCGGCTAAAGACTCGTTCCATTTTTTAAGGTCCTACGTGGATTATTTCTATCTGTTGGTGAAAGCGAACCGAGGCTCTTTACAGGCTGTGAGTTCGGCAGATAATGTTGCCGGGTGGTGCGTGGGCGACGCGCATCCGGAAAACTTCGGGGTTCTGATACAGAACGATGGAAGTTCTCTTTTCACGATGAACGATGTGGATGATTCGGGGCCCTGCCCCGCAGTGCTTGACCTTTATCGTCTTATGACCAGTTCAAGGCTGTACGACCCGACAACCAGGCTGGACAAGCTGGTTCAGGCTTATGCCGCCGGCTTACAGGGACAGGCCTATGCAACCCCGGGCCCCGTGGCCGACATGATTAACAAAAGTCAGAAAAAGGGGACCGCGCCCGACCCTAAAAAAGTCTCCGGTAACAGGCTGGTGCGCGACGGAAACATGCAGGAAATAACTGCCGGGGAGCTGGCTCAGATCAAAACAGCATTAGCTTCTCTTCCCCAGTTGAAGCTGCTGGATGCGGTCTCCACCAGCAAGGTGGGCGGTGGTTCCGGAGGGCTTCTTCGTTACGAAGTCCTGCTGGACAACGCCGGAGCGCTTCTGCATCTTGAGTTCAAAGAGGAAGTTACGCCTTCCATCTATCCGGTTGCGGCAGGCCAGATCCCCGCGATCCCGCAAAGGATCTCAACTGCGATCCTGATGGATCAGGGCTCTGGCGCTTCCGCTTTCTTCCGTGTCGTCCCCATGTCCGGGAAATACATGCTTATCCGGCCCCGTTTCGACGGGAATGTAGGAATGAGCCTTGATAAACAGTCCGCTCAGGACAACACTGATATTATCCGTTACGAGGCCTACGTCCTGGGTAAAATACACAGCCGCTCCGTTGCGAACGCGGGGAACTGGTCCAGCCAGGTGCAGAATATCCCGGGCTCGGCCTGGGAGAACGACGTGTCCCTGATGACGCGGCAGTTCGATCTGAAGTTCTCGCAATTGAAAGGAAAGTGATCGCTACCGCTGGACCGAAAGCCGGATCCGGCTAAGGTTCGGAAGCCCAGGCGCAAGCGTAATGAAAAGCCCGTTGATCAATTCAACGGGCTTTTTTATCTACACCGAGTTATAATCCTGGCAGATAAAATCGTCAGTGGTGCCTATTATTTCCCTGTCGAAGGGGATGTCCGGGTCTGAAGAGCTCCATGCCCGCACAAAGGTCCCGGCCATTGTCTTGCCCATTATGAACGGGGAGAGCATGTAGCGAAGTTCCCGTACCGTGTCCTTCCCGTCGGCGGCGCACAGCGGCATCTTCACTTTAAGGTCGTTCTCCACAAAGCGCTGCACGATATAATCCCCCGAGGCCAGGGCCGAGTCTAAGACCGACTGCCAGCCGGCAGGGGACATTTTCTTCCCGATATGGACGTCCAGCGTCTGATAACTGTCCATTTTCTTTATCACGAAACCGTCCTTGCGGCGCAGCAGCCCGTCCGCGCCAAATCTTTCGCGGCTATAGGCGTAGCGCCTGCCGCGGCGCAGCGCGGCCGACCAGGGAACAGCTTTTTTTATCAGCGCGCTGTCGGCCGCCGTAAGGCGCCCGGAATTGACAAGCTCCCACAGTTCCGCCAGTACAAGCTTCGAAACCGCGATACCGCTGTATTTACCCGGCGGCAGGTCCTCGCTGCTGCGGAGCAGTCTTTCATAAGCCCGGGGACAGGGCCGGCGTGCGGTTCACCTGACACATGGAAAGCCAGCGCACCAGGTACGGCTCCCGCAGACGCCCGAGGCGCGTCCATTCCGCGGCAGGATAGAATCTTATCTCGGTTCCCGAGGCCTTTTTTATTTCGTCCGCCAGCCAACTATCGGCGGCGTCATAAATATCGGCGCCAGCTCTGGAGCCAAGTATGGCCAGCGGCCCGTCCAGGTCCCTGACAAGCCGGGCCAGGCTTTCCACAAAAGGCACAACGTTCTGCCCGCGGCTGTTCCTTACCCTCAGGCCGTAAAGCTGCTGAAAATAGGCGATATGACTTTGCGGGGCCACGCCAGGGTCTATATTGAACTCCAGCAGGCGGGGTTCGCCGTTCTCCACATAGACGTCCGGCCTGGCGTTAAAATATTTTATTTTTCCGGCTATCTCCCTTAGGCTCGTGCGGGCGAAGGCTATGTCAAAGACGCGCAATAAGGTCGCGCGTAATCATATTTAAACCTTTACGGCGATCAGTCCCACGCTTTCTCTGCCGTCCAGCCGTATGTCGGCCGGATATTCGGGGCGGGCAAACAGTTCCAATCGCTCTATCCCGAAGCCGGCGGCGTTAAAAACGCGCCCCAGGGTACGCTCGTCCAGCAGGTGAAAGAGCTTAGGCAGGCTGTCGGCCCTTTTAGGATCATGCGCCGCCGCGTTCTCCACCACTCCGGGCCATGGGTGGCCGGCCTTCAACCTGGCCTCATATGTCGGAAAAAAGGCTTTGGCGGTGCCAATGAACGGGGTCTCGCCGACCACGAAAACTTTACCGCCGGGAGTTAACCAGTTCATCACTTTCGCGGCAGCGCGCTCTATCTGCGGGCCGTCGAGGAAATGCATTACCCGGCAGATGAGGACCGCCCCCAAGCTGCCGGCGGGGAAGTTCACTCCGTCAGGAAATTCTCCCACGGCCAGCTCCAGGCGGGCCCTGTGCTCAACCGGCACGCGGTTGAAGAGTATTTTAAGATGCCTTTCGTCGATGTCGTTGGCTATGACCGAGGCGCCGCTGCGCAACGCCGGCAGGGTAGCGACGCCGTAAGCTGCGCCTATGTCGAGGCTGCGCCCGGGCGCCTTAGGAGCGAATTCGATAAAAGCGCGGGAAAAGGCGTCCGGAGAGGGAGTCATGGTCCCCATGCTGTTCAGCGTTTTTATCAACCCGCTCTCTTCAGCTTCCGGCATCAGCAGCGAATCTTCGGATGTGTCCTTCATTTTATTCCTCACGTAACGAAATACAGGGAACTCAGCGGGAAGGCCAAGGTGGGGTTGAATTCTGCGTAAGCTTGTTCTCTTGAATGATCTTTATCATTACCGGCCGGATCCTGTCATAACGGGAACCCGCCAAATAATGCAGACCGGCTGGGGTGATCTTAGACAGATAAATAATGGATCTCTGCTCTTTTATAAAACCGGCGATCTGGTTATAAGCCTCAGCGAACCGATCGTAGTTCTCCTCCCAGAGATCGATGTTAACACCGTCGGCCATGTGTAATTTATATTCGAGTTCCAGCACCCAGCTGCTCCGGCTATTCTGTATGTAACAGGCGACATAAACCCTTTTTATGTCCTGCCACGGGTATGACTTTCGTGAAAGAACAGAGTTGTAAGTTATGCCATTGGGGGTTACATAAAAATAATTCAAGGCACCGGCAACGCTTAAGGGGAACATTAATAAGGTGAGCACAACACCGGCCTTGAATAAGTCACGGTTCGCTTCTTTAAAAGATGCCCCCTTGTGTCCCTGGGCCTCCCTCTCGAATGTTTCCCTGGCCGGGCGGACACAAAAGGCGAGGATATTGGCCAGAATAAATCCCCAGGGAAGTGCGGCGGGCAAGAGGGCGCAGTATTTGAAAATGTTCCCTATCCGGGTGTTACCGGAAAGGATAATGTCTTTGGGGACCTGGAGACCCTGGAGAAGGACCACGCCTTTTAGAAGCAAAAAGTACGCCGCAGCCATCCCGGCAAAAGCAAATGGCAGGAGGATGAGGTTCCACGGGCTTTTGCGCCTGCGGGCACGTACGCGGGCTTCCTCAAAATATTTATATATTCGCATTCGAATGCCTCAAAATTATCTGCAGGTTCTAATAGCCTCTTTGGCGAGTCCCGGCATGGCATTCCGCCATTCTATACCGGTCATAGTAGTAGCCATGCTGCCCTGCTCCTTGTATAAGCACGCTTAATTGCCTGCAAGGTGTTTCACGAGAAAAAGACAGGGATTATCCTTACCCCACAAGGTTTTAAATTCTTCAAGAGGCCTGAAGCCTAAGGCGAGATAGAATTTCCTTGTCCTTTCATATTCAGGGCAGTCTCTTGAAGGACTTAATGCTTTAACGGTGAGGAACTCGTATTTCCTCTGTGAGAGATAGACGATGGCGTATTCGACCAGAGCTTTTCCTATCCCTTTGCGATGGCATTCTTTTTTTATCCCCATCACATGTATCTCTCCGGTGAATTCATTATGCGAGGTGAGTGAGAGGAACCCTGTTATGGCGTCTTTCTCTTTGGCTATAAACATAGGCCGGGACTGGGCCTCCTCGACGTAATTTCTGAGTGATTCCTCGAGCCCGAACCATTCAGGCAGGGAACGCAGGATGTCATCGCATATTTGCGCCTTATTTTGTGTGATTTCCTGTATTATCATTTGTGGATATCCTCCGCTCTCCCCGGCGATCTCACCCCTAATTATTTTATAAAACTTATAGACAACAGTGAGACTTTACAAATACAAAACCCTCGAATAGGATCGAGGGTTTGTGAAGGTATAAAGATTGGGGTGGCTTCGAGAACGGATTTTATAACTTCTTTGTTTCCCCCCACGACCTGGTAAGCCTTGGTGTTTAGGAGAAAATGACCATTTTAAAGTCTAAACTGGACTTCTATGCCAGATTCCTTCAAGTTCGCTTCACTCTTTTACATCCCGCGGGCTACCGGCTATTGCAACCTTTCTAACACCAAGTAAGTTGTACGGCAAGTTGTGTTCTTCGTGTATCATAACACGAGGGAACAACAATGGATTACAAACGGGTGACTGCGGAAGAACGGGGGCTCATTTATC
>CAIXBR010000126.1 GCA_903917735.1 uncultured Elusimicrobia bacterium | reverse complement strand
GATAAATGAGCCCCCGTTCTTCCGCAGTCACCCGTTTGTAATCCATTGTTGTTCCCTCGTGTTATGATACACGAAGAACACAACTTGCCGTACAACTTACTTGGTGTTAGAAAGGTTGCAATAGCCGGTAGCCCGCGGGATTGATAGGTTACATGTAAATTAATAGAAATACAAGGGCACATACATAATGATATTTATTGCGATATCCATGGGGAGAGCTTAACTTCCGAATTAAAAAACAGCGAGATATTAACCGAAAACTCCCGGGTTAGTAACCACCAGTTTGGCCTCAGCAGCAAAGTGCGGATAAGGTCTTTGCCAACATCGTAGCCTTTAGGAAAATAATCGCTAATTACTCCAACTTAAGAAAAATTATGGAGCAACTTATCGAAGCTAATATTCAGATTTTCAAGGATGGCGTTGGGAATTGACAGGCGGCATCATACTTGTTGGTAATAGAAAGGTGGTGGGGAGGGGTATGGCGGTTTTATTGACCGCCGATCCTATCCCGATCGTCGCGTTTATCCTGCCTAGAACTTGCTCCAGAGTTTCTTCGCCAGCTCGGCCGATTTGCGCGATACTTCCTCCTCGTCGATATCCAGCTTAAGCTTCTTTCCCTCCATCAGGATGCGGCCGGCGGCTATAGTGGTGTCCACCTCGCCCTGCGAGATGCCGAACACCAGGTGGCCGTAGAAGTTCCCGGCGTCCAGCGGCGTGGGGGGGATGTAATCTATTATGGCTATGTCGGCGGCGGAGCCCGCCTTTAATTCCCCGAGACCTTTGAAATAGCGGTTGGCTATCGTGGCGTTGTTCACGATAAGGGCCTGCACCGGCTCGCAGAAACCCTGCGAGGGGTCGCGCTTGAGGTGCTGCAGCCACACGGCGGCGCGCACTTCCTCCAGCATATTCACCGTCATGGCGTCGGTGCCCAGGCCTACCAGCACGCCTTTCTCCATCATGCCGGTTATGTCGGCTATACCGACGGAATTGTTGGCGTTGGACTGCGGGTTGTGTATGACGGCCGTTCCGGTTTCTTTAAGGATCTCTACTTCGGTCTCGTTGACGTGTACGCAATGGGCGGCTATGGATTTGCGGCCGAGAATGCCGTAGTCGCGCAGCCTTTCTATTACGCGCAGCTTGTAGTGGGACTCGCAGTGCAGTTGGTCCGCCTGCGATTCCGCAGCGTGAATATGGAAGCCGGCGCCCAGCTTGTGGCCGCGGTAGGCGGCCTCTTCCAGGGTTTTATCCGAAAGCGTGAAGGAGGCGTGGAGGCCGAACATGCCTTTTATGGTGTTGTCGTCCTTGGCCTGTGCCGCCGCTATGAAGGCGGCGTTCTCCTCAATACCTTCCTTAGCTTTTTCCTCGCCGTCGCGGTCGGAAACCTCGTAGCAGAGGGCTGCGCGCAGGCCCGTCTCCCGCACGGCTTTCTCCACGGAGGCCAGCGAGCCGGTTATGGCGTAGGGGCTGGCGTGGTGGTCTATTATGGTGGTGGTGCCTTTCCTGACGGCGTTGATAAGGGGGATAACCGTACTGTAGTAGGAGTCGGCGTTGGACAGGTGCTTGTCCAGCCGCCACCAGAGATTGTTCAGTATCTCCACAAAGCTCTTTGACGGTGGGGCTTTGCCCAGGCCGCGGGCGAAGGTGCTGTAGAAATGCATATGGGCGTTTATAAAGCCTGGCATTACCAGCTTGCCGGCGGCGTCTATCACTTTGCCGTACTTGCCCTTGAAGGTTTTCTGCGGAGCTATTTTACCCACCAGCCCGTCCTCTATCAGCAGGGCGTGGCCGGTCAGCACGCGGTTCTTCTCGCCGAGCGTGGCGATAATGCCGTTCTTTATCAGAATTGTTTTCATGGTGAATCCTACTCTTTTAGTAATTAGTAACCGGTAATCAGTAATCGGTGCAAGCAGAGATGTTTCTGGTTAATTACCAATTATTAATTACGAATTACTTACTTTACTCCGGGCAGACCTTAAGTTCCGCCGGATTGCGCTTCCTCATCTTCAGCGCGCCGGAAAAGCATTTCTTGACGCAGAGAGAGCAGCCTATGCACCTGGCGGCGTCGAACGCCGGGACCTTATCACCGTCCAGTTTAACGGCCAGGTAGCCGCAGCGCTCGCAGTTGCCGCAGTGGCGGCACAGGTCGGCATCTACCGACGGGATGTTTTTAACCGGGGTGAGGTCCATAAAGCCGGTGACGGGGTTGGGCAGGGCGCAGCCAACGAATTCCCCGACAGACTTGTAACCCTTCTCCTCCAGCATGTGGCTGAGACCCCAGTTCAGTTCGTCGATAACTCCGAAGCCGTATTTCATGACCGCGGTGCAGAACTGTACGGACCTGGCTCCCAGTGCCAGGAAGTGAGCCGCAGCCTTGTAGTCCATCGGCCCGCCGTTGCCCGATATAGGCACGCCCAGGTTCACGGCCTTTGAGATGGTCAGGTTGCTTATAGGGGCCACGCCCTCGCCGCTCATGCCCACTATCATGCCTTCATCCCAGTTCCCTTTGCCCGACAGCCGCTTGCGGAAAGAAAGCGCGGGAAAAGAATTAGCCAGCGTTATGCCGGCCTTTTTGTGCGGGTACTTGGCGTAAACCTGCTTTATGGCGTTGACCACCTGCCAGATGGCGGTGACGGCTCCGGTCAGCTTGAACAGCTTCGGCACCTCGGGGTTGGAGACTTCCATCACCCAGTCTATGATCTTGGCCGCCAGCTCGGGGTCCTGTGAGACTATGTCGCCCTTGGTCCCGTCGCCGCCCTGCGGGCAGGAGAGGGAGTATTCTATGGCCATGGCGCCGGCTTTTTCTAGCTTGATGGTATTGGCCTGCCAGGCTTTACGGTCGGCCTCGTCGTTGCCTGTCACGGGCCCGCCCGTGGAGGCCGCGGTCAGCCGGTCCGGGTATTCCTTCACCAGCCGCGCCACCTCTTTGCACACGCGGTCGAGCGCATGGCCGGAGACGTTGTCCGAGTTGCCGTAGGTGTTCTCGGTAAAGGTCACCATGTATTCGGATGGGATATGTATGTTCAGGCCGTCGAAGGCGGTCTTCATCACCACGCCGGGCCAGCCCGCCTCGTAGGCGCGCTTTACCTGGTCGTAGCCGTCGGAGTGGGGGGAGGCCGAGATGATGAACGGCGAGCGCAGCTTGCGGCCGAAGAAATCGGTTTCCAGGGAAACCGGCAGCAGGTCGCGGCCGTTCAGTATGACCGCGCTCTTTTTGTTGTCGCGTATGGCCGGGGCTTTCTTGCCCTGCATGAAGGCGTGGGCTTCCATGGCCGCGTTCTTGCCTGAGGCCGCGCCTTCCACCACGGAGGCGGCGCCGTTCCTGCAGTCGCCAGCCAGGAACACGCCTTTCTGTCCCTTGTCCGCGAACACGGGGATGTTCTTGATGGCCAGCACCACGAAAGCGATATCCGTGCGCGCCTGTCCGGTGCCGGGGATGTCTTTGGCTTTGTCGTCCAGGCGCACTATCTTTATGCCTTTCCCGCCTTTAATTATGCCGGTAATGCGGCTCTTCGCGTTGATGTTGATGCCGGCCTTCAATATGTCGCGCAGTTCATGTTCGGGGAGCTGTATCTCGCCGATGTTCTTGCGGGTGAAGATCTCGGCTTTGGCCGCGCCCAGCTCCAGGGCTTTCATGGCGCAGTCCGCGGCCACCGCGCCGCCGCCTATAACGGCCACGGTCTTGCCCTTCACCTTATATTTAGCGGGATTACGCAGGTACTCCAGGCCTTCCACGCCCAGGTTTTCGTTCTCTATGCCGAGCTTTATCTGATCCGCCACGCCGGCCGTCACTATGACCGCGTCGTATTTCTTAAGCAGGGAAGCGGGGTCTTTCACGGCCGCGCCAGTCCGGATGGAAATATTTCCCAGCGTCTTCACAAATTCAATTTCGGTGCGCAGGACTTCCTTGGGGAAGCGCGCGTCCGGGATAAGGTTGCAGGCGCCGCCCGCTTTACGGTCCTTCTCGAAAATATCTATCTTATAGCCGAGCTGGGCCAGGGTGCCGGCGGCGGCGAAGCCGGCCGGGCCTGCGCCTACCACGGCCGCTTTTTTGCCGTTGGACTGGGCTTTTTTGAACTGCGGCATCACGCCCAGTTCCTTGGCCTTCTGCACCACCGCGGCCTGTACGGCCGGAATGTTGATAGGGTTGTCGAAGAGCTTGCGGGAGCAGGCCTTAACGCAGAACCAGTCGGGGCAGACTGCGCCGCAGACTCCGCCGAATGTGTTGTTCCCCATTATCAGGGCGGCCGAGCGCTTGAAATCCGACTTCTCCATCTGCCGCACGGCCATTATGAAGTCGGCAGGAGAGCAGTCGGCTGGGCAGGCCTTCTGGCAAGGTTTTTCCTCGCAGTACAGGCAGCGCTCCGCCTCGGCTTTAAGCTGAGCGTCAGACAGGAAAGTTACCTTGCTCTTCATGTTGCACCTCGGTTCAAAGATAATAGATTTTATAAATTTAAAGGCGCTTGTGGCGGAACTTGGCGTTAAGCCGGAAATGTTCGCTGTCGAAAAAGAGCCGGCGATAGATCAGGAAGCGCCAGCCGCCGCGCTTCAGTTCCTCATCGGCTCTCGCTGAAAGTTCGATGATCTCCGAATCCTCCGGCAAGGCCAGGATATGGCAGCGGTGGCCCGGTTCCTGGCAGACTTCGTCGAGGCGCAGGTCCAGCACGCTTCCCTGGCGCCTGTACCAGAGGCCCTCTATGTTAAGTTGTACTTCTACGGGGTATAGGGTCAGTTGGCGCAGCGGGGCGGCGTATTTGACGGCGGCCAGATATCTGCCGTATTCCGTCTGCACCCTGGTGAATTCCGTCTTTAGCACGTTGCCGCGCGCATCCATAAAGGACGAGAGCGGCAGGGCCGGCATGAAAATCTTTTCCGTTTTCCTCTCGCTCAGGCCAGTTTCGGTGAAGAACAGCCAGGAACGAACAGCCCTGGGTTCGGAGTCTTTGTCGAAAATATAAACGGTGGAAACCGCGTCGCCGAGGTTCCTGACGGCCGAGAAAAGGTTGTCAAGCAGGACCTGCTTCCCTTTTTTGAAGTTCATCTCCAGGCAGTCGGCGGGTAGGTCCTCGAAGGCAGGGCGGTACTCCACTGAGCCTTCCGTAAGCGCGGCCAGTTCCTCGTTGGACTTGAAATTGTACTGGGGTGCCAGGTTGCGGCCTATCTCCAGGTGGCGCAGCGCTTCCTTCCTGTCGCCGCGCAGGGAATAAAGTTTGCTGAGGCGGTAATAGGACCGGGCTATGACGTCTTCCTGGGCTATGCCGATAAGCTTGCGCAGTTCCACGCAGGCGGTCTTGTGGTCATTTTTAAGCGCTGCCAGCTGTATGCGCAGGTATAGGAAGAACTCGCTGTTCTCCGCGAGGGCGGCGGCCTCGTCCAGCGCCTTTTCCGCCTCGCCGATCTTGCCGGTCTTGACCAGGCTCTCCACGAGGGCGAATCGGAGCATGAAGTTGCCGGGGTGATGCTTTATCTCCTCAGCAGTTATCTCCTGCGCGCGGTCGCGCCGCCCCATCCAGATGTTATGGTACAGTTCAACGAACCAGGTGAAGATCGTAGCGCCCGGCACGGCCCGGCTAATGCGCTTCGCGTAGGCGGCGGCCCTTTCATGGTCGTCCAGGTCCAGCCGGGCCCTGGCGCAGATGGCCAGCAGGGCGGGATCGTCGGCGTCCCCGCCCAGGTAATATTCCATTTTCTTCAGCCAGTCCTTGGAGCCGCCCAGGTGCTCGGCCAACAGCCCGGCGTAAAGGCGCGCGCCCGCGTCCGCCCCTGACTTCGCCAGCTGGCGCATTCTTTCCCCGGCCTTACGCAGGGCGGAGGTTTCGCCCATATGGGGGGCCAGGACTATAAGCATGGTATTGGCGTCCACTGAGAACGGGTCCAGTTTTAGGGCATCCAGTACAAGAGCTTGAGCCTGGTCCACCGAGAAATCCGTAAAGTAGGCTAGCGCGGCCTCGCTCCCCAGCCGGGAGGCTTCGCGCCGGGCCTCTTCCGTGACGGGCTGCAGCGTCTCCGGGTTTTCCTTTGGCTGCGGCGGTTTCTCGGCCGGGAGCAGCAGGCCGCGTAGGCCTGCGAAGATCTGCGTCTTAAGCCCTTTCGGCCTGGCGGCCAGGCGGATGGCGTCGGCCAGTTCCCGCGCATCGGTATAGCGGCGGGAGGGATCCTTTTCAAGGCATTTCATCACGACGAGGCTTAGCGCGGGGGATATCGCCTTGTTCCGCCTGGACGGCGGTGGACACTTTCCCTGCATAACCGCCTTTATGAAAGCGGCTGTGTTGTCGGTTTCGAAAGGGTGCCCCAGGGTCAGCAGTTCGTAAAAGACCGTGCCGAGCGCGTAGATGTCCGACGCTGGGCTGCCCTCCGCGCCGGAAAATATTTCAGGCGCCATGTACTTCAGGGTTCCGAGGCGCGGCTGGCCGGTGGTTATATCTCCGGAATCGGTCATCTTGGCCAGGCCGAAGTCCGCCAGCTTGGGCAGTCCTATCTTGGAGATCAGTATGTTGGAAGGCTTTATATCCCGGTGCAATATCCCCAGGGAATGCGCCTCGTAAAGCGCGTCGGCCACGCCTGCGATAAGCGCGGCGGCATGGTTCTCGTAATCCCCGTCGGCCAGCGGTGAGGCCGCCAGCGGACGCAGGAAATACGGGAGGTCTTCGTCGCCCGGTGAGGGGGGAGTGATGTAGCCGTATTTCTTCAGCTCGTCAATGTTGCCGGAATCTTTTATCGCGCGGGCAAGTTCAAGGAAAGAGGCCAGCGGCTTGCCGTCCACGAATTCCATAGCGAAGTAAGGCAGGCAGCCGTGCTCGCCGTAGGAGTAGATCTTTATAATGCCGGGATGGCCGCACCGGGCTATGGCGGCCGCCTCGCGGAGGAATCTTTTTTTATTGGTTTCAGTGGCCTGCTCAGGCAGCAGCATCTTTATGGCCGCGTCCCGCTTCAGGGTCTTGTCGTAGGCCTTGTAAACCACACCCATGCCGCCGCGGCCCAACTCGCCGGTGATCTTGTGTCCGTTTATTTCAGCGCCGTTTTCGATCATTTGTAAACCCGCACTTAGAATATGATTTTACTATAATATAGTTCAGGAGACTATTATGAAAATTAAAACCCTTTTGATAAAGAACGCGCTGGTGCTGGCCACCATGGACGGGGCAGGCCGCGAGATAAGCGGCGGCGAGGTGTATGTGGAAGGCGCGGAAATAAAGAAGGTGGGAAAGGGTCTCAGAGTAAAGGCCGATACCGTTATTGACGCCAAAGGTTGCGTGGTGCTGCCCGGCTTCGTCAACACCCACCACCACCTGTACCAGACCCTCACCCGCAACCTGCCTAAAGCGCAGGACTCCAAACTTTTCGACTGGCTTATCTACTTGTACGATATCTGGAAGTATATAAACCCCGAGGCTGTCTACGCCAGCACCCAGGTGGGCCTGGGCGAGCTGCTGCTGACCGGCTGCACCACCAGCACCGACCACCTTTACCTGTTCCCGAAGCAGGACAGCTGTTTCTTCATAGATACGCAGATAGAAGCGGCGAGGGAACTGGGCATCCGCTTCCACCCTACGCGCGGCTCCATGTCGCGCGGCCGCTCCAAGGGCGGTCTGCCGCCGGACAGTGTGGTGCAGACCGAAGATTTCATCATGAAGGATTGCGAACGCCTGGTGCACAAATATCACGACGCGAACGATTTCGCCATGACGCGCATAGCCCTGGCGCCTTGCTCGCCTTTTTCCGTGACCACGGAGCTGCTTAAGCTTACCGCGGTGATGGCCAAGAAATGGGGCGTGCGCATGCATACCCACCTGGCCGAGACCATTGACGAGGAAGCTTTCTGCAAAAAACTCTTCAAGATGCGCCCGCTGGAATACATGGAATCCGTGGGCTGGGTAAGCGAGGGCAACGCGTGGTTCGCCCACTGCGTCTACATCAACGAGGCCGAGGCCCAAAAGATGGGAAAGACCCGCACCGGTGTGGCCCATTGCCCAACCTCCAACCTGCGCCTGGGCTCGGGCATCGCCCCGGTCCGGATGTTCATGAAGCATAATGTCCCCGTGGGCATAGCTGTGGACGGCTCCGCCTCCAACGATTCCTCGGACATGCTGGGTGAGATACGCCAGGCCATGCTGGTGCAGCGCGTAAAGGCCGGAGTGGACGCCATGCCCGCCCGTGACGCTTTCAAACTGGCAACGCTGGGTGGCGCTTCCGTTCTGGGCCGCACTGACATAGGTTCTATAGAACCGGGCAAAGCCGCCGACCTGGCCATTTTCGACGTGGGAGGGCTGGACTTTGCCGGCTCCAAGTCGGACCCGCTGGCTTCGCTGCTGTTCTGCGGAGCCTCGCACCGCACCAAGTACACCATAGTCAACGGCAAGGTGGTAGTTAAGGAAGGCCGCCTGGTGAACGTGGACGAGTTCAAGCTGGCCGAGCGCGCCAATAAGGCCGCGGCAAGGCTTTATAAAAAAGCCGGATGCTAGCGCGTTTGAGAATTGCCGGCATTTAATAAACTGCCGAATTGGAACAGCACCGTTCGAACAAGGTAAACATGAAATACATCCTAGCGGGAATCCTCTTACAGGCAGCGTTCGGCCTACTTACCTCCTTGCCGCTTGGCGCGCAGAGCGGCCCGCTCTCCTCTGACGAGTCCGAACTGCTTAACTATATCCGCGGCGAGAACGCCGATTTCGCCTGCGGCGTCTGTCTAAACGCCGCGCGCCTGCATGCCGAGAGCGCATCGCGCAAAGAGGTCGGGACCGCCGCGCCTGTGCAGGTCGGGACCGCCGCGCCCGTGCAGGTCGGGACCGCCGCGCCCGTGCAGGTCGGGACCGCCGCGCCTGTGCAGGTCGTGACTGCCGCGCCGAAGCAGCGCGAGTCCGCCGCGCGGAAGAAACAGCTTAGAAAAGTTAAAGACATGGCGCTCGTCCCGGGTGGAGCCCGCCGCCTCGGTTCGCCTGTCGGCACGGGCGATCCGGACGAGAAACCTGCGGCGCAGATAACTCTCTCACCTTTCTACATGGATAAGACGGAGGTTACCATAGGGAATTACGCGGCGTTCACGCTGGTCACCGGCGCCAATTTCCCTGAATGGCAGAAACCCGAAGGGAAGTTTAATCTTGAGACCGGGCGTGATAAATACTATGAACACCTGGAAGGCGTAATCAAGACCTGTCCAAGTTGCCCCGTGGTCGGTGTGGCCTGGGAGGACGCCGCCGCTTACTGCCGCTGGAAGAAAAAACGCCTGCCGACAGAGGCCGAATGGGAAGCTGCGGCCCGCGCCGGCTCTTCCGAACTTTATTCCTTCGGCAAGTCCTCCGCCAATGCCGAGGCTTTTGCCTGGCTGGAGACCAATTCAGGAGGAACCCCGCATCCGGTGGGGGTCAAAAAACCGAACAAGTACGGTCTCAGCGACCTTCACGGCAATGTATGGGAATGGGTGTCCGACCGTTACGACAGAACCTATTATAGCCAGCGTCCGTCCAAGGACCCGCAGGGCCCCGCAACGGGGGAGGAATATGTGATCCGCGGCGGCTCCTGGAATTCCGACGCGGACTCGGCGCGTTGCGGGAACCGGGCCAGCACGGCTGACCCCAACGACGACATAGGGTTCCGCTGCGTGATAACGGAGAGTGAGCTGTCTGCAGAGCCGGAGCAGTAGCTCCGGCCAGTTTGCCGCCCGCCGGAAGATTATTTATAGCCGGGATGGTGTGTTTTTCGATATGCTTTCAGCGATTATTTTAGCGGCCGGTGAAGCAAGCAGGATGGGGCGGCCCAAGGCGCTGCTCCAATGGCGCGGGCGTCCTTTTCTGGAGCATGTCTGCGACGCGCTGCGCAGGGCTGGCGTGGAGGACCGGGTAGTAGTGCTGGGCCGGACCTCGTTCGAAATACTCGCAGCCTGGACCCCGGCCGGAGAAATAGTCGCCGTGAACCTGAAGCCGGAGAACGGGCAGTTCTCGTCGCTGCGCACCGGGCTTGAGGCCGCTTCTGAATATTCCGAGGCCTACATGGTCTGTCTGGCCGACCAGCCGACTGTGCTGCCGGAAACCTATAAAAAGATAATCGATTTCTGGCTCTTGAATAAAAATTCCATAGTTATTCCCCGGACTATAAGGCCCTCTGACTCGATACTTAAAAGGGGGCACCCTATAATCATTCCGGCGGGATACAGGCACTTGTGTTTCGAGGGCCCGCTCGACGAGGGGCTGCACTGGGTGACACATTCCCCGTCCGTAAACATAGCCGACCTGGAAGTGGCCGACCGCGGGATAATACGTGATTTCGATACCCCTGAGGACTACGATAGCCTCGTCCGCCTTGAAAAACAATAACAGTTTCGTCTACCTGCTTCCCTGAAATGCTGCCCATAATAATACTGCTCATAGTCTTCTTTCTCATAGCCGTCAGGCAGGTGGGGCGTTTCCGCCTGGAGATCTGGCAGGTGATGTGCGCGGGGGCGTTAGCCGTGCTCGTCGCCGGCGATATAAAGCCGGCCGCCGCGTTGGCCGCGATAGACGCCGATGTTATGCTTTTTCTCTTCGGCATGTTCGCGGCGGGGCAGGCGCTGGAGCTGAGCGGCTGGCTGGCGCACGCCAAGTACGAGGTGTTCAAACGCGCCCGTACGGAAGATGGGCTGCTGCTGATGTTTGTTTTTTTTATGGGGATAGCCGCGGCTTTCCTGATGAACGATACGGTGGCCATAATAGGTACACCGGTGGCGCTGCTGATAGCAAAAAAACACGATATCTCCCCTAAGGCGCTGCTGCTGGCGCTTGCTTTCTCTATAACCGTCGGCAGCGTAATGAGCCCGATAGGCAATCCGCAGAACCTCCTGGTGGCCGTGAACGGCGGGATAGCCTCACCGTTCCTTACCTTCCTTAAATATCTGGCCGTTCCCACCCTTTTAAACCTTGGCGCGGTTTTCCTACTGGTGCGTTATTTTTATCCCGAAGAGTTCACCCAATGCCCTCTTAAAAATTCACAGGAGCCGGTTAAGGATAAGGGCCTGGCGCGGCTGGCCAGGATAACCGTCCTTGTTCTGGCAGCGATGATAGCCGCAAAAATAATATTGGCCTGGCTGGCGCCCGCGCTGGAGTTCCGCATCACCTGGATAGCGCTGGCCGCGGCCGCGCCGGCCCTGCTGTTCAGCCCGCGCCGTTTTGAAATACTGCGCAAAGTGGACTGGAGCACGCTGGCTTTCTTCGCCGCGATGTTCATCCTTATGCGAGCCGTCTGGAATACGGGTTTCTTTCAGGGGCTTATTGTCAGTTCGGGCGCGGATATAGCCGGGCTAGGGGCCGTAATGACGGTCAGCGTGGTGCTGAGCCAGCTTGTTTCCAACGTGCCGCTGGTGGCGCTTTACTTGCCCGTGCTGGGACATGCAGGCGCAGGTATCCGGGCCTATATGGCGCTGGCCGCAGCCTCCACCATAGCGGGCAACATGTTCATCCTGGGCGCCGCCAGTAACGTTATCATAATACAGACGGCGGAGAAAAAATCCGGCCAGACCATCACCTTCCTGGAGTTCGCCCGTATCGGCGTACCGCTTACTTTTTTTAATGCCATAATATACTGGATTTTCATCAGGTTCATTTAAAGGAAAGCCATGACCGCCGACACCGGAAAAGACGAACGCAGGAAAAAAATGAAGGAATTCTTCGGCATGATGATGCTGCCCATCGTCCTGGGGCTGGTGAATTCTTCTTTTTTCAGGATGGCGATGCTCGGTTTTACCGGGGAGTCCGTAGACAGCGCGCCCGGCCTGCATCTGCGCTTCACCTATCAGATGCTTGTAATGTTCCTCCTCGTTTACCTCTGGGCCAGACCGGCGTATAAGTACGTGGATAAGCCGGACGATAAGCTCAGGGAAACTGTGCGGCGGCGCATCAGCAGCGTGTACCGGGACGCTTTTCTGATGCTGGGCATAGTGCAGGCCGTTTCGTTGGGGATATTCTACGCGGTGTCCGGACCGGCTTCCGGCGCCAGGTTCGCTGCCGCCGCGGCGGCCTTGGTGGCGCAGGCGGCCGTGCTGGTGGTTTACATCGACAGCCATCTGTCAAAACAGAAGGGCCTCATGGAAGCTCTTTACTCGCCGGAAGAGCTTTCCCGGCTTAGACACGGGTTCTCTATCCCGGTCTATATCAAGTTCTCCCTGATGGTCTTCGGTTTCGCCATAATTCCGTTCGTCCTTATATTCGCCGCGGTCTACCGGCAGGTCCCGATGGCGGCCTTTGCCACGGCCATGGATGACCTGCTCCTCCTCTCGGCGGTAATCCTGCTGGTGGGTCTCGACAGCGTTTATTACGGCATTCAAAAACCCCTGGACGGCCTTATCGGGAAGATGAAGCGCGTAGCGGGGGGGGGATTACGAGGTCAAAACCCGCATTTATTTCTCCGACGAAGTAGGCTGTCTTAAAGCCGGCTTCAACGAGATGGTGGACGGCTTGAAGGAGCGCGAGGAGCTGCAGGACACTTTCGGCAAGTACATGTCCATAGAGATAGCGCGGGAACTCATCAAGAACAAGAAAGTCAATCTCGGTGGCGAGGACATAGAGGCCGCCGTGATGTTCTGCGACATCCGCAATTTCACCCCGCTGAGCGAGACACTTAGCGCCACCGCCGTAGTGGAATTTCTGAATAACTATTTCCGCTATATTACACCGCCTATAACGTCCCATAATGGAGTTATCAGCAAGTTCATGGGAGACGCCGTAATGGCCATCTACACCCCGCTGATGGGCTCGGGGGATTACGCCGCCGACGCTTTGCGGTCCGCGGCGGGGATGCGCGCGGCCCTGGCCGAGTTCAACGCCTCCGGCAAGTTCAAAGTGCCGGTAAACTTCGGTATAGGCATACATGCCGGGCGGCTGGTGGCCGGTAACATCGGCACCTCCGCGCGGCTGGAGTACACTTTTATCGGGGACACGGTCAATATTGCTTCGCGGCTGCAGTCTAAAACCAAGGACTTCGGCACCGACATCATAGTGAGCGAAGCCGCGCTGGCCAAGGCGCGAGGATCGCTGGCCGGCTCCATGACCTTCGAGTCACTGGGCAGAACGGCGCTAAAGGGCAAGACGGAAGTTGTAGAAATTTACAGAGTGGCCTAAGGAAAATTGATAAAATCACAACAATATGAAAGAAACCAGAAACTTGATAAAAATGCTTTCCGAAGCGATCGATGGCGGTAAAAGCGCCGCTTTCGTCACCGTTATTTCCGTGGGTGGCTCCACCCCGCGCGAGGCCGGCGCGAAGATGCTGGTTTTTGCCGATGGCTCGATAGAGGGCACGGTGGGCGGCGGCTCCATAGAGGCGCTGACCATAAAGAAAGCGGTGGAATGCCTAAAGAAGGGCGAGGGCGGCAAGTTCGTTTTCGAACTGAAGCCCGGCGGCAACACCGGCATGATCTGCATGGGGAACATGGAAGTTTATATAGACGTATATAAGAACCCTTTCAAGGTTCTGATACTTGGCGGCGGCCACGTGGGGCTTAAAATAGCCGAGGCCTGCCGGCTGGCCGGCTACCCTTACGCGGTGGCCGACGACAGGAAGGAGTTCGCCAACCCCGAACGTTTCCCTGTCGCGCTGGCGATAATAAACGAAGCCCCGCACAAAGCCGTGGCGGCGGCCGGCGTGGACAAGGACACCTATGTGGTGATAGTCACGCGCGGGCATGCCCTGGACCGGGAGTGCCTGGAGGCCGTGATGCGCACGGACGCGCCCTATATCGGCATGATAGGCAGCGCCGACAAAGTGCGAGAGATATTCCGGCTGCTCGGGAAGAAAAAGCTTTACCCGCTGAAAGACAAGCGTGTGCATTCGCCCATAGGTCTTAACTTGGGCGGCAAGGCGCCCGGAGAGATAGCCGTGTCGGTTCTGGCCGAGATAATAATGGTCCACTACAAGCGCGACGGCGCGCACATGCGCGTAGCGGACGCCGGTTCAAAATGCTGAACGGGGAGCGTTATGCGCGCCAGACCGTGCTGGGCGCGATCGGGAGCGCGGGCCAGCGCACGCTCGCCGAAAGCGACGTGCTGGTGGTCGGGTGCGGGGCGCTGGGGAGCGCCCAGGCCGAATTTCTTGCGCGCGCCGGTATCGGCCGGCTTATCCTGGCCGATAGGGATATCCTGGAACCGCACAATTTGCAGTCACAGCTCCTTTACGACGAGAAAGATGTCCGTGAACGCCTTCCTAAAGCCGAGGCCGCTGCCCGCCGCCTGCGCGCGGTGAATTCTTCAATAAAGATAGAGTCCGTGATAACGGATGTCACCGCCGCGAACATACGGGAACTGGCGGGCCGGGCCGACCTGTTGCTGGACGGCACAGATAATTTCGAGACCCGCTATTTATTGAACGACGCGGCGGTCAGCTCCGGCAAGCCCTGGGTCTATGGCGGCGTGCTGGGGAGCGACGGCATGGTGCTGGCGGTGCACCCCGGCCGCGGGCCCTGTCTTCGCTGCCTTTTCGAGGACCCGCCGGAGATGGGGCTACTCCCGACATGCAATACCTTCGGGGTTCTGAATACCGCCGTGGCCTGGGTGGCGGCGCTGCAGGTTACCGAGGCGCTTAAATTGCTGTTAGGAGCGGAGACAGCCGAATTTAAATTTCACACGCTGGATATATGGCGCGGCACAGTCAACGCGGTTGCCGCCGAACGCCGCGCGGGCTGCGTTTGCTGCGGCGAACGGCGTTTCGATTTTCTGGATTCTAAACGGGGCTCTTCGTCGTCCGCGGTTTTCTGCGGCAGGAACGCGGTACAGGTTACGCCTGAGCGCAGAATAGCCCCTGACTTTGCGCGGCTTCGCGAAAGGTTAACGCCCCTTGGAACGGTCACGTTCAACGGGGTGGTGCTCGAATTCACCAGCGGCGCGCACCGCCTGGTGGTGTTTCCCGACGGCCGCGTGCTGGTGAACGGCACCATGGACACCGCCGAGGCCAGGAGCCTGGTGGCGAAGTATATCGGCAGCTGAATTTTAAGGAGTCGCATATGTTGAGCTTTATTCTTAACCAGCGCGCGGTCCTCACGGACGAGCGCCCCGGCATGGTTTTACTTGAATTCATCCGCGGTGTCGCGTGCCTGTCAGGCACCAAGGAAGCCTGCCGCGAGGGCGAATGCGGCGCCTGCGCAGTGCTGGTGGGCGCCAGGCAGGCTGACGGCAGCGTGGCCTATAAGGCCTGCCCCTCCTGTCTGCTGCCCATCGGCGACGTGGACGGCTGCCACATCGTCACCGTGGAGGGCCTTATCGGCGAGCCCCTTACGCTGGTGCAGCAGCTTATCGTGGATAGCAGCGCCTCGCAGTGTGGGTTCTGCACGCCCGGTATCGTTTTATCCCTGACCGGCTTCTGCCTGGGCAGCTCTGCCTTGTCTTATGAGGACGCCGTGGACGCGCTGGACGGCAATATCTGCCGCTGCACAGGCTATGTTTCCATCCGCAACGCGGCGCGCGCGCTATGCGAAAGGCTGGCGGAGGTGGATGCCGATCCGTCCGAATGGCTCTCCGCGCTGGTGGCCGCCGGCGTAGTGCCGGAGTATTTCCGTGCGATCCCGGACCAGTTGGCGCAGCTGCGCACGGATCCGCAGCCGCCCGCCAAGGACGCGGTGCTGGTGGCCGGCGGCACGGACCTGTTCGCGCAGAGGCCCGAGCAACTGCTTGAAAGCGATCTTTGCTTCCTGTCCAGCCGCTGCGACCTGGATTATGTACATGCAGACGGCGAGATGCTGCGCGTGGGGGGAGCGGTCACTATCGAGGATTTCCGCAGGTCCGCCGCCGTGCAGCGGCATTTCCCGGGAGTGGCGCACGACCTGCTGCGTCATTCCTCCACCCTCCTGCGCAACAAGGCCACGCTTACCGGCAATATTGTCAACGCCTCGCCCATCGGCGACGCCGCCATCATCCTGCTGGCGCTGGACGCGCGGCTGGTCATAGTTGATCCCGGCGGCGCCAAGCGGGAAGTGCCTCTCTCGAAGTTCTTCCTGGGGTATAAGAAAACGGACCTGGCCTGCGGCGACCTGCTCAGCGAAATAGTGATCCCGCTGCTGCCGGTCGGCGCCCGTTACCATTTCGAAAAAGTCTCCAACCGGGCCACGCTCGACATCGCCGCGGTCAACACCGCGCTGCGGCTGACCACCGGCCCCGACGGCGCTATCACCGGCATTATCCTTTCCGCCGGCGGCGTTGGACCGATCCCGCTCCTGATAAGCGGCCTTGAGGTCTTTTATGGCCGCAAACCGGACACGGAGACTGTCGACGCCCTGGCCAAGGCGGCCGAGGCCGCAGCTAAACCTATAGACGATATCCGCGGCGCCGCCGCTTACAAGAAACTGCTGCTGGGCCAGCTGGTGCGCGCTCAGTTTGCCGCGCTGGCCGCTGCGGGGGAGGCCGTATGAAGAACGAGGACATGGGGATGCACGTGCGCGGCACGTCGCAGTTTGTCGACGATATTCCCGCTCCCGAGGGCTGCCTCCATGCGGTCATTTATACGTCTCCGGTCGCCCGCGGCAAAATACGTTCCCTTGATATTTCCAAGGCCGCGGTTGCGCTGGGAGTAGCGGCGGTCTATACACACCGCGACGTGCCGGGCCTTAATCAGGTAGGGCATGTACTGAAGGACCAGCCTTTGCTGGCCACGGACAGCGTCGAGTACATCGGCCAGCCCATAGCCCTGGTGGTGGCCGATACGCAACGCAACGCTCAGCGCGCGGTCAAGCTGATCAGTGCCGATATAGAAAAACTTGAAGCGGTCTTCGACCCGCGCGAGGCGGCCGCAAAAGGGATGCTCCACGGCGCCAGGCGCGTTCTTGTGAACGGCGATCCCTACGCGGCTTTCGCTAAGTGCAAATATATCGCGCAGGGGCGGCTCTCGAGCGGGCCGCAGGAGCATTTCTATTTCGAAACCCAGCGGGCTCTGGCACTGCCGGGCGAACATGACACCATCAAGGTGCATGCCAGCGCGCAGTCGCCGGGCGCTTTCCACCGGCATCTGGCCGAAGTGCTGGGCATACCTATGCACAAGGTTGAACTCGACATCCGCCGGCTCGGCGGCGGGTTCGGCGGCAAGGAATCTACGGCGGTCTGGATAGTAGCGCCCGCCATGGCCGCGTTCCTCCTTAAGCGCCCCGTAAAGCTGGTGCTGGGCCGCAACGAGGATATAGCCACCACCGGCAAGCGCCACGCCTACGAGTACGACTACAAACTGGGTCTGGACGCCGAGGGCAGGATCCTGGCCTATGAAATAGACCTTTTTCAGCATGCCGGCGCCTGCTCCGACATTTCGCTGGCCGTGCTCGGCCGCTCTTTCCTGCATGCTTCCGGCTCTTACAATATCCCCAATATCCGCATTGCCGCGGTAAGTTGCCGCACCAACATACCCCCGAACAACGCCTTTCGAGGTTTCGGAGTGCCGCAGGGGACTTTCTCAATTGAAGCGGCGCTCAACCATGCCGCGGAGCTCATGGGCGCTGACGTGGAGACCCTTAAACGCAGGAATCTGCTGCGCGACGGCGACACCCTGCCGTACGGGGTGAAGCTCGACTCCGTGAACGCCGTGCGCTGCTGGGAGACTTTAGACAAGAAGGTGAATATTGCCGCCCGCCGCGCGGCGGTTGTGGAGCATAACAAGGTTCACACCGATACCAAGCGCGGGCTGGCCGTAGTCCCGGTCTGTTTCGGCATCTCTTTCGCGCAGATGGCTCTTAACCAGGCCACCGCGCTGGTCAATATCTACGTCGACGGCAGCGTCTCGGTAAGCACCGGGGCCGTGGAGATGGGGCAGGGCGTGAATACCAAGATCCGTGTGGTGGCGGCGCGCACGCTGGGCGCCAGTGTGGACAGGGTGCGGGTTGATACTACCAACACTTCGCGCATACCTAACGCTTCGCCCACCTCGGCTAGCTCCGGCGCCGACCTTAACGGGATGGCTACCAAGTTCGCCTGCGAGAAGCTGTACGCCCGCCTGCAGGCTTTCGCCGCCAGCCAGCTTGGCCAAGCCGACCCCGCCTTAATAGTTATCCGCGACGGGATCATATACTCCGGTGGAAAACCCGCCGGCATGACCTGGGAAAAACTGGTGGCGGCCGCGCAGTGGGCTCGCGTAGATATGTCGGAACACGCTTTCTACGCCACACCAAACCTGCATTATGACCTTAACGCGGAACGCGGACGGCCTTTCGCTTACTACAGCTACGCGACCTCTTTGACCGAGGTGCTGCTGGACTGTGTGCGTGGCACCTACGCTATAGAATCCATAGATGTGGTGCAGGATGTGGGCGAATCGCTGTCCCCCGAAGTGGACCTGGGCCAGATACATGGCGCCGTGGTACAGGGTATCGGTTGGGCCACGCTGGAACAGATCCGCTACGGCGCCGACGGCAAAGTGCTGACCGGCGTGAACGCCTACAAGGTCCCGGACATCAAATTCATCCCGGAGCACTTCGATGTTACGCTACTGAAGGATTCGAGCAACCCCTATGCCGTGTGCAACAGCAAGGCCATAGGCGAGCCGCCGTTAGTGCACGGGCTGGGCTCGTACTTCGCGATACTGGAAGCGCTGCGCAGCGTGCGCAAGGATAAGGCCTTGCCGTCCCTGCCCGTAACTCCGGAGAAGGCTTTTATGTATCTGCACGAGCCAGTTCTCAAGGCCGGGGGCAAAGCATGAAAAAGAAAGTAACGGTGCGCTACTTCGCCCTTATAGGCGAGCGCCGCGGCACCCAGACCGAGGCTTACGAAACGGAGGCCGGCACCGCCCGGGAGCTCTTGCACGAGCTGCAGGCCGGCAAGACCATCCCGCTCACCACCAACATCTCCAAGGCCTCCATCAACGATAAGTTCGTGGACTGGGACGCTCCCATTCACGACGGGGACCTGGTAACGCTTCTCTCTCCTTTTTCCGGCGGCTAACGAAGACTTCAGAGGTAAAAAATTACGGCGCCGCTGTTTTTACAGCGGCGCCGTTACTTTTACGTTCTTATTTCTTCT
>CAIXBR010000125.1 GCA_903917735.1 uncultured Elusimicrobia bacterium | reverse complement strand
GATAAATGAGCCCCCGTTCTTCCGCAGTCACCCGTTTGTAATCCATTGTTGTTCCCTCGTGTTATGATACACGAAGAACACAACTTGCCGTACAACTTACTTGGTGTTAGAAAGGTTGCAATAGCCGGTAGCCCGCGGGTCCGCAAAGTCCGCGATTTAACTAAATTCTACTTTTTTTAAACTCCGGCGGGGAACGCCGTGCCCCTGTCGTGGAAATACACACCCACGGCCAGCACGGAATTCAGCACCTGCGCCAGCGCCAGGAAGAACGAGCCCATCAAGACCGCCCCCGCGACCCCGCCCACGAACAGCACCGCGTAATCGTCATAGGTGCCCAGCCCTATCTTCGAAGAGATCCAGGCGGTATTGTCCCCGCCCAGGGCGACGCTGATGGGGATCAGGGTGATGCAGAAAAGAAACGGCAGGAACACGGCTCCGATCACGCTCTCCACACGCACCGCCGCCATGCTGAAAAGGCTCCTGAGGGCGGGCCCGCGCCCCTCCCGGGCAAGTTCGGGCAGGCGCTCCAGGGCGGCCGCCAGCCCGGCTCCCTCGGCGAACATCACGGCCATGACGTAACTGGCCGCCAGGTAGACCGCTATCATTTTAGGGCGCAGCATCAGTTCGAACGCCCGCGCTTCCACCTCTCCCCTGGACATGTGGGGCCGCAGGCCGCTCACATGGAGCGCTGAATAGGCCACGCCGCCGGTCAAAGCCGCCATGACCAGGGCGCAAGCCAGCGGGACCAGCAGCAGGGCGGGGTCCTGCCGGAGCGCCTGCACGCATTTGCCCGTCACCCCGGAAAGCGCGGCGGAGGGCCGCAGCAGCGTTTTCAGTACGCCGCCGCCGCCCGCGAGGAGCATCACGAAGGCTACTATTACCGTAAGAGGCATCAGCGCCATCACGCCCAATCCTATGTAAGATTGGCGTTTTTCTTTGGCTTCGTATTCCGCCTTCCCCTTAAGGGCCTTAGGCGAGTCGAAAGTGTTCCAGCTGCTCAAGTTCCTGGACAGCGACCCGTAGGCGGATTGAACGTCCCTGTCCGGATCGGCGGAGGCCGTCTTCGCGGCTTCGCCCAGCGCGGGCATTATCACGGACTGCACCGTCTGCTGCGGATATTCCTTCAAAGAAGGCGAGATCAGGAAGCCGCTGAGCGCGTAAAGTGCGTAGCAGCGGGCAGAAGACGAGGCGGTCTTCACGGTCAGGGAGAGGAATTTTAGAGCCTCCACGTCTTTTTGAGGGCCCTTCAGGCGTTTGCCCAGAGCGGAGACGGCGTCTCCCTGGTAAAAGTTGTCGTGGCTCCCGGTTATTATCAAGGCGAGCATGGCCGAAGCGTCAGGATCGCCGGACCCGGCCAGTTCGTTTATGACGTTTTCAGGATCTTTATAGTACCGGCCGGCGTAGCTGCCGTTGAAGCGCGCCACTACCGCCGGGTCCTTCAGGCGCGCGGCGGCCTCGTCGGCGGGGGTCTGCGCCCATGCCAGTACGGGGAGAAGCGCCGCAAGAACGGCGAACAGAAAAACTTTCATAGTCGCGCCTTTACCCCGGGCCATCAGTGTCCGCCGCCCTTGAGCATTTCCAGAGCGTGCGGGATCAGGTCAAGTACGGCTTCCAATGATTCTTTTACCGCTTTGGGGCTTCCCGGTAAATTCAGGATGATGGTGTTGCCGCGTATGCCGGCTATGCCTCGCGAGAGCGCTGCTTTTTTTGTTTTTTTGAGGCCTTCGGCGCGCATCAGCTCGGGCAGGCCGGGGATGAGTCTTTCTATTACCTGGGCGGTGGCTTCGGGGGTTACGTCGCGGCTGCTGAAACCGGTGCCGCCGGTGGTGATGACCAGGTCTACGGAGAGTTTGTCGCAATAGCGCAGGAGTTTTTCTTTTATGGCGGCTATGTCGTCGGGGACTATGTCATAGGCGGCGGTGCGGCCGCCGATGGTTTTCAGCATCTCGGAGACGAGTTTGCCGCTGGCGTCTTCGGCTTCGCCGCGGGAGCAGCGGTCGCTGGAAGTAAGCACGGCTAATTCAAAACTTTTTATTTTTTCCATATTTATCCTTTCAGCTAGCCGACGGCCGTTCAGGCCGCCGCGCAGAACTTCGCGCGGAACCGCCCGATAACGTCCAGGAACCGCGCCGGCAGTTTTTTGTTCACGCGCTCCAGTATCCCGGGCGGAACGCCTTTATAATAAGCTTCGGCTATCGAGCCGGCGATGGCCGCCTGCGTGTCCGCGTCGCCTCCAAGCGAAACCGCGTTGCGGACGGCATCCTCGAAATTTTGCGATTCCAGGAAGGCGATTATGGCCTCGGGCACAGAATTCTGGCAGCTGATCTCCATTTTATAAGAAGGCCGGATGTCCGCGATCTTTCTTGAAAGGTCGTAGCCGTACCTGGCGCTGACCGCGCCCCGGATCTCTTCTTTTGTCGCGCCTTTCCTGGCCAGGAACACCGCCAGGGCCGCGGCCTGGGCGCCTTTTATCCCCTCGGGGTGGTTATGCGTGCAGGCGGCGGACAGCTCCGCCTGCGCGAGCATTTCTTCTTCCTTATCGAAGGCCCAGGCCACCGGGCTTACCCGCATGGCCGAGCCGTTGCCGAAGCTGTTGTACGGGCCGGCGCCGGGGATGAGCATCCAGCGCATGAACCCGCCGCCGTAGCCGCGCATGGGATAGCGGCGCGCATAGCTGCGGATGCTGTCGGCGTAAGGCTTGCCGCTCAAGAGCGAGTCCGCTACGGCGACAGTGAGGACGGTGTCGTCGGTGAAGAACGAGAGCGGTGTGAAAAGCCGGAAGTCCTTGCGCTTTGTATGGAGGTTCTCGTATACGGACCCTATGATATCCCCGGCTATGGCTCCCAGCATATTCTCCTTAATACTTCTGAACGTCTATGCCTTCTTTTTTGGCTATCGTGTAGGAAACGCTTTTAAGGAAGCTTCCGAGCAGGAACACACAGACGCCGAGCAGGCCCACCGCCCTGGCAACGGGGCGCAGGTCCGATTTGACCGGCAATGCGGCTTTTGCCCCGCTGGCCAACAGGAACAGCATGGGGCTGCCGACCGCGGACAGGAGGCCGATATAATAAAGGATGTCGCCTGTGCGCCAGTACTTCGCCGCGCGCGATTTCCGGCGGAGCATTTCTTCGTACAGCGGGTAGTCCAGCGACATGCGGTTCCTCGGGCTAAACTTTTTCTATGGGGTCGCCTACTTCTATCGGGCCGTCTTCTAGGACTTCGGCGAAGATGCCTTTTCTTGGCATTATACAGTCGCCTACCTGGTGGTAGATGGCGCAATGGCTGTGGCATTCTTTGCCTATTTTGGAGATCTGGAGGACGGCTGTCGGGCCGGCGCGGAGTTTGTCGCCTATTTTGAGGGCGGCGAGGTCCAGTCCTTCGGTGGTGAGGTTCTCGGCGTAGATGCCGGGGCGTATTTGTACTGTGGCTTTTTTTGTTTTGGCGTCGGCTATCTGGAGGCGGATGCTTTCTATGTCGAGGAGGCTGACCTGGCGGATGGGGGTGCCTGCGTGGGCGTCGTCTTTTATGCCGTGGTGTTTTACAAGGAGGGCTTTCTGCGCCGGTTCCTTGGGTACGCCTTTGGCTTTGCTGATGTTGATTGAATGAATCTTGCCCATAGTTGCATTTAAGAGCCGCGAGATGCGAAGTCGGGGATGGCCGGGATGGTGCCCCGCTCACCCGGACAGAGGGAACCCTTGCGCCGGTTCCCCCCGCCTTGGGGAATTATGGCGGGGCCCCCTTCCGCAACGGGTGCTCGGGGCACCATCCCGGCCATCCCCTCCGCTCGGACTCCGCTGATTACAAGGTTCAGCTCTGCTACTTTTTGGCCCTCTGGTATAACCCGCTTTTGCCGCCGCTTTTCTCCAGGAGAAAAACTTCGCTTATTTCTAAATTCAGGGCGAACATTTTGCACATGTCATAGATGGTAAGTGCTGCGGTGGAAGCGGCTACCAATGCCTCCATTTCTACGCCGGTTTTGCCGGTGCAGCGGGCTTCGGTGTTTATAAGGATGCCGGTTTTATCCAAGGTGAACTCAACTCCTACGTAATTTAGCGGGAGGTTGTGGCAAAGGGGTATGAGGCCAGCGGTGTTCTTGGCGGCCAGAATTCCGGCAAAGCGCGCGGCCTCCAGCACATTCCCTTTAGGAAGCTTGCCGGCCTTTATGATGCTGATTATCTCGGCGTTAAGCTTTATGTAAGCCTGAGCTTTGGCTATTCTCTTCGTATCTTTTTTTTCGCCAACATCTATCATCTTAGTTCCTTTTTAATGCCACCTCAGCTTGGCGAGGGTATGGGCCCAGCGGGCCCTCACGGAAGGCGAGGCTTGCGTAGCGCCGAGCCTGAGTGTGGAGGGCGGCCACGGTGTGGCCGACCCGGTGCCCGCCGGGCCCATACCCTCGACAAGCCCCCCTATCCTCCTATACTGCTCATTTCTATGTGGCCGGAGGACGGGGAGTCTTTCTTATAGCTAGATTTTACTAAAAAAATATTTTTTATATAGTCGAACAGGGCGTAGTCGTCCGCGCCGCCGCGCAGGAGGGCGCGCAGGTTGTGGGTGGCGGGCGAGAACAGGCAGGGGTAGACTTTGCCGATGCAGTCCATGCGGATGCGGTTGCAGGAACCGCAGAAGTAATCGCTGCGGCCGCTTATAAAGCCTATTTTCCCTTTTGCTCCGACCAGTTTGTAAACGCTGGCGGGGCCGTCGCCGCGGGCCGATGGCTGCCTAGCCATCGGGCCCAGGGCGCGCTCTATTTTTCCCCTGGTTTCGGCCGTGGTGAAAAGGGCCTCGGACAGTTTGGCGGAGCGCTTGTTGGCCGGGAAGAATTCTATGAACCTTACGTCCAGCAGATGCTCGACCGATAATTTGGCGAAGTCGGCTACTTCCCCGTCGTTTATGCCTTTCAGTATGACGACGTTCAGCTTTACTCCGGTAAAGCCCGCTTTGAGAGATTTCATTATGCCGTCCCGAACTTTTTCCAGCCCGTCGGACCCGGTTATTTTCTTAAAGGTTTCTTTTTTCAGCGTATCCAGGCTGATGTTCACGCGGTCCAAGCCGGCTTCCCGCAGCGGAGCGGCCAGTTCGCCCAGGTATATGCCGTTGGTGGTGAGGACCAGCTCCTCCAGCCCGGGGATGGCTTTTATCATCCGCACCAGTTCCACTACGCCCTTCTTGAGCAGCGGCTCACCGCCGGTGAGGCGTATCTTTTTTATGCCGGCGCGCACGAACGCCGCGGCGGCGCGGGCTATTTCCTCGTGGCGGAGCAGGTCTTCGTGCGGCAGATAGCCGTTCTTCTCCAGCGGGGTGCAGTAGATACAATTAAGGTTGCACCTGTCCGTGAGGGAGATGCGGAGGTAATCTATTCCCATGAAATGAATTCAGCCTTCCCGTTCTTTTTTACGGAACCGCCCTCTTTTACCATCGTGAAGCCGTTGGCCCTGGCCAGGGCAAGTATGTCGGCCGAACCGTTATTGGAAACTTCCGCCAGCGTATAGGCTGTTTTAGCGCGCACGGTGGAAAGAACCAGGGCCCGGCGCGGGGTTTTTGGCTCGAAGCCGGAAGAACAAACCCCATCTTTGAATTCAGGCGCGTAGTCGACCCGGCCGGCCATTTTGCGTATGGCGGGCCTTATGTAGGCCAGGTACGCCATGAAATTCGCCACCGGGTTGCCCGGTATGCCGAAAACCAGAGTGCGGCCTTTCATCCCGAAGAACATCGGCTTGCCGGGCCGCACCTTCACCTTGTGGAAGATTTCCTTAACGCCCAGGGCCTTGAGCACCGCCGGGACCAAGTCGTAATCGCCCATTGAAACGCCGCCGGAGATAAGCAATATGTCGGCTTTCAGCGCTCTGCCCAGTACTGTCCGCAATCTTTTTTCGTCGTCGCGTACTATCAGGGGCGCTGCGTTTATTCCGTCTGTCTTCAGCAGGGCGGCAAGCATGGGGCCATTGCTGTTATAGATCCGGTTCCTGCCGAGTTTAGCCCCGGGAGCGACTATTTCACCGCCGGTATTTATCAGCGAGGCTACGGGCAGCGCGCCGGTCATAACATGGGAACGGCCTACAGCGGCCAACGCCGCTATGTGCGAGACGCCTATCAAGGTGCCGCGGCCCAGTATCTTGCGCCCTTTCTTTATATCCTCGCCGCGCAGGGCTATATTAGCGCCTTTTCCAATGCCGGCTTCAAATTTCACAAGGCCGTCCTGCTCCAAGGTGTCTTCCACCATCACCACGGCGTCCAGGCCGGGCGGCACCGGGGCGCCAGTCATTATCTTCACGCAGGCGCCTGGCGGCACCTTCCAGTTAAAAGCCTCACCTGCCTGTACCAGGCCCAGGTTCCCCAGTTCAGTCCCCGGCGCTACTTCCGCAGCGCGCACGGCATAGCCGTCCACGGCGGACTTATTGAAGGGCGGCATATCTATCCCCGAACGGATGTTCTCCAGCAGCACACGGCCAACTGCGTCTTCCACTCGGGTCTTCACCGCGGGCAGCACAGCCGCGTGCTTTAAAACCGTTTCTATCGCCAGTTCAAAACTTATCATAGTATCCTTTTGATCAAGTGGGCCGCGGTAGCCTTGAACGAGGCGTAAACCTCAGCTCCGGGTTTAACCCCCAGGCCGTCCACCAACTGTTTAGTGACGGCGGCCTGCAGTGTGAAGCCGCAGTCCAGCTCCACCTTGTACTCCAGGCCCCAGGGCGCTGACGAGACCACTTTGGCTTTGAAATTGTTGCGGCGCCCACCCGCGTCCGCCCCCAGGGAAATGGACACGTTCTCGGGCCGCACGCAGACGAAAACACTGTCGCCGGCCGCGCAGTCCGATACCACCATAAGCGTTTTGCCGCCGGCCTCCACGGCGCAGAGGTTGTCCTGCGCACCCGTAACCTTGCCGGGCAGTATGGTCTCAACGCCCACAAAATCCGCCACCTCGGCGGAAACAGGCCGCGTGAAGACATCCTGCGGTTCTCCCTGCTGGAGTATCTTCCCGTTCACCAGCACGGCCAGAGTATCGCAAAGCGTCAGCGCCCCGCCCTGGTCCTGCGTTACTAGCACAACCGCGGCGTTGGAAGCCTTCAGTACGCGCTTCAGGTCGCGGGCTATGGAATCCTTCACGCGCTCGTCCAGGCTAGCGAACGGCTCGTCCAGCAGCACCAGTTTCGGCCTGGTCACGAAAGCTCTTGCCAGCGCCGCGCGGTTAGACTCGCCCTGTGAAAGCGTCTTGGCGTTGCGGTCCTTTAAATGCGTAATTTTAAAAAGCTCCAGCGCCTCTTCCACAGCGGCGCGGTCCCGCTGCCCCCGCAGTGCCAGAGGCAGGGCCACATTGTGAGAGACCGTGTCGTTGGTAAGGTAGGGTTGCGAGAAAACCACCGACATGGAGCGGCGCAGGAACATCTTGTTGGCCGGGGCCAGGGCGTCGCGCCCCATTATTTCCAGCGTTCCGGACGAAGGTTTTTTCAGCAGCGCCATGGCGTTCAGCAGCGTGGTCTTGCCTGCGCCGTTCGGGCCGATGATGGCGAACACTTCCCCCTCGCGGATATTGAGCGCGTCCACCGCCAGGCTGAAGCCGGTGTCGAAACCCAGGCGCAGGTTCGCCAGCTTTATCATCGCGGCTGCACCTTCCCCTGCTGTATCAGCGTAAGCGCCAGGTTTACCGAGAAACTTAAGGTCAGAAGTATAAGGCCCAGGGCTATGGCGGTATCGAAATTGCCCATCTGGGTTTCCATCACGGTGGCGGTGGTCAGCATGCGGGTCTGGTGGCGGATGTTGCCGCCCACTATCATCACCGCGCCCACCTCGGCCACCAGGCGGCCGAAACCCGCTATAACAGCGGCCAGCACGGTAAGGCGTATTTCCTTAAGGCAGACCTTTATGGCCTGCCAGTCGCTGGCGCCCAGGGTAAGCACCTGCTGGTAGAACTTGGGGTCTACGCCCTGCATGGCGGAAATGGACAGCGCGGTTATTATCGGCAGGGCTATGATGAACTGCGCTATTATCATGCCTGTGGGGGTGTAAAGCCAGTTCAGGAAACCCAGCGGGCCGCTGCGAGCAAGGAACAGCATCACCACAAGTCCCGCCACCACCGGGGGCAGGCCCATGCCGGTGTTCACCATCGCTATCAGGAGTTTTTTAAGAGGGAATTTTTTTACGGCGATCCAGCTGCCCAGCGGCACTCCGGCCAGCACCGCGGCGGCCGTAGCCAGTACCGACACCGCCAGCGACAGCCGGGCGATAGCAAAAACCTCGGCGTTGCCGCTGAAGATCAGGGCTATTCCCTTTTGGAGACCGGCAAAGATGAATTCCATTTTCTGGGACTGCGCGTATACCGCGAAACCCGCTTATTTGGCCGAGTAGTCGTAGTAGAATAACTGCTGCCCATACTTCTCCATTCCATACTTCTCTATCAGATTCTTGGCGGGCACGGAAAGCATGAACTCAAAAAAAGACTTAGCGCCGGTGGAGTTGACCTTGGGGAACCTGGCCGGGTTCACAAGTATAAGGCTGTAGTGGTTGATCAGGGCGTCGTCTCCCTCGTTCAGAACCACCAGAGTTATATTCTTCATCATGGACAGGT
Source organism: uncultured Elusimicrobia bacterium (assembly GCA_903917735.1). Classification (GTDB taxonomy): domain Bacteria; phylum Elusimicrobiota; class Elusimicrobia; order Elusimicrobiales; family UBA9959; genus UBA9959. Next base: position 7,070 of record CAIXBR010000125.1, on the reverse strand, counting down.
AGGTGCCGCGGTCGGCCAGGCAGTAGGCCTTCTTTTCGTTGGCGATGGAGAGTGTGCCGGCCATGCCCTGGCCGGTTTCCAGATATTTGGCTTTAGCCGGTTGGGCGTCGGCCGCGGTCCAGAGGCTGAGCTCTTTCTTATGGGTGCCGCTCTGGTCGCCGCGCGACACGAACAGCCCGCCGGCGGCTATTTTTTTAAAGGCATCAGCGGCGTTCTTAGCGCCCTTCACTCCTGCCGGATCTCCGGCGGGGCCCAGAATGACGAAATCGTTGTGCATGAAAGTGGTGCGGGCCAGGCCGTAGCCGGCGTCCACGAACTCTTTCTCGTCGGTAGGGCTGTGCACCAGCAGTATGTCGGCCTCGCCGGTTTTGCCAAGCTTCATGGCCTGGCCGGACCCCACGGCTATGGCCTGCAGCGTGTAGCCGGTGTTTTCCTGGAAGATCGGGGTCAGAGCGTCCAGCAGCCCTGTGTCCTGCACGCTGGTAGTGGTGGCCAGCCGCACCATGTTCTGGGGCGACGGCTTATTCTGGCAGCCGAAAACAAAAAGGACCGCGGCGGCTAAAGGGAGGATTAATTTGAGCTGTTTCATGCGGTTAACCTCGGATTTTCAAGGATTCTATACATAATGATATCAAATAGGGCGCCAATGAAAAAACCGGAGGCGGACCTCCGGTTTTCCCTCCCCGACAGTTGCTTTTTCAGATCTTCAGAACTTCTATCCTGTTCACCGAACGGACATTGCGGTCCACGAAGAAGTCCGCGGGTGAAAAAAGCGCGAAGCGGCCGGCGCCTTCTTCCTCCAGGCCTTTGTCCACTATCATAAAATCCTCGCTGTCGTTGCGATTTATTATCTCCGACAAACTGAAAGAGGCGCGGTAGCTGTCCCCGGCCGAAACCACTACCAGGGAATCGTAAGAATCCTGCGGCCTTACCCCGGCCTTCAGCAAAGCGTCCTTCAGCAGGAAGCCTTCGCTGGACCTTACACCCTTGAAACCCATACCGTGCCCGTACTCCGCCGCGGGGTGGCCGCGCCCGGAAACGAACTTCGCCGGGTCGGACACCGCCGTGGACGTCCCGTTATACACTATTTTAAACTCGGGCGAGGGCGCGGCGGCGTGCTTCTCACCGGGGAACACCCCGGCCACGGACTTCACTATGATCCTTGTCGGGTTGGCGATGTAGCGCATATTGTAAAGGTCCCCGCCGCATACCAGCCGCGGGACCGCTGGCAGCGGCCACTCCGTTGCGCTCTTTGCCGGGTTGATGGCGCGCACGGTTTTGGGAATAAGGGTATTGAAATTGTCCCTGGTGTAGTAGATCTCGCCCCAGCTGAACACGGCCTTTTCGCCCTTGTCGTTCTCCACCATCACGTATAGGTCCACTTCGGGAGAAAAATCGGAACTCACTTTTTTAACCAGCTTGGCGTTGAGGATGTCGTAAAGCGAATAGCCGGAAAAGAAATAGGCGCCCTTGAACGCGTCCTTCCCGTTCTCGAAGCCCAGCTCTTTTACCGCCACGCTGCGCAGCGGCAGCGATCCCAGCTCTACCAGGCCGGGGTTTTCCACCTCGCCACCCACGTAAACTCTTTTAAGCGCATATTCCTTCACCGGCCCGCGCTCAAAAAAGCTGTTCACCGGCACAGCCTCCTCCGGGTTCCTCTGCGCGAAAGCCGGCGCGGCGGCGGCCAGCGCCATTACGGCGGCACATAATATTTTTCTCATTTAATTTTCCTCCGCTGACTCTATGCTCGTTCCAGCTGGGTGGTCTTGATGTTCTTCAGATAACCCAGCAAACTGCGGTGTCTTTCAAGCCCGGCCCTGCCGGCTTTCTGATACACGTAGAAATTATCTTCCAGAAGTTTCAAATGCGGAAAAACATTTACCAGGGTTTTTGCCTTAAATTCCTTCAGCACGCAGTACCTAGGGACGAAGCCCGCGCCCAGGCCTTCCATGGCGGCGTTTATTATGGCCCGTATGTGGTTCAGCTCGGTGATATTGGCGAACTCCGGCCTTTCCGCCGCGGGCAGGGCATTTAGGAAATTCCCCCACCAGGCGCCCGCTTTGTCCATGGACAGGACGGGGCAGCCGGACAGGTCCAGCGGCCGGCGTATTCCATGCTTCCGGATGAATTCCCTCGTGGCTATAACGGCGTACTCTTCGCGGAAAAGCGGAGTTTTCTCAAGCCCTTCGGCCCTGTGGTTCATGCAGTCGATAATAACGTCAAGTTCGCCGTTCAGGAGCGGCTTCAGCAGCTCGTGGCGGAACTGGAAATCTATATGTACTTCGGGGTTCTTGTTTATGAAGCCTTTCAGGTACTTCACCAGCAGCGTGGTGCCGAACTCCACCGTAGCTCCCAGCCGTATAGTGCCGATATTCTTGCTCTTTAAAGCGGCGATCCGTTCCTCGGCCTTCTCCAGTTCGTAGAAAACGGTTTCACAGGACTTATAGAGGATCTTGCCGGTCTCGGTGAGGGCCAGCTTGTTGCCGGTCTTCTTGAAAAGGTCGTAGTGCACGCTTTTGCCGAGAGTCGCCACGGCGTGGCTGACCGCGGACTGGGTGACGTACAGCCGCCGCGACGCCTCGGTGTAGCTGAGCGTCTGCGCCACGGTAAAGAAGGCCCTTAGCTGGTAAAGGTTAAGTGCCATGTTGAATTTTGTTCATAGCTGCCATGAATACTATGAATTATACTAATATCGCGCCGATTGCTAACATATCCAGAACCGCTTCAGGGGAGGAACCATGCACACACTAAACACTATTTTCCAGATACCCGAGCCCGTCAACGAGCCGATCCTGAGCTACGCCCCCGGCAACCCCGAGCGCACCGAGCTTAAGAGCAAAATAGCCGAGCTTCGCGGGCAGGTGATAGACATACCGCTTATGATCGGCGGCCGGGAAGTGCGCACCGGCCACACGTCCAACATCGTGATCCCGCACGAAAATAAAAAGATCATTGGCCGCTACCACAAGGCTGGGCCGAAGGAAGTGGAGCTGGCCATGAAGGCCGCCGCGGCCGCCCGGGAGACCTGGGGCCGCATGCCCTGGCACTCCCGGGCCGCCATCTTCCTGAAGGCCGGAGAACTGCTGGCCACCACCTGGCGCCAAACCCTGAACGCCGCAACTATGATAGGCCAGTCCAAGAACCCCTACCAGGCCGAGATAGATTCCGCCTGCGAACTCGTGGACTTCTACCGCTTCAACACCTGGTTCGCGGAGCAGATCTACGACACTCAGCCGAGGTCGCCTTCGGGCAGCTGGAACTACGTGGATTACAGGCCGCTGGAAGGCTTCGTGTTCGCCGTAACGCCCTTTAACTTCACATCGATAGCCGGCAATCTGCCCACGGCCCCCGCCATCATGGGCAATACCGTCATCTGGAAACCCGCCTCAAGCGCCGTCTACTCGGCCTATTTCCTGATGAAGCTGTGGCACGCGGCCGGCCTGCCTGACGGCGCCATAAACATGCTGCCCGGCTCCGGCGCCGAGGTAGGCGCCCCGGTCATAGACAGCCGGGATCTGATGGGCCTGCACTTTACAGGCTCCACCGGAGTCTTCAACGGCATGTGGTCCACCATCACCAGCAATTTCAGCAAGTACCGCGGCTACCCCCGTGTGGTAGGCGAGACCGGCGGCAAGGACTTCATCTTCGCCCACACTTCTTGCGACCAGGAGGCCCTGAAATGCGCTATGGTGCGCGGCGCCTACGAGTACCAGGGGCAGAAATGCTCCGCCGCCAGCCGCGCCTATATACCGCGCTCGGTCTGGAATGCAATAAAAGACGACCTTGTCTCCCAGGTCAAGGGCGTAAAGATGGGCCCGGCCGAGGACTTCACCAACTTCTTCAACGCCGTGATAGACAAAGGCGCCTTCAATACGATAAAGGGATACATAGACTTCGCAAAGACCGCGCCCGACGCGAAAATAATAGCCGGCGGCGGCTGCGACGATTCGGAAGGCTGGTTCATACAGCCCACGCTGATAAAGACCACCAACCCGAAATTCAAGACCATGGAAGAGGAGATCTTCGGCCCGGTGATGACAGTGTACGTTTACGAGGACGACAAGTTCGAGGAAACGCTGAAGTTGTGCGACGGAACCTCACCCTACGCGCTGACAGGCGCCATCTTCGCGCAGGACCGCGCGGCAGTGCTGAAGGCCGAAGACATACTCAGAAACGCCGCCGGCAACTTCTACATCAACGACAAGCCCACCGGCGCCGTGGTGGGCCAGCAGCCTTTCGGCGGCGCCCGCGCCAGCGGCACCAACGACAAAGCCGGCTCCCTGGTGAACATGATGCGCTGGACGTCGCCGCGCGCAGTGAAGGAGAACTTCACTCCCCCGCACGACTACCGCTACCCGTTCATGCTGGAAAAATAGTCGCAAGCCTTAAGCCAGGCCTAATTTGTCCAGAACCTTAAATTCGGCGGCGCGGACTGCCGCCCACCCGAAGATAGTAGTTAAAAGCGCTGAAAATAAACCTCTTATACTCATATGATACCCGCCGTCAACACATTCATAAAGCTCAAAAAACGGCGCAACTACGGACAAGTTAAACTGGCGCAGGTCCATACGTTCGAATCGTCCGGGCCGCAAGCCGAGCAGGCCCCGCCGGGCTTTTTGAAGATTATTTTTGTTCCTGTTGAGTCCTGATAGATCCGTCCGGAAGCCCGCAATCCGGTGTTTGGAGCCGCCGGCCCGGTGCCGGCTTTGCCGGATGAATTGGTTGTCAAAACATCCTCCCCAGGGTCGTACCAGGAGATATTTACGGCAACCATGATTTTGCCGACATAGGCGCCGTCCGGAAGCCTGAAACATGGTTTTTTGGAATTTCTCCCGTCATCTTTCGGCCATTCAACAGCCTCAGGGGAAAAAACCTTCTGACAGGAGCTATCCGCGGGGTTAAATAGTTCCAAGGCATGTCCGACTATGGGGCCGGCAGCCATCGCTTTAGCGCCAAAACCCGGCAAAAGCGATACGCCGACGGCATCCCCCATGGATATGGGGCCGTTTTGCGATATGACTAAAGCCGGAACGGCTCCCACAAGGGCGATGGGAGTTTTCTCATTCTCATATCGCATCTTGGTATCTCCCCCGATGCGAAAACCGCCGCCCAAATCCATAACAGCGCCAGGCTTAGTTGTAACAATTCCAAGCAGGGACCTGTGTGAATGATCGGCCGCTATTGCCGCGGAGGGCCTTGAATTATCGATACTTACCAGGCCGGCTTGGAGTATTTTACCGGCCACGTAATAATTTTCAGCCAGATCGCCATAGCCAGATGGGAACGTGACAACACCTGAGGTGTTGTCTGCATCCAGCCAGATGGGGCCGCCGCTTCCGGCGTCGTTCAGGCTCCTAAAATATGTCTGACCGTTAGAGAAAAATATATTAAATCGTTTTGTGTTTGCGGCGGCGTGGGTATCCTCAAAGATTACTTCAGTGTAGTCGCCCGAGACATGGAACTTTCTGCTTGGGCTCGCCGTTCCGATACCCACGTTGCCGCTTTTCCAAACCATCGTCGGAATGTCGTATGAATTTCCTGCCCAAAGATATGATAAAGCATCCACGCTTCCGAGTGCCCCAAAACCGCCCACATTAGTTCCCGCAGAACCTAAAAAGCTGTAACTATTTGCCCACCCTCCACCATCATTAGCTTGAATACTAAGAGTGCCAGCTCCGGAATAGTATAATTTTCTACTGCTTCCAACCTTAAAATCGCCTATAACATCCAACCAGGCCCCCGGGCCCGTAGTCCCGATGCCGACTTTGCCTGAGTTTAAGAATGTCATAACGTTGCGTGCTGAGTCTCCTGCGTCGTTGAGAATATCGATGGACATATCCGGCGCCTGTCCGGCTCCGCTTGAATTTGTAAAAATACGCCAATTTTTATTGTTCGCCAATCCGTCGGCACGGCTAAAGATCAATGATGCTTCCGACGCGGCGGCATTGATATGTAAATTTCGAAGCGGGCTCGCAGTCCCTATGCCGACGTTGCCGGAGAAATAAGTGTTTCCGCTTGTGCCACCGGTCACCGTTAAATATGAGGCATTATCGTTTCGGATGTTCCCTCTGGCGATAATATCTGACAGCGCCATAAAATTAGAGGCCGATACTAAATTGGCCCCTTCGAAATAATGGAATGCCCCATTAACAGAGTTGTAAATAATATAGTTGTTTGTATCCAGACCGATATCCAAATAATTAGCCGCGACGCCGCTTCTGTTAATCTTTATGTTTCCGTTAATCTCCAGCTTCTCCACCGGTCCCGCAGTCCCGATGCCCACGTTGCCCGAGCTTAAGATCCTTACCTGTTCAGCATTCGAACCACCAGTGCCGGTATAGAAAGCCAGGTCGGAATTATATGTGCCGCCAGAGCCGCCGGTGTATGTGCCGGAAGCTACCGACTTTATCGCTCCGCCCGGGCGGGTTTGCGGCGGGGAGGTCGTCATTTGATTAAATTCAAGTCCGACAAGCTGTCCGACGCCATTATTGCTTCCGCTTAATCCCAAATGAGGGTTTGCTCCATAAATTTCAGTTTTATATGTGGATAGGCTTGTCGGCCCCGTCGCCCCGATAACGACATTGCCGTTGCCTAGGATCGCCATATTGGTCGAGTAAGCCTCGCTGCCATAGGCGGCGCCGTTGGTGCCGCTCTGAAAATACAGCTCGCCCGCGGATGTTGGCTGGTAAATGCGCGTCGCCGTGCCTACGCGATAGCCCGCGCTTGTGCGGTACATGGTAATGGCGGGATTCGCGTTGCCGGAAGCGGATTCTCCGAGAGTAATGAGCGAATTGGCGGACAGGTTGGTTTCAAGAGCCGATGTCACCAGAGGCACGGCATAACCGACCCCGGAACCGACCCCAAAATCTCCCTGGCCGCGAATATCGAGCCTAGCGTTCGGCGCTGTTGTCCCGATGCCGACATTGCCGGCTACGTATAAATCTCCGGCAGTACCAAGCCCCATACTTGTATAAAAACGGTTTTTCGCGTTCAGAATCAGGGTGCTTTGGGAAGCTATTGCATCTCTTGTATTTCCCGAACTATCAGTTATACTTCCGCCGCCGGAATTT
>CAIXBR010000124.1 GCA_903917735.1 uncultured Elusimicrobia bacterium | reverse complement strand
GTCTTCGGTGTCCTGCTGGCGCCGCAGGTCAAGCGAGGCGCTATCGCGCACCAGCAGTTGATCCTTCTTGCCCTTTGAAAGCCGCCTGACCAAAGCCGACCCCACCAACCCGTTATGCCCGGCAATATATGTTTTCATAAAGCAGCCTGCCTCCTCTACTATTTCACTAAAACCGGGGCGAGTATTCCCGCAGTCTTTCAATAACCTCTTTGAATGCCGGCCCGGGCGACAACAGCAGGCCGGTTAACGCCTTAAATTCTTTTTCAAACAAGTTGTAGGCCACGGCATCCTGCAAGTTGAAAGCCTCGCGCGACGCGAACTCTTTTGCGTCCGCCCCTTTCAGCTTTTCTATTTTGTATTCTTCATAAGCCGTGGTTCCCATAAAGTGTTTAACCCGGTCAACAGCCAGCAGCATGTAAAGGTCGTAATAATGCCGGCTGAACTGCCGCGGCCTGTCCTTCTGCGGGTCATTACGGTCCCGCCATTGCCGAAAGCGCCTGCACACGGTCTGAAGCTTATCGACGAACGTATATTCGGGATTAAAACACTTAATCCCCCCCGCGCGGTTATCTACAACCTTAAGATCGGAGTCCAGCGCCTTGTCCAGGGCCCAGCTGCTGAAATCCCTGGGCTCGTTAGGGGCGGTCCGCGCAAAACCGGCTTCCAGCAGCACCTCCGGCTTTAACCCCAGTTCAGGTTCCGCCGCAAAAAAGGAATGGTACTTCAGGCTTATCCCGCCGTTTTGCGCCTTTTCATCATCGTAGACGTTATTCCGCTCTACCGTAATCCCCGTTATCTTGATCTTCGCGGCCAGCGCGTTATAAAATTCAAACCGGGCCGCTATCTGCGCCGGTTTATCTCCCTTCACGCTCAACTTAGGCGGAGGTTCAAAACGGATATCAATATCCTCTGAAAACCGTTCAATAACGCGCCACCCCTTGGACAGCGAGGTTCCGCCCTTCATTTCAAAATGCAGGCCCGCCTGCTGCAGCCCCCATAAGCAGTGCATAACCCAGTAATCCTTTTCCACCACGGCAGGGGGTAGCCCTTTCTGGGCAGCCAGTGTTTCAAAAAGCTCCCTGGCATCAGATCTGTCGTGGAAGAATTCAAGCATAAATCTCGCGGAAAGCTTTTTTAGCTCCGGGTCTGCCATAGCGCTCAAGGCAAGCCGTCAGCGCGGCGCGGTCAAATTCCTTTATGCGGGCTTTCAAATTCTCCAGAACGCCCGCAGTATTGTCAGGCAGACGCTTAAGATTATTCAACAGGTCAACCAGAAGGAATTCCCGGCTTAACCTGGCCGGATAAGCCGGCACCAGACGGAACTGGAATCTTTTACCGCCCAGTAAATATTCCCCTGTTCTTTTATGATTATAGACCAGCCCGGAGTTATATACCTGCGTAAGTCCCAGGCCGAACTGATTAAAGTAATTGTATGAAGTCAGAAGGAAATCCTCGGTTTTAAGGAAAGCCCGCACAAGGTCCCGTTCTTGCGGCGGGGTATAGCCGAACGCGTTTTTTCCGGGGCAGTAATATAGCCCGCCGGCCAGTTTCCTGACTTGCCCGCTTTCCACAAGAGTCTTCAAGTCCCGGTCCACGGCAGTCGAATAGCCCTCCAGGTCCTGGCGCCTGTACACCCGCCCCGGCTGCATAGAATTTACAAGCTTTTCCGCATTCTTCATAATGCCTCTATACAGAGTATACAGGAATTTTCCCTTAAATGCAAGTATTTTACATAATATTTCATGCACAGATTTAGGCCAATAATAGGGCCGGTATACTTTATCTGTATATCCTCATCCGGCGTAAGGCCGTTCAGCACTATCATGTTGCGGGCCAGGTCCACTATCTTAACCGGCTCACCCATGTTAAGCACCAAAGATCTCGCCGCCGGCGCCCATTATGCAGGCGTTAAGCACAAGGGACACGGCTTCTTCGGTGGTCATAAAATAGCGTATAACATCGGGGTGCGTAACGGTAACAGGCCCGCCGTTAGTTATCTGCTCCTGAAAGATCTTTACCACGCTGCCGCTGCTGCCCAGCACATTGCCGAACCGCACCGACATGAATTTAATCTCGACAGGAGGTTGAGCCTCGACAGAAAAAGGGCGGGGTGACGCGTTATTTGTCATCCCGGCCGTTTTTACACCAGGGCCGCCAGGAATTTATCCGCGGACACAATACGGACACCGCCGGAGATCTTATCCACACCCGGCTTGCGCAAAAGCTGATAGCAAAAAGGTACGGACAGCCTCTCCCTGAAATAAGACAACTTCGGAGCCAGGTGGTCGCTCTGGCTCTTTACCTCTACGGCAAACCAGGGCTTCCCCGCCACGGCCACAAGAAAATCCACCTCGCGCTTGTCGGTATCCCTGAGAAAATAAAGTTCAGCCTTATAGCCTTCCCTGTCCGCAAGCCAGTGAACCAGCTTAAGCAGATGGGAGGCCACCATATTTTCAAAACGCGCGGCTTCGCCAGGGACCTCGGACCAGTCCCAAAGATACAGTTTGGGCTCTTTTTTCAGGCTGCGTATTTTACTCCAGGTAAACGGCCTTATTCTGAAGTGATAATAAAACCGCTCGAGTATATCCAGCCAATGCGAAACCGCGCGGTGGCTTACTTCCAGGTCTTCCCGCAGGGAATTAGCCGAAAGCAAAGAGCCTACCTTCCCCGGGAGCATATCGCTTAGCAACTGCATGTTGCCCAGGTCCCGCACAAACTCCACGTCTTTAATATCCTCACGGAACAACCGCTCGTTGCGCTCATTATGCCAGCGCCTGAGCGCCCGGTCGCTGTCGGCGAACAGGGGTTCGGGAAAGCCCCCCCGCTTTTCAAGAAGCCGGAATGCTTCGCCATGATCCCCTGAGGGCAGAGCAAGTTCTTTAAAAGGCTCGGGCGCGCGGGCAGGCAAACCGGAAAACTCGGCTACGGAAAAAGGGTGAAGGCGGTAATAATGGTAACGGCCCTGCAGCGAGTCGCCGCCTTTGCGGTAAATATCCAGGCGGACGCTGCCGGTAACTATAAAGTGGTACTTATCGCGGTGAGTATCAAATTCGCCTTTTACAAATCTTTTCCAGGCGCGGTACTTGTGAATTTCATCAAGCACTATCAACTGCGCGGAAGCCGGCCATTCCGCGGCCATCATTTTAATCCGCTCACTTTTTTTATCCCAATTGAAATATGCGGTCTCGCTGAACCGGGCCGCCACAAGGTTGCGGGCCAGCGTGGTTTTACCCACCTGCCGGGGCCCCCCCACAAAAACCATTTTAGCTTTAAGGTCTTCTACTATCGGTTCAACAAGATATCGGGTTTTTACCATAACATAAATTATATGTGTTTATTTGCTCCAAGGCAAATAAATACATGGAGATATTTGCCTACAGCCAATAATTACTCAAATAAAGATTCCCACACAGAGAAAGGCCGAGGCGACAAACCTTTGCCGCCCCGGCCCCTTAACAGCCCTTAATTCACCAATGCCCGGCAGTTGTTACTCTTCATCGGCAAGGGAGGACAGGCAGGCGTTAAGCACAAGGGATACGGCTTCTTCGGTGGTCATGAAATAGCGGTATAGATTTAATCTCGACAGGAGGTTGAGCCTCGACAGAAAAAGGGCGGGGTGACGCGTTTTTTGTCATCCCGGCCGTTTTTACACCAGGGCCGCCAGGAATTTATCCGCGGACACAATACGGACACCGCCGGAGTATTTTACGCAGCAGCGTATTTTCACCGCGAGCGCATCTATATAGAGAATGAAATAGCAAAGTGTCGCTTTCGTATTTCATGGTATAATAAGATATGCAAATACAACGTCCCGTACTGCTGCGGCATTTAAAAACGGCGGTGAAACGCAGCCGCGTTACGGCTCTTATAGGCCCACGCCAGTGTGGCAAAACCACACTGGCCCGCCAGTTGGTGGCCCCGGAGTCGGTGAATTACTTCGACCTTGAAGATCCGTCAAGCCAGGCCCGGTTGGACGAGCCCGACACCGCGCTGCGCGGCCTGAAAGGGTTGGTTGTAATAGACGAGATCCAGAGAAAGCCGGAGTTGTTCCCGGTTATAAGGGTTCTGGCGGACCGTACCCCGTTGCCGGCCAAATTCCTGGTGCTGGGCAGTGCCTCGCCGGCGCTGCTGCGGCAGTCCTCGGAATCCCTGGCCGGTCGCGTTGAGACCGTGGCTATAAGCGGGTTCAGTCTGGCGGAAGCGGGCGTAAGCACACAGGCGCGGCACTGGCTGCGCGGCGGCTTCCCTGCTTCCTTCCTGGCAAGGACGGAGGCGGACAGCCTGGCCTGGCGTAAAAATTTCATCCAGACTTTCATTGAGCGGGATCTTAGGCAATGGGGGATCGGCGTACCTCCGGCCGCGCTGATGCGTTTCTGGGCCATGCTTGCGCATTATCATGGCCAGACATGGAACGCCGCGGAGCCCGCCCGTGCTTTAGGAATAAGCGAGCCTACGGTCAGAAATTACTTAGACATCCTTTCGGGAATCTTCATGGTAAGGCAGCTACAGCCGTGGCACGCCAGCCTGAAGAAAAGGCAGGTAAAGGCGCCCAAGATCTATTTCCGCGACACCGGCCTTCTTCACCAGATGCTGGGGATCCGCTCGGAAAAAGATCTGTTTACCCACCCGAAGTATGGCGCTTCCTGGGAGGGTTATGCTATCGAGGAAACTATAAAGGCGACGGAGCCGGATGAGGCGTACTACTGGGCGACCCACAACGGGGCGGAACTGGACCTTCTGCTGGTTAAAAACGGGCGGATGCTGGGGGTAGAATGCAAATGCATGGACGCGCCGCGCCTGACGCCCTCCATGACTACCGCCACAAAAGACCTAAAGCTTGAGCAGATAGCCGTAATATATCCCGGCAAAAAGCGCTATTCCCTGCGCGCTGATGTACACGTTGTGCCTTTAGAGGCGCTGGCGGACGGCATGCGTGGCTTGTTCGGCAGTTAAACCTTAGTCTTTTCTCCCCGCCGTCCTGCGGCCTTCCCATCCGGCTGTCCGGCTGCCTTCACATACCACCCGTAGCTGTTCTTCAACCCGGATTTCAGGGAGATCTTCGGGCGCCAGCCAAGCGCCCTGATCCTGGAGATGTCCAGCAGCTTGCGGGGCGTGCCGTCAGGTTTAAAAGTGTCGTATTTTATGGCGCCGTCAAAATCCACAACTTCGCGTATTACATGCGCCGCCTGTTTAAGCTTAATATCTTCGCCGGTGCCTATGTTTATAACCTCGCCATTATAATGTCTCGCAATGTATGTTTTTATAAATCAGTCTCTCACTTTGTTTTCAGCCGGTAACTATTTCAATACTTCCCCGCCGCCAGGCCTTTACCCTTTTAACCGCGAAAGCAGAATTTGCTTTAAATTCACGGCCAGCTTATCAACATAGCCCCTGTCCGCAATAAGCGCGTCCAGGTCGTATTTTATACTGGCGGTGTCTATTCTTTCCACGGCGGAAATAAGTCTGGCATACAGCTCTTTTTTGTCGGAAACATTTTCGATACAGGCAAGATTCGGCTCCACACCCTTCTGCAAGTACCACATAAGGTCAAAATAGTCGCGCCCTTTTACAGCGGCAAGCGTTTCCCCTTTTTTGCCCGTTTTCTCCCACCTGCGGTTCAGGACCGCCCGGATCTTGGTAGCCATAAGCGTGGGCAGGTCGAAGGCTCTTACCAGCACCGATTCCCCATGCTCAAAGATCGGCACTATTTCCGTGTCATACTTACGGCAGAACGAAATATCCGTGTAGACTTCCAATTTCAGGAAAAGCAGATCCGATTCCGGATACGCCGCCAGCCCCAGCTTAAAAAGCATGGGGAACTTTAACAACACGCGGAATTTCTGGATCTTTGTTTCAACCTTAAGGCCGTGCCTGGCCAGGAAATACCCTCTTAGATCCCGCGCCAGTGCCGGCAAAGAGACCTCCCCGCGCGCGTCCACAAAATCCAGATCCTCGGACAGGCGCGGCAGGCCGTGGCAATGTTTCAGGGCCGAGCCCCCGTAAAATATAAGGCCGGAATATTCCTTACGCGAATAGATAAAAGCCAGCGCCAGCGTCTGCAGGTATTCTTTGATCAGGTTGCGCCTGAAAACCCCCGGGAGACCGCTGTTTTCAGCCAGCAGGTTTTTAATGTCTTCCAGCATTTTGTATCCAGTCAGCCGCCACGGTCATTTTAGCCGTTTTTGAGATGACCGCGTATTTTCTGAACTCGGCGATGTCGGCTTTGTTTAAATGCTCCAGGTTCAGCCGCAGCGCTTTAAAAGCGCCTTCGCCGGCAAGCAGCTTGCGGCGTAAATAAATAAAATCGAACAGCGCCTTTGCTTTTGAGGCCCTGTACAAAGGGAAGCCGCCATCCACAACAGTTTTATAGCCGCAAAAAAGCGGCCTTTTAACTTTATGATAGCTAAAAAGGCCCAGCACATTTTTACAGACAGCCGTTTTATTCGCGATAACCAGCGTAAAATTAACCGGTACCTCGGTAAGCAGGTTGTGCTGGTAAAGAACATAATCAAGGCTGAGGTAGGCGGGGCTGTAAAGTTTGGCGGCAATAAACTCAAGATACTGCGTCCATTTTCCCCCGGCTTTTACCGCGTCGCAATACGCCCTGCTGGTATAAAAGCCCCTCTTAAGACGTATTATGTCGCCGCGCTCCTCCAGCCGGGAAAGGAACACGCGCAGATAAGCGGCTTTAAGCTTAAAAACACCAAGCCCGCCAATAGTAAAATACGGCATGCGGGCAAGCCGCGAAAGTATTTCTTTTGGCTTGGATGTCATTTCTGATAATATACAATATCTGATTACTTTTGGAAACAAGAAAAACAGAAACGCTGGAAACGCCAACTCGCGCTACAACTTATAACCCAGCTTTCCGGTTGTCTGGCAGTTGTTACTCTTCATCGGCAAGGGAGGGATCTACGGCGGGGATAGGCTTATGCGCACGCGGCGTTCTTGGCCAGCCGCTGTACGTAGGAATAAGCTCTTTGATCCTCTTCAAAATAGGCGTCATGTCAGCAAGGGAGGACAGTTGTTTAAACTCAAGCATCTGTTCCTCCACAAGAACCGCATCCGCTTCCTGCGGCACAGCCGCAAAAATATCCCTGTGGCCGGTATCCTTGCGTATATCTTCCTTGCAGAACAGTTCCTCGTACATTTTTTCGCCGGGCTTAAGGCCGGTATACTTTATCTGTATATCGGCATCCGGCGTAAGGCCGTTAAGCACTATCATGTTGCGGGCCAGGTCCACTATCTTAACCGGCTCACCCATGTTAAGCACAAATATTTCTCCGCCGGCGCCCATTATGCAGGCGTTAAGCACAAGAGACACAGCTTCCTCGGTGGTCATGAAATAGCGGATAACATCGGGGTGCGTAACGGTAACAGGCCCGCCGTTAGTTATCTGCTCCTGAAAGATCTTTACCACGCTGCCGCTGCTGCCCAGCACATTGCCGAACCGCACCGACATGAATTTTGTGGCGGATTTGCCCATAAGGGAACGCAGCACCATTTCCCCAAGCCGCTTACTAGCCCCCATAACACTGGTAGGCCGCACAGCCTTGTCCGTGGAGATAAGAAGGAAACGCTCGGCGCCATAAGCCGCCGCCGTTTTCGCCAGTATATAGGTGCCCAGCGTATTGTTCTTCACGGCCTCCTGCGGATTGTCCTCCATAAGCGCCACATGTTTATGCGCGGCCGCGTGCAATACCCAGGCAGGCTGATATTTTTCAAAAATATTCTTTAAAAGAGATTCGTCCCGCACGTCTCCCGGCACAGCCACAATAGAACCGGCATAGCCCCTTTCCTTTAATTCCTTATCGATGTAAAAAAGCGCGGTATTGTGGTTTTCAAGCAGTATAACTTTAGTGGGAGCCAGCGTCACTATCTGCCTGCATATTTCCCCCCCTATGGTACCGCCCGCGCCGGTAACAAGAACGGTTTTCCCGGAGACAGCGGAACGCACCGCGCCCATATCTATGTTAACTATCCGGCGGTGCATAAGGTCTGCTACGTCAATTTTACGTATATCGGCCACAAGGCGCTGCTTGTCTATAAGCTCGTCCATGGCTGGCAGGGTTTTAAATTCTACTTTTCGCTCGCAGCCGGAAGCCGCGTAAATACCCATCAGGTCTATTATCAGCCGGCCGCGGGAATGATTCACCGCTATAAGGACCTCGTCAATTTTCTTGGAATTTATAACCGCGGCAAGGCGTTCGCGCCCGCCCAGCACACGCACCCCGTGTATACTGCGGCCATGTTTTGAAGCGTTGTCGTCCAGAAAGCATACAGCCTTACGGGTGGTCTCGCTGGATCGCTGCAGTTCCCGCAGGACGTTCTCGCCGATGTCACCGGCACCGAAAATAAGCATGCGGGAATGTTTAGTTGCTTTATCTGCGTAGCGCCAATCCCTTGTCAGCCTTATGGCAAAACGTATGCCTCCGATTAAAACCAGTGAAATAAACGGGCTTATAAGCAGCACCGACCGCGGGAAAGCCGCATGCTGCATAAACAGAACCACCGCCATAACAAACACCTGGCTGACCAAAATAGCCTTAAAAATGGCCACAAGGTCCGCCATACTGGCATAACGCCAAATGCCGTTGTAAAGCCCGAAGTAATAGAAAAAGCCCAGCCGCAGCACAAGAACTAGCGGCAGGGTGTTAAAGAAGTAAGATAATTCAACGGGAGTTAGGCTAAAATCGAACCTAAAAAGGAAAGCGCAATAATAAGAGAACGATATCGCGACTGCGTCAAGAAACACAATAAGGAATCTGCTATGTTTTTCCAGTTTTTTCCCCATAAGTATGCCTGATACACATAGTATCTCAAAAATATCGCTTATTTTGCAATGTGTATTTGGTTACTTCCTGAGATAGATCAACCTAAATTCGGCAGTTAGGACTGAAAAACCAGGGCCTGGGGCGTGGTTCCCAGCGGCCTTCCACGCAGAAAACGCGCAAAAATCCTGCTCAAGATTATCCGCCACCGCTCTTCCCTGCTCAACTGCTCCGCAGTTGTCC
>CAIXBR010000123.1 GCA_903917735.1 uncultured Elusimicrobia bacterium | reverse complement strand
ATGGAAGAGGCTGATAGATTTAACGGAGGGATGGAACCTTGCGAATCAGTCTGGCACTTGTGGGTAATAGAAAGGTGGTGTGGGAGGACGGCGGGTGAGCTAATCACCCGCCTCCTACCCGATTGTCCCGGCCTCGTCGGATCTCTTAGAAATGGCCGGACAGGTCCACAAAGACCGAACCGCCTTCATTTTTTACCGGCCAGGTCCTGAGGCCGGCGGTCTTAAGCGCCGGGTCGGCTGGATCCTTATGTTTGCTCATCGGCGCGGCGGGGGCCGGACCGCTTAAAGCTTCGCCGCTGCGTATGTCGAACTGCGCGTAATGCAGCGGGCAGGTGAGTATCCAGCCCGTTAGGGCGCCGCGCTCCAGCCTGGCTTTAGCGTGGCCGCAGGCGCGCTCTACGGCGTAGAAGGTCCCGCCGTAATTGCACAGCACTATCTCGCGGCCGTTCAGCGCTGCGGCTTTCATCCCGCCGGGGGCAATGTCTTTTTCATCTGCGGCTTTTATGAACATAGGAAATTCAAGAAGTATCAGCGGCGAGAAATAATTTAGTCTTTGCCAATTACGAATTGCGAATTTCTTCGTTTAGTTTGCTCTCAGGAAACTGTCTGAGCTTGTCGGGGTCAGTAACGTCCTTATGCACGAACAGGCCGCACCAGCAGCGGCGCATCGCGTCGTAGTGCGCCCGATGGAAAGGGATACAGGGGCAGACTATCCTCATGTTCTCGGCGCGGTCCTTCGTGCGCGCCTGGCACGGGCAGTAAGGCACGCCGGTCTCCGCTTCCAGAACCGCCTCTTGCTCAAGCAGGAAGTCCGCGTCCTCTTCGGCCGGAGTGAACTTGTAGCCGAGCTTGTCTACAATGGGTTCAAACAAGAACCTCAGGGCTCTTTTGCGCGGCTCGGTGCTCATTATTTACCCAGCAGCCTCTCGAACTCTTCCGGGTCGTAGCCCTGCACGCAGGTGCCGCCTATGTTTACGAAGGGGAAAGAGCCGGTGCAACCCGCGCCGCGCATCTCCTGCATCATTTTTTCCTGGCGGTCTTCGTCCTGCTTGTCATAGTCGACGGCTTCGAAGGGGATCTTTTTTTCTTCGAAATACTTTTTTGTTTTTTTGCACCACAGGCAGGTGCTCAGCGCGTAGATGGTAACTTTTTTCATTTTTTTATATCCTCACAAAAACCCTGCCGTCTTTTATCTCCGCTGCGTAGGTCCTTATTGCGAGCTCTGCAGCGTCAATAAATTTTCCGTTCCGTATGTCGAAGCGCCAATCGTGGCAGGGGCACTGCAGCGTATACCCGTCTAGCGTGCCCGCGGCCAGCGGGCAACCCATGTGGGCGCAGCGGTTCTCAAGCGCGAAAACCTCCGCTCCCCGTCGTATCAGGATAACGGGCAGGCCTTTCGGGAAAACCGCGGAGAGCTTTCCTTCCGGAAGCTTGGAGAGTTCTAAAACCTCTGTTAACCGGTCCATTTCTTCATTATATGAAACCTTGCCGCGCCCGCCAGCGAAAAATATTTTTAAAAAAACGAAGATTTCTATTGCAATTGCATAGAACAATATATAGAATCAATTCACGCGCAAAGTAGGCGCAAGGAGAAAAAAAGAACAATGCCTAAAGCTAAAAAAGCAGTTGCCAAGAAAGTCGCCGTGAAGAAAGTGGCGAAGAAAGCCGTAAAGAAAGCGAAGAAGAAGTAACTTCGCTTCTTGGCGTAAGAAGGCGGCACTAAAGCGCGGTTCAACGGCTTTCAGTGCCGCCTCTGTTTTGTCCCGCCGTCGTGCTAAATACCCAATTTTGATAACATATCGTTATGGCTGAAACGGTTTTTATAATGAATCCCGCCGCCGGGCACGGCCGCGCCGCGCGGGTCTGGGCCGGCCTTCGCCCGAAAATACTGCGCGCCTTCCCCGGCGCGCTTTGTCTTATCACCGAGAAACCCGGCCACGCGACCGAACTTGCGGTTAAGGCCGCCGTCGACGGAGCGCTGAAAATAGTGGCGGTCGGCGGCGACGGCACTTTTAGCGAAATGCTTGAGGGCGTAATGCGCCTTCCCGCGGCGCGCCGCGCGGCGCTGACGCTTGCCGCCATGCCGTCCGGCTCGGGCTGCGACCTGGCCCGCCACCTCGGCTACCCGAAAGACGGCAGCGCGCTGTTAGCCCTTATAGCCTCCGGGAAGAGCCGGCCGCTGGACGTGGGCAGAATAAATTACAGCGGGCTGGACGGTGCGCCCCGGGAGCGGCATTTTATAAATATAGCGGCCTTCGGCCTGGCAGGCGACGTGGCCCACCATATAAAAAGAATGGGCAAGGCGCTGGGCGGCACCGTCTCGTACGCGGTTTCCTCGGCGCGGGTTATCCTGGGCGCCCGGGCTAAAACCGTCAGGCTTAAAGCCGACGGGCGTGACCTTTCGGGCCGCTACCACCTGGGCGTGCTGGCCAACACTTCGTCCATGGGCGGCGGCATGAGGATCGCCCCCGGCACGAAGGACGACGACGGGCTGATGGACCTGGTGCTGGTGCCGGACATGAGCCGCTTCGAGCTGGTAAAAAATTTCCCCAGGCTCTACAAGGGCACACACATCAATTCCTCCGGCATAACCGTTACAAGCGTGCGCAGGCTAGAGGCCGAGTCCGACGAAACCGTTTACCTTAATATAGACGGCGAAGCGGACGGGATGTTCCCGGCGGTGTTCGAGACCCTGCCGCGCGCGGTTAAGGTCATAACCGCATGACAGACATGGGAAAAGAGGACGTTTTTAACAGCGTTACCCACATCGTGGGCGCGGTCCTGGCGCTGGCCGGCCTGGTGGTGCTGGTGGTATCGGCCGCGCGGCGCGGGGACGCCTGGCGCATAACTAGTTTTTCTATTTACGGAGCCACGCTCTTCATGCTGTACCTCTCTTCGGCGCTCTATCACAGCCTGGGCGGGCGCGCAAAGAATATCTTCCGGGTAATAGACCACCAGTCCATTTATCTCCTTATAGCCGGAACCTACACGCCGTTCATGCTGGTGACCCTGCGCGGGACTTTGGGCTGGTCCCTATTCATAATTATCTGGGTTCTGGCCGTATTCGGCATAGTGCTGGACGCGGTCCATGGCAAGGGCAGCCGCGTGCCGCAGCTGGTGATATACCTGATGATGGGCTGGCTTATAACCATCGCCCTTGGGCCGCTGATGCGCGCCATGCCGCACTGGGGCGTGGGCTGGCTGATGGGCGGCGGGCTGTTCTACACTTCTGGTGTGGTTTTTTACGTTATGGACAAGCGCTTCCGGTATTTTCACGGCATCTGGCACCTGTTCGTGCTGGCCGGCAGCCTGTGCCATTACTTCGCCGTGCTGTTCTATATTTAAAAGCCCGCGGTTTTCAGTAAATGACGCAAATGTGGTAAAATTAAGGCAGCGGGTTGTTTTCGGGTGATTAGCTCAGCGGTAGAGCGCTGTCCTCACACGACAGATGTCACAGGTTCAAATCCTGTATCACCCACCAGATTTAATTAAAATGTCGCCTTCCGGCGGCATTTTTATTATATAGAGAAGCCTTTGCAGGTTAGCGTGGTCGGGGGTGTCGAGGGCATGGGCCCGTCGGGCACGGCGTCGCGCACACCGTGCGCGCACCTCCTCTCTCAGTCGCCGCGCTTACGCAAGCGGCTCCTTGCGACAGGGCCCGCCGAACCTATGCCCTCGACACCCCCTCCGGAATCCCTAGTCAGGTGTCTCAAGCGCGAAAGTAATATAATAATATTGCGCTACGGTGAATTCTAACGAGGTGACACTATGTGCGGAGTTATAGGCCTGCGGTGCGAAAAGGACAGAGAAGACCTTGGGGCGGTGGCTTCTAGGCTTCTGAGGATGCTTGAATACCGCGGCTATGATTCCACCGGCGCCCTCATACAGAACGCCGCGGGGAGGATAGCGCTAAGAAAAGACGTCGGCGCCCCCACCATAATCACTAAAAAACTCGGCATCGACAAGCTGGCCGGGAAACTGTTCTGCGGCCAGGTGCGCTGGGCCACTTTCGGCATGGTAACCAAGGAAAACGCGCAGCCCCACGAGGTGCGCTGCCATACCCACCTGTACGGCGCCCATAACGGCAATATCACCAACTGCGACCAGCTCAAAGAGTGGCTGGTAAGCCGCGGCCATGACGTAAAAAGCGATAACGACGGGGAAATGCTGGTGCACACCATCGAGCATTTCTTCGCGATAGAGCTGAAGAAACTGAAGAAAGGAGGCGATGGCCGGCAAAGATACGCCGCGCTGAAAACCGCCATAATGGAAGCTTCGAAAAAGATGGTGGGCTCCTTCGCCGCCGTGGTAGTGGACCCCGTCACGCAACTTATGGCCTGCATCAAGGCCGGCAGCAGCCTCTACATGGGTGAAGGTGCTGACGCGCACGGCGGTTTCATCATCGCCTCCTCGGACCTCGCCAGCGTGCTTTCGCTGACCAAAATAATTTACCCGCTTAAAGAGGACGAGTTCGCCCTTTATACCCACGCCAAGGCCGATTTCTATAACATCAAGACCGGCGCGCGCATAGAAAAGACCGCCGTCCGCAGCCACCTGAAGGTAGAGGAAACCGAGCTGAAAAAGCCGTTTAAGTATTTTATGGAACAGGAGATCTTTAGCGAAGTAGACGCATCCAACAGGGTCCTTAACTATTTCGCCGATAAGTCGCCCCTGATAGACCTGGTCAGGAAAGCCACTGCCAAAAATCCCAGGCTCGTAGCAGGACTGAAGGCTGAAATACTCAGGCTGGCCGCGCTGACTCAGATTGGCGAGCTTAAAGCGGCTTCGGCCGCTTTCCTGGAGACGGCGGCGGAAAAAGCGCTGCCCTTTATCAAGGGCTATCGCCCTTCACTCAATACGCTGCCTTTCGAGTCCTACCTCGCCGACTTTTTCGGCGAGATGCGCGCTTCCGGCGGTTCGGCTAAGAACAACCCGGCCATAAAATTCATGGACGCGCTGTTCATGCTGGAAGAGATAGAGGATATTAACGTAAGGGTGGCCGGCTTTGTGCAGAAAATGGCCGCCTGCTACAAGAGCGGCAACACCGCCTATTTCGTAGCCTGCGGCACTTCCTATAACGCTGCCAAATGCGCGTCGGTCTTCTTCAACAAGATAGCCGGGATAAACATTACGGCCTGCCTGCCGGGAGATTTCCGCGCGCAATGCCTGGATTCCGTAGAGAACGGTGACATCATTATAGGCATAAGCCAGAGCGGCGAAACGAAAGACCTGATAGACGTCTTCAACCAGGTGAAAGAAGCCGGCAAAAAAGTCGTAAATGTAAATATCCTGAACAACGTCAACTCCACTATAGCCCTGGAGAAATCGGATATTTTTATACCGCTGCACTGCGGGCCCGAAATAGCCGTGCCCGCGACGAAGAGCTTCATTAACCAGCTGCTGGTGCTGTACGTCCTGGCCGTTTACCTGGCCGGGCATTTTTCAAAAGAGAAGATAAGGGCCGTTTCAAAAGAGACCCTTGAAAAAGCCCGCGAGAACCTCTACCTTGTGCCGGAGCTGATAGGCGCCGTCATCAAGAACACGCGCGATGCGGTGGAGCAGGCCGGGATAGACCTGTTCCTTGAGCCGAGTATACATATACTCGCCACGGGGATGCAGGGCATCGCAAGGGAAGGCGCGCTGAAGGTGCGCGAGGTGGTGCTGAACCACACCGAAGGTTTCGAAGCCCCGGAGTTCAAGCACGGGCCCAACACCATACTGGGCGTGAATACTATTTTCGGGATGGAGGGCGTGGGCGGGCTGGTGAACAAGCTTTCGGACACCATAAAGTACGCGATAAAGAGAAAAGACGGCAAGAACTTAACGGCGGAAAGCCTGGCCAGGATCTTCCACGCCGTGTCCGACTACGCTTTTTTCGATATCAAGCCCATCGGGCTTTCCGCGGAAGAGTCAGGTATATTGGACGGGATACTCAAGGAGCATAATTTTTTCGAAAGCATGTATACCAATTACCCGCTTGTCTTCGTGACCGGCCCCAATTCCAGGGACATAAACCTCACTATCTCGCAGATAAATACGCACAAGATACGCGGTGCGAATATTTACGTGATAGCCGAGGAGAACAAGGTGTTGCGCGACGCCGCGGAAAAAAGCGTGCCCTCGATGTATTCGAAGACCTACAAATCCGGCTACATCGTGCTTCCGAAGACGGACGACGACCTGCTTGTCTTTTTCACCAGTTCGGTGGCGCTGCAACTGCTGGCCCTTGAGATGAGCGTGCGGAAGATGAACTTCCTGAACCGGCTGGAGATAATGGACCACGGGGTGCATCCCGACTCGCCCAAAAATGTCAGCAAATCTATAACAGTGGATTAACCTGGCAGAAAGTCAAAAGTGCCGCCTTCCGGGCGGCATTTTTCTTTTAAAACGTTTATTTTCCTGTCTCCAGGGGTGGGGCGGCTCCAGTTTCTTTACTACCGGCGCGGAAATTTCTTTTATCTTCAGTTCTTCCCTTGTCAGGCGGCGGAACTTGCCGGGCTCCAGGGCGCCCAGCTGCAGCGGCCCGAAAGCCACCCTCTTCAGGCTGGTGACCTCGTGGCCCAGCGCTCCGAAGAGCCGGCGGATCTCGCGGTTCTTGCCCTCTGTCAGTTCCACCGTAAGGTGGGATTCCCGGCCGCTGGTCTTGCGCAGCGTTATGCCGGAAGGCTTCAGGAGTTCTCCCTCGTCCATTATTCCGGCCGCAGCTTTCGCCAGGGCGGCTTCGGTCATTTCGCCGGTTACGGTAACTATATAGGTGCGCAAGATGGCGTTGGCCGGGTCGGTCAGGTAAGAGGAGAGACGTGTGTCGTTGGTGAGTATCAGCAGGCCCGTGGTGGCCATGTCCAGGCGGCCCACCGGGTGCAGGGTCTGCAGTTCGGAGGGCAGCAGGTCGAAAACTGTGCGGCGGCCCTGCTCGTCGCTCTTGGTGGTGACTATCCCCTTCGGCTTGTTCAGGACTATGGCCTGCCAGCCGTCGTTCTGCATGGGCTTGCCGTCCACCGTGAACCTGTCTTTTTCCGGGGAGACCATGAACTGAGTGTCGCGCACGGTCCTGCCGTTCACCTGCAGGCGGCCTTTCAGTATCCATTCCCTGGTCTGGCTGCGCGAAGCGGCCCCCAGCTTTGAGAGCGCGCGTTCCAGCGGGACCTTTCCGTAATCTCTTTCCATAGTTAAATTATAACCCTAAAAAGGCTGACGGCGCTTGGTATCGGCCGTTTGATGAGCATAGCGCTTGGTACGGCACCCACGCAAGTTGTAAAATATCATTGTGGAAAAGCGGGGCGGCCCGCCGGGAAGGTTAAACAATGGAAATGATCTCGCAGATAGGCGGCTGGTTCATGCACGCGCTTCACGTCCTGCTTCACCTGGACCGTACGCTGGGGGCCGTTATACAGGATTACGGAGCCTGGACCTACCTGATACTTTTCCTGATAATCTTCGGCGAGACCGGCCTGGTGGTCACTCCGATGCTGCCGGGAGATTCCCTGCTTTTCGTAGTGGGCACGTTCTCCGCGCTGGGCTATCTGGACATCCACAAGGTCTGGCCGCTGCTGGTCTTCGCTGCGGTGCTGGGGGATAACACCAATTACGCCATCGGGAATTATATAGGCCCCAAGGTGTTCCATTACGAAAATTCCAGGATCTTCAAGAAGGAATACCTGCTGAAGACCCACGCTTTCTACGAAAAATACGGCGGGAAAGCCATAATTCTCTGCAAGTATGTGCCGATAATCCGCACCTTCGCGCCTTTCGTGGCTGGCGTGGGTTCTATGACCTACCCGAGGTTCCTGATGTTTAACGTTATAGGCGGCTTCACCTGGGTTACCCTTATAACCTTCGCCGGCTATTTCTTCGGGAACCTCCCCATTATCAAAAACAACTTCTCCCTGATGATAATGGCCATTATCTTAGTTTCCATACTGCCGGCTATAATCGAGACGGTGCGCCAGGTACGGGCCGCCAGGACAAATGTCTGAGTTGACCGCGCCTTTTTGTAATACTTCGGCCTGCGGCGCGTAATAACATAAAATGGGCTTCGAAGAACTATACGACAAATACTTTGCGCGGATATACAACTATATCCGCTACAGGGTACTGGAGCGCGGCGCGGCGGACGACCTGGTGTCGGCGGTCTTTGAAAAGGTGCTGGACAAGTACGACAGTTTCGACCCGGAGCGGCACGGCCTTGAGCCCTGGTTGTTCGCCATAGCGCGCAACACGCTGAACGACTATTTCAGGCGCAGGAAGGTGCGGGGCTGGTTCACCATAACCGACCGGGAGGAGAACATAGCTTCCGGAGAATCGGTGGAAGGTTCGGCGCAGCGGAGCGAGGAGAACGCCCTGCTGCTGGCCGCGCTGGCTGAACTTTCAGAGGTTGAGCGCGAACTGATAGCTATGAAATTCACGCTTGAGATGACCAACCGGGACATAGCCGGGGAGACGGGGCTGGGCGAAAGCAATGTGGCGGTGATCTTGTTTCGGGCCATGAAGAAACTGAAAGAGCGGCTGGGGCCGGAGAATTTATGAGCTACAAGGACGAAGAAGATTTTAAGGATTTTTCCGGTTTGGCCGGAAGGCTGAAGAGGGCGGACTTCAGCGGTGAAAGCCGCGTGCGTGACACGCTGAAAGGAAGCCTGCTGGACAGGGCCGAACGGCGCGGCCGCAGGAGACCTTTCGTTTGGTTGCTGCCGGTGGCGGCGCTGGCGGCGGTCCTTCTGATGGTGAACGTGCGGCAGAAGCCGCTGGCGGCCCCGGCGCCGGCCGCTTCCTATAACCTAACCGCGGACGGGTACGGGGAATGTGGGCGCCAAGGGCTTGGGGATTATATGGCCGAGGGAAGGTACTGATATGAAAATAAAGATCATAATACTGGCCGCGCTGCTGGCCGCGGGGCCCGCGCTGGGACAGGAAATAAAAAGTTATATCGACAAGGACGGACGTACGGTGGACGATATCAGCCTGCCTTTTGTCGATGATGCCGGAGTGATCGGCACCTGGCGCGCTGTGGATTATGTGGAAAAGCCGGGGGATTTTACCCCGGGCCGCCAGGGTTTTGGTGGGGAACTCTATCTGAAAGAACTGGTTTTCCTGCCGGACGGCAAAAGTCCTAACGGCTGGCTTACCTGGACCAAAGGTGTGGTGATGCACCATGGCGACAAAACAGCCAGCCGCTATGAAATAAAGGAAATAAGCGGCGCGAAGTATATGTTCTTTGAGTGGAAGAGCGGCGACTATTCTATACGGCACCAGAAGCCGCATTATTATGTGCTCAGGAAAGAGGCAGCTATACGGCGCGACAACATAGATTTGCCGTTCGTGAACGACCCAGCCGTGATAGGGAAATGGGAAAGCGTGGATTTCGTGGCGAGCCCGGAGCGGTTCGACCCGGCGGCCAAAGCCTGGGGCGACGACCTCTATCTTAAGGAAATGGTGTTCCTGCCTAAGGGCAAGGGCGGCAAGCCCTGGTGGACTTGGACCAAGGGCGTGGTAATGCACCACGGCGACAAGACGGCCAGCGCCTATGTGATAAAGGAAATAAAGGGCGCCCGCTATATGTTCTTCGAGTGGAAGAGCGGCGATTACGTGCTGCGCGGCGCGAAGCCCTTCTATTACGTGCTGAAGAAAAAATAAAATTATCCTGCCGCAAGAAAAGGCCCCCTGCGCGGGGGCTTTTTCTTTTGTAATACTTTCGGGGCCTGTGCGTAATAACAGTTGGAAGCGAATAACAAGGAGGCTTTATGAAACTTGGAATACTTGCGGTTATAGCGGTTCTTGCGGGTTTCGGCACGCTGGCATGCGCCGAAGATGTAAAAATAAACACCACAGAAGTTAACGGCAGGCTGGTGGACGATATAAACCTGCCCTTCGTGAACGACCCCGCCGTGCTGGGCGAATGGGTTAGCGTTGATTTCGTAAGGATGCCCGGGGACTTCGTCCCGGGGTATAAGAGCTTCCAGGAAAACCTCTACCTGGGCGGCTTCAAGTTCCTGCCGAACGGCGCCATGGCCGTAATGCCTTTCTCCCCCGGGGGCGCTCCGTGGTTCAGGTGGAGCAAAGGCGTGGTTACCCATAACGGGGACAAGACCGCGTCCCGCTATACGATAACGGAGATAAAAGGCCGTACGTACATGTTCTTCGAATGGAAGAGCGGCGACTACACCATAAGGCACCGGACGCCGGAGTATTATGTGCTCCGGAAGCTATAGGCGGCCCAACCGCGCTAAAAAGCCCCCGGTAGCGGGGGCTTTTTATTTGACTGTTGCTTTTTTAAAAAGGGTTTGCTAGAATTTATATGAACGAACGATCGTTCATATATGAAAACAATCCCCGGCAAAAAAAAGCCAGCGCAGAAGGCCAACCTGGGCCGCATACTGGCCGCGGCCTCCAAGCTTTTTACCAAACAGGGTTTCCACGGCACCTCCACCCGCGACATCGCCGCGGAGGCCGGGGTATCGCTGGGCAATATTTACAACTATTTCGCCACCAAGGAAGAGATCTTCGTCTCCCTGCTGGAAACCTGTGAGAAAGAATATTTCCAGCCCGACCAGCCGCTGATCAAGGCGCTGCTCTCGTCCTCTTTTCCCGACAATATCGAGGCGCTGGGCTTCGCCTCCCGCGCTACCGTGGAGAAGTTCTCGGCCTATATCCTCCTTATATATGTGGACGTGGTGGAGTTTGAGGCTAAGCACGTGGCGAAGCTGTTCGCTAATATGCGGGCTGGCTACGCCGCCGCCATGAAGACGCGGGGCGCCGGCGGCCTGGAGAAGATAGCCCCCGATGTGGACCCGGTAGCCGCCCTGATGATGGTGACCTGGAACTACTATAACTATTTCATAATGGAAAAGCTTTTCAAGGTGAAGGGACATTACGGCCTGCCGGACACGGAAGCCGTGAAGCTGTTCGCGAGGATCTTCAAAAGAGGGATACTAGCGCGCAAGACGGGGGATTAATGGTAACCATGGGAAAAAAACAGGAACACAGTAAGGCGTACGCCGCCAAGCTGATAACCGCGGACGAAGCCGTGGCTAAAATAAAGAGCGGTGACGACATAATAGTGGCGCAGTGCGCCTCCGAGCCGCAGGGCTGCATGAGCCGCTTTCACACAGCCGCGCCGCGCGTGAAAGACGCCCGGGTATTCTCGGTGCTGACGCTGAAACCCTACGATTTTTACATAAAGCCGGAGATGAAGGGCCATTTTGAGTTGGCCAGTTGGTTCCACGCCCCCGGCTCGCGCCAGGCGCTGGCCGCCGGCGCAGGCACTGTGACCTACGTGCCCAACATGCTGCACCGCGCCGCGCTGGACCGGCTGCAGGCCCGCAAGCCCGATATTTTCTTCGGGACCTGCACCCTGCCCGACGCCCATGGTTTTGTGTCGCTTTCTCTTGGAGTCACCTACGAAAAAGACATTCTCGAAGCCGCCGACACTGTTGTCCTGGAGATAAACAGGAATCTTCCGCGCACCTTCGGCGACACACACCTGCACATGAACGACGTGGACTGGTTCGTGGAACACGACCAGGAAGTGCCGGCGCTGCCTTCGCCCAACCCGGACCAGATTGAAACGGCCATCGGCAACCATATAGCCGAGCTTGTAGAGGACGGCTCCACCATACAGCTGGGTATAGGTGGCATCCCCA
This sequence comes from uncultured Elusimicrobia bacterium, assembly GCA_903917735.1. Lineage (GTDB taxonomy): Bacteria > Elusimicrobiota > Elusimicrobia > Elusimicrobiales > UBA9959 > UBA9959. The sequence goes on along the minus strand of CAIXBR010000123.1, from coordinate 57,569 downwards.
ACGCCGCGGCCCTGGCGCTGAAAGGCAAGAAAGATCTGGGAGTGCACACCGAAATGATGGTGGACTCGATGATGGAGCTTTACGAGGCCGGCGTTATCACCAACAAGAGGAAGGCACTCTGCAAGGACAAGTTCGTCTGCACCTTCGCGATGGGATCCCGCAAGCTTTACGACTGGCTGGACGACAATCCCGCCGTGGAGTTCCGCCGCGGCGCCTGGGTTAACGACCCCGCCGTGATACGGCAGAATTCCCGCATGGTATCCATCAACACCTGCCTTACCGTGGACCTGACCGGCCAGGTGGCCAGCGAGTCCATAGGGACCGTGCAGTATTCCGGTACCGGCGGCCAGACAGATACCGCCGTAGGCGCGAAAGAAGCTTACGACGGGTTGGGTAAGTCGATAATAGCCTGCCGCTCCACCGCCAGAAAAGGGACGGTATCCTGCATCGTGCCCGTGCTGGCCGAGGGCACCGCGGTAACGCTGCACCGCGCCAACACGGACATTATCGTCACCGAGTTCGGCATAGCGCGCCTGCGCGGCCGCACCGTGCGCGAAAGGGCCGCGGCGCTGATAGGCGTGGCGCACCCGGATTTCAGGACGCAGCTGGCGGAGCAGGCAGCGAAACTCGGCTATTTGTGAATTTGTTTTTTAATTAACTTAACGGAGGAAACTAAAATGAAAGAAGTGTTCATAGTGGAAGGCGTCAGGACGGCGATAGGCAGCTTCGGGGGAAGCCTGGCTGATTTCAGCTCTGTGGAACTCGGGAAGGTGGTTGTTAAAGCGGTTATGGAGCGGGCTAAAGTGAACCCCGCCGACATCGACGAGGTGCTGATGGGCAGCATTTACCAGGCCGGCGTGGGCCAGGGCCCCGCGCGGCAGATGGCCATAGGGGCCGGCATCCCGGCCGAGAAGACCGCCGTGACGCTGAACATGCTTTGCGGTTCCGGCATGCGCACGGTGGCGATGGCTGCGCAGAACATCATGTGCGGCGACGCAGAAATGATAATAGCCGGCGGCGCTGAGAGCATGACCAATGCCCCGTACCTGCTGAAGAAAGCCCGTTACGGCTACAAGATGGGCAACGGCGAACTTGTCGATTCCCTGATCAACGACGGCCTGATGGACGTTTTTAATAACTACCACATGGGCGTTACCGCCGAGAACCTGGCGACAAAGTACGGCCTGACCCGCGAAGAGCAGGATAAATTCGCGGCCGGCTCCCAGAACAAAACTGAGAAGTCCCTGAAAGAGAACCGCTTCGCCGACGAGATAGTAGCTGTGGCAATACCGCAGCGTAAGGGCGATCCCATAATGTTCGCGAAGGACGAGTTCCCCAAAGCCGGCGTTACCGCCGAGGGCCTGGCGAAGCTCCGCCCAGCGTTCAAGAAAGACGGCACGGTTACGGCCGCCAACGCCTCAGGTATTAACGACGGCGCCGCCTGCGTGCTGGTGGCTTCCGCCGACGCGGTGAAGAAGCACAATCTCACGCCCATGGCGAAGATAGTTTCCTACGCCTGGGCCGGCGTGGACCCCTCCATCATGGGCATAGGCCCGGCCGAAGCCGTGCGCAAAGCCCTGAAGAAGGCCAATTGGGAACTGAAGGACGTTGAGCTGATAGAGGCCAACGAGGCCTTCGCGGCCCAGAGCCTCTCGGTAGCCAAGGAGCTCGGCTTCAATACAGACATCGTCAACGTGAACGGCGGCGCCATAGCGCTGGGCCACCCCGTGGGCGCCTCGGGCGCGCGCATCCTGGTCACCCTGCTGCACGAGATGAAGAAGCGCAACGTGAAGAAAGGTCTGGCCACCCTCTGCATAGGCGGCGGCATGGGCATAGCCATCTGCGTAGAGCGGTAAACGCACGACCAATAAAAAAACCCCGGGGATAACCCCGGGGCTTTTTTTGCCCGATAATCATATAGAGGGTCCCCTCCCGCAGTTTGTAACATTGCTTTGTCTAGAAGCAATTACAAAACAGCTAAGGAGGGGACTTGTATGAAATTATACTCGGCAATAGACCTGCATTCCAATAACAGCGTGCTGGTAATACTGAACGAAAAGGACTGGGTTGTGCTTGAAGAACGCTACCCCAATGATCTGAAGACCATATTGGCCGGACTGGCGCCGTACAAGAAAAGGATCCAGGCGATAGCTGTGGAATCGACGTATAACTGGTACTGGCTGGTCGATGGGCTGATGGACGAGGGCTACGATGTAAAGCTTGTGAACACTGCGGCGGTGAAAGTTTATGAAGGGCTTAAATACACCGGGGACGAACACGATGCCCGGCACTTGGCGCACCTGTTGCGGCTGGGCGTATTGCCGACAGGCTACATACAGCCGAAGGAAGACCGGGCCGTGCGGGACCTGCTGCGCAAGCGCGCCCAGTTGGTGCGCTGCCGCACCACGCAGATACTGAGCATACAAGGCCTGGTGAGCCGGAACAGCGGCAAAAAAATAAACACGGACGGTGTCCGGAAGCTGGATGACGAGACAATCGGCCAGTACTGCCGCGGGAACAGCGTGCTTGAGCTGGCAGTAAAAAGCAATCTATCAGTTATGCGTTGCCTGGACGAACAGGTTGTTGCGCTTGAAAAAGTGGTTCTTAAGCAGGCCAGGTTAAAACCGGAATTCAGGAAGATCCTAACGATCGACGGGATCTGGGAGGTCCTCGGCATGACGATAATGTACGAAGCCGGCGACATGAAGCGCTTTAAGAAAGTCGGGCACTTCGCTTCCTATGCGAGCTGTGTGGGCAGTTCCCGCTGGAGCAACGGCAAAAAGAAAGGCGAAGGCAATCGGAAGAACGGGAATAAATACCTGGCTTGGGCGTTTATTGAAGCTGCACATTTTGCCATACGGTATAACGAGCGTATCAGGAATTTCTATCAACGCAAGATGACCAAGACGAACAAGATAGTGGCGGCCAAGGCGGTGGCGCATAAACTGGCGCGCGCCTGCTACCACGTGCTGAAAGACCAGGAAGTGTTCGATGAGGCGCTGGCTTTCGCGTAAAGATTTGGCGAAGGAAGTGAGCTATGCGTAGTGTTGGAACAACCACACGTCCCGATTAGCAGCTTCCTTCGCCCTTCTTTTTGGGCGAGGACGCCACGGCCGTAAGCCAGCGGAGCGTTGGCCGGATGAAAATCCGAAGCCAAAAACCTGAAGGCGGAGAAATCCGCCGTTAAATGGATACGGCAGTGAACCAAAGGTTTTCTGGGCCTCCCATGGAAGGCAGGGGCAAAGGCAACTGTTACGCCTGCGCCTTGATCCTGATGAGTGACTGGCGCGGCTTCGTCCGACGTCAAATAAAAGAGAACCCGGCCGCGTAAAAGCCTTGAACGGAGGGATGTCGTAGCGAATTTTAGCTAAAAATATGCCACAAAACTGTGGAAGGGACCTTTTTTTCTTGAAAAATGACCCTCTAATGAGCGACACTACGCTGTAAAATATTCACGCGTGAAATAGACCGCTTCCTGCGGAAGAACGGCGGCGGGGCGCCCGCCCAACTGCATTTTATACAGCGGTTCGGCGGCTCGCTGAACCTGCACATCCATGTGCACGCGGTGGTCTCGGACGGGCTCTTTGATATGAAAGCAGGCTCCCTGGGCAGGTGTGAACTGGTTTTTACACCGGTCCCCGCCCCGCCATTTCGCTGGCGCGGCTTATCTATGCGGTCAAAAGCAATCTGGTCATCTACCGCACTGATACAAGGGAGGGGAAATCGGAACTGCTGACCATGACGCCCATCGAGTTCATGCGGCGCTGGGGCCTGCTTATGCCGCCCCCCCAAAAAAAATAAAAATATAATTCACTATTACGGCGCGCTGGCGCCCAGGTCCCCGCTGCGGCCGCTGCTTGCCGCGAAAGCGGCAAAGGAAACAGACCGCATTATCGTGCAAGAAAAAGTTGATAAGCTCAAAAAGAAGGCCAACTCCTGGGCCGCCTGTCTGGCCCGGGTTTTCAAGGCTATGCCAGTGCCGTATCAAGGCCTATGGCCATCAAACGGCCGAGATCTTCCCGCTTATCTGCCCCTTATGCCGATATCGGCATAATGCCCTAAATGCAAACTAGAAATGAAGCCGGTGGCTGTTATTCTCAATGACAAGGCTATGCCAGTGCCGTATCAAGAGCTATGCTCGTCAAACGGCCAAGGAACTTGTGCGTCTCTTAACCCATCTGGGGCTGCCCGCTGATTTCCCGAAGTTCAAGCCTGCCGCAAAAGCGCCGCAAACCTGCGGCCCGCCCGACGAAGACTGCCAGCCGGACCCAAAAAGCAACTTATACGAAGCAATAGACCCCGCCCCGGCTGACGACTGACCCAACCACTAACCGCCCGACACGCCCGGCAACCGCCGGGCGCGGGGGGGACTCGGTAAAATTTCAAAGAAAAGCCCCACTTTTTGTTATTATAGCGGTAGGGCGCGGTTTTAGCAACTTTCAAGCGAAGAAAAAGGTGCGGTTCTCCGGGAAAAACAGAGGATAACAGGCGATAACCGTCTTTATGTTGCCTACATATTTTGACGCTTTACCTTTTCGTGACAATCGTCCTACGGGGTCCTACGGCCCTTGACAAATCCGGGTTGTGACGCTACAATTGAATATCTGAAGTTCAGGAATACAGGTGCCGCTAGCTGTTATGCCGATAGCCATTGTTGTAGCGTACTAGCGGAAAGGCGCCACAAATACAGGGGTATCCTTTTATGAGAACTAAAACACTGGCGCTTATAGCGGTGGCAGTAACCCTTGGGACGCTGATCTTCACGCGGCAAAAAACCGCGCTGCCCTCCGATTTCAGGGACGCTATAGCTGAGGGAGGCGGGGAGTTCAGCACCGCCATTCCTGTTATCACGGAAAATACCTCTAAGCCGCCTATTCCGGCCGTGCCACAGAAATCCGCGCAGCTGGCGGATGTATTCGGCCAGGATGAGGACTCCAAACCATTCATTAATGTAGAGCTGCTAAGCGCCAGGATAGGGGGAAAAACAGCGCGGGAAACCAGAATTAATGTGGAGACTTTTTTCGGCAAACTCGGATTTAAAATAATATTCTATCAGGATAATGACGCGATCCGGGCGGCAGAACTGAATCCCAGAAAATCTACGGGGATGGTTGACTCCGTGAAGCTGGCCTATATCAAAAGTCAAAACCTGAAAAAGATAAAGGAACTTCCGGAAGTGAAAAATGTGTCATGCCATGCCAACGATGACAGCTGCGTGGTATTTTTTTCCGGGGATTTTTTATACGAGCAGCGCATACGTGAAATATTCTCGGCGTATCCCGATCTGACCTTAGCGCTCCCGCGAAAAAACTCGGCCATGGCCGGTCAGGTGTGGATAGAACTGTCCACCGAAGGCATGGACCAGCCCAAAGCCGTTGCCGCCAAACTGAAAAAACAATTCCCGGATATGATAGTTTCGTCAGATGTGATGGCTAATGTTGTCGTGTTCGAGGGCCACAGCAGATAAACCGCAGGGCGCCGCTGTCTGATACGCATAGCGTCCGTTGCGGCATTGCCATTGGCCTAACACGGTATAGCCTTGAATCCGATCTGTAGGCAGCATAAGTGCGATTATCGCCTGTTATCCTCTGCTAAAACCGCGCCCTACCGCTATAATAACAAAAAGCAGGGCTTTTCTTTGAGATTTTGCCGAGTCCCCCCGCGCCCGGCGGTTGCCGGGCGTATCGGGCGGTTAGTGGTTGGGTCAGTCGTCAGCCGGGGCGGGGTCTATTGCTTCGTATAAGTCGCCTTTCGGGTCCGGCTGGCAGTCTTCGTCTGACAGGCCGCAGGTTTGCGACGCTTTTGCGGCAGGCTTGAACTTCGGGAAATCAGCGGGTAGGCCCAGGTGGGTTAAGCTCGTCACCGCGATTTTTGCACGTCCGCCCCGCCAAGGACCGGAGAGCCTGGTTTTCTCAGCGCTGCGGGGGCCGGGAACGGAGCCTTTCCGCCTAATTTGAAGCTCAGCGAGATCCTGTGCGCGAAACCGAGGGGACCGAACGGAATAAAAGCGTAGTCCAGGACCATGTCGTGGAACACAACCCCGAGCCCCGTAGAAACTCCGGTCATCCCGTCGATGTCTCCAGAAGTCCTGCTGTTATAACCGAGGCGGAGGGCGAAAGAGACCCCGGAATAGCGGAGCAGGTATTCAGCGCCGGCGCCGGCATAGATCCTGTTATCGCGCGGGGAATTAACATCGAGGCCGAAGATCAGCTTGTCCGAAAAAGAGAAAGCGCCGCCCAGTTTCAAATTTAAAGGCAGGGGATCGGTGCTTTGCCCGTATTTCAATCCGCCGCCCGCGTTCTGGACCACGAACGCCAGCCGGAGCTTATTATCCATCAGGGCAGGGCTTAGAACGCCGGCGTCGGCGGCTAAGGCGGAGGCGGTCGCCGAGAGCCGGGACCTTATATACTTGGCTGCCGCGCCTATCCCGAAGCCGCCGACCTTGCGCGCATAAGCAAGGGAGACGGCGTACTGCACCGGCGCCATAGCGGCTCCGGTCTCAAAACCGGCGGCGTCCGTTTCGGGTATGCGCCCGGACGACAGGTACTGGACGCCCAGCCCGGCGGTTCCGGCGTTCCCGAAGGACTGCGCGTACCCCAGGTACTCATAGTTCAGCTCGCCGAACAGGTCCGCGTGCGTGAAGGTCCCGGAAACGCCGTTCAGAAAGCCGAGGCCTCCCGGATTCCAGTAAACGGCTCCGGAGTCGGCGCAGACCGCCGAATATGCCTCCCCCATTCCGGCCGCCCTCGCCCCGGCGCCCAATTTAAGGAATTGCGCCGCGGATGTGCCTTTGTCGCCGGCGTCAAAACCCGCGAAGGAGCGTAACGGACATATTACGGCGAAGATCGCCGGAAAGACCAGGACATAGCGCCAATCCACTAATTTGCCCGTTTTCATTTTTCCATGACCAGTTTAAGGACTTTTCTCTCGCCTTTCCATTTTAACAGCGCCAGATAAACATCGCTCCCGACCAGCCTGCCCGCCTTGTTTTTTCCGTCCCAGACGGCCATGCCGGACGTGTCAGCGGCCGTTTCGTACAGCAGTTCTCCGAGACAAGTGTAAATTTTAACGCTCGCGCCGGAAGGCAGATGCCTGAACGTGAACGCTTGCCCCGGGTTCCTTACCGGCCTCAGAGGGTTCGGCCCGACCGTTATCCCCGAAATGCTCTCCGGGGCGAACGAATGCATGAGCTGGAACAGGGAGAAATGACCGGTCCTCGCCGTCACCGTTTTAGCGTTCCTGTCCCTTACCGAGGGAAGCGGGACCCAGACGGCGCGGCTTTCATTATAAGTCGCCATGACCAAGGTGCCTTCATCGGCTCCCTCCAGGTCCATGTTCCGGTAATCCGCCGCGACTATCACTTCCTTTAACGGTTGGAGCTTTTGCGTTAACGGGTTCAGCGCTGAGATGTCCACCAGGACACTTGCCGAAAAACCCGCAAGTCCGCCGCTGTCAGGCGGTGCCTGGGCGGGCCGTTTCACAAGGAGATTCACGGTCTCATTAAAAGTGTCGGGAGCGATATTCAATGATATTTGATCGTAAACAAGCGTATAGCCGCTGCCGGGCTGGATAACGACCATCGTGTTCGGAATAAAGGTGGAAGCCGTCCCGTCGTACGCGGAAGGAATGCCGTCTCCGTTAAGAGCCCTGACCCGCGCATAGACCGTGGTCTCCTGCGCCAGGCCGGTCAGCACGGCACAGGTAGAACCGGCCACAACTGAAGACGTTGAACCGCCCATTGTCCAGTATTGCGCCTCGAAAGAGGTTCCGGGCGGATCGCCGTTCTCAGACCATTTCATGGAGGCCGAGCTGTGCCAGACCTCGAGGAATCCGGAACCGGCCGGCGCCGCAGCCAGCGTAAAACGGGTAACGGCAGCGGAAGTGGAGATCCCGGAAAGATTGGACGCCACCACCATGCGGGAGTAAGCGGTATTAGTGGAGAGCTGCGGTTCGACCCAGAACGTACTCCCCGCCTCAAGCTCTCCCGACAGGTCCGCTCCCGCGGCGCTCACGACCCTGTATGCCGTTCCAGCTCCGGCGTCGTTCCAGGCCCATCTGACGGACGACACTCCCGCCGCCGTTCCGTTCATTACGATTGCTCCCGGCGCGGGAGGGTGAGTCAGAACGGACAGATCCGAGTCGAAATCCGTATATACCCCCGCCTTGTTGACCGCGCGAACCTTGAAATAATAGGTCGTCAGCGGGGACAAACCGCCGGCAAGACACCCGCTTCCGGAGACGCTGGTCTTCAGCGGCGCGGTAAAGCCCGGGGCAACATCCCGCCATAGTTCATATGCCGCGCCGGGCTCGGGATTGCCGTTGGGCAACCAGTCCAGGCTCACCGACACTGAGGTTATGGCGACAGCCTCCATCCGGGACGGCGCGTTAGCCAGCGTTGCTATCCCCCCGAGGTCCGAAAAGTTCCCTGCACCGCTATAACCGAGCGCCAGTACGCGCACGTAGTAGGAAGTGTCGGGAGTGAGCGGGGCTCCCTGTCCGCCAAGCCCGAATACCGCCGAGACTCCCGCCGTAGCGGATGACGCGAGGACGTCCGCAAAAACATTCGAAACGGAAAGCTGTGCCAGATAGGTCAACCCGGCGGCGTTGTTAAGGCCCAACCCCCAGTTGGCGGTTAGCGCGGACGAGCCGGCTACGCTGAAAACCCCGGCGGCGGGGGCCTGGGGCGGCGTGACAGTGGAAACTACGGTATTGAACTGAGTTATGTGCCCTGCGCGGCCTATGGCATACGCCCTCGCATAATAAGCCGTATTGCCGGTCAAACCCGCGAAATTGGCGGAAGTCCCGGCAGTCGCGGTCGGCCGATCGCCGCTCCCGGAAAAACCCGGGGCGGTCGAGAGCTGGGCCACGTAGAGCGTTCCGGAAGGATTGTCGTTGGCCGACCATCGATATTCAAAACTGCCGGCCGACATGTCCCTCACCGGGGAACTATCGTCCGCCGGCGGGTTGGGAAGGGTGGCCGTGGACGGAGCGACGAGCCAGAGAGAGGGCTCACCTGAGCGGTTTACCGCCGCGATCCTTGAATAGTAGATGGTATCCGGCTCGAGACCGGTAAGGCCCGCGCTCAAAGCGTATGTCAGCGAGGAACCGCAGATCGGGATGAATCCGGCTGATGTTGAAAATTCCACTTTGTAACGCGTGCCGGCCGGATCGTAGCCGGTCGCAGCAGTCCCCGAAGACCAGTTGACCGTCATACTGCCGGCGAAGATTTTCGTGTACACATCGCCCGCCGGCCGGCCGGGCATGACCGCCAGAGTGGCTGTTGCGCCCAATGCGGTGAAATCCGTACCCGTACCGCCGCCGTTCATTGCCTGCACACGGGCATAATAGGATGTGTTAGGGGATAGATCCTCAAATACTCCGCTCAGGCCGTAAGTTTGCGATGAAGCCAGCACCGGTTGGAAGCCGGCGTCCGTAGAGAGCTCCACTGTGTAAAGCGTGCCGGCAGGATCAAAACCGATTGCGGCCGTTCCGGAAGACCAGTTCACGGTCATGCTGCTGGCGCAGAGATGCGTAAACACCGGCCCGGCGGAGAGATAGGGCATGACCGCAAGAGTGGCCGTGGATATCCTATTGAAGGCGTAAGCCGCATTGGTTTCGGAAGAAAGCTTGACCTCAAAATACCAGCTTGTTCCCGCACTGAGTCCCGTAAAGGTCTTTGTGTTCGCGGCCTGGCCCGCGGACGACACGATATTCGTGTAGAAACTATCGGAACCCAGGACCACCGTATAAGCGGAACCGGGAACAGCATCCCAGGTCACGGTCGCGCTCGCCGCGTAAACCTGGAAGAATTGCGGATGCAGCGCGGTCGCGGGAGAAGGCGTCGCGGCGGATATTCTGTTTCCGAAGTAAGCCCATTCCGCTTCAGTGGAGAGTTTGACCTCAAAGAAATACCGCGTCAGCGGCGCGAGACCCGTAAAGGTCGCTGAATTCCCGCCTTGGGTCACAGAAGAATCAAGGCTTATGAAATTCGCGTCTGTGGAAAGGACCGCCGTGTAATTCGCGCCGGCGACCGGCGTCCATGTCACGGTAAAGCTCGAAAATCCCACCTGCGTAAGGGACGGGGTCACCTTTGTCAACATTAAACCGACAGGAGTGTAGAGTTCGGCGGATGAGAGATAATGCCACGTGTTGTTTTCATAATAATAACCGCCGGCAACCAGCGCCTTGCCGGACGGCAGAAGGGTGGCGGTGTGATAATATCGTGCCGCCGACATGGCCCCAGCGTTTGACCAGGTATTCGTGTTCGGGTCGTAAAGCTCGGTCGAGGAAAGATAACCGCTGCCCGAACCGCCGGCGACGAGCACCCTGCCGTCGGGCAACAGCGTGGCCGTGTGGTCGTAGCGCGTCACGTACATAGAGCCCGCACTCGACCAGGTATTGGTGTTCGGATCGTAAAGCTCGGCCGTGGAGCCTCCGCCCGCGATAAGCACTTTCCCGCCGGGAAGCAAGGTAGCGGTGTGCGACCCGCGCGAATAAGACATCGGACCCGCGCTCGACCAACTGTTCGTATTAGGGTCGTAGAGGTCGGCCGAGGAAAGATATGAACTGCCGTTATACCCCCCTGTCACCAGTACCTTGCCGTTAGACAGCAGCACGGCGGCATGGAACTCCCTGGCCGCCGACATGGAACCCGCGCTTGACCAGGTGTTCGTATTGGGATCGTAGAGCTCGGCCGAGGAAAGACAGCCGCTGCCTGAGCCGCCCGCCACAAGCACCTTTCCGCTGGGCAGCATCGTGGCGGTGTGATAATACCGCGCCGACGCCATAGAGCCCGTGCCCGACCAGCTGTTCGCGTCCGGGTCGTAGAGCTCGGAAGAAGAGCCGCCTCCTGCCCCTCCTACTACCAGCACTTTGCCGCCTGACAGCAGCGTGGCGCTGTGATAGGTGCGCGCTGATGACATGGAACCCGCGCTTGACCAAGCGTTAGTGTTCGGGTCATAGAGCTCCGCGGAGGAAATGTAAGATCCGTTGGAACCGCCGGCCATAAGCACGCGGCCCCCGGGCAGCAGCACTGCGGCATGGGCGCTTCGCGCCAACGACATATGATTCGCAACCGCCCAGACGCCGTCATAGACGTCCGGGGAGTCCACCGCCGAGACGGGCGGCCCCGCGGCCCTGTTATTATCGGAATCATAAGCCTCGAAATAGCAGGAATAATCCGTTCCCGCGCTTAACTTTCGCGAATACTCATATATCGCGCCGGCTAAGGGACCGCCGCTGATGTGATCCATCGTGAACGGGCTGCCGACTATTTCATCGCCGCCTTTCCGTATATGGAGCTTCGGATAACCGGCCGCCGGGGCTTTGCCGTTGGCGTCGGTAAATTTAACCCGGTATGTGAATGTCATCGTGGATGTTCCGGTTTCGGGGTCCAGTCCGTCGGCGGCATAATTAGTTTCTCCGGTCCAGGACAGGACCGCGGGGGAAGGCGTCGCGGTGGAGATCGTGTTCCCCGCATAGGCCCATTCGGTCTCGGTGGAAAGCTTGACCTCGAAGAAATACCGCGTAGCGGGCGAAAGCCCCGTAAAGCCGGCCGAATTTCCGCTCTGGGTCGCTGAAGATGCAAGGTTCATGAAACTCGCGTCCGAAGAAAGCACAGCCGTGTAATTAGCGCCCTGAACGGGCGTCCATGTAACAGAAAGGTTTGAAACCCCCACCTGTGCAAAGACCGGGGCCAACTTTGTCAAAACCAGATCGGCCGGGGAGAAGAGTTCGGTGGAGGAAAGGTAGCCGCTGCTGTATCCGCCCGCCACAAGAACCCTGCCGTCGGGCAGCAGCGAGGCTGTGCCGTAGGCCCGCTCCGAAGACAGCATCGAACCAGCGCTCGACCAGCCGTTAGTCTTCGGATCGTAGAGCTCGGTCGAGGAACCGCCTCCCTGGCCGCCGGCCACAAGAACCTTGCCGTCGGGCAGCAATGCCGAAGTGGAAGACTGACGGCCCGAGGACAGCATGTCTCCCCCGCTCGACCAGCTGTTCGTATTCGAATCGTAGAGTTCTGAGGTGGATCCGCCTCCCCCCCCGCCCGCGACCAGAACTTTGCCGCCGGGCAGCAGCGTGGCGGTGTGGGCATATCGCGCATATAGCGGCGCGGCAGCGGCTGACCAGCTGTTGGTGACGGGATCGTAGAGCTCGGCCGAAGCGAGAGGGAGATAGCCGTTATCCCCGCCTGCCACCAGCACTTTGCCGTTAGGCAAAAGCGTGGCGGTATGAAATACCCGCTCAGAAAACATGGAGCCCGCGCTCGACCAGACATTGGTTTTCGGGTCGTAGAACTCGGCGGAAGAAAGATAATGCCATTCACTATCATAATAATAACCGCCGGTCACAAGCACCTTACCGTTAGGTAGCAACGTGGCGGTGTGGCGCCCGCGCGGAGAGGACATGGACCCCGCGCCGGACCAGGCATTGGTCTCCGGGTCGTAGAGTTCGGAGGAAGAAAGAAAACCGCCGGAGCCGGAACCTCCGGAGACAAGCACCCGGCCGTCGGACAGCAGCACGGCGCCGGGAAAGGTCCGCGCGGCCGCCATCGAACCCGCGCTTGACCAGGTGCCTGCGCCCGGATCGTACACTTCCGCGGAGGAGAGATAGGAGCCGCTGGAGCCGCCGGCAACAAGCACCCGGCCGTCCGGCAGCAGTATGGCGGCATGATAACCCCGCGGCGTTGACATCGCAGTCGCGGCCGACCATGTCCCCACCAGGGTCCTGGCCGAAGAACGGTTGTAAAAATAACCCATGTCCGATTCGGTCGATATCTTGACCTGGAAATAATATCTTGCGCCTGCCGAAAGGCCGGGGAAGTTGATGGAATTCTGGGCCTGGGTCCCGGAAGACAGAATGCCGGTGTAATAACTGTCCGAACTCAGCACTACCGTATAATTAGCGCCGGGTATCAGGTCCCAGGTCACCGTGAGGCTTGTAATGTTAACCTGGGTGAACGAAGGATCGAGCGCGGTATACCCTACCCCTCCGCCGTTGGAAAGCTGTACATAGACATAGCTGCCGTTCTGCGTATTTTTCGGGGTGTCCGCCGAGACTTCTTCCTGACCACCGGCCTGCTGAACGCCCATGTATGTTATCTGTCCCGTGGCGGAATTGGACAGGGAATCGCTGACCTTAAGCCAGAATTTACCATTAAGATCGGGACTGTACAATGACAGGTCCACGGTGACCTTCTGCGCAACTGCATGCGTCCCGCCCATGCTGGGCAGCGCGTTAAAAGACCAATCCGGACTGTCGTTATTGCTGCCGCCAAGGAAATAAACGTTAAGGTCCCCGCGGCTGGGATGCTCCAGGCCGAAGGTTCCGTAGACGGTAGGCTGATATCCCGTCCTGTCGACCATAGTCCAGGCCTGCCCGTAGCCGGTCTTGCTCTTCAGGTATGCGTAAGCCATCCACACAAATCCCTTGGTCCCGATGTCGGGGTCGGTTATTCCCCATGTATTGCCCCAGGAATTTACTATCTTGAACGCGCCGTGCTGGGTAACGCCGTTACCGCCCACATAGGATTTGGTGTCGTCATAGCCCATCACCGTCACAGCATGCCCGCCGCGCGAGCCGCCGGAATTATCATAAAGCACCTGGCTGTTGACCCCGGGATAGTCGCTGGGATAATGGTCGAAGCTGGCCGTGACGTTGAACGCGATGACGGCTATATCCCCGTTGGCCAGTTGCTGTTTAAGCGCCGTTATTCCCGCATCGGTGGTAATATCTATGGTCGCCGCGCTCTGCGCCCGGTAGAGGAGGGCGTTCTTCCATGCCGCCTGGGACGGCCATGAGAGATAGTCCCCCTGGTCGTACGGCATATCCTGCCAGGTAGCGTCGCCGTGATCCGCTATCATCTGCATTATCCAGGAGGGCATGCTCCCGCCGTCCTCCCCACCATTGACAAGATTGTAACAGAACGCCGGACTCATGACATGGTCCGGATTCACGCCGTAATCGGGGTTATTCCAGCCATGCTCCTTGGCTTCCTGGTAGGTTTTGTAATAGTAACAGGTGGACCACGCTGCGCAACTGCCCTGGCCGCCCTGGTTGCCGACCTTGGGAAGGTATTGCCAGTTGCTGACGGAGGGCGGCAGTCCGGCCTGGGGCGCGGACGCGGCGGCGCTCCTGGCCAGAGCCAGTCTGTTGGGCTTGATGGAATTTATCCGGACCACCCTGTCCTTCAAGTACGCTTCCTGATCGGGGGTGAGCGGCCGGATGCCGTTCTTGAACGGGAACAACTCCGGTTCGGCGGAAACCGCCGCCGACAGGAGTACCGTTGCCGCTAAAAACAATATTATCCTTTTCATAGGCCGGATGCCGCGCCGTAAAACGCCGCAAATCAACCTCTGTTAATTCCCGAGGCCACAAGAACACCCTTATTTTTTTACCGTTTGTAATGTGTCGGATAAAAATCAGGGAAAAACCATCAAATCATCAAACATTTACCAAACAATATTATCGGATGTTATACGTGATAAACCGGTAATTTTCAAGGGAAAGTTGAGTACAGAAGGAGTTCCGCGGAGGAACTCTTACATTCTCAGATGATTGTTGCTTAATGGGGGTCGGAACGGCCGCCAGGAAAGGCGAACTTTTACCACGTCAGGAACTTTTCTTCCAGCTGCTGTTCGAGCAGCGTTTTTCCGCTCTCTTTCGCAAGGGGAGCGGCGCGGCCTTTTCATGCTCCGCGCGCTTCCCGCGGGTAACAGGGGAGTCTGCGGGCTTCCGGCCGGAACCTTCAAGTTCTTTCCCGAACTTGAACGCCAGCGTCAACCGCTGGCCCGCGCCCAGGGCGCCGAACGGCCTTCCCTTCACGGAAAAGCTGTTCAACGGCGTTAAAAACCTTCGGCAAAAGTTATTAGAGGGCGTAAACGTTTGTATACGGTTACGGATAAATATTGACCTTCTCCCGTGAAAATCCGGCCAAATGAATATTAGTGCTTCAATTGTGTATACTGCACAATTGAGGTCTGAAATAAATCCGTTTCTTCTTTCATAAAGTTGCGGAAATCATTCAATCGGGGGAGCCAGATTTAAGAAAAACCCTTCGACATAGTTAACTCACTTAGGCTTGCCTGCTGAATTCCCGAAGTTTAAACCGGCCCCGCAAGCGACGTTATATGAACACACCTGCGGCCCGCCGGACGAAGACTGCCAGCCGGACCCGAAAGGCGACTTATACGAAGCAATAGACCCCGCCCCGGCTGACGACTGACCCAACCACTAACCGCCCGATACGCCCGGCTACCGCCGGGCGCGGGGGAACTCAGCAAAATTTTAAAGAAAAACCGCGATTTTTGGCTGTCTGATGCACATAGCTCTTGTTACGGCATGGCCATAGGCTAGTTATTATAAAGGCGGCTTTTTACCGATGAGGATTCCCGTTCCCGTGCCGGACCTCTCTGGGCCATCGGTTTCTCGGCAGTTCCCTCCGGGAGCCCCCCATTGAATTCGAGTAGTACCAGCGGTCATGGTCATAGTAGTAGTGATACCCGTTGTATTCATAATGGGAATCCATATCCACTTCTACGACCGCCGGCAGGATCGGGATAATTTCCATCCCGCCTCCGGGCTTGCCCGTCACAAAACATCCGCTGAGCGCGAGCGCCAGAAGAGATATAAAAAATATCGCATTCATGGAATATTCTCCCTATTGAGTCGTCTTTTAAACTCATTACTCCGAAGCCCGGCCCGGCCTCCGAATATTATAAGTATAGCCCATCGCCGGTTCGGCATCTATTAGGAATTCTGCTGGCCGCGCTCGGTAGTATTCCGGAAGAACTGAGGCGGCCGGATTTTTGTAATATCAAGCAATACCATCAGGAGGGAAACGTGAAAACGATATTTGCGGTAATGACAGCGGTCTGGTTCGCTGCGCCTTCCTGCGCGCAAAACACCCAGGAGAGCAGGCCTGCAATATCCACCACCCCGGTACAGTCCGATCAGCCCGGAACCCCGCTCAAATCCGAGCCTGCCGGAACCTCGCTTAAGTCTGAGCCGTCCGGAGCGCTGCTCAAACCCGAACTGGCCGGAGCCCCGGTCAAGTCAGAGCCGAACGGAACCCTCCTCAAGTCCGAGCCGGCAGGAGCTCCGATTAAGTCTGAGCCGGCCGGTGCTTTGCTCCCGCCTGAGTTGTCCGGAACCCCGGTTAAGCAGGAGCCGGCCCGGCAGGAGAAAATAAGCACCGTTTATGAACTCAGGAAAAAGCACAGAGCTGCTATCACCGAATTAAAAAACAGTCAGGCAGAGGAAATAGCGGTGCTCAGGGAAAGTCTGAAGTCGAAGCCTCAGTCGGAAATACGCAGGGCCATGAAAGCCAGGAAAGCCGGCCAAAGCGCATCTCTCAAAGCACTGCGGGACGCCAATAAAGCCGAAATGGCGCAGTTGAAAAAAGACCATCCCGGGATAGGGGAGCAGGTTGATAAGAATACAACACCCAAAATCTTGCCATCAGCTGCTAGTCACGAGCCCCCACAGGTTCCATAATCAAATGTAAACTGGAAATGAAGCCGGCCGCTATTATTCTCAATGATAAAGAACTTGTGCGGCTTTTAACCCACCTGGGCCTGCCCGCTGATTTCCCGAAGTTAAAGCCTGACGCAAAAGCGTCGCAAACCTGCGGCCCGCCAGACGAAGACAGCCAGCCGGACCCCAAAGGCGACTTATACGAAGCAATAGACCCCGCCCCGGCTGACGACTGACCCAACCACTAACCGCCCGATACGCCCGGCAACCGCCGGGCGCGGGGGGACTCGGCAAAATTTCAAAGAAAAGCCCCGCTTTTTGTTATTATAGCGGTAAGGGAAGTTTTCGACAAATTTCAGGCGAAGAAAAAGGGGCGGTTCTCCGAAAAAAAAGAAAATAACAGGCAATAACCGCTCTTATATTTCCTACAGATGAAGGCCTGGACACTTATGTGCAGTCCGGGAGCTGGCATTAGCCGGTTTTAAGGTCAAGCCTCTCAGCGACGGGCAGGGCTACCAGGATATGTTCATCCTGGACGGTTCTGCGGCCTATGCCGAAGATGCCGCACCGAAACTGACAAGATATCCATTCGCCGCAATGGTATTTGTTAACAGGGAAGTTTACGACGCTATTACAGGACAATAAAGCGGCAGTCCTTCCGATCAACCGAATCTGCTCCGGCTGAATATGAGGCTATGGTTAAAACGTCATTAAGTAAGGATCTGAATCGGGGATTTATCCGTGCCGCGGTCATTATCCTTTTGGTTCCGCTATGCGGATGTTCGCGTCCCGGCATTCCAGAACGATCTAAAGGGGATTGGCTTCAACAGATGATAGCCGGGTTCCAGCGGGAACCTGTCGCTAACCCTCCGCGTAAAATATATAAATGCGGGTATAAGGGCGCGGTTGCTTATTATGTGCCGCCGGTCTGCTGCGATCAGTACAGCGCCCTTTACGACGTGAACGGGCTCCGGCTCTGCGCTCCGGACGGCGGAATGACCGGCGGCGGGGACGGAAAATGTCCTGAGTTCTGCTGCGATACCTCCAGCAGCACCGTGGTGTGGAGCGATCCGCGAACCGGACAGTGATGCCGCCATCCCACGGCCTTAAACCGTACATCGTACCAAGAGGGCTTTTTTTAAAGAAACCACGCCGACTTTTTTATAACGGTAAAGAAAGACTTTTTGCAAATTTTTCAGGCAGCAAAAAGAGCGGTTCTCCGGAAAAAGAGGCGATAATTAGCTTTATCTTTCCTACAGATAGTCCGGAATATGACTTTTGGGGGATAGAAGAATCTGACTTTCCAGGACTGAAGCCGCGCGGAGGTTTTGATGAACTGGTTTAAAGAAAATTTTGGGTCCATGGGCGGGGTGGTAGCCGGGCTGGCTTTTTCCTCGCTGTTGCTGCCGGCTTCCCTGTGGCTGCTGCTGGTAGCGGCGGGCCTGCTGCACCCCGCCGCCTTCCTTGAGAATTACAACCACTGGTTCGTGCTGGGCGTGGGGATGCTTTTCGGCGGGATCGGGATTTGGACCGGGCCTTTCGGGCTGCCTTTCCTGCTCCTCTTTCTGCGGGTGCCGGCTAAGGCCGCCAACTACGCGGATTTACTGCTCTCCAAAATCTGGCTGGTGTCGATAGTGATGTTGGGGCTGGCCGGGTACGCCGGCTGGCAGCTGCGGGCGTCCCTGGACCCTAAAGATGCTTTCAATATGGCTCTCGGCGCCATCTTCCTGCTGGCGGGTACGGGGTCGAGCTTGTGGCTAAGCGGGAGTTCCCTTATGGACCGCATCCATTTCGGCAAGGTGAAGCTGGAGCCGGACGAGATACGGTGCGCGCCCGGCGCCGAGGCGGCCGGTGTACTGACGCTGGAGAAAAGAGCGGCTTCGGTGGAGGCTGTCCTGGAACTGTACGGGGAAGGCGACAGCCCGACCGCGACACGGCCGGCCAAAGCGGGGTCCGCGGCGCAGACCGCGGCCGGCTGGGAGTACCGCGTTACGGCAGTCCTTCCAAAGGACGCGGCCGTTTCTGAAGAGTCCTGCTGGGTGCTCTTAGTCAAGGCCCGGGGCGAGCACGGCGGCTCTTACGAAGGGTCAATATACGTGGTGCCTGCGGCCGGGCAAGTCAGCAAGCCCCCGGAAAAAAATGCAAAAGAGAAATAAAGCCGGTGGCTGTTATTCTCAATGATAAAGAGCTAATGCGGCTCTTAACCTGCCTGGGGTTGCCCGCCGATTTTCCATAGTCCAAACCTGCCCCTGTAGCACTGCAAAACTGCGGCCCGCCCGATGAACAATGCCAGCTGGATACGCATGCCCGGCAAACCGCCGGACGAGGGGGAACCCGGCAAAATTCAGCGAAGGAAAAGGGGAGATTCTCCGGAAAATCAGGCGATAGCCTCACTTATGTTTCCTGCAGATTTAAGCCTTGGGGATCATCTGGTATATCCCCGCGTCCATCGAATAGATGGCGGAGTCCTTCAGGTCTTCATCGCTATTACTGTAGATGGACGCCAGATTTATGGCTTTTACCAGGTGTTCCCGGTAGATAGCCAGGTTCGCCGGTAAAAAGAACAATAAGAAATGGGACTAGGCGTTCGCGCGAGCGGAGAAGGCCGGTTTACTGGTGCTCGACTGCGAGGATAACCGCGGCTTTATAGGGCCCTGCACCTACGACCCCGTCGACCCTGAAAATCCCGCGAAATGCAAAAAAGGCCTGCCCAACCTGCCTTCTTACGACGGGCCGTACCAGCTGCTGGCTCCCGCCTCGGGGCGCACTGTCGCCGAGGATACGGAATTCATCCGGCGCACTTATTCTTATTGGGGGCAGGGCGGCTGCAGTTGGTCCATCCCTTATGTAGCCGGCGTGGCGGCCCTGGGCTGGCAGGCAGACCCGGAGCTAACGGCCGCCCAGGTGAAAGACCTCTCCGCGCTCGGCTACCGGCGGCAATGGCGGGGTCATTAACCCTCCCGCTTTCATAGAGCTTGTACGGCGCGGCGCTGCTGAGCGGGCGGCGGGCGCTGAAAAAGCGGCGGGGGGGAATCACAGAAACTACGAAGCCGTAACCCGCCATACGGAGAAATGACCGCTTCCCCGCGGTCGAATATTGAAATTTACGGGTTCGCCTGTTAGACTGTAAATGTCGCTTGCACGGGGCAACGGGGGAGTTATAACCAAAATAAACCCTGCCCCCCGGCTTTTACGCGGCGGGCAGCTTGATACACTCTAATATTTTACACAAAAAACCCTGGAATCCCGAGGAAACAACGAAGAGGGAACGCGGACTATTCCTCAGGGGCGGTTCTCTTTTTTCACCTTTTCCTGGATCATATCGTAGTACTCGTCGGCCTCCCGGACGCTGGTGAAAATGGAATCGTCGGGCAGCGCGTGGGCTATTTCAAAAACCTTCTTTACCTGCGGCTGGGCGTTAGTGACCAGCAGAATGCCGCCGCCGGCCTTCAGATCTTTCATCGTTTTGAAGATGACCCGCAGCCCCATGCTGCTGATATACTCCAGCCCGCTCAGATCAAGCACTATCGCTTTCACCACGGTTTGCATGAGGGAGGCTATCAGTTGCTCAAGCCGGATATAGGTGGAACTGTCCAGCCTGCCGGACAGCGATATCTCAAAAAAGCACGGCTTCCTTTCTACCGATTTCAGTTCAAGTTCCATTTATGCCCCCTTTCAACTGCCGAAGATATAGCTCTATTATGCCAAAAAACGGTTTCGGCTGCACACGTTTTCAGGCGAAAAAAAGGTATGGCTCTCCGGAAAAGCAGGCATTAATTAGCTTTATGTTTCCTACCGACGCCCCCGATTAAAAAGCCCACCCTTTACACGAATGGCTTTTTAAATTTTACGGAAGCGTCGTGACTTTTGGTATTGTAACGTTAGGGGTATATCAAAAAAGGATATAAAAATGCGAGTTACCGTACGGGCACTAGTGGATGTCCGCGGCTTTTTGTATCATTTTTACATGGCGCGGCCGTATGCGCACCCTGTATCGTTTTTTGGTCTAAATAGGGCAACAGATGGAAAATGTGGAAAACAGCCAGCAGGAAGACGGTTCACCGTCCGTGATTTCCCCGCTCGAAGAACAATTCGAAGTATGGCGGCAGAAAATCAGCCTTTTCCTGGGGCCGCTGCTGGCCGTGGTCCTTCAGCTGGTCCCCATGCCAGCCCTGAGCGGCGGCGCCCATACCCTGGCCGCCATTATCGGCTGGGTAGTGGTCTGGTGGATAGGCGAACCCGTTCCCCTCCCGGTAACAGCGGTGCTGGGCGCCGTGCTCTGCGTACTGGCCGGAGTGGCCGACGCAAGAACAGTGCTTGCCCCTTTCGCTGAGCCCACCGTTTTTCTGTTTCTCGGCAGCTTCATCCTGGCCCGGGCCATGAGCGTGCACGCCCTGGACCGCAGGCTCGCCTACGGTATCCTGTCCCTGGGCTGGATCGGCGACCGGTCCTGGCGCATCCTGTTCGCCTTCGGCGCCATCACGGCGTTCATCTCCATGTGGCTCAGCAACACGGCCACCACGGCCATGATGCTCCCCATCGGCGTGGG
The DNA here is from genome assembly GCA_903917735.1 of uncultured Elusimicrobia bacterium. GTDB lineage: Bacteria > Elusimicrobiota > Elusimicrobia > Elusimicrobiales > UBA9959 > UBA9959. The sequence continues at coordinate 36,550 of CAIXBR010000123.1, read as the reverse complement.
GATAGTTGCCGCCATGGCCGACATGATGGAGAAGAAAAACGGAACGAGACCCGACCCTGCGCGGCTCCGCTTCGCCACCGGCATGATGCTGATGGCCGCCTACGCCTCCTCGGCCGGCGGCATCGGTACGCCGGTGGGCACCCCGCCCAACCTTATCGGCATCGCCATGATAGAGAAATTCGCCGGGGTTAGGATAGCGTTCTTCCAGTGGATGCTGTTTGCCGTGCCCATGCTGCTGGTGATGTACGGGCTGCTTTTTCTGCTGCTTTATTTCCTGCACAGGCCGGAAATGCCGGCGCTGGAAGGCGGCCGGGAGTTCGTGCGCATAGAGCTGGCCAGGCTCGGGCCCTGGACCCGCGGGCAGAAGAACGCTTTGGCGGCCTTCCTGGTAACGGTCTGCCTGTGGGTGATCCCCGGCTTCCTAGCGGTTCTCTGCGGCAGTTCCGCCCCGCTCACGAAACTGTACGGCCAGAGGCTGCCGGAAGCCGCCGCAGCGCTGATAGGCGCGGGCCTCCTTTTTATCCTGCCGGTGGACTGGAAGAACAGGAAGTTCACTATCACCTGGCGGCAGGCCGTAGAGATTGACTGGGGTACGCTGCTGCTTTTCGGCGGGGGCCTGAGCCTGGGCAGCCTTATGTTCGAGACCGGGCTGGCCGAGCATGTCGGTCGCGGGCTGCTGCAGCTGTCCGGCGCCACTTCTCTGTGGACCATCACTTTTATGGCCATCTACATCGCCATCGCCGTCAGCGAAGCAACCTCCAACACCGCCGCCACCAATATGGTGGTGCCGGTGGTTATTTCCCTGGCCCTGGCAGCCGGCGTAAACCCGGTGCCTCCGGCCCTGGGTTCCATTTTCGGCTGCAGCTGGGGGTTCATGCTGCCGGTCTCCACTCCGCCGAATGCCATCGTGTACGGGTCGGGGCTGGTGCCTATCACTAAAATGATGCGTGCGGGCTTCCTTTTCGACCTGGCAGGCGGCTTGGTGATCTGGGTGGTACTGCGGCTGCTGCTCCCGCTGGTGGGCCTGGCCTGAGTACAGAGGCCCCAGCGCGATACTAGAAAACTGGCTAAATTTATTTGTCCCCTGCCAAACAAGCGAACCAGGCAAATTCATTCAGATTAACTCTGCTATCCGGATACATGGCAATGGAATGGTTATTGAGGCACCGTCAATCGAAAGGACGGAAGCGGATAGGCCACCCTGCCGCATGTCTATTCAGTGCACTACCCGACCTGTTCCGCCGGCCGCCGCCATGGTATAATTAGTAACTAAAATATTGCGCGAGGAGAGTCTGTGATGAAAATTAAACTATTAATGCCCGGCTTTGCTGCCGCCATTCTTTTTCCGGCTTTGGCTCAGGCTCAGTTCTCCGGCTCCATCTCTCTGGTCCAGGATCTGCGCATCAGGGACAGGAACGTTAGATTTTCCGACAGTCGTCTCGATGCGCTGCAGATGAGCGCCGCCATTGAAGACGACTCGAACGCGCTTGATCTTAATTCCTGGGGCGATAACCGCGCCTGGCTGGCTAAAGAATCGTCGAAGACGCTGAAAGCGGAAGGCAGCTACTTCAACGGCCAAGAAAAATCCACGGGCGGCACCGGCAACCACAATATAGCTTCCTACACCGAGTTTCAGTCGGGAGTTCACACCCAGCTGAAATCGTTCGAGCTGGAAGCTGCCGATACGGCTGAAAGGGATAAATTTGCCCCTTCCTATATGAACGAAACATGGCTGTCCAAGAGCCCCTCGGGCGGAGCCGGATATGGTTGTACCGTCGGCAGGATTATGCTCGGACTTCATGCCAGTCTTAACTCTTACAAGGAAACCGATACTGATAATTCTAGCGGCGCGGCTACTTACAAGTACGCGGACAGACAGCATGCCGCCGGCGGAGCTATAGCCTATAAGACGGATATCGGCCCGGCCGGCGTGGCTTTCGGCGGAACGGCCGATTATGTGGACAGGGGCTATTCCAGCAGCATGGGGAGCAGTTCCTACGAGCGCCCTTCTGCCGGGATGCAATACGGCGCGCAGCTTGTAGCCTCTTTCGGCAATCTGCTCAAGCTCGGGCTGCGCGGTTCGGCGGCTAAATTGCGGGGAGACTGGACCTCACCCTCGTCGGCGTACGGCTACAAAACGGGGCCGAAGGAGTTCGGCGCGCGCGTTGTGCTTGCGCTGGGAGCGCTCACCATCGGAGCAGAAACCGCGAACAAGACCGAAGAGAGCCGTGACGATTCTGCCGGCAGCAGCTATATCAACATCCTGCGAACAAACAGGGCGTTGGCCGGCGGCGCGGCTCTGCGCCTTTTTGGCGGCCGCGTTCTTATCGGAGCGGAGGCCGGAAATTCAAAGTGGGAATATACGGACCACAACAGCGGCAGCCCTTCCAATACCACACAGGATTCTTTTGCGGGCGGGGTGGAGGTTTTGCCGTCAGCCCGTTTAGCTATCCGGGCCAGCGCCAGGCACCTCAACTCCAGGTACGGCTTCTCTTCCTATAAATATACGGACGACGTCTTTGCGCTGGGCGGCGGTTTGCATTTAACTGACAACACCGCGCTTGATCTGACGGTCCGCCGGATAATCTCAAAGTCGCTCTCTTCCACGGCCCCCTCCGAAATGAACGGCCTCTCCGGAAAAGTTGAAATGATAATGAAGTTTTGAAGTCTGTCTTCGGTATAGAACGCGGGCCTGCTAAAAAGCCGGTCTGCGTTTTATTTCCGGGGTAGAAAAAGGGACAGGCTACTTTTATAAAGCAGCCTGTCCCTTTTTCTGTGTATACCGGCTCGGTTTATTTTTTCAGCAGAACAGCTGCCTTGACCACGCAATACGGTTTTGTGATTATATACTTTTGTGTGACCTGCCCGGCGCCGGCCATTTTTTTGTTAAAGTTTTCCTGAAGTTTGCTGTTCGGCCTCACCGTCCAGAAAAAAACATCGATCTTTTTGGATTGCAGAGCGGTCAATCTTGCCTGCGAATCAACGGATATAATTTCAATGTTCTTTCCGATGGTTTTAGAGATTTCAGCCAATAATGCGATGTTATAACCGGCTGGTTTCCCGTCCGCCGCGACATAATCAAGTGGCGGCAAATCGCCGGATACGCCCACATAAATGGTTTCCGGATACGATGTTTTCTCAACTTTCGGCATAGCGGGTTCCTGTCCGGCAGGCAGTTCCGTGATCCATTTTTTATACAACTCATTAAGCTTGCCGGAAGCTTTAAGTTTGCCTATGGCCGAATCGAACGAATCTCTGAGCTTTACATCGGAATTTCTCAACATCATCACCAGATTATTATCAATAGGAAAAATAACGGATTTAAAATCCATATTTCTTTGAGTGATATAATCCGCGGAAATATTAGGTGTCAGCACAAAATCAACTCTGCCTGATTTTAGCATGGATAAATTCCCCGTCAAGGAATCGTTATATATGAATTTCTCGATCTTGCTGCCAAGCCGTTTATTAATGATAGCTTTGAAATTTTCCTCGCTCAAGTTAATGAAGGTCACAGCCCCGGTCTTGCCGTTCAAAAAAGAATAATCCTGCTTTGCTGCTTTTGTTGCGGCGGCTTCCTGTTTTGGGGATTTCGCTTTCTGCGCTTGCGCAAACACTGCTGAAGGCGCTGCCGCCATCCCTGCTAATACCAGTATCGATACCAACTTGTTTATTTTCATTTGTGAATTCCTTTGATCCTAATTTACGCTTGTAGTGCTAATCCGGCGACATAATACCCATTACTGGAATTAAGCGCTATGTAACTGGATTCTCCTGGATTCTCCCTGCGTTAAAACCACACATCGTAGTTATTTTACCAAAACGTGGCAGGCTGATACTGCAAGGGAGGTAGTATCAGAACTCGTAAGAAACGGAAACCGGATGACGGGAATCCAGCTTTTTCGCCGTTTCAAAGCCGAACCCGAAATCCCAAGGTCCGTTCCTCAGGCCCAGGCCGAAGGTAAAGCCGTCTTCGGCCCGGTTAAACAGATAGCCTACGCGCAAGCTTAAGAATATGGATTCCGGCATCTTCATATTCATCTCCAGGCCGGACTGGTAGTGGCCAGCTTCCTTATTGACCTTGCTCCAATCCGATGCGAAAACCAGGTCGCAGTAGGTAACTGGTGAAGAATGATCCAGGAAATTGGCCGGATTAAAAACAAATTTATAGGAAACCCCGCCGCGGAACGTAGCCGGTGACGGGTCGCCCTTGTCCTCGAACTTTATGGCGGCGCCATTATTCAACGATGCCGCCCCGAAGCTGAGCCCGTCCTCTATGGAGTAAAGGGCGCCGAAATCATAGCTCATCGCCGAAGCCGAGGCCGTTTCAGCCAGATCTATCTCGGTGCGCTTGACAGTAGCGCCCAAAGCAAGCCCGTGCAGGGGCTGGTAGGCGGCCGACAACATGGAAACCTTATCCATCTCGCCGACGACATTCCCGGTCGTCCCGTCCGAAAGATTCAGGTCCATGCCGCCCGAATTGTAATACAAGAAAGCGGGGGTAAGAACAAAATTCCAGAGCTTGAGCGGGATCCCGGCAAAACCATAATTTCCCCCGCCAAAACCGTTCATATACGCGGCATAGGCCTTCAGGCTTGGAGCGAAAGCCAGCCCCGCAGGGTTGTACATGATATCTTCCACGTCACCGGGCACGGCGGTAAAAGCCCTGCCCATACCGGAAGACCGGGCGCCTACGGGCCTGTTAAGAATAGGGGCTCCGGTAAGACCATTTTCGGCCCGCGCGGCGGCAAACAGGACCGCGCCCAGAAAGAAGGCCAGGCCGGCAGAGAGAAGCCTCATTTGATCACCACCACTTTCTCCGTTATGTCCAGTCCGGGCCCGGCGACATGGACCAGGTAAAGTCCGCTTGCCACGATCCGCCCGCTTTCGGCATCCCCGGCCCAGTTGTAAGTGTTCACGCCCATAGGCGCCGGGCCGGTATAGATCGTCTTAACAAAACTTCCGTTAACGGTATAGACCTTCAGGGTAAAGTTCCCGGCCTTTAAGGGCGTCACGTCCAGCCTGCATTTGCCGCCCTTTAGCGGCCTAAAGACATTATCCGTGGGGGAGACAAGTTTGTTTGCGTCCATTACATAATAATTGAAGGTCCTGGAGTCGGAAGTCCCGGCGATATCTCCGATATTGATGCCGGTATAAGCGCCGGAATAGTTATTGCTGTTCGGCACCGAGGTCGGAGTGAAGGTCTTGCCCGGAGTATAATAATCACCTGCTTCGGCGGAAAAACCGGCCTCGATGGACTCCAGGCCGTCCGCTTCCATCAGGCGAAGGATCTTATGGGACGTATAGGAATTGTCGAAAAGAAAATTCTGGCCGCTCGCGTCCAGATGCGCGTCCACGTGCCAGATAAGGAGCCCGCTGGAAGGAAAGTCCTGGTCGTTGCCCGTCTGCCGGCGGTTCTGCACTATGAAATATTCATTAAAAACGTCCCCGGCCACGGACTCCGGCATCATTTTTACGGCATCAGGATAGGCGTCCGAGGGACGGAGCGTCCCGGTCAGGGTGCCCGAGGGGGAATTTACGGGGGCGAGCCAGTTCAGCATATATTTACTGAAGGCGTTGTGGTCCCCCGTATCGGCATCCATCATATCCAGCCCGCCCACGCCACCACCGGGGCCTGCGGCAGCGTAATAGTCGTAGTAGTCGGGCAGGCCGAGCGCGTGGCCGGTCTCGTGAATAAGCACTCTGGGACTGTACGCCTGGCCGGGGGGGCTGGATTCCCATTGCCAGGAGTACTTCCCCAGCTTCTTGCCGCTGACAGTATAGATCGGGTCCGTGAAAGAGGTTTCATACCCCCACCAGAAATTAGCCCAGCCGTTGTCCGGTCCGGTCCATATAACGGCAAAATAATCCACCGTACCGTCGCCGTTATTATCGTATTGCGCGAAATCGTGCCCATGCGCGGCGAAATAGGAGACGGCCTGCTCTATGAGCGCCTCGCGGCCGGCGGTAGTCTGAGGGACGGTCGCGCGCGCAACTCCGGCGTGAAACCAGCCCAGCGTAGCGCCCTGGATGTTCAGCAGGCCGTAAGAGGACCTGAGGTAATAGTTAGTGAGGCTTTCATAAGGATAGCCGCCGGTGCCGGCTCCGAAGATCCTGGTATTTACCGTGGTCGAGGAATTCACGCCGGCATAATCGTTGAAGTCGATGAGGAGGACGAATATTTTAGGCGTACCGGTGGTGGGCAGCCCCCGCCAGGCGGGAGGAGGCGTCAGAGAAATCGCCTTTTCGCGGGTAAGCCCCTGCTGCATGAGCGCCTTTATGCGGAGAGCGTTCTTAACGCGCGCCACCACTTCGGGAGAGAATTTGTCGTTGCCGATAGTGCGGGCAAAGGCGAGCCTTTCGGTAAAAGTGCCGTCCTTGCGGTAGGCGGAGAGCTGCTCTGGGGACGGGCGCTGCATCCCGGAAACGGGAATGGAAACACCGAGCAGAACGAGGCCTGACATTAAAAATTTCTTCATGCGCTTAAATGTTTTCCATGCTAAAGAGCCCCCGATAAATATCTATTATATTCTAACCTATTTTCAGGAGAGCGCTCCAACCTATGGAGGCAGCAGCGCAGGCATGGTCGTCTGATGGCCATAGGCCTTGTTCCGGCACTAGCATAGCCTTGATAAATCATGGAACGCCTGCTAGACCATCAGAACAAGAAGGCTAATTCCTGGGCCGCCTGTCTGGCGCGGGTGCTTGAAGTATTCCCGCCTATCTTCCCCCGAGTCCTTTATTGTTTCCAAAGGCCGGAATTTTAAAAATATATCGATGATGCGAAGGCAGCAGGCTTTGCGCGATTTCCTTTAGCGTACCAAAATAACTTCGCCCCATGACAACGGCCGGAACCACAAACACGCCAAGACCCATGCCCAAAACCAGGCAATAAAAAGTTATCCACAGCTTGCGGTACCAATGCTTCGCCTTGGATTGTCGCCAAGCCCGAAAAACGATCATGCAGAGCAGTAAGCCTATTTCCGAATATAAAAGGATCTTGCGGTTAGGACGTTTGATAACCTTGTTTATGCCGCTTGATAAAACCGGTTTAGAAAACAGACTCAAGTAGCCATGCACGACCGGGGTGGACAATAGCTTTTGTAATTGCGCCAATTGCTTGGCCGACTGGGATGAAACGACCACGGCGCCTGATGAGTTTGTATGGGTAAGCGGATCTGTCTTGCCGTAGTCATCACTAAAAGGATTAAGATTGTTTATCGCCTGATAAGGCTTTCCCTGCTCTTCCAGGGTCTTTTGCAGTTCGATGACAGGATCGTCATCCTGCGGCTGCGCCGCCGCCAATGCCCCCACATTCCAGACCATGGCGACGATCATAAACCCGACTCTGATCCGAAAATCTATAGTAAACATAAGGGCACTTATCGTTGGTTCCCACCTCATCTTAAACTTCTGATCGTCTAAAAGGATCTACAAAAAACATACCTCTATCGCTATGATACAATACTTGTTTAACCCACCTGGGGCTCCCGCTGATTCCCCGAAGTTTAAACCTGCCCCTGAAGCGCCGCAAACCTGCGGTCCACCAGACGAAGACTGCCAGCGGGACCCGAAAGGCGACTTATACGAAGCAATAGAACCCGCCCGGCCACTGCCGGGCGCGGGGAACTCAGTAAAATTTCAAAGAAAAGCCACGCTTTTTGTTATTATAGCGGTAGGGTGCAGTTTTAGCAACTTTCAGGAGAAGAAAAAGGTGCGGCTCTCTGGAAAAACAGTCGATAATTAGCTTTGTGTTTTCTGCTCAATCCGTATTTACTATGTTATCTTCAGGCGGCGGTGTCCGTCCGAAGACAGGAGCAAAATATTGTGTCCCGGGTATTTTTATAAAAAAATTTTATCTCTTGGATTTGCTGTATTATCCGGGCTGGCGCTTTCGCTTCAGAAATAATAAACAGGACGAACCAGGGGGGACGAAATAGCCGTATAAAAGCGGAATTCACACTGCACTTGTTTCTAGTCATTGCCGCGAAGCCGTAGTCCGGCCGGGTCCTGTACGCGGATTTGGTATTATAGCGGAAACAATCACCAATGGATATTTTAGAAAGAACGGGTTCGGCTATCTGGCAGTATATTTCTGATCTGCTCGACATGGGCACCCTTTTCCTGGAGTCGTTCAGGGTGGGGATGGGCAAGCGCGGCCGCGGCGACAGCGTGGTTTTCGGCGTGGTAATGAACCAGATACTTTTTACCGGCGTTGAAGCCATGAAGATAGTGGCCGTCATCGCCCTGCTTTTAGGCGGGGTGACCATTATCGAAACCTTTTCTTTGGTGCCGGATCTGGGCGGGGACTCCCTGATAGGCAAGATAATGGTCGTAGTGGTGGTAAGAGAACTGGGGCCTATAATAACGGCGTTCATAGTGATAGGCCGATCGGGCACCGCGATCGCCACGGAAATAGGGTATATGATGGTGAACCATGAAATACAGGCGCTTGAGATGATGGGGATAAACCCGATGCGCTACGTGGTGTTTCCCAGGATAGTCGGGATGTCGGTCGCCGTGTTCTGTCTCTCTTTCTTTTTCAACATGGTGGCTTTATTCGGCGGCTATCTGGTCTCGAGATTCATCATACATTACCCGTTTACCCTGTATCTCGACGATCTCAGCCGGGCCCTGGGTTTCTGGGACGTGGCCGTCAGCGGCATCAAGTGCTTTCTCTTCGGGATAATAGTGGCCGTAATCTGCTGCTACCAGGGCTTCTCCGTTAAATTCTCTTTTACGGAGATCCCCCAGGTGGCTACGCGCGCCGTGGTTTGGTCGATATACGCGTGTTTCGCCGTCAACATCATCATAACGGCGTTTTTTTATATTTAACCCATGCCCTTCAAACTTGAACTGAGAGACGTCTCTTTTGCCTATGACGGGGGCGAGAATCTCATAGAGTCGGCCTCTTTTTCAGTTTGCCCCGGTGAGGTTCTGGCGATAGTGGCGCCGATCGGCACGGGCAAGAGCACCCTGCTGAAACTTTGCGCCGGGCTTTTAACACCGGTCAAAGGCGAGCTGCTGATAGACGGAAAAGTATTCAGCGACCTTTCCATGATAGAGCAGAACGAACTCAGGTACAGGATGGGTTTATATTTTCAGGAGGCAGTGCTCATCGCCAATCTGAACGTGTTCGATAACCTCGCCCTGCCGCTGCGGTATTACGGGGAGACGACGGAAGCCGGGATCTCGAGCTCGATTAACGCCTGGCTTGAGCGGCTGAACCTCGCTCCTGTCGCCGAGTCGCTCCCGGCCGCGCTGTCTACGGATGTGCGGCAAAAGGTCTCTTTCATAAGGACGATGCTACTCGGGCGCGACTTTTTTTTCTGGGATGAGCCCACGCAGAACGCGGACTCCGAATTTACCGGGCTGATCGAGGCCGAAATACTTCAGCAGAAGCGAAAAGGCGCCGGCCAGATCCTGACCACGCAGGACAGGGAGCTGCTGCTCAAGTCCGCAGACAAAGTGCTTACGCTGGACGGCGGCAGGATCACTTATTACGGCCCTTTGAAGGACGCGGGAATGGTGGCGGACTTCCGCTGCAAGCGGTTGACCTTGATAAACCGGAAATATTAGACCATAATATTACGGACGACCTATGCACTTTAAATTTAAAAACCGGCAGAAGATCATCGGCGCATTTTTCCTGTTATCCTGCGCGATAGTACTCATCCTGCTTGCCATAGTGGCGCGCGGACAGAAATGGCTGCAGTCCTATTCCCAGTATATCGCGTATTTCGAAGAGGGGAGGGGGCTGCGGATAGGGACCAGCATCACCATCAAAGGCCTGGATGCAGGCAAGATTTCTTCCGTCGGGCTGGGCCCCGACAACCGGGTGGAGGTCGGGGTCAAGGTCTTTCGCCAGTATGCGCGCAAAATAAATACCGGCGCCAAAATTTCCCTCGTCCAGCCTATGCTGGGATCGAACAGCCTGGAGATCATCCCCGGTCCAGACAACGCCCCGCCCCTGCCCAAGGGAGGGGTCATCCCCTCCGTAGACGAGGGAAAGGTCGACCTCAAAGCGCTCATCGACAATACCGCACGGCTTATCGCGAACCTGGAAAGCCCGCGGGGCGACCTCATGCAGACCCTCGCCAACGTCAATTCGGCCACAAGTAGAGTAGCAAATCCGCAGGGAGACCTCATGCAGGCCCTTACCAATGTCAACACCGCCACAAAAAAGCTGGCGGACGCGCTCGGCTCGGAAACCGGGACTATCGGAATGCTGGTGGAGAAACGCGAGCTTTATGACAAACTCAGCTCCTCCGCGCTTCATTTGGACAATATCCTGGCGGGCATGGAAGAATCCACGCCGGAGTTCAAGGCTTCGATCTCGGCGGCCAGGACGGACCTGGAAGAATCGGAAAAAGTGATCCGCTCGCTGCAGAAGAATCTTTTAATAAGGGGCAATATCGAGAAACGCCTGAAGGAAGACGCTTCCCTTGGTTTCGAAGGGAGAACTCCCTAATTAAAAATGCTGACTTTCAAATCTCAAAAGCGGGTTGCCGGGGGCGCTCAGAAAGCGCTGTTTATCTTCCTGCTCCTGCTCACGGCCTGTTCTACCCGTTCTTACGTGGTCAGCGACCGGCATAACGCAGCGAAAAGCCTGAATTTACGCGGCAACGAATCGTATTTCCGCGGCGATTACGCAGCCGCGGCGAAGCTTTATGACAGAGCGCTGACCCTGGCCATGGAAATAGACGACAGGGCCGGCATGGCCGAAAGCCTGAACAATCTCGGGCAGTTGTATGTGGAGGCGGGCGAGTTTCCCTCGGCGCAGGAAAAGTTTTTAAAGGCCGGCCTGCTCAACGGCGAAATAAAAAATAACAAGGGGCTGGCCGTAAACCTGAACAATTCAGGCAATGTTCTCCGCCTGCAGGGAAATTACGAAGCAGCCGCAGCCGAGTTTGAAAAGGCCCTAGGGCTGGCCCGGGAAGCCGGCGACAAGAGCGGCTACGCGGTCATTACCAATAATCTGGGCCTCCTGGCGCTTGATCAGGCCGAAGCCGCCCGGGCGCGGAAATATTTTGAAGAGGCCCTGAGCTCAGCCAAACGTCTGAAACAACATCGGCTGGCCGCGGCCTGTCTGCAAAATCTGGGCAGCCTGGCGGAGCGCGAAGGGAAGCTGGACGAAGCTATCGCCGGCTTCAGTGGGTCCGTAGAGGAAGACCGCCTGGCGGAGTATTCGCCGGGGCTGGCAAAGGGCCTTGAAGGACTAGGCAGATTATTCGATAAAAAGGGAGACCCGGTTTTATCCCGGGAATATTTTAAGCGCGCGCAATTTATCAGGAAGAGTCTGGGCTTTAAGTAAGCCCGGTCTGCCCGCGATAACGCGCGGCGGCCGCATACGGACGGGCAGAACCGATGACAGCGAAAGAGGAACTTAGCGGAAAAACTATCCTGGAAGCGATGCGCAGCAAAAAGTATTGCGGCCCGGGTAAACTCGGGGACTTTTGACGCTGTAAAAGTTTTTTTGTTTAGTATAGTTTGATGTCCCGTTCTAAACGGCGGCCGGGGTAGAGACTAAGGAAATAATGTTTCTGGATAAGAACTGTGGTGCCATCCCAAGAATATGCCGAGAGCATAATTAACACCGTTCGGGAACCTTTGATAGTTCTTGACCAGGATCTGCGGGTGGTTTCCGCCAGCCGCTCTTTCTATGCAGGCTTTAAAGTAAAGCCTGCAGAGACCATAGGGCAGTTTATCTATGATCTGGGCAACAAACAATGGGATATCCCGAAGCTCCGGGAACTACTGGAAACCATCCTTCCCCAAAAGACCACCTTTGAAAATTCTGCTGGCTTCGCTAACCTATAAATTGGATGCTGCCGGCGGCGCGGTAAAAGTCGAAACGCTGCCGCCCTGCAAGGGCGACACAGGAGTTGTAAGTCAGTTTTTCGCCAACCTGCTGGATAACGCCGTAAAATACCGGGACCGGAGCCGGAAACTGGAAATAATCGTGAGAGGAGAAAGGACGGGCGCCAATACCGTTATCTATACTCTCCGACAACGGCCTCGGCATAAAAGCGCAGAACCTGGATAAGATCTGGCAGGTATTTTACAGGGAACACGCGCAGGATCCTGCTGTTGAAGAAGGGGAGGGCATTGGACTGGCCATGGCAAAGTGTATGGCGGAAAAAAATGGCGGCAGGATCCGGGTTAAATCAAAAGAGGGGGCGGGAACCGAGTTCTTTATTGAACTGCCCGAATAATGAAAATAGTTAAAAAAGCTGTGGCCATTTTCGCCCTGGCGGTTGCCGCACCGGCCGCCAGCGGGTACGCCGGCGATATTATCCATCTCCCTCAGGAAGAAGACTTCAGTACCATGACCTGGACGCAGGCCTTCGAAGCCGCCCATGCCAAATTTTCCCGCGAATACGCGTTTACACAATGGAAGGCCGTGGACTGGGCGGGGCTCAGAACAATGTATCTCCCGCAGATAGCGGCGGCAGAGTCGGCGAACGACACTTTGGCGTATCTGACTGCTCTCCGCCGTTACGGCTTCTCCGTGCCGGACGGGCACATCAGTGTAAAAGGCGCCGCTATAAACGAAGTGATCGGAAATCGCATCGGCGGCGGCTTCGGGCTTGCCGTCGCGGAACTTGACGACGGGCACGTGATAGCCCACCTGGTTCTGCCAGGAGGCCCCGCTGCGGCCGCCGGAATGTTGCCCGGAGCGGAGATCACCCAGTGGAACGGGGTCGGTATTTCTACCGCGCTCTCACAGCTGGACCTGACCTGGCGGGGCGGGAACAGCCCGCTTGCTACGGACGAGAATGTGCGCATAGAACAATTCAACAACCTCGCCCGCGCCCCGGTAGGGACCCAGGCCACCATCATCTTCCGCAACGACGGAGAGTCCTCTGCGCAGACCGCCGTCCTCACCGCCGTAAGCGACAACTTCGCCACCCTCGCGCGCGCGGATTTCGCCGCCGGCGCCGATATGGCGGTGTGGCCAGTCGCCTTCAGGATACTCCCCAGCGGGCACGGCTACATAAGGCTGACGATGGAGGCGGACCTGCAGCGCGTCTATGACGATTTCAAAACTGCGATCCAGACCTTTGTTGACGCGGACGTCCCAGGCGTGATAGTCGACCTGCGCGGCAACCACGGCGGTAGCGACGATATGGCCGCCCGCTACTCCGGGTTCTTTTACCAGGCCGCCTCCTTCTATGAGTACCAGAAATACTACAACACGCAGACCGGGGTATACGAGATAGGCATCGACAACAACGGTGCAATCACTAGCGGCGGTTCCATCTCTATAGTGCCGCAGCTGCCGCGCTACGGCGGCCCGGTAAGGGCCCTGGTGAGCCCGGGAACCATCAGTTCGGGGGAGGGCGTGGCTATGGGGATAGCACGGTCGTCCCACGGGGAAATAATCGGGTTCTACGGCACGAACGGTTCGTTCGGCATGGTGGGCGACGGCGTTTTGCTTCCCGGCGGCGTTAAGATAGGGTTCCCATACGGCCAATCGCTGGACGAAAGCCAGACCGTCCAGCTCGACAGTCGCAACGGCGCGGGCGGCGTGTCGCCGACTATCCGCGTCCCCCTAACCAAAGAAACGGCTATCGCCTTCGCTAACGGCGACGATCCCGAGCTTGCCTTCGCCCTCGACACGATAGCGCCCGTTCCGCCAAGATTGAGAGCGCTCGTGGTTTCAAGCGCCGCGATACGCTGGGCCTGGACGCCTATCGGCGGGCTAACGGGCACTTTCGATCTTTTCACTTCCACCGGCGGCCTGCTGGCCTCGCTCCCAGGCTCCGCCACTTATTACCTTGAAACCGGCCTTCCCCCGGCCACAGCTTATTCCCGCTGCCTGCGGGCCTCCAACCCCGCCGGGGAGGCCTTCTCAAGGACTGTGACCGTGTTTACGCCCGCGCTTGGGTCCTACATTACGGGAACGGACAGCAGCACTCTGACGGGGAACAACGGCATTACGGAGCTGGATATCCCCCTGTCGCTTCTGGGAGCCGCCACGGGCTGGATGCTTTCTGATTCTCCGCTGCAACGCCCCCTGATGAGCAACACCACCGCACTGATTTCTGCGGCCGTAGTGCCGGCGGGAATGCGGGGCGCTGGCAGTTCCCTGACCGAGTTCCTCATCGTGGTGGCCGGATGCCGCGCCACGGGAACGCTCGAACTGCCGGTCACTGTGAAAATCCCTTACCCCGACGCGAACAACACGGGATTTGTGGACGGAACTTCCCCGCCTGTTCGCGCCGACACACTGCGGCTTTACGTGATAGACGAGACGAGCGGGCTGTGGGAAGAGGTGCCGGGCTCTAAGGCTGACACGGCGCGCAAGGTAGTTACGGGGCAGATCCGCCACTTGTCCATCTTCACCGCCTTTGGTACGGGGGCCGCAGCCGGCTTGTCCACGCTACGGGTCTATCCCATTCCCTACCGGCCCGGCAGCGGCGATCCGGACAAAGGCAAGACTTACTCTTCCTGCGACCCTAACTCGGGTATCATCTTCGACAATCTGCCGCAGCGCGCGGGGATAAAGATCTACACAGTGACCGGCCAGCTGGTGACGAGCTTCAGGTCCGATAATTCTAATGGAAAACTGCGCTGGGACGTCCGCAACGCTTCGGGGCAGGATGTCGCTACGGGCGGCTATCTGGCGGTCATCAGCAGCCCGGGGAGCGCTGACTTGGTGAAAAAGCTGTTGGTGATCCGATGAAAATATTTACTATTGCCGCGGTCATTCTCAGCCTGGCCCGCCCTTGTTCTGCAGAATCTCGGGCCCGCCGTGCGTTTCGATAAAAAGAACGAAAATCTGCCTTTGAACCTGCGGGCCGGGGCCGCCTATCGCTTCAAGGCGTGTGGCCATGAGAACCTGATCGCGCTCGATATAACCGAAGAGCGCGGCCAGGGCGCGCTGCTGGCCGCGGGTGGCGAAACGCGATTACTGGAACCGCTGGCGTTACGTTTAGGTTTCAGCACACGCAACGAGGCCGGGATAGAGATCACCGCGGGTTTCGGTTATCAGTTCAAGTCCGAGAGCATCGACTACGCCTTCGTCCCGATGGGCGGCATCGGCAATGCCCACCGTATCTCCATAACTTTGCGCTGGGGATAACCTCAGTGTAGTCCCACGCAGTTCAAGACAAGTTAAATATACTGTCACTTTAATTTATTTTAATCTACAAATAAGAACCCCGGGGTCGTAAAACCCCGGGGTTCACCTTAATTAAAACTTCAGGCTGGCGAGCAGACCGACCTGCAGGGCATTATCGTCCTTGCCGGCAAGTACCGCTTTCGAGTACTTGCTGTCGGGCATGGCAGTTGCGAAATAACCTGTGAGGGCCAGCTTCTCGTTATAGTTCCAGGTGGCGGTGAAATCGAATTCAGTGCCAAAGGAATCATAGCTGTTGGCGCCGATGGTCACTTTTTCGGTGGCGGCGTAATCATAATACTTGGCTTCCAGGGCAAGCTTGGCCAGCTTTTCCGGGGTCCATTTGGCGCCCAGGTTCCAGGTGGTAGTATTGCCGATGGGGTTGTTGAAGGCGCCGTTTATGATGCCGGGCCTGTAGTTCCCGTTGAGCCCGTAGAAGTTCTTGTCCTTGGAATCGGCGGCGTTCTTGTCCCCGGAGGTGGAGAGGTACTCGCCGCTGACTTTGGCCTTGCCCATCAGATCGAAGCCGTAGGCGGCGTTGAACCGCATGGCCGTGCCTTCGTAGGTATACTTTTTGAGGGAACTGGCGCGAACATACTTGCCGCTGTTCATGGCATATTCGCCGGAATATTCCACCCCCTTATATTTGCCGCTGGCTTTCAGGCCGTAGACGTTGAACCGGTTGATCCCGACCGACGCGGTGGTGGTGCTGTCGGCGAAGGCGTTATTATACTCCGTGCCCTGGTACTCATAGGCGGTGGGGTTGAAGTATTCGCTAAGGGCGTAGTTGGCGGTAACGCCGTAAATATCCACGTCAGTCCTGCTGCCTCTGCCGTCTATCATCTTGGCGATGAGGGCGTTGACTTCAAGCTTGTCCTTTTTCCAGTTGCCGGTCCAGCCTTCTAGGGCGGTGTAGTCCATGCCGCTCACGTACCAGGCGTCCGGGCCGAAGTATATGATCATGTCGCCGGGGTTACCGTAGAACATGCGGCCGAATTTATGGTTCCCGCCCAGCAGGTTGTTTACTCCCAGGTAAGCTTGGCCGAAATCAACGGTGTGGGGGGTAGCCGACGAATTTATCAGGTTGACCTGCACATTTACGTTCTGGCCGGCTTCAAAAATGAGGCCGATATTGGCGCGGAAGTCCTGGTCATTGACCTTGTCGCCAGCCTTGCTGTTATAATCGCGCGTGTTGTTTGAATAGTACTTGTTTACCTCAAGAAGCCCCTCATACTTGAAGTTGTTGACCTGCGCGCTCGCCATTGCGGCGACGAAGCCAAGAATTGCAGCCAGTCCTATTGCTGTTTTCATTTATCAGATTCCTCCGTAACTTCGACTTTACACTTTAGTTTATCAAAACCGGATAGTCTTGTCATTGCAGAAAGCACAATTAACACTCTAACCGCCATGTGATTCCGGAAGCGGCGTCGACTTTTTGTATTATAATACCAAACCGGGTTTTTGCAGCCTGGGCGGTTCCCGTTATCTTTCCTGATCAGAAGTTCCTGGAGGAACAATGAAAAGAATATCCTGTGTCATTTCAGCAGCGATCATAGCTTTCTCGGCCGGGGCCGCGGCGGCGGCCGGCGGCAAAGTGCTGCTGGTGCACAGCTATAACACCGGCTACCCCTGGGTGGACGGCATTACCAGCGGCGTAAAAAGCAAGCTGGCCGGCAGCGGCATACAGCTCGAAACCTTCTACATGGACACCAAACGTTATCCCGGCCTGGACTGGAAAATAAAGGCGGGCGAAATGGCGCTGGAACGGGTGAAGGTCTTGCAGCCGGACGTAGTTATCGCCGCCGATGATAACGCGCAGGAATTTTTCGCTAAAAAACTGGCCGGGTGGACAAAGCCCCAGGTAGTTTTCGTCGGGGTGAACGCCGACCCCGCCAAGTACGGTTACCCGGCGGTGAACGTGACCGGGATACTAGAACGCCCTTTTGTGACCGAGACCATGAACCTGCTCAGGGAAATTTCCCCCCGGGCCCGGACCGCCGCTTTAATTACGGATAGGAACGAAACCTCCGAAGGCGTTATTGAATATATCAAGTCACTTAAGAACCTTCCGCTGAAACTGGTGATGATAGAACAGCCGGAAACATTCAAGGCCTGGCAGGCAGCCGTGACCAAGGCCCAGCTTACGGCCGACACGGTTATTTTCAACACCTACCACACCGTGCGCGGCAGGACTGGCCAGCTGAGCATGGCGCCTGGTGAAGTGATAAAATGGACCCTCGCCAATAACAAAAAACCCACGGCCGGCCTGCTTGACTTCAACGTAGAGGACGGCGCCCTTTGCGGCGTTGCGGAGTCGGCCGAGGAATACGGCATGATGGCGGGAGAAATGACACTGCAAATGATCGCTGCGGGAAAAACGGCAAAAGACATCCCCGTAGTGACCACCGCGAAAGGGCTCAGGCTGATCAACCCCTCCGCGGCGGCGGCCCTCGGCGTGACCGTTCCCGACCAGGTACTTAGCTCCGCCGACAGGATAGTCTCCGGCCTTAAAACCGATCCGCGTGTAACGCTTTCCGCTCTTGTAGCTTTCGCGGATGAGCATATCGCAGCGGCGCTCAACGGGCTGCGGCTGCTTTCAGTGACCGAGCCGGTACAGAGCGGGGACTGGGAAGCTATGAAACCGCTGCTCGCCAAATACGCAGGTGATGTTTCAGGCACGGTATGGTTCGCGCGTCCGGACGGGACTTATTTTACGGTGGAGAAAGGGTTGGCCGACCAGAACCTCAGCGACCGCCCGTATTTCGGCCCCCTGATGAAAGGTCAGCTCATCACCGGCGAACTTGTCGTAAGCCGCTCTACCGGAAAAAAATCTGCTGTCATGGCGGCGCCGGTGCTGAAAGACGGCCGGGTTACGGGCGCTTTAGGAGTTTCGCTTTCAGTAGAAAGCATGGCCGGGCTGATAAATGAGAAACTGGACTTGCCTGAGAGCATGGTCTTTTACGCTCTGGACGGCCAGGGCCGGACAGCCCTGCACCGCGACCCCGCCAAGATGCTTGAACTGCCCGGTACTCAGAACAGCCTTACGCTCACCAAGGCGGCGGCAGAGATAATTTCCAAGCCAGAAGGCGTCATAGAGTATTCATTCGATGGGATGGAAAAAACGGTCTTTTACAAAGTATCACCGCTGACCGGCTGGCATTATGCGCTGGGGTTCCAGGAGACGGCCGTAACGCCTGAGAAAAAAGCAGCGGTTAAGCCAGAAGCCTTGCTGGCCGGACTGAAGGACCAAATAGACTTGCAGTTCAATAAACTGGACAAGGCGCTGGGCCAGGCCGGGGTGGACCTTTCCAAGACCGGGCTTACAGGAACCGAAGCGGTAAAGGTTTTATATGGCCTGTGCTCCGCGAACCCGGAAATTATTGACTGTGCCGCGGTCGACCCCAAAGGCATAATGGTTACGGTAGAGCCCGGCGAATACAAGAACGTGGAAGGAGCTGACATCAGCGCCCAGGAACAGGTGGCCGAACTGCACCGGACCCAAAAGCCGGTGTTAAGCAAAGTGTTCCGTTCGGTGGAAGGTTTTGAGGCTGTGGACCTGGAATACCCGGTATTCTCTCCCGACGGCAGTCTGGCCGGAGCTGTGAGCCTGCTGCTCAGGCCGGAATTTATACTTGAGGCGATAATTACGCCGGCGCTGCAGGGGCTCCCGGCGGAGGCCTGGCTGATGCAGACGGATGGGCGTATCCTGTACGACCAGGACCATGAAGAGGTAGGGCGGATGCTGTTCGAAGATCCGCTGTACAAACCTTTCCCCGGTCTGCTGGAGATAGGCAGGAAAATAGCAGCTAAGGAAGCCGGCACGGGCAGCTATGAATTCCTCGGCTTGGGCCTGGAGAAGCCGGCGCAGAAAAAAACATTCTGGACCAGCGTAGGAATTCACGGCACCCAGTGGCGGCTGGTGGTTACAAAAATGGCGGAATGAAAATTTCCGCCCCCTCCGCGTTTAGCCGACGGATGAATATTAAGGTATTAGGAACCGTCCTGCCATAGCGGCAAGAAGGCATATGAAATATTTTTTCATCGGCGCCGTTGCCACCGTTTGTTCGTTCGCATGGATCCCAAGGGCGGATGCACAAGTTGTCCAGGCAGGCAGCATCTATGAGTTCGGTGACAGTTTCCAGGACGCTCGTTACGATTGCGCCGTCTGGAGCACGCCGCTTGGAGTCTGCTCCAATTATCGCAACACGCCAATGCAGTTGGGCGCTATTTCCCCGTACCAGTTCGTGCAAACCAACGATTTCGCTATCGGCGGCACTGCCGCCGGCCCGGGGACCAAAAGCGTCGCGTTATCCTATCCCGTCTATCCAGATTCCCCGGCCGGCACTTATCCGAACATGTTCGGGCAGATCTCGGAGTTCCAGGCGCTGGGCCGCACCATAGGCGCGAGCGATCTGGTCAGTATTTCTTTCGCTGGGAACGATATCACGGCGTCATACGCTGTGACCGTAGGCGCGGGGCTGGGTTATACTGTCGCCGGCTATATCTCAACCGATGTTGGCAACCTTATCGCCCTGGGCGGGCGCAACTTTATCCTTTTTGGCGGAATGCCCTTTGATAGGATGACTCTTGGCGGGTTCAGTCTTGCAAACTTAGTCGGCGTTGCGAACAGCGCCGACAACGCCTATTACACAACGCTGAACTCCGTCCTTCCGGCCACTTTAGCCCCTTACGAAAGCACCAGCGTCCATTTGCGCATCCTGGACGTAAACACGCTGGCCAACCGCGTTCTGGACGAGCCGTCCATGTACGGATTTATTTCCGGGGATTGCTACGGAATTTCAGGCTGCACCGCGGCGCCGCTTTCCGTTCAGAACCAATACGCGTTTTACAGAGGCCACCCGTCGGATGCGTTCGCCCTTATAATCGCCAAATACATCCAGAACCTGCTCAATTCGGCCTATCAGGTGCCCGCCCAGTCCGACCTGGCAGCGGCAAGCGCGCAAGCCTTTTCCTCGTCGCTTTTGGCGCGGCTTAACAACGGGCGCCTCCGTGCGGCTAAGGTTAAAGCTGCTCAGGCAGCCGATTCGGCGGGAAATATGCCGGCTAAGTTAACCATAGGAAAACTGTCGCTTTTCCTTGCCGGAAATTACAATACCGGAACCAGAAAGGATGGGACAAACACCTATGGCATGGACTGGAACCAGGGCGAAGGAATTGCCGGCGCCGAATATCTGGCCGCGGCGAACTTGCGGCTAGGCCTGGCCGCGGGTTATGCCAGACCGACTTCAGACCTGAACGCCGGAATGGGGACCATCGCTTTTGATTCCTATCAATTGGCCGGTTATGCATCATTCAACAGCCGGCATTGGTTCGCAGATGCCGTGTTGAGCGGCGCGCTTAACCGCTATTCCCTGCGCCGCCCTGGTGTGATAGGCAGCCTTACCTCCTCGCCCGACGGCAGCAGTTTTGCCGCAGATGCGCAGGGAGGTTATCTGTTCGATCTCAAGGCCCTGCGGGTTGGGCCGATCGCCGGCCTGACATACGCCCATGTATCGGTGGATTCATACCACGAGTCCGGCGACATCGTTCTTGCCCAGATCGTGGGCAGACAACGGTCGGCTACGCTGCTCGGGCGGGCTGGTCTCCAACTGAGCGCCAGCTTGCATGGATTGACATCCTTTCTTAATGTTACGGATGAACACTACTTCTCGACCGGGTCGAGGGTCATTACAACTACGGGTGAGGATCCGAACTCGGCCTTGCCCGTCCACACGCCAGTGTCCAGCCTTGCAGGTACCTATGGTAAGCTGGTTGCGGGAGTGGACGCGAGACTGTCGCGCAATAAAGCGCTGGATCTTACATTTGACACAACATTCTCGCGTAAGAACGGGAACCAACGCGGTGTTACTGGTACGGTCTCAATCGCATTCTGATGGGTCGTTGAAGTTCAGGGGAAATTGTGATTAGGCCCTGGGGTTTGATCCCAGAATCCCCCAAGACCCCCCGGCTGAAAGCGGGTTCATCCGCCAGATAGATTTTGCTATAGTCTATCAGACAAATCGGCCACTCGCCCACTGTCGTTAGAGAACCAGCACCAATGGGCCAAGAGCGTAAAAAATGAAAAGACGCAAACCTTCCAATCTTATCTACGGCGTGGATGATCCCGTACCTTTCCCCACCTGCTTCTTGCTGGGGCTCCAGCACAGCTTCCAGGTTACTACGGCCTTAATCTTCGGCCTGATCGTAGTGCAGGGGATGGGCGGCTCGCAGGGGGAAGCGGGTTTTTTTATCAGCATGTCCCTTCTGGCAGGCGGGATCGGGACTTTACTGCAGGCGCTGAATAAAAAAGGCGTCGGCTCCGGATATTTCATGCCCTCCGTCTGCGAACCCGCCTATATTTCCGCTTCTCTGATGGCCGCTAAGCTTGGCGGCCTCCCGCTGGTCCTTGGGATGACGGCCCTGAGCGGCATTTTTGAAATGGCCATTTCCAGGATAGTTCACCGCCTGCGCAAGGTTTTCACGCCCGAGGTCATGGGGCTGGTGGTGGCCATGGTCGGCATCACCGTTATTCCTGTCGCGGTCCGGAATTTCCTCGGCATCACGGACCTCAGCCCCGCCATCAACCCGCACGTGTTAATGGTATCCATCATCACCCTGGGCACGATGGTCTCCATTACCGTGTGGAGCAAGGGGAAGCTCCGCCTATATTCCGTCATTATCGGCATGGTAACGGGCTATGTCATTTCTTATTTCACAGGCCTGCTGCCGGCGGCGCATATTCAGCAGATATTCGGCAAACCCCTGCTGGCCCTGCCCGATATTACACTGCTTCGCTGGTCCTTCGACTCCTCCATGCTACTGCCCTTCGCCATTGCCAGTCTTTGTGTTTCGGTGAAAACTATCGGCAACCTGACTACGTGCCAGAAGATCAACGACGCGGATTGGAAGCGGCCGAATATGGCAAGCATCAGGAACGGCCTGTTGGCGGACGGCCTGGGGATGAGCCTCAGCGGCCTAATAGGCGGCATGGGACAGTCCACGTCTACCAGCAATATAGGTCTCTCCCTGGGCACCGGAGCTACAAGCCGCAAGATAGCTTTTACTACGGGCGGGATCCTTATCGCGCTGGCGTTCTTCCCGCGCTTCGCCGAAATCTTCATCGTGATGCCGCAGCCGGTCATGGGCGCGGCGCCGCTGTTCGCCGTCTGTTTCATAATCTTTACCGGATTCCAGATCATGATGTCGCGGATGCTGGACCCGCGCAAGATATTCATTCTGGGGGTCTCCCTGATATTCGGCCTGAGCGTCGCGGCCCTGCCGCAGATCTATGCCGGGATCGAGAATCACTGGCTGCATCCTGTTGTAACCTCGCCGCTCTATATATCCACCCTGCTCGCTATCCTGCTGACGCTGATCTTTCAGATCGGCCTGACGAAAAGAAGCCGCCAGCTCCTTGAGACCGGTAAAACAACGTATGAACAGCTCCAGGACCTGCTGGAACAACATGGCGCCCTTTGGGGCGCGCGGCGGGAGGTGGTGAGCCGGGCCGTCTCCGCCTTGAACGAACTCATGGAGATGTTAGCCGCGGAGGAGCTGACGAAGGAGCCGGTCCAGCTGGACATGAGCTTCGATGAATTCAACCTGGACCTGGTCCTTCAATACACAGGAAAGCCTATCGATCTTACCGGGACTTATGTGAAGCCCCAGTCCCTGGAGAGGACCATCTCCGGGATGCAGCTCTCCCTCTGCATGATCCGCAAAGACGCGGACAGGATAGATTCCGCCGAAAAAGACGGCCGGCAGCGTATAGTTCTGCATTTCGATCATTGACCAGCGGAGCTGCCGCCGGAGCGATCTTTACCACCGGACGGCTGTATTTTCCGACGCGCAGTGTATTACAATTATACCAGAGACAAGAGAATACGAGGTGCATGATGACTATCTCCACAAAAAAAGAACCGAACGCGCTGGTCTTAACGGTCAGCGGCCGTATGGACGCCGTAACGGCTCCGGAATTCGAAAAAAGCGTTTCCGAATTAATAGCGCAGGGCGAAAAGAACTTCCTTATAGATCTGAGCGCGCTGGAGTATATCAGCAGCGCGGGCCTGCGAAGTATTCTGGCTTCGGCGAAGCGCCTTAAAGAACAGAACGGAAAGCTGGTTTTTTCCGGGCTTCAGGGGCACGTCAAGGAAGTTTTTTCCATTTCCGGTTTCCACGGGATATTCAAGATCCATGATACCGAAGCGGAAGGCTTGAAGGATTTTTAGAAGAATGTCCTCCACGGGGCACATAAAAATACCGGCGGTCCTCGAAAGCCTCCCGGTGATAACGGAGTGCGTGACCGGGGCGGCCGCGGCCGCGGGGTTCTCCGCGCGCATCGGGGACATGGAGCTCGCTCTCGAAGAGGCCGTCACCAACGTTTTCAAATACGCGAACCCCGGAAATCCCGGAGAAATAGAGATCGACTGCGCCTCAGCCGAAGGGAAGTTCAGCGTGGAGATCCGCGACTCCGGCAGGGAATTCGATATAACCAAACTTCCGGACCCCGACCTGTCCATGGACATAAGCGAGCGCCCCATTGGCGGGCTCGGGGCTTATCTCATTAAAAAAGTAACCGATGGCGTAAGCTACCGCCGCCTCCCCGGGTTCAATGTCCTTACCCTGGTCTTTAACCTGGGAAATACAAAACACTAAGGCTATCGAACGCCAAAAATGGTTTCGGCTGCAGTCCCGGCAGGATAGAAAAGTCTTATTTAGAAAAGCCGGCCAGGAACTGCAGTAGCCGGAACATCAGCGCGCCCACCACCGCGGCGGCGGGCAGGGTCAAAACCCACGCGGTTACCATCTTTTTTGCTACGCCCCAGCGCACCGCGGAAAAATTCCGCACGGAGCCGGAACCGAGCACCGCCGAAGAGATCACGTGCGTGGTGCTGATGGGAGCGCCGAAATGAGTCGCCCCCTCTATCACCAGCGCCGAGGCGGTCTGGATAGCGAAGCCGTGCAGCGGCTCCATGTGGAAGAATTTGCTTCCCATCGTCTTAACTATCTTCCAGCCCCCCGTTATGGTCCCCAGCATCATCACTGTTGCGCAGGCGATCTTGACCCACAGCGGCACTACGATCGCCGGGATCCTCCCGAAAATAAACAGGGCAAGCGTGATAATACCCATGGTCTTCTGGGCGTCGTTCATCCCGTGGCTGAACGCCATCACCGAGGACGACAGGATCTGCAGCCTGCGAAAGGCGCGGTTGGCCGGCCTGGGCTTCGCCTTCGTACAAGCCCAGGCCAGGCTCAGGGTGGTGAAATAGCCGACAATAAACCCGGCCAGCGGAGACGCGAAGATCGGCACAAGGACTTTCCAGAAAATGCTGGCATATTCCAGCGTTCCCCAGCCGCCGTAAGCCAGGCCGGCGCCGATAAGCCCGCCCACCAGCGCGTGCGAGGAAGAAGAAGGCAGTCCGAGGATCCAGGTCAGGACATTCCAGAAAATCGCTCCGAGCAGCGCGGCCGGCACCAGCAGCCTGCAATTCATGATCAGCGCGGTGTTCAGGATGCCGGTGCCGACCGTCAGCGCCACTTTATTCCCTACCATCGCCCCAGCGAAATTCAAGACGGAGGCCATGGCTACGGCCTGCATGGGCGTGAGGGCGCGCGTCGCTATCACCGTGGCTATGACATTGCCCGTGTCATGGGCCCCGTTGGTATAATCAAAGACCAGCGCGATAATTATGACGGCCAGCAGCAGAGCCGGGATCTCAAACATTCTTAATGCCGATCGCTTCCAGCGTATAAGCGAAGCGCTCCGTGACGACTAGCAGCGCCTCGCAGCGGTCAAGGAGCTGCGCTACGGTCAGAGTGTCCCCGCTTGCGGTTTTTTCATACAGCTCGCCCATCGCGACGAGCAGCAGATTGTCGCTTTCCGTTTTAAGCCGGATGATGTCGTTCATCGGCGCCTCGGAATAACTGTCAGCGGAGATGCCGTCGAGCAGGGCGCCGCAGCCCGCGGTCATCTGCTTGAAACAGTCCGCCAGCTCCTGCACCGTCGCGTTATTTTTCTCCAGGCGGTACAGTCCGATCCGCACGCCGATAGAGCGGGCCTGGTTCAGCAGCTCTTCGTAGCCGTTCGCAATGCGGTAGACATCTTCGCGGTCGATGGGAGTTATAAAAGTTTCCGCCAGGAGCCGGGAGATCTCCCGGACCAGACGGTTCCCTTCGTCTTCGAGCGCGTGGAGGCGCCCGCAGTGCTCCGCCGCCGCGCCCCCGCCGGAACACAGCAGCAGCAGCACCCCGGCGGCTTGCGCCACGAGCTTCTGCTGCCGCTGAAAATATTCGAAAAACTTTATATTTCTAGGGAATAATGAGAATCCCATAATTCAGCTCTCCCGGGCGTGATATTTGCCTGAACCTTTTTTCCAGTTTAACCCACTTGGGCCTGCCGGCTGAATTCCCGACATTCAAGCCCGCGCTCAAAACAGCCCAAATCTGCGGTCCGCCGGACGAAGAATGCCGGTTAGACCTGCGCGCGGACTTATATTTAAGATATAGAACCCGCCCCGGCCGACGACTGACAAACCAACAACCCTGCGCAAACACGCCCGGTCAGCCGGCCGCTGGGGGGACCGCGCAAAATCCATAAAAACGCCCGCGTTTTGTTATTATAGATAAAACAGGCGCTGGGACGGCGGTTTTTATGTTTTTCAGAGCATCAGATGCAGACCGTCATAAGCCATCAAAACTTCTATCCGGGAGGAAGGAGCGTAGAGCCGCAGATATTTTTCCGTATTGGAAAGGAATTTATAGAGCTTTTCATCGTCGAACGTGTGCTCGTTGTGGAAGAGGCAGAGACTCCGGGCTCCGGACCGCACCGCCAGTTCAACGGCCAGCAGATTGCTGGAATGGCCCCAGTTCTCCTTTTTGTCTATCGCATCAAGCAGTGTGTACTGGGCGTCAAGGATAAGGAGATCGGCGTCCTTGAAGTGCTTGAGAAAAGGATATCCGGCGTTGTCGGACTGGCTCTTGTGCTCGGAGTCGGTGGAGTAAACCACCTTCTTGCCGCCGCGCTCAAAAATATAGCCGTACGAACCACCCGGATGAGACTGGGCGATCGGACGCACCTTGCAGCCTGCGATATCGTAGGGACGGTCCGGTTTCAGCGTTCGGAAATTCAAACGCGCCCTGACGGCCTTGAGGGGAACCGGGAAGAACGGGGCTTCCTGCTGGGCGGTAAAAGCCTCGCGCAGATCTTCATGGCCGCCGAAAATATTTATTTCCGCAGCCGGATCGAAGAGCGGGGGAAAAAAGGGAAAACCCTGAATATGGTCCCAGTGGAGATGTGAAATGAAAATATTATAGACCTTGGCTGCCGCCGGGGCGCCGCCGGCAAGCCCCGCCCCGAGGTCCCTAAGGCCGGTGCCGGCATCGCAGATCACGGGCTCGGAGCAGCCCCCTATCTCCACGCAGGATGTATTCCCGCCGTAGGCGCCGCGCATATGGAAGGGGAGCTTTCCGTCGATAAAACTATCAACGTCCGTTCCCTTTTCTTCCCGCCACAAAAGCAGGGCGGCGCGGATCTTCGCCCTTACGGTAGTGGCCGTCATTGAATAAGGAAGCGACCCTCTCGTGCCCCAGAAATGTACATGCATCGCGTCCGGCCCCCTTATCTTCTGCCAATAATTACAGCTGTCCTGTTAAAACTGGAAACATAAGCGCTGTTGTTGTTAGTTTCCCCTTCGTCTGACATTTTTTTCCGCATGAAAATTTTCAGAAATCCGCTTCCATCCGCCAATTGATTTATAATAACATAAAGTCGCGAAGCACCGGCGTTCCTCCGCGGCTCAAGCCGCGCAATAAAAATAGATTTATCTTTTCACATGTTCCTTACAAAGCGGGGCTTTTATCGTAGCGCTCGCTTCTCAGCGCAAACCATAATAATGTATATTACCTTCATGCGCACGATTGCAATCCTCAATCAGAAAGGCGGAAGCGGAAAGACCACAACCGCCGTAAATCTCGCGGCCTCATTGGCCGAATCCGGCCGGCGTGTCCTGATCATGGACCTGGACCCCGCCGCCGCAGCGTCCTCCTGGCTGGGCTTTAAGGACGCCAACCGGGGCCTGCTGGAAGTCCTAACCGAGGGTAAAAATCTCGTCGATCTGGTCCAGCCGACCGCCATCCCCAATCTGGACATCATCGCTTCCTCCATGTCGCTCTCCGGCGCCGGCAAAGCCCTGGCCGGCGAGATAGGCGTGGAAACCGTGCTGCGCAAGCGCATAGCCAAGCTCCCGGCCGACCGCTGGGATTTCCTCATAAAAGACTGCCCTCCCTCCCTGGACCTTTTGACCATCAACGCGCTCTCCGCCGCCCAGGAAGTGCTGATACCCGTGGAAGCGCACATCATGGCGCTGGGCGGGCTGTACTCTCTTACCCAGACCGTAGAGGTGGTGCAGGAGCGGCTCAATCCCGGTCTTTTTATCTGCGGGATACTCGCCTGCCGCGTGGACCAGCGTACGAATCACTCCAGGGAAGTGGTGGAGAGCCTGCATCAAAAGTTCGGGAAGCTGGTCTACAAGACCAGCATCCGCGAGAACGTCCGGCTGGCCGAATGTCCCTCGTTCGGAAAGCCTATCACAATGTACGCTTCCAGCAGCACCGGGGCAGAGGACTACCGCAGCCTCGCCAGGGAATTGCTCAAGCGGAACAAGCAGAACTAAAACCATGGCTAGAAAAACTATAGGATTCAACCCTTTGGACCAGCTGGATATTCCGAAAGAAAAAAAGGGCGGGAAAGATAAGAAAGCCAGGAAGCCGGCCCAAAGCGGCGGCGTCCGCGCGGAGATACAGGAAGCTATCCTCAAGCCGCCGGCCAGGAAGAAGGGCATCACGGGGCTTATCCGTTCGATGTTCGGCCGGTAAAGGCGTTTTTGCAAAACGCATTACTCAAAAAAGCCGGTTCACCCGGCTTTTTATTGTCCCCCAAAAATGCACATAAAGCACAAAAGAAAATCAATTGTGCCTTTTATGCCTTATAGTGGCTATCAAAAATGATTCGGATAGAGATGGAGAATCTCCTCACGGAGACGCAGAGTAGGACACATACGTGCTGTTATTGTTGTTTCCCCTTCGCCTGACATTTTTCCCGCTTGAAAATTTCCCGAAAATCAGCTTCAATCCCCCCAAATTATTAGTAGTAACATAAAGCGCGGTGTTTTTTCGGAATATGGAAAAGCTCCGCCGCGCTCGCATACGTGATAATTCGCTACAGGATAATTCTATACGTTGGACGGGCTTCGTAAATTCGCTACAATACATAAAGGACCCAGTAGGATTTACCGTTCAGCTCAATTCCAAGTTCCGGAGGAAGGTATGGCAGAAACACAATTTGTGGTGCGGCTCAATAACGTCACCAAGACCCACATGCTGGACAAAGTGGAGATACAGGCTTTGAAGGGCATCACCGCGGAGATCCCCCGCAACAAGTTCAACGTCATAATAGGTCAGTCGGGCAGCGGCAAGTCAACCCTTTTAAACCTCATCGGCTGCATAGATACGCCCACCACCGGGAGCATTGAAGTGTGCGGCAAGAACACGGCGCTGATGTCCGACGACGAGATGTCGGATTTCCGCGCCAGGCATATAGGCTTTATCTTCCAGACGTTCAATCTCATGCCTGTGTTCTCCGCGTATGAGAACGTAGAGTATCCCCTTCTTGTGATGAAGACCCCGTCCGCGGAACGCCGGGAGCGCGTGCTGGCCACGCTGGAAAAAGTGGGGCTTGCCGACCACAGGGACAAATTCCCGAACGAGCTGAGCGGCGGCCAGCGGCAGCGGGTGGCCATCGCCCGCGCCCTGGTAAAACAGCCCGAACTGGTACTGGCCGACGAGCCTACGGCGAACCTGGACCACAGGACCGGGACCGAGATAATAGAGCTTATGCAGAAGATTCAGGCGCAGGAGAACACTACCTTCATCTTTTCCTCCCACGACCGCAACCTCATAACCAACGCCGAGGACCTGTTTATGATAATGGACGGGGTAATTCTATGACAATCTTAAAGATAGCCTACCGCAACATCTGCCGCAATAAGCGGCGGTCGCTGATGACCATTCTCGCCATAGCCGTGAGCAGCCTCTCGGTCCTTCTTTTCGGCGGTAATATTTCTTCTATAATCTACACGCTACAGACCGGCTACGTAAGATCGGCGGGTCATATCCATATTTACAGGAAAGGTTATTCCCAGTACGGCTCGGCCAATCCCTCGGCTTACGGGATGGAGGATTACGGGCGTGTGACGCAGCTGATAACCGCGGACCCGGTCATAAAGCCGCAGCTGCGGCTGGTAATGCCTTTCCTGGCTTTTCAGGGAATAGCCGGCAATTTCGTGGCGGACACTTCGCAGTCTTTCTTCGGAATGGGCATAGTGCCCTCGCTGTTCGAGAAACTTATGACGTGGGACCAGTACCATATGAAGGTCACCAAGACCGACGTCTCTACCGGGCTTCAGGATCCGGACCTGTCGGGCGGGGTGATAGGCTACGGTATGGCCGAAAGGATGGACCTTTGCGGCGCTCTCAAGCTGGATAATTGCGCTGCCCGGCCGCAGGTAAAGAAGGAAACTGCCGCCAGCGCGCCGACCGAGGATTTCAGCGCGCTGACCCGGGAGGATTTTCCGGAGAAGAATACCGAGGGAACCGGCGATACGGCGCATCTCGACCTCCTGGCCGCCACTTCCGGCGGCGCGCCTAATGTGGTTTCGGTGAGCCTTCGCAAAGCCATAATGATGGGCACGAAAGCTTTCAACGACGGTCTTATCATAATGAACCTGGACCTTGCGCAGAAACTGATCAGCGGGCGGGGCGCGAAAAAAGTGACCGGGCTGATGCTTCAGCTGAACCGCACCGACGACATGGAAATGGTCAAAAAGCGGCTGCAGCAGATCCTTCCGCCGGACGACTATGAAGTGAAAACGTTTGGCGAGGTCCGCCCCATGTACGGGCAGACCATCTCGATGTTCACCACCATCTTCGGGTTCATAGCTCTCATCATGGGCGTGATAGTCCTTTTCACCACCATAAACACCATGTCGATGAGCGTTATGGAGCGCATCAGCGAGATCGGCACGGCCCGGGCCTTAGGGCTGCGGCGCTCCGCCATTATCAGCCAGTTCGTGGGCGAAGGTTTTCTGCTGGGAACACTGGGCTCGACCCTTGGAGTAGTACTGGCGCTGGTGGTCAGTTTCACGATAAACCTGATGGAAGTGACATGGACCCCGCCGGATTACGCCACCCCGATACTTCTGTCCATCCATATGTTCCTGCAGCCTTTTTTCCTGCCGGTCTGCTGGCTTGGGCTTATATCCGTGGCCACGCTTTCTTCGGTATTTCCGGCGCGCAACGCTTCCAGGATGGCGATAGTGGACGCGCTGCGGCACAATTAGGCGGCAAGACTGCCGGAGCAACCCGGGGAACGGGACGGCGCAGCAGTAGGAGAATATATGAGAACTATGATCTCGGCCGTGGTCCTTACTTTTTTCGCGCTGCCGTCTTACGCGGTGCAAACACCCAAGACGGCGGACGGGATAGTTGCGCAAGCCGACGCGGTCCGCAACCCGGACAACCCCTTCAGCATCGTAGTTTCCCTGACGGAGTACCGGGCGGGCAAGCAGGAGAACTCGATGGCGCTGAACGTCTATTCGAAGGAAAATACCGCTACCGGGCAGTACCGCACCCTGGCGCTTTTCCTGAAACCGCCCAAGGACCAGGGCAAAGTAATGCTGAAGAACGGGACGGAACTGTGGTTCTATGACCCCACCTCTAAATCCAGCGTGCGCATTTCCCCCCAGCAGCGGCTGATGGGACAGGCCTCGAACGGCGACGTGATGACGGCCAACATGCATAAGGATTACAAGGCCGAGCTGGCCGGCGAGGAAACGATCATGGATTCCGCAAAGGCCAAGGTCCCCTGCTATAAGCTGAACCTGACCTCCCGGGGCGACTCGAATTACTACCGCGTGGAATACTGGGTAGACAAAGCGGATTCCCGCCCGTTGAAAGGAAAATTCTATTCGGATAGCGGCCGCCTGCTGAAGATAGTTTACTATGGCGGCTACAGGACGGAACTGGGCAGAGAACGGCCCACCGAAGCCATCATTATCGACGGCGTCGATCCGAAGCTCGTTACAAAAATGATCTTCGACAGCTACAACAACAGGAAGATACCGGAAGAATGGTTCCAAAAAGAATATCTCCCGCGGTTCAAAGGGGATTAACCCTTGGCGCGGTCGTCCTGTCCCTGGCCTGGCAAAACGCCGCGGCCGGGCAGGATGACGACCTGGACCTGATCCCGGAGTCCGTCTCCGCCGCGCAGCCGGCCGTTTCTACCGGCACGGCCGGCGGCAGGAATTCCTATAGATTTTTCCTTGAAGACGAAATGCAGGTGAATTCCAGCCGGCACAGCCCGCTCATCCCCCTGCCGCGCAATTATGCTCCCGGCTGCTCCAACCGGTTCACTTTCTACGGCAAAGCCGATATCCGGATCCTGCCGTCGCTGAACTTTACGCTGGTAGACCGGCTCAACCACCTCTCCAGCAACCGCACCGACTTTCCCTCCGGCCGGGTACAGAACGACCTGAACGAAGCCTTCCTGAGCTGGAACGCTTTCGGGGAGAACTACCTGGACGCCGGGAGGATAAACCTCAAAAGCGGTGTGGCCATCGGCTTCAACCCCGTAGATTTTTTCAGGAAGGACGCCGTGAGCCTGCGCACTTCCGAAGACCCCCTCGTACTGAGGGAGAACCGTCTGGGCACGGTCATGGCCAGGGCGCAGAGCATACTACCGTTCGGTTCCTTGACCCTAGCCGCCGCCCCGAGGATATCGGATAGGACCGGCCTGGTAATAACGGATAAGTCGAGTTTCGCTTTCTCGCTGAACCGGACCAACGCCCGCCCGCGCTATCTGGCCAAGTTCAGTTCTTCATATAAGGGCCTTAGCTATGACCTGCTTTACTACAGCGAAACGGCCAAGCCTATTTTTGGCGCCGACCTGTCCCGCGGCATCGGCGAGAAGCTGGTTGTCTACGCCGAATGGAGCCGCGGCAAGCGCCGCAGCCTGTCGGCCGAAGCGCTGCTCTACGACGCAAGATCGTTCGGGGTCGACGCTAAGCCCTATGCAGGCTACTTGCCCGGCGATTCCAGCATGCGCGCCCGCAACGAAGCGGTGGCCGGCTTTTCATTCACCGAAAGCGGGCACAAGCGGAGCACCTTTGTGGAATACCATTATAACGAAGCCGGGATGACGCCCAGTGACTGGCATAACTGGTTCGCCTCGGGCTATCTGCAAAGGATCTATAATTACCCGGAGCTCGCCCCTCTTTTCGATAAGGCCAACGCCGCGCTCTGGTCCATACGCGACTACGCCCAAAGGAGCATGGAGCCCGCATCCAGCCAGCAGCTCTTCATCCGCAACCAGTGGCAGGAGGCTTTCACCAAGAAACTGGACCTGACGAACCTTGTGCAGATCAATCCTGTCGACAGAAGTTTCTTTGCGCAGTCGGCCGCGAAATATAACTTAAGCGACAATTTTATTTTAAGCCTTGCGCTGTATTTCTACGCCGGCGGAGAACACAGCGAATACGGCAGCGTTAACAAATGGAACGTGATAAAACCCGGCATAACCTGGCTGTTCTAAAAGGAAATCATGAAGATCCCGCGCAAGATAACGGTTCGCAATATAAAACCCGGCGAAATGCAGATAGTGGAACAATGGGGAGCCAATGAAGGCTGGAACCCCGGCATCCGCGACGGGGAGTGTTATTTGGCCGGCGACACCAGCGGATTTTTCATTGCCGAAGCGGACGGCGAACCCGTGGGCTGCGTTTTCGCTATAAATTTCAGCGACGAGTTCTGCATGGGCGGAGTCTACATTGTGATCCCCGAATACCGCGGCGGCAGGGTGGGAGTAGCGCTTCAAAGGAGAGTAGCCATTCATGCCGGCAACAGGGTGGCCGGCATCGATGCCGTAGAGAACAAAGTTAAAAATTACAGTTTTTTCGGTTTCAAGTCAGCCTATAAAATAATCCGGTACGAGATGGCGGCGCGCCCGGCTGGAAAAGAAATAAAAACCGTGGACCTGACGGAATACCCGTTCGAAAAATTAACCGGCTATGACAGGCAGTTCTTTCCGGCCGACCGCACCAAACTGATGTCGGAATGGATAAAACAAAAGCCCTCAGGCACCGCGCTGGGAATAATTAAGAACGGAGCACTCACGGGCTATGGGGTGATCCGCAAGGCCTACCATGGCTACCGCCTCGAGCCGATGTACGCCGAAGACCGGGAGACCGCGGAGGACCTGCTGCTGGCACTGGTGGACCGCGCAGAACCCGGAGCCCCGGTTTACCTTAATATTCCCATGCCGAACGCCGCAGCCTGTGAACTGACCGAAAAATATAACATGAAAGCGGTGATCTCGCTGGTAAGAATGTACACACGTGCGATCCCGGAGAACACGTCGCTGCCGAAAGTCTACAGCCAGATGGGGTGAACGGGTTATAAAACGGCGTTACCGGCAGAAGAGGTATACCATATGTCAGGAGGTCTGGAATCTGGCAGGCTTCTGTCGGGGCCGCTGCCCCCTCACCCGTAGGGCACCTTACTTCCGCATCAATAGCGGCTCTTATCAACATATGAGAGCGCGGTCTTTATGCGTTCGGACCTGGCTTTGCTTGCGCCCATCTTTCCGTCCTTTATAAGGCCGAGAGAAACCACCATCCACACCTTAAACTTACTGCGAACAGCTACGTTCGTAATATTCATAATACGCCCCCTATCGCCCCGCAGACTTCTGCCCCATCTTCTACTAATAGGATACCCCTGCCCCGCCCATAGTAACTATGCGCACTTGTACTCGCGGGTATAGGTAACCTGTACGCGCCTACCAGGTAATAAAAAACAGGCCGGTCATAGTGCCGTCTATCGTCCAGCCCCGGTAGTTGGACAGCGCGGCGAACCCGGCCGTTTAATTACATTCCGCCCGGGCGAATTGATAGCCGGGCGAAGTTTTTGTATGATGGCAGTAGGGGAATATTTATAAATCTTTTACGGCAGCCGGAGATTCCGGGCAAGGGAAACCTTGCGGCTACAGGCTTAATATTGCCGGGATACCCGGCGTCATATCAGAGTCCGTGTGTGACGTGAGCCGGAAACAGGAGGCGGGATGCTCTCGAAAACAAAGTTGGCAAAAGCGCTGATCAGCTGCAGACGCAGAGTGGGGGGCAATTTTGACCTAAAAGAAAAGCGGAGGAACCGTATTGTCCGGGTTATCAGCATAGCCCAGTTCAACTGCGAGGCTGCCATAAGGTATAACAAAGCAATGGACGAGTATCGGTACAAAACCCGCCAGGCGGTGCCATGCCGGGCCGAGTATTTTTTCTACGACAGCCATCATAAAGAAAGGAAGACCGGCTATGTGCTGGCATGCGGCAGCAAAGGACACAGATGGTTCGCGCTTAAGGGTGAGGCCGCTGCCGCACTGCTAGCAATAATACGCTTAAGTAAAGACTGAAAGGATAATGGCGCTGGTTCTTAATAACGCCCATGTTCCAGGCAAAAAACGGATAAATTACTGCGTCTGAAGAGTGGATAGATCTGGTCCCTATTCGGTCATGGGCGTAAAAAACAGGCGATAACCGGCTTTATGTTGCCTATAGCTAACTGCCGGAGTTATGTCTGATCATTGCGACCTTCAGAACGTCGTTCACGCCGAGGCACGCTATGAGGGCATAAACAAAGATAGCGAGCATCTGCTCCCAGGGCAGCGGCCTGAGTTCCGGGAGGCCTGCGAACATCAGGGCGGTACCGAGAAACACTTCCCCCGCGACAGAGGCCGCGAGAGCTTTGCTGGGCCGCGTTCCCCAGAACCAGCCGTGTTCCCGCGCGGACAGGATGGAGAAGGCGGCAAAGTAGAGCATGGTCAGGAAGCTGAAGGTGGAGAGGGCGTTGTTGTCTGCGGCTAAACCGAAATGCCACCAGCCGATCCACAATAGAATGAGCGCCTCCGCGACCATAGCAACACCCAGTACAACGGACACGGTAATGAAACCTCCGATGTTCCACGTTTCCGGTTTCCTGGACGGCGTGACATGATCGGTGGCCAGGGAGATTTTCGCGAAGTCCGTCATAAAAACCAGCAGCAGCATAGCAAAGGCCGAGATGACGAACCTGCCGGTCGCCATGAACGCGATGGCCACAAAAGCAGCCTTCTGGATCGTCCGGCTTATCTTGTTTATTATCCACGTCAGGATGCGCTGATAGATGACCCGCCCCTGCTCCACCAGGGCCACTATGTTCGTCAATCCCGGTTCGGTCAGGACCACGCTGGCCGCGCTCTTGGCGACGTCGGTAGCTGTGCTGGCGGCGATGCCCACCGCGGCCTGGCGCAGCGCGGGGGCGTCGTTGACCCCGTCGCCGGTCATGCCGGTCACGTGGCCGGCGGCTTGCAGGCGCTGCACTACGATGTGTTTATCCTCCGGGTATACCTCGGCGAAGCCATCCGCGTCGGCCAGCGGGTCCACTGCCCCGTTGCCGGGCCCGGTGCCAGCCGCTTTCAAGTCCGCAACGCAGTGGATGTTGGGTAAGCCGACGCCCTGGCCGATCTCGCTCGCCACCGGCAGCGCATCGCCGGTGAGCATTAGTTTCGGCGTCTTCTGCGGCGCTGAGTCGCGTGATCAGCACCCCCCGTTTCGCAAGTTCCTTCGCCCCAACTGCCATGCTGACCGTGAACATAACGGGGCGGGCTAAAGGGACCGTGCTCATCAACAGTACCAGCACGAGCGGTAGCATCTCCAGCAGCGGCACACCGCGCACCAAGGACAGCGCGGCTACCACGCCTAGCAGCGCTCCGACTATTACGAGCAGCCAGCGCACTACCTTGGCCACCACCGTCTCGATGTGGAGTTTGGGCTGCACTTCCTGCACCATCCTGGTGGTGCGGCCATAGAAGGTATTCGCCCCGGTCAGTATTACCACGCCGTTGCCTTCGCCTTGGCGGACCACGGACCCGGAAGAGAGCATTTCCCCTGGCGCCTTGTCGGCGTTCTTTGACTCTCCCGTGAGCGCCGACTGGTCAACGCTCACCCCTCCGGTCAGGAGTTTTACATCCGCGGGTATAAAGTCCCCCGGGCGCACGCGGACGATGTCGCCCGGCACCAGCTCCCTGGCCGCAATGACCTGCCAGCCCGCCTCTCGCAGTACGCGCACGCTGACCTGCAGGCTCCGCCGCAGGGCTTCAACTACTCCGGCTGCCCGGTTCCTGCAAGAAGCTTAGCAAAGCATCTATGAAAAAGGAAGTCAAGAGACCGCACTCCGCCTGACGGCATTTTTATGCCGTCTCTGACTTGCTTCCTTCCAAGCCCGGGCACCGACGCCCAGACCGCTTTCCGCTTTCAGGCTGCATCCTTACACGTTTCCGTT
>CAIXBR010000122.1 GCA_903917735.1 uncultured Elusimicrobia bacterium | reverse complement strand
TTACGGCCACAAGACCCAAGGTCGCCACTACATTGCCTTTTTGGAGTAATCGGGAATGCTGTTACCAATGAGAGGATAAAATACGGAAGGGTGTTTATAACCGAAAATAGTCAAAATTGAGGGCTTACTGCGGAACCTGGGTTAAGAGGCGCACAAGTTCTTTGTCGTTGAGGATAACCGCAATGGGCTTCATTTCCAGTTTACATTTGGGACAGCTAAGCGGGAATATTTCAAAGACCCGCGCTACTCCTTATTCTCACGGAAGAAGGCCTTCAGTTATGGCAAGTCGTACACACGGCGGGCCCGGGTTAAAACTTCTTTTCGGCGGCGGCATGGGCCTCCAGCTGCTGCTGCAGCTGACAGGCGTTCTTGTTCTGCAGACCGCAGGCCTTCCCAAGCAGCAGGTCGGCCGCGGCGGTGTCCCGCGGCGCCAGCTTGCCTTCGGCGTAGATCGTTCCAAGTAAGGAGCAGGCCTGCGCCAATTTGGCGTCGCAGGCCTTCGCGAACAGCCCGAGGCCGCGGGAAATATCCTGCGGCACGTAAGCTCCGTCGATATAGTTGCTTCCCAGCATGGTGCAGCCGTACATGTCGCCCGCGGCGCAGGCCTTGTCGAACAGCGCTACGGCGGCGCTCTCGTTCTTGGCCGTGCCATGCCCGGTCGACTGCAGGATACCCTGGCTGGTGCAGGCCTCCGCAACTCCGCCCGCGCAGGCTTTATTAATCAGCGTGAAACCGCGTACAATGTTCTTCTTAACCCCGTACCCGGTATTATAACGCCACCCCAGGCGCAGGCATTTGAACATATCGCCTGTTTTACAGTCCGCCCTGTCCCCGGAGGTTTCTTTGGCAAGTTCGGCGGAATTTTGGGAGGGTCCGGTATACGAGACATTATCCAAAGTCGGCGGCGGGGGCATTAATAACCCGGGGAGCGGCGGAGCGCTGTCTTCTTCACTGAGCCCTCTGGTGGGCGGGGTAAGGCTTTCCGCCTGGACCGCGGCTGCGGATCCTGGGGTAATTCTCTCCAGAACGGCTTCGCCGGATATCCCTCCCGGAGCTACGCCTGCCGACACCTGGCTGGCGGGCTGGTTTTCACCTCCGGGCAGGGCACCATGGCTGGCCGGCGTCCACAGCGGCCGGAGGAGAGGCCAGAGCGCGTACAGGACCAGCAACAGACCTGCCGCGAAGACCAGTGTTTTGGCGGGGGTAAAATTAAATAGTGGAGATGCTACAGCCGGGGCGCCCGCACTCTGCGGCGATTTCAGGAGGTCGGCGTCGGCCGGGGGCGCGGTGTATCCGGGATTCCTTTCGTTCTGCATACCCTTTAGGCCTGGCTCGGCGGCGTGGTCCGGGACTTAGCTGCCCGCCTGGGCCGCACCCTGCTGCCCAGCGGGGTAGCAGACTATCTTGCCGTCCGGACCGAGTCGGAACGAGACGGCTTTCACTTTCGTGTCACGCATCGCCACCAGCTGCTCGGCGAAGAAGTCGAAAATTATGCGTTCCAGCTCGCGGATGCCGAAGCGGCTCACCTTCAGGTTCGCCTCCAGCGCCTGCAGCAGCAGTTCCGGCGCCACAAACTCCACGGTCATGCCGTAAGACTTCCCCAGCGCGGCGATCTTGAGCAGCGCTATCTCCGCCACTATCATGCCGGTGAGCGGCTTGAACAGGTAGACCTTGTCGATGCGACCCATGATCTCCGCCCGGAAGACGCCGGACTCGGAAAGCAGCGTCTTGATGGCGTTGAGGATCTCGCGGTAATCGGTCATCCCCTCCGTGGCCTTGGCCGTTTCGTCGGCCAGGGCGTTACTGGTCAGCACCACGATGCTCTGCGTAAAATCGGCGGTCTTGCCACTGCTCTGCTCGGTCAGGCGCCCGTCGCCCATCAGCTGCAGCAGCAGGTCGAACACCAGCGGGTGCGCCTTCTCTATCTCGTCGAAAAGTATCAGCCGGCGCGGGTTGGCCATCATCGGGCGGGTCAGCTGGCCGCCGGACTCGGAATCTTTGTACCCGGAGGAAGAGCCGGTCAGGCGGCTCTTGGCCATATCCGGGTTGCTAAGCTCGGAGCAGTCGAAGCGGAGCATATCTTTTTTGTTGCCGAACAGGTATTCGGCCAGCACGTTAGCCAGCTCCGTCTTGCCGGTGCCGGTGGGGCCCAGCAAGAGCAGGCTGCAGATGGGGCGCGTGCGCTCCTGCTTCTCCCAGCTGAGCCGTATGATCCGGGCGACGTCGGTGATGATCTCGTCCTGGCCTTTGATGTGCGCCTGCAGGAATTCCAGCAGCGCCTTTTCGTCCACA
The DNA here is from genome assembly GCA_903917735.1 of uncultured Elusimicrobia bacterium. Classification (GTDB taxonomy): domain Bacteria; phylum Elusimicrobiota; class Elusimicrobia; order Elusimicrobiales; family UBA9959; genus UBA9959. Next base: position 73,561 of record CAIXBR010000122.1, on the reverse strand, counting down.
GTGCGGCTCTTGTCTTGCAGCTTGGAGTCGTTGACCAGCGCACGCAGCTTGTCCCAGTCCGTCATGTTGTTAAGATCGGTCATAATAGTACAGTTACTCCTCGGATTTCACTTCCCCGTCTTCCGCCGCCGCGGCGGCGCGCTTTTTCGCGGCCGGGCGCTTTTCGCCGGGCACCAGCAGCCCGGAGTTGCCGGAGCCGGTTATCAGGGCCTTGTCGCCCTGCAGCGGGCTGACAGCTATCGCGCCCATGGAATTGTCGGCGAACTTATTGCCGCGCACCTCAAGGGTGCCGGCGCCGGCAAAACCCACCCCGCACTTATTGCGCGTCAGCGTCACTTTCTCCAGTACCAGCTTGCCGTTCTCCTCGATGTAGGCCCCGCATTCGCCGTTGCCCGTCAGTTGCGACTTGGCCACGCGGACCTCCGCTCCGGAAGCAACCATGATGCCCGCGTAGCGGTTGTTGGAAATAGTAGTGCCGCTGACCCTGGCCCAGGCGCTGTCCGAAACCCTCAGGCCGACCCCGCCGCCGCCGGAGATGTGCGAATCGTCCAGCTGCAGGTCCGCCAGGGAGTCCTGCGCGCTGATGCCTATAACACTGCCGATAACGGAAACGCCCGTGAGCTTCACCTTGGATTTGCCGGAAACCGCCAGCCCGGAACTGGCTTCGAACTCGCAGTCCGACGCGTCAAGGTCCGCGCCCTGCACCTTTACGCCCTTACTGGCGGCTTTAACATTGACGTTGCGCAGCACCAGCGCGGCCCGCGACACAGACAGCGCCCAGTAATCCACCTCGCTGGTGTTGGCGATGGTGAGGTTCTGCATCACCACGCGGCCGCCGGCAATGGCGAACGTAGGGCCGAGCGAATTAGTCAGCTCGACAGCGTCGGGGGAGCTGCCGCCGCCGGAAATCGTAAGGGACTTGGAGGTGAGCACGCTCACCTCGTAGCTGCCAGGCTGCACCACTATGGAGTCGCCGTCGGCCGCGCGGGCGACCGCGTCGCCCAATGACACACAGTTCACGCCGGCGCCGCCGTCCTTCCCTACCACCCAGCGGCCGGCGGTCTTAGGCGCGGCCGGTTTTTCCGCCGCCGCCTCAGGCTGCGGCGCCGCAGCCGCGGCGGGAACCGCCTGGCGCGCCGGCTCCGGCGCGGCTTCCATGGGTACGCTGACCTGCACGGACGGCGCGGCGGCCGGCAGGACCGGCTGCGCGGCCTGGGCTGGGCGCAGCATATAGTGCAGCGAGAAGACGCCGGAAACTATTAGCAAAAGGGTGAAGACCTGCATCCAGACGTCTTCAAGCACGGACATTTTGGGATCATTGCTCATGTGCTCACCGCCACCTGGCCGGTATTCTTGTCCAGCTCCAGGCGCACCCGGGTCGCCCCCGTCCGGCGCGCTTCCTCTATGGACGGGGAGGTTATTTCCCTTATCAGGCCGGCCAGCTGCCTCACGCCGTAGTCCTGGAACTCTACATTGCGCCTGATGGCGTCCACCAGCAGTTCGGGGGAGGTGTAAGTGACCTCTATTCCGTACTGGCGCCAGTACTTGGCTATCTGCAGGCAGGCCACCTCGGCTATCTCCATCGGCGGCAACTGGTCCATCAGCAGGATGTCGGTGAAGCGGGCCAGCAACGGCCGCTCAAAACCCTCGCGGGCCATGGCCTCGCGGGCGCGCCCGCTGCGCAGGCCTGGGTCGGAAGTTTCGGCCCAGATGGCGCGCAGGGCGTCCGCCCCGCAGTTGCAGGTGGCGAAGAAGACGCACGCGTCAAAATGCACCATTTTGCCGGAACTTTTTTCATGGCATTGCGCGCAGTCCAGAATATCGTAGAAGCAGTGCTGCACGTCCAGGTGGGCCTTCTCGAACTCGTCGAGGATTATCACCCTGTACGGGTTCTCCAGCACCGGGCGCGTGAGCGAGCCGCCTATCTCGTAGCCCTGGTAGCCCGGCGGCGGGCCGATCAGCGTGAACACGTCCTGCGGAGATTTATACTGGCTCATGGACAAAAGCAGCGGCTCGCTGTCCTTGTACAGCGCTTTGGCCACCATCTCGGCCAGGAAGGTCTTGCCGGTGCCGGTGGGCCCGGGGAGCAGGAAGGCCCCCAGCGCCTGGCCCGGCGCGGCGACCGCCAGCCCCTGCTGTATATGGCTCACCACGTGGTCGGTGACGGCGTCGTGGCCGCGGACGTTCTCTTTGAGCCAGCCGGCGTAGGGGGTGAACTGCTTGGCGCGCAGCATCGTGAAGTCGATGGCGGCCCCGGCGTCGGTCTGCTTCCTTCTCTCAACCAGGAACTGGTTGAGCCGTATAAAGAAACCCGCCAGGCTGCACACGAATATTATCGGCATGCTGACCGGGAAAATGCCGTAGATGGTATACATGCCGGTAACTATGCCCAGCACGACCATCAGCATGAATAAAGGGTTCATTTTCATTTCAGTTCCCCGCCTGCGGCCCCGGCGCGGAGGGAGCTTCAATGGGGGAAGGGTGCGTTACCGGCGCGGCGGCACGTCCGCGCATAAAAAGCAGCCCCGCGGCCGCGGCCAACGACAGCAAAAATGCGGCCAGCGCGTACAGCCACCGCGGGCGGACGGACCGGGAGAGGTCCGGTAGCGGCGTATAGGGCTCACCCGGCCCCGAAGGCGGGGGCCCTTTCCACGCCGGCTTCCCGCCAAACAAAAGCGCGGGGGCCTGCGCCGTGGCGGCTGCTGTTTCGCTCTTCGGGGCGGCGACAGCTTTTTCCGGTTCTGGGCTCATGCTTAATTTATAACTTCGCTTGTCCTGTAGCTTTCGAAAGTGTCGCCGATGAATTCGGTCGAGCTCTTAATGCTCGTCTTCTCGCCGGGCTTCAGTGTGAAGACCCAGGCCTCTCCGCCGCTGGTAACTATCTTCATCCCTATCGTCATGTTGGAGGTAAGGTTCGTATAGTCGTAGATGTACTTCCCGTCGCAGACTCCCCCGTAGTTCACATCGATCTCGTGCTGCACATAACTTTGCCCGCCCTGTAGCGTGGAGCTGGTTTTTGTGCCTGAAACGGCGTTTTTGCAGGAGGTACATACTCCCCGCGAAACCGGCGTGGTAGCCGTTGCACCGGCGGGACTGGCCGCGTACTGGCCGCCCGCCGGCAGCAGGCGCGGGACCAGACGGTTCGCGGCCGGGAGCACGGGCCGGGCCAAAACGGGTTGTTTGGCGGGCTCAGAACCATTATTGTATGGCTGCAGGGCGGAGGTCTTCGGGATAACCGCGTCTTCTTCGGAGTTAAAAAATGGCAGCGGGCTGGAAAAACTGTCGGGGGCCGGGGCAACCGTTTCAACCGGACTTCCCGGCGTCCCGGGCGTAGGCAGTTCGGACGGAGGCTGCGCGGGCGCAACCCGGGCGGGAGCGGCCGGCGCGGGCGGCGCTTTTGACAGGGGCTCCTTCACGATGCCCTGCGCCGCCGGCGGTAGCGCCGCAACGGCCCGCTTCATCGGGCGAAGATCCCCCTTAAAGACTATGCCGGCCGCAAGCCCGGCTGTCAGTATGGCCGCCGCCGCCAGTCCGAAAATGTTAGCGCTCTTTTCTCCGGCGGGACGCCGCGACGTACCCGGCCCTGCAGGCATGGGTACGCGTTCGCCGGAACCCGGCATTGCAATGCCGCCAGCCGGCAACTCCGGCTGCGGCTCTGGCTTTTCTAACTCTTGTTCCATCTTTATATGATTATTATACAAACTCTAAGTCCCGCGTCAGCCTGCCTCCGCTTTTTCGCAGCACACCCCGCGTACAGCGGAAAAGCCCGGAGCTTTCCGGGCTTTTTTATTTCTGTCTCCGCGCTTTATGCCGCGCGCTTGAGTATCTCCTCCACTTCCGCCTGTTTTAGCGACATCCCCCACATGGTTATCAGGCCCATCGCGTTCTCAGCGATGCGCGGGATGTCGGCGGCCGGGATGTGCGCTTCGGACAGGCGCACCGGCGCGCCGGCCTTGCGGAAGAAGTCCTCGAAGGCCTTTATAGCGGCCTCTGCGCCTTTGACGCCGAATACGGCGGCGCCGAACTTCTCAAAGCGCTCGGGACCGGACTTCTCCAGGTGGTATTTGAACCAGGCCGGCATCACTATGGCCAGGCCGGCGCCGTGGGCTATGTCGTAGAGCGCGCTGAGCGAATGCTCTATCACGTGGTTCGGGAAGCTGGTTCCGCTGTAACCGCAGCCTGCCAGCCCGTTAAGGGCCAGCGTGGCGGACCACATCATGGAAGCCCTGGCGGAATAGTCGGACGGGTCTTTGAGGATGCGGTCAGTGGAGGCGATCACCGAGCGCGCCAGGGCGTGCACTATCTCGTCCGTTACGGTCACGTCCCTGTCGGAGGTGGTGAAGTAGCTCTCGATCAGGTGCGCTATGGAATCCACCGCGCCGTTGGCTACCTGTGTCCGCGGCAGCGACATTGTGGTCTCAGGGTCCATTATCGAGGCCTTGGGGAACAGCGCCGCGCCGTGGGCCGAATATTTCTGCTTCTTCTCCTCGTTGGTCACCACGCAGCCATTGTTCATCTCGGAACCGGTGGCGGGCAGCGTGAGTACGGTGAACAGCGGCAGCGCCTCTTTGATGTCCGCCTTGCCGCAGAAGAAATCCCATACTTCACCGCCGTATTTAACCCCGGCGGCTATGGCCTTGGACTCATCTATCACCGAACCGCCGCCGGCGGCCACTACCAGGTCGCAGCCGTTCTCGCGGGCTTTCTTTATCCCCTCCCGCGCGTGGGACAGCACCGGATTAGGCTTCACGCCTGCATGCTCTACGAAGGCCACGCCGTTCTGTTTTAGCGCCGCGGTCAGGGCCTCGTACACGCCGTTCTTCTTTATGCTGCCGCCGCCGTAGACCAGCAGGGCTTTCCTGCCCGCTTTGGCGGCTTCAGGCCCCAGCCGGGAAACCGTGCCCTTGCCGAAGATTATCTTTACCGGGTTCGCGAATGTGAAATTCTGCATGTGTTCCCTCCCGTGACTTTCTTTAAGAGCGCGGCCGGCCCCGTAGTTTCCTGTCAAGACCGTAAAGCCTGCCGTAAACGTCGGAGACCAGCGGCAGCGTGTGCAGGAACAGCCTGTTCCTTAACCACGAGATATCGCCGCGGCTGACTTTGATCCGCTTCAGGTAAAGCGGGTCGCAGCCGGGCTTGTTCACGCCGGTGACGGTGGTGAAAGCCAGCCTGTAGCCGGCCTTCCTGACCATTGGTTCCCAGCTCCTGCTGTGATGGCCCCATGGCCAGCCCAGCGAGAGCGGTTTTACCCCCGTATGCGCCTCTATGAGCCGGCTGGACTCCTCCAGCTCCCAGGCCAGGTCGGCGTATTCGGAGCGTTTTGCGAAATTCCTGTGGGTGTGGGTATGCGAGCCTGCCTCGAACACCCCGGAGGCGGTCATGGCCGCCAGCTCCTGCCAGGTAAGGAAGCCGTTCCTGCCGCGCTCGTCGGCCAGCGTATCCGGGGAGGCCGCGCCGTCGGCCAGCGTGGGGCGGGGCGCGCCTTCACCGAGCCGGGCCGTGGTGGCGAAGACCACCGCCCTGAATCCGTATTTCTTCAGCAGCGGCCACGCGCAGATCCAGTTGTCGGCGTAGCCGTCGTCGAAAGTTATCACTACCTGCCTGCCGCCGTCACCATGGCCGGAAAGAGTCTTGAGCAGGCCCGGGAGCGCAGGAGTGGTGTAGCCTTTTTCTTTCAGGTGCTGCAGGTGCCGCTCGAACTGGCGCGGGGTGACCTCCCGGTCGGCCGCCACGTGGTGGTACATCAGCACGGGTACGGGACGGACGCTCATGCGCGTTCCCCGCTAGCCGCGCGGTATATCTCCTCGAAGCGGCTTGCCGCCGCCTCCATGGAGAACCTGCGTGCTACGCTTTCCCTGCCGGCGCCCGAAAGCCTACCCGCCAGCGCTCTATCCCGCAGGAGCAGGAGGAGCGCGGCGGCCAGCGCCTCCGGGTCGTTGGGCGGGAAAAGCAGCCCCGTCTCGTTGGCGGTTATAACTTCCGGGATGCCGCCCACGTTGGAGCCGGCTACCGGAACACCGGCGGCCTGCGCCTCTATAAGAGTGTTCGGCACGCCTTCCTGCCTGGACGGGGAGACTACGATGTGCAGGCCGGATACCAGCGCGGGGATATCGTCGCGGGTCCCCAGTATCTCACAGCTGCCGGCTACCCCGGCCTCCGCGGCCATGGCTTTAAGCGCGTTCTCCCCCCGGCCGATGAAGACGAACCTGGTGTCCGGGAAGTCGGCCAGTATGCGCGGGGCCGCCTTGAATAGCAGGTCGTGCCCTTTGAAATCGGAATAATGGGCTATCATGCCTACCCTGAACGGCGGCGCCCAGGGCAACACGGCGCGCGCGGCGGCGGCCTCCTCCCAAGCTTTCACGTTTATGCCCGGATGGATGACGTTTATCTTGCCCGGCGCCACCCCGGCCTTCAGGAATTCCGTCTTTACAGCTTCCGAAACCGCCACCAGGGCGGAGATCTTCGACGAAGCGTACTTAAAGCGGCTGAACGGGTTAGGCGGTATGGGGAAGATAACGCCCCTGCGCACCACCAGCGCCGCCGGGGCCCCGAGGTATTTTGCCGCCAGCGCGGCCGCGTGGGCCCGCGGGTGGAAGGTCTGCATCACGTCGAAGCGTTCCCTTCGGCAGAAGGCGGCCAGCCGGAACGCGGAAACGGCATCCGCGTCGCAGCGGAAGGCGAAATTAGCGATCTTTACGCCCAGGGGCGGGCAGACGGCGTTTAGCACGCTGGAAGGCCTGCAACCTACGGTCATTGAATGGCCGCGGGCGGTAAGCGCGCAAGCCAGCAGCAGCAGCTGCCTGGTCCCGCCGGTGGAAGCGGTGGATTCGCTAAGAAAAAGTATCTTCATCTCTGCCGGATGTCTGCCGGCGGATTTAATTCTAGCATTTTAGTTTCCCGGCGCCGGCCGAACGGAAAAAGCCGTCGCCGTAGACGGCACCTATGGTCTGCCGGAGCAGGGGGGTAGACCGGGTATGACAAAAGGAAATAAGACGTCCAGGCATAACGCCCACAGCGATCCGGGCGGTAATATAGCTGTTGAAATTAAACAGCGGGAATAGTAACATAATTGGTGCCGGACTTTAGTGTGGGGGATAATTTTATGAAGAAAACGGCTATATCATTCTCTATTGGCCGAGCATTTTTCTGCAAAAAGGCGGGCGTTTTGCTACTTACGCTGGCGGCGGCGATGGGGCTTTGGCGTTTTGTCGCGGCAAGGTCCCTGAGCCTGGCGATCGAGAATATAAGCAGCGACCTTATAACGATAAATCAATATAAGACCGAGCAGATAACCGCTTGGCGCGATAACCATTACCGGGATGCCGTGCTGCTCAGCCTCCACCCCTTTTTCGGCGGACTGATCTCAGAAGAAATATCACACCCCGGCTTAAAACGAGCTGAACTGCAAACCTGGCTTAACGACCGCCTGATACAAAAGCGTGACGTTTCGCTGGCTTTCCTCTCCCCAAAAGGCGCCGTGATAGCGGCCACCTCCGGCTACCCCGCCGGGGTTGAAAAAGACTTCAAAGAGGCTTTCGCTCAGGCTTCAAAAAAAGACATGCCGCTGATGACAGATCTTTACCTGGCCGCGGACGGACGGCCGCGCATAACAATGCTCAGCCCTATATCCGCCGCAGGCAGGCTGGGCGGGAAGACCCTGTGCGTGCTGGTAATAAATATAGACCCTGAAGCGGAGTTTTATCCCCTGCTGAAAGCGGCGCCGATGTTTTATAAAACCGCCGAGACCCTGCTGGTCAGAAAAGACGGGGAAAATGTCCTTTATTTAAACGAACTGGAATACATTAAGAATTCGGCCCTGAAGTTAGAACATCCGCTTTCCGACACGCGTCTGCCGGCCGCAAAAGCCATTAGAGAAGGGTATTCCGGCTATTTTGAAGGCGTCGATTACCGGGGCGTACCAGTTTTCAGCGCCATAGGGCTTGTTAAAGGCACGAACTGGGCGGTAATAACCAAGATCGACCGGGCTGTAATACTTGCCCCCATCAAAACCAGGGAATACCTGCAACTGCTGGTGATACTGATATTGGCGGGCCTGATTTACGCAGTGTTTTATAGTATTCAGTCTTCCAAAGACCGGGCCGGGCGGAAAATGATACAGGAAAGCGAAGAGCGCTACCGCAGGTTGTTCGAGGCGGCAAGAGACGGAATAATACTGCTCGACTTTGAAACCGGAAAGATAACGGGGGTCAACCCGTTCCTGGTTGAAAAGCTGGGCTATTCCAAAGAGGTTTTCCTGGATAAATATATCTGGGAGGTGGGCTTTTTTAAGGATGTCGCGTCGTCAAAGGAGGCTTTCCAGCAGTTGAAGGCCCTGGACTATATCCGCTACGAGGACCTGCCGCTTGAAACGAAGAACGGGAAGATAATGGAGGTGGAATTCGTCAGCAACGTCTACGAAGCCGGCGGCAAAAAGGTCATCCAGTGCAACATCCGCGACATCACCGAACGCAGGAAAGCGGAAACCTATGGAGAGATGCGCCAGGAAGTGCTGCGGATACTGAACGTGCCTGAAGAGTTACAGAATTTGATCCCGCAGGTACTAGCCGCATTGAAAAAAGGGACTGGGCTAGACGCCGTGGGCATACGCCTGCAGGACGGGGACGACTTCCCGTACTTTTCCCAGGACGGCTTTTCCAAAGATTTTATGCGGACCGAGAACACCCTTGTCGGGCGTGAAACGAACGGCAATGTGATAAGAGACAAAGACGGTAAAGCTAAGCTGGAATGCACCTGCGGGCTGGTTATTTCCGGCCAAACCGATCCCTCCAGCCCGCTGTTTACGCGGGGGGGCAGCTTCTGGACCAACGATTCAATGCCGCTGCTCGACCTTCCTGCCGGCGAGGACCCCAGGTATCATCCGCGCAACCAATGCATGTATCACGGCTATACCTCCATGGCATTGGTGCCTATCCGCAACGAAAAAGAGATTATCGGCCTGCTCCACCTGGACGACCGGCGCAAAGGATGTTTTACTCTCAATATAATTGAGTTTTTAGAAAACATCGCGATGGATATCGGCGGAGCGCTGATGCGCAAGCGGGCGGAGGAGGCCTTAAAAGAAGCCGCGGATGTAAAATCAAAGTTCGCCTCCATGGTTTCCCATGAACTGAGAAGCCCGCTGACCACCATTCTGATGGGTGTCAGTTTTGTTTTGGAGGAGCCCGGCGGCCTGAGCGAGAACAACAAAACCCTGCTTAATCTCGTGCATGAGAATACGGAGCGGCTGGGCCGTTTGATCACCAATGTCCTGGATTTCCAGAAAATAGGGGCCGGAAAAATGACTTTTGATATCCTGGAAAATGATATTAACGGCGTAGTCCAGACAACCGCCCAGTCTATGCGGCTTCAGGCTAAGGACAAAGGACTGGAGCTAATAGTGGACATGAGCGGTGGCCCTCACCGGGCAATGTTCGATAAAGACAAAATCACCCAGGTGCTTACAAACCTGCTGGGCAATGCTATAGCGCATACTGAAAAAGGAGTTATTACCATTAACGCCGCCCTGGAAAACGATATGCTGCATGTTGCGGTCCGGGATACCGGCCAGGGTATTAAAGCCAAGGACCTGGGTAAACTTTTTCAGCCATTCGAGCAGTTGGACAGCGGAAAGGGCAGAAAAATAGGCGGCACCGGGCTGGGGCTGGCTATCTCAAAAGAGATAATTCTCGCCCATAACGGAAAGATCTGGGTGGAGTCGGAGCCGGACAAAGGATCGGTCTTTCATTTCACGCTGCCCATAGCGAAAGGCGGAACATGATAATGGCAAAAAGGATCTTAGTCGTTGACGATGAGGCGAGCCTGCTGTTTATGGTAACTTATGCCTTGAAAAAAAGAGGCTACGAGGTGTTCAGCGGCCGGGACGGCCGGGAGGCACTAGATCTGGCGCCCCGGCTTATACCCGACCTGATGATATTGGATGTCCAGCTTCCCATAGTAAACGGTGATGAGGCGGCCCGGATATTCAAAGCGGACGAAAAGCTGAAACATATCCCGGTTATATTAATGTCTTCGGGGATCGCCGGTCTCAGCGAAAAAGCAGCTGCCTGCGGCGCGGACGCCTATCTTAATAAACCCTTTAAGTTTGAGGAGTTAAACAAGCTGGTAACTAAATATTTCGCCCCCGGCTAGCCGCCACTTGCAGCCTAGTACGCTGTAAAGTTAATTCTTAACAGTATTTGATCACCGCTTTTTTTAATACAAATGCCGCAGACGACACCTGACATTTATTCTTTTTGCTGAAAGCGATATCCAATTCAGATAAATGTTTTTGCCAGTCCTGGACTTCAAAATCATACACATTATCAAAATACAACCCGGAAGCTGATATCAAATCAAGCACTTCTTCCTTAGTGTAAGCTTTTCTTTCCATCTTAACTGGAGAGAAATCAACGGTAACGAGCATTGTCCCGCCCTTTTTTAGTACCCGGCTCATTTCCTTTATCGCCATAACATCTTCGCCTTTTGCCATATGCTCAAGTACGGAAATGGAATAAACATGGTCAAAAGTTTCATCCTCAAACGGGAGTTTCGCGATATTCGCCACGCGGAAATCTATAGAAGTGTCATAACGGCGGGCAATAGCTTTCATTGCTGAGGCTTTGTCCTCCGGAATTGGCAGCCCTAATTTTTTCACGATCTCCCAAAAGCCCTGCACTTGGTGGGTTTTGAGAGTGCTTATATCCACAGATGTGATGCTATACCCTTTTTTTGCCAGGTAGAATTGGAGGATGCCGCGACCGCAACCGCAATCAAGTATTTTCGCGCCGGGTTTAAATTCCCCGTGCTTTATAAGCCAAGGGTATTCCCAATGCTTAAAAGATTCAAACTCAGCACGGTAGACAAGCCCCCGCCTATCCGTGCAATAGGCGAATTTATGCATGTTTTCCGATGGGACCCGCATCATAGAGTGCATTTCCAGGACGATATTCTTCCATTCCGGGATTCGCAGATCTTCAACGGTGATTCTCCTGTTAATCGGCTTAATTGAGTTCATACATTATCCTTACTAAAATCTCATAATCTGTATCCCGCCGTAATTATTATACTGCATTTTAATAATTTACTTCTGGCAAGGCCGCGCAGGTCCGCTTCAGGGAAAAGACGCAGTATCTGCGTCAGGGCGTTCTCGGCCCCCCCGCGGCTGATAAGCCGGGCATGGACCACCGCAGTTCTCATTGTTTTGCGGCTTCCTCGAAGAGTTCCAAATGCGCCCGCGCCGACTTTTCCCAGCTGAACTGTCCCGCCTTTTCCAGCCCGGCCGCCCTCATGGTTTTCCTGAGGGACTCCCCCTCCGCCGCCGTCCGGAGCCCGTGCGCTATACTCTCTATATCCAGCGGGTTCACGTACAGGGCGGCGTCCCCGCACACTTCCGGCAGACTGGCGGCGCGCGAAACCACCACCGGGCAACCCGAAGCCATGGCCTCCAGCGCCGGGAAGCCGAAGCCCTCATAATAAGACGGATAGGCGAAAAACGCCGCAAGGTTATACAGCGGCCCCAGCTCGGCCTCAGGAATATAGCCCAGGTAGACCACATCTTCCTTCACCCTGCCGATCAATTCCATTATTTCCCTGTTCTCCCAGCCCTTGAACCCCGCAAGGACGAACTTGAATTCCCGGCGCAGCCCCGCCGGCAGGCTGGCGTAAGCCTTCAGCAGGTTCAAAAGATTTTTCCGCGGCTCCATGGAGCCCACGAAAAGGATGAAATTCTCCGGCAATGAATACTTTTTCCTGACCGCGGCGGCCTCGCTGTAGGCGCAGGGGCGGAATAATTCCGGGTTAACGCCGTTAGGGATGGTCCGTATCTTCTCCGCCGGCAGGCCGAACCTGTTCACCGCCTCATCTTTGATGAAATCGGAGGCCACCACTATCCTGTCCGCGCTGTCTATATTCTTCCAGAAATTCTTCTCGAAATATTCAATTCTGTCCTTCGGATGCCACTGCGGGTGCAGCTTGAAAGAAAAATCATGCACCGTAACTACCCGGCGTTGGGCCCGGATCTTCAGGGGGATGAAGTTCGGCTCGAAATAAAGCTTGAACGACCTTAGGCTCAAGAGCGGCAGGCTGTTCTTTACATGCCGCGCCGCGCGCCCGGCGACAGGGATCTTCTTCACGAATTCTTTCAGGCCGTCCAGAAGCCCTTCAGGCTTGACCGTAAAAATGCGCTTTGAGAAAAAGCCGTAATAATAGCTGTAATCGTTCTCCGGGCCAAGCCGCGCCAGCTCCCGGACCAGCTGGTGCGTGTAGTTGCCGACGCCGGTAAGCGGGGAAAGCAGCGGCGTGGCGTTGATGGCTATCTTCATAAGCTTCAGCCGCCGCCCAGGTAGGCGCCGGTTACGGAGGCGGCGTCGCCGGCCATCTTTACTCCGCGCTCCTCTATCCAGATCACCCGGTCGCAGATCCTGATGACGTCCTCCATAGAGTGCGAGATGAATACTATCGTAACCCCGGCCCGCTTAAAGCCCATTATTTTATCCAGGCATTTTTTCCTGAAGTCCGCGTCCCCTACGGCGAGAACCTCGTCCACCAGGAGTATTTCCGGGTCGAGATGCGCCGCCACCGAAAAGCCGAGCCGGGCGAGCATTCCGCCGGAATAGGTCCGGATAGGCTGCCCTATGTAATCCCCCAGGCCGGCGAACTTTATTATCTCTTCCATCTTCCGGGCTACATCCTTCCTGTTAAGGCCCAGCAGCACGCCGTTAAGCATGATATTGTCCATGCCGGTCAGGTCCGGGTGGAAGCCGCCGCCCAATTCCAGAAGGGGCGTGACTTTTCCGTTAACCTCCACCTCACCGGCGGAGGGGTGCAAAACTCCGGCCACCAGCCCGAGGAGCGTGCTTTTTCCCGCGCCGTTGCGGCCTATTATGCCAAGGGTCTCCCCGGAGCGCACTTCGAACGAGACGTCCTTCAGCGCGCAATAGCCGCTGGCCCTGATCTCCTTTACGGACCTGGGCAGCCGGAACAGGAAATTCTTTAACCCGCCGCCGAGCTCGCGGGAAAGCGTGTAATTTTTGGTGACATTTCTGAAGGTTATAATGGACGGTTTCATACGACCTCCCCGAACTTCCAGGAAAGCCGTCCATATACCGCCGTTCCCAAAGCGAAAAACAGCAGACTGTAGGCCATGCTGGCGGCCAGCAGCCGCGGGTCCAGCACCCCGTTAAGCAGCAGGGTCCGCCAGCTTATCATCAGGGGCGCCAGCGGGTTCAGGTAGATCAGGCTGCGGTATTGTTCCGGGACCATCGCTTCGGAATAAACTACCGGGGTCAGGTAGAACAGCAGCGTAACCGCTATCGTGGTCAGCCTCTCCAGGTCCCTGAAGAACAGGTTAAGCGATGAAACCACCAGGGCTATCCCGTAGGTGATAAAGAACTGCGCGGCCAGCAGTACGGGGATACCGTACAGCCAGGAAAGAAAGGGCGATTTTCCGTACCAGAACATAACGCCCGCTATCACGGGGAGGGAGAGCAGAAAATGCACCATATCCTGAAGGACTACGGCCAGCGGCATGATATTCCTTGGGAACTTGACTTTTTTTATTACAGAAGCGTTGCCCAGGAATATCAGCGGCGACGCGCCTACGGAGTTGGCGAACCACTGCCAGGGAAAAAGGCCGACGATCAGGAACAGGGGGTAAGCCTCCATCTGTATCCGCATCACCACGCGGAAGGCTATGAAAAACACTAATACGAAAGCCAGCGGGTGAAGAATAGACCACCAGTAGCCGAGGGCCGTGCTTTTGTAGCGGACCCGCATCTCCTTTACGAACAGGACGATGACCAGGTCCGCGTAGTGGCGCAATGTGTTCCGGTTGTTCATAGCGGTTTTACCGGATGAATAAGTTTGTTTTCAGGCCAGCCGGCTGAAGAGTTGTGGGGCGGGCGATAGCGCATGGTGCCGTCTGAAAGTTCAGCACCGGACGAGTCGAGATAAAAATGGTTAATGTCCTGCGGCAGAACAAAATCACCACTGCCCCCGAAATCCCGCAGAGTGAAGTTCCCCTGACGCAACAAGGTAGGGATGAGCGCCTCGTAGATCCCCGTCCAGCCTTTTAAATACATCTGTTGCATATATTCCAGGGCCGGGCAGGAGATCCTGAATATAGGATTAAAAGACCTGAGAGCTTTGGCCGGCTCTATTTTTTTATCAAAACCCTCCAGCCCCCAAAAGAACCAGCCAGGCTCCTGGGCATAGCTGCGTATATGGGAGGTCAGGAAATCCTCATTGCCTTCGGAGAAATAACTAAAGAAGCGCTCCCAATCGCCGGAGAAACGGACATCGTATTCGATAACCCAGTAATATTTAAATTTATGCTCTCTGGAAAACTTTATCAGCGACCTGTCCGGCTTAAAGCAATCCGGGGAATCGGCGAAATACGGCGCGTCAGACAAGTTTATTAAATCCCGATCGGCATGTATGCAGTGAGGAATAGCTGAGATCCTGCGGTCGACAGAACTGCCGGACTTTTGCTGATACAGCAGGACGCACTCCCCCATTGTCCGGGTGGCACGCTGTAACTTCTTAAATTCCCCGTGTATTTCTTCCGAATACACATGCGTTAAGAATAAAAACACCTGGTCTTTGTTCATTTGCGGCCTTTAAAAGACTTTATCGTGCGCGTATAAGCGGCCAGCGTTTGCCGGACGGCGCTGTTCAGGTCGTAGTTTTTTCGTATAACTTCAACCGCGTTTTGTGAGATCTCGCGCCTCATTTCAGGTTTCCGCAGCAATTCTATTATCGCGTCGGCAAGGGCCCGCGCCGAGGCCGGCCGGATCAGCAAACCTGTTCGCCTGTCGTCAACTATCTCCACAAGGCCGCCTACCGCGCTGGCAATAAGCGGACAGCCGCAAGCCATAGACTCAAAAACGGCGGTGCCTCCGGGCTCATACAGCGAGGGCACTACACAGACGGTCGCCGATCGATAATAGCGGACCAACTCCTGCGTGGTTAAGGAACCCAGATAAATAATTATTTCCCTGCCATATTTTTCCGTTAAATATTGCGACCAGGTCCGCCGGCTATCCCCGCGCCCATGATCCTGGCCGGCCAGATAGAATTTGGCGCCCGGCAATTCTTTTAAGACCAAAGGAATAGCCTGCGCCAGCACCTCTATGCCTTTAGATTTTTCCAGTCTGCCCGCAAAGAGAACCGTCTGCGCTTCCCTTGGAACTTCCGCCGGATGAAAAATATCTAAATCGACGGTAATGGGAATATTCTGAATCTCTTTTTCTTTTAGTTCCCATGCCTGCCGCACAAAGTCAATATAGGCGTTCGACACCCCGGTCACAAGATCCGCGCCCAAAAGGTGCTTCCTGAATAAATACCACTGAAAATAGTTTTTAGGCCATTTTTTTAAGAGCCCACGGTCGAACTCACCTTTAAAACCGGGGTAACCGTGAAGTCTTACACAAACGGGGACTTTCCTTCTGGCGCAATAAGCCCAGGCATCTATCCCCCAGTCTGTGGCTTCAATTATATCAATAGCATGTTTATCTGTCAGCCCAGGCAGAATTTTATTAATAAACCGCCCATAACGCCATATGTCCAAAGGAAAGACCTGTCCTAACAGGGAAGATCCCTTAAAAGACGCTTCTTTAAAATTTAGGCGGTGGATAAATATTTTATCCTCATAACCACAAAAATTCCTCCGTCCTTTTCCGGTTAAACTGACAATATGCACCTGGTGTCCCAACCCGGCTAAAGCTCTCGACATATTATAAACATAACTCTCTGTGCCCGCCTGATTGCTAAAGGCACGGATCAAATAACAAATATTCATTTTAATCTCTCAAAGACGGACAATGTGTTTGACGAAGCCATCCCCGGCGACCGTTTTAAGAAGCTTAAACCTCAAATCGGACAGGCCGTCAGTTTTCGGATCATAGGGAAGACGTTCCCCCCCTCCGAGGCGCATACAGTTCTTTTGATATTGCGGATTTCCGCTGCGCTTAACATTTTCATGAGCGCGGGGATGACCAAAAGCTGCGCGCTCAATGGAATTGTACCTTCCCATCCTCCGGGCCCGGGGGATGGTCCAAGTCTGGTCGAACCTCTTTCTTAAATCATCGTCCTCCGCTCCCCACCCCCAGTATTGATTGCTAAACCCGTTAACTCTCAGAAAGTCTTCTTTGTTAACCAAAAGAACGCCCCCGAAGTAATCAGGATCGAACTGATAATCGAACTGTGAACAGTAAGCGGAGAGATGTGTCGGCATGACGGGATAAGAGTAACCGCAGGATGCGGATTCCGGCAGCATATCGACATCATGAAAACAAAAATAGGCGTTTGCGTCCCGATACAGACTAAAGCCGACATTCAGCAATTTGGCTCTATTGAACAAGCCATCCTCTGCCTGCTCTATCACTACGATGCGGTGTCTGACGTCTTTCAGGAAATGCCGGATATGCGGAATAAACTCTTTAAGGTTTTCTTCGCGGTTGCGGTAGGGCACAACAAGAATCAGCTCTTGCCGCCGCCCCCGGAGCGGCCGCACAATTGAAGACCTGAAACCGGCAGCCAGCTTTTTAAAGCGCGCTTTCAACTTAAAATATACTGCCACAAGGTGCAATCTGTGCCGGAATCTTTGGGACAGGTTCCTGCCCGGCCTTGCGTATGAAAGGCGCGCGCGGGCTGCGGGCGTAAACAGTATGGGCGGATAAAACAGAATAGCCCTGAGCAGGTGCTTTCTAACCCCCGCCCGCCGGCCTGCAGCTTCGCAGGCTCCGGCGGCACGAAGATAACGATGGCTGCAGGCCTTGGCTTTCAGGATCAACCGCCACTTAAGATCGCCGCTCTGGAAGAGTTTACGCACAAACCGGAGCTCCTGGGTTAAAAACTGCTCGGCGTTTGGGCCCGAAACAGCGCTGCCGTCTCTTGCCCGGTATTCAAGCAACGGCACTTGAATGAACCTCGCCTCATAACTTTTCGCTATTCTCAGGCACATCTCCCAATCTTCAGCCGCATGAAGACTTTCGTCGAATAAACCCAGAGTCTGAAAACATTCGCTGCGGACAAGAACAGATGAACCCGCGCCAAAAAAGATGCCGGGGTCGCAACACAACTCCCGGATCAGTTGATTCTTATCGCGGTGGTTCCCAGCAATGACCTCTTTTTCTATAGTACCGTCGCCTCTGACGCAAAAAAGTCCGCAGGCCACCACCCCTATCAAATCGTTCTCCAACATAGCCGCTATCTGCAATTCCAGCTTCTTAGGCAGCCAGACATCGTCCGCGTCCAAAAAGGCTATAAACCGTCCCTGCGCGCTTTTTATTCCGGTATTGCGAGCAGCTGAAACACCTTTGTTCTCTTGGTAAATATATCGAGCTTTTTCCCGAAAACGGCCGACAACTCCCCGGGTGTTATCGGTGGAGCCGTCATCGACCACGATTACTTCGTAGTCAGTAAAGGTTTGAACGAAAACACTGTTAAGGGCCTCTTCTATGAACGCTCCGCAGTTGTAAGCCGGGATGATCACACTGATCAATTTACTCACTTCAATAACCTCTTATCGCCAGTTTTTTCGCCTGAAAGCGTGGTTGAACTTCGGTAAATCAGCAGGCAGGCCTAAATGGGTTAACCGCAATGTCCGGAATTATAGGCTGAAAGGCCTTCGCTGCGCATCCGCATATTTCCATTCTGGAAGCAGGTAATCGTACCCGGCGGCTTCACTTACAACCGTCGATACAAAATTACCTTTCTTGCTGCAAATCCAACGCTCGGCATCAAATCTGTTCGAAGATACGGGGGCAGAAAGCGTCTTTACGTATTCCGCCTTTGTCCACCACATGTTTCCTGAAAAATGCGTCCCCCATGAGTTATCAGCCACAAAATTGGTTCCGCAGGCATCAAATTTCGCCAATAGCTTTATGCATTCCAAATGGTTGTCTATAACGCTGTGTTCCATAAAACGTCTCCAGTCCGTGCAAGGAACGTCATTGTTGGTGGCAAATTTAGAGACGCCTTTTGTATGCAAATACAAAAGATAACCGGTACCATGTTGAACAGAAAAATCATGAAGCCCCCGTAAAGTAGGGAACTCAAAATTGTCCAAAGGCCCGCCGTACTTTAGGACAATATGATCTTTTGAAGTCAATCGTTTACATTCCTCAAATAGCGATTCCGGCCCAACCGCATACGCGAATATCGGTGCGTTCCGGGGACCGCGAGAAGCTAATCGCATAATTTGCTCTTCGACCACGTCTTTCCACCTGCCCACCATGGCTATGTGATAGAAAATATTTATATTCATGTATTCTTGATCCCAGCTTTTATTTTCTTGTTGCGTGTTTAATCTGTAGTAAACGTAAACGCGATTACCGCCTGTTATCCTCTTTTTTTTCGGAGAACCGTCCCTTTCCCTTCACCTGAAATTTGCCGAAACTTCCCTTACCGCTATAATAACAAAAAGTGGAGTTTTCTTTTAAATTTTGCCGAGTCCCCCCGCGCCCGGCGGTGGCCGGGTGTGTCGGGTGGTTGCTGGTCGGGTCTGTCGTCAGCCGGGGCGGGTCTATGCGGCTTACTGTGTGAGCGTTTGAGGGATTGGACCGGCTGCGCCTTGTGGGTTCTTAAACTTCAATGGCGGCATAAAGCCGCCATCTTTTATCCGCAGAGCGCCAGTTGTCTCTGACGGTGTCAGTCCCTCACAATTTCAGGAGTGAGAAGTATCAGCATATCGGTTTTGGTCGTGTTATTTGTTTTACTCCGGAAAAGGGCACCCAGAAGCGGGATCGACTTCAAAATAGGAATACCGCTTACTGTTTTTAGTGTGGTTTCCCTTACAAGCCCTCCGATGGCCACCGTCTTTTCACTTTCCATGGTTATTTCGGTAAAGGCGGATCTCTCCGCGGTTATCGGGCTGCCATCCTGGTATGCGACAAAATCAGAAACATTTATTCGGATTTTAAGCGAGATCTGTTTGCTGCCGGGCGAAACGACAGGAGTCACTTCAAGGTCTATTCCCTCCTGAACATAACTGATGCTTTCGATCGAGGTATTCTGGGTTACCTGGACCGTTTTTACCGGGAGATTTTGTCCCACGTGTATTTTTGCGGTTTTATTGTTTCCGGTCATGATTGAAGGCTCGGACAGGGTCTTGCCGTCGGTGGTTGCGGCTAGCATGTTCAGCACACCATACAGCGCGGCCTTGTCCATAATCTGTGACAGGTCAAAAAATGCCCCGCTCTTGTAAGTGGTATTGATAAGGGTGTCTGTGGGCGTAATTCCGGTGGGGGTAACAGTCTGGAGGCCGCCTATATCTTTGGCGGCCCTGGCGGTAACACCGCCGTGCTTTATAGCCCCGGCCCAGGAGATACCCAGTGTTAAGTCGTCTCCAGTCTTAAGTTCAACTATCCGGGTCTTTATCCTTATCTGCGGGGTTTTAATGTCCATCTGATTGACCAGGCTTCTTACTTTACCGAGTTGCGCCGCGGTCGCGGTGACTATCAGAGAATTGGAAGCGCCGTCAACGGCAATTGTAAGACGCTCCTGTTCCTGCGGTGTCAGCAGCGAGTCAAGAGTGGTCTTTATATCGCCGGCAAGCCTTTCTTTGAGCGAGAAGGTTTCCCTGGAAAGCGGCATTTCCTTTTTTCCCATTACCTCAATGATATTCCGGCTTCGCTGTATAGCCACCAGGTCCATTTTATCCAGCAGTATCTGAAAAGCCTCGTCAAAAGGGACCTGTTTCAGGAACAGCGTTACTTTCCCCGCGACGGCGGCGGAAGGAATGATATTTTTATTGAATCTGAGAGCAAATGTCTTCAAAATAAACAGTATGTCGGTGTTGTTGAAATTGAAGTCGGTGGGATCAACGCTCAGGGGCTCCATCAGGGCACCGGCCTGGAAATTTTTTTCAGGCGCTACGGCGGGGCGTCCCTCCGGTTTAACGGCCGCCGGCGTTACCGCTTTTGCTTCCGGCTGTACCGGGGTAACGAGCGTTACTACTTTTGCTTCCAGCTGTACCGGGGCCGCCGGCGTTATTACCGCTTTTGTTTCCGGCTGTACCGCGGCCGCCTGCGTTACCGCTTTTGCTTCCGGCTGTACCGGGGTAACGGGCGTCACAGTTTTTACTTCAGGCAAAGGCTGGGCCGCGGGCGTCACAATTTTTACCTCGGCCGGAGCCGTGGACAGTTCCGTTTTCGCATCCGGCACAGTCACATTCGCGGGCGGTGCTATTTTTACGTCCGACAAGGCCGGGGGCGCGGGTGGTTCCGTTTTTTCATCCGCCAGTGCCGCGCCCGCAGGCAGCAGCAGGCTCAAGCCGAATATTAAAAGCATCGGTATTTTCAACTCTGACTTATTGAGGGATCGGAAGTTCATATTCTTCATCTCCTGCGGACAATATAATATTGTTTTGCGTTATTAACGCGGAAACACCGGGGATAACTTCCCCGTTTTCATCGTACATCTTACCGTTTTTCACGACAAACGCTTTGTTGGGGCCGGTAAGCATTGCGAAGGAACCGGACGAGTCCGCAAAAACCCCGGAAATTGCCAGTTTTTTGATATAAGCGTATTTTACTTTAGGGGCAGGCGGCTTTGCGCGAACGGTTATTGTTTTTTTTGATTCTGCTGCGGCCTTCTTTTTATTTAGGTCTTCTTTAGTTCGATCCAGCCGTATTCGGACCGCGGACAATTCCGCTTTACTTTTTATTGTTCCGGCTTGTATTTTTTTCGAGAGATTTGTATACCAGTAATAGCCCGCGAACAGAAGCGCGAGGCCAATAAAACAAACGGCGGTCGCTGCGGCGGAATAAGAGTTTTTAATCAACGTTTTAGGCAAAAGGTTTATCCGTGTGAGCATCCTTCCGCGATCCTGCGGCCTTCTTAATGATAATCCCGCTGCCGCGGCAAAACACGGGAGGCTCACGCAGGATTTATTTTTAAGATGGCCTGAATCGAGCTTTTCAAGCGGCCGGAAAATTTCGACAGGGATCTCCAGCTTCCCGTTTAGATAGTCCGCAAGTCCGGGCATATCCGCCGAACCACCAGTAAGCTCTACCTTGGAAATATGAATGTCGGAAACCATCATTTTCTCGGTAAAATAGGAGATAGTCCTTGTTACTTCAGTGCTGATCTGGTCCACCTGGCCGGAAAGCAAGTCGTGTATCTTGTCCACGTGCGCATCATCTGTTGCGTCTTTATTATCCGTGGTCCGCTTTATTGCCAACCCGTGTTTTTTCTTGAGCTCTTCCGCGTCTTTCTGGGATATATTGAACTCTTGCTGGAGCGTTCTGGTGAAATTATTCCCCGCTAAGAACACGGTTCTTACCGCCTTTATTATGCCGTTCTCCACAATCGCGATATTGGTTGTGCCGGCTCCTATGTCAAGGATGATGATGAACTCTTTTTTGGTGGGCTTATCACCCAGCATATAGATATTCAGCACGGCAAAAATATCGATGTCGGCGATTACGGGATTAAGACCGGCCTCCGTGGCTATTTTATAGTTGTCTATTATCGTGTTCCTGTTTCCGGCCACCAGTAGTATTTTTTTGTCGGGGTTTCCGTCTTTATCTGTTCCCTCCAAAGGCTGGGTATACGTCTCCGCCTCCTGTATTTCAAAAGGCATGCCGCTCGAATCGGCGGGGGTATGGGCGTTTCCCGCGTCCCCGCCCCCGGTTTTTGGTAATTCTATTATTCTCACTCCGGCATGGTTTGCCGGAATCGCTATAACGGTGTTTTTTGTTGTAAATTTGTTTTGTTGAATAATTTTTTTCAGCGTGGCTACATATGCTTCTCTCTTCTCTTCCGGGTCATTTATTCTGTCGGAATTTATCTCCTCGCAAACGGCGCGCAGCACTACCGGTTTTCCAAATAAAAACCGGGCCTCAACAACTTTTATCGCATAGGAACCCATGTCAATACCAAGCATGGTTTTTTCGAAAAATGGGATAAATTTCATAATTTTGAGATATGCTGCGTCAAATTCGCCCGGGGCTACGGAAACGATGCCTCCCTCCATTCAGTTGGGACAAAAAACAGCTATCGGGATTATTTTACAAATATTTGTGTTGAAGTTGTATCCGGCATTATTTACGGCCAAGCCTGGGCGCTGGGCAGTTGCTCCTTCCAGGACTCTCTTACAAGCACCACATTCAGCGTGGGTTCCTTCAGTTTTGAATTAAAAAAAATAACGGTGTTGCCGCTCTGAGTAGTGGTGCCCTCTACCCATACGGAACCGTATACATCACAGGCGAGGGTCTGGGTAAGGTTCCCGCCGACATAGAGTAGCCCATTAATGCCTATATCGCCCTCCGTAAGCGAACTCTCGGTAGCGCTGGTGCCGATTATGTAAGTCAGCGTGCTGCTGCTTAACCCCAGATCACCGGGGTACTGATTTGTGGCGACAGTGTCGATTTTTTGATATTCCCTCCAGGCATTGGGCGGCACCTGGACCTTAACGTTCCCCGGGCCCGTAGGATTCCAGGCGTGAGCCTTCCCGCAATAGTGGGAGGAATCATTTATGTCGTAGTTGGGGCCATAGCAGTCATCCCCGTCAAGCAAAAGGTCGCCCCTGACTACGACAGTGCCACGCACGCCGGTATTATACAGGGTAACGGTTTTACCTTTGTCCCAATACCAGACCTTATTTTGGTCATAACGCCTGTCGGCGTAAATATCCCCGACCTTACAGACCGAACCCGTACATTCCGAAGCCGTGCCATTGCAGGGCAGTGTAAAATTATTGGAGGATTCCGGCTTAAGGCCGGACCACACCCGTGTTGAGCTGTTCCAGGAACCTGTAGCGGATCCGCAGTTGAGCGTGCCGGAGGCGGCGGCTGAGGCGCGCATTGTATCAAAGTCAAATATGGGCAGATCCTGCACATAGTAGTTGGACCACCATTCAAGGCTGTCGGTATTGGGGGGATTCGTGTCGCCGGTGGGGTCAAAAGGCTTCACCGTCTGCATTGCGAGCTTGCGCGGGTAATGATTGGTTAGGGCGGAGCCGGACAATACGATATCGCCCTTTGACATAAGGGGGCCCCAGTGCGCCACACTGGTTCCACTCATGCTCATCGTCCCGCCGGCTAGCACGGTTCCAGGCACACTGGCATTGGTATAAACCGCTTTAATGGAGCGGGTTTCCTTATTGCCCGAGTCGCGGCCTTCGCCGTAAATTGTGATCTGGTCCGTGCCAGGCCCGGAAGTGACCATAATGCGGTAACTGCCGCCTGGTATGTCGCTATAGGCGGCATCAAAATTGTAACCGGCCAGGGAAGTCCCCAACGACACCTGCGCCAAGGTGATGGTTGAACTCTTAACCTTCCAGTAGCCGCGGTCCACGGCCGCATCCGCCAGATTGAACGCCAGGGTTGATTTCTGGTCTTTTACCGAGGATTTAGTGTCGTTCTCCACCCACTTCACCATCACCGGCACTACAATTATAAGCAGCATGAACACCAGCAACATACCAATAAGCAGAGACCCTTCTTTTTGTTTCATATCATTAACCTTAGTTCATTATCCGCACCTGTTCCGAAGCCGTGATAAGGGCATATTTATTGGCCTCATAAATACTTTTTCGAAGCGTAACTGTAACTGAAACCAGGCTCATATCGTCGGAGCGCGGAAAAGTGAAGGCCAGGTAATTCAGATTACGGCTGAGCACGCGTTTGCCTGTGCCCCCCACAAGCTGGTACAAAACCGTTCTCTCCTGCTGGAACACCATCGTATTTGAAACATATGCGGAGGCGCTCTGCTCAGTGGTGAACGTGATCTTTGAATAAAACGGCTGGCTGGTATTGGCGCGGCTTATTGTGATACTGCCGATATGCGCCTGGCGCAGAGAGCGCGTCAGTGTATACAGTATTCCGCGCGCCTCCTGCTGCAGTTCCAGCCTGGTGCGCACCTGTATGAACTGTCGGTTGACCTGTAAAAAAATTGGCGCCACAATGGCGAACAGGATCGATATTATGCATATCGTCACCATTATTTCAACCAGCGTAAAGCCTTTCCGGGGCGCTACTATGGCCATGAGAAATCGACCCCCGAATGGGTATTGCCCGCTGTAACGGAAACGCCGGCCGTCTTGGCTGAATAAATTACGGCGTCGGAGGCGGCGCTGACCGACAGCGGGTAATAGGCGTAAACGTTATATGGCGGGGTGACGCTGTTCCGGACCGCGACCTTGTAGGTGCCGTTCTCTACGCTGGAAACGACATAATAAGGCGTTCCGGCAAGCGATGCGGTGCTTAAATCCGGCGGCACGGGCGGCGTACCGCTAAGCGTGGCGGTGGTCACTACTATAAGCACTCCGGTCTTTATGGGGTTACCGCCGTATGTGACAGAGCCGGTTATATAACCCAGTGCGCCGGAAATAGTGAAGGTGGATGAGAACTGGTTGGGAGCCGTTGCAAGGAGCGTAGTTGTGGAGCTAACGGGGCTGGATTTTGCGATCGCGCCTATAACCGGCTGCACGATGTAGTAGCCGGTGGACAGGACTACTGAAGAGAAACGGCCATTCGCGTCGCTCACCTGCTGGTCTTGGGCGATGCTGTTCGCGTCAAGTATAACCACCGCAATTCCGGACAGGCCGTTAGTGCCGTCCCCGGTGACAAAACCACTTACCCGGCCGCCCTGGTAAAGCACAAAATCCACTCCGGCATGCACTTTTCCCGTTTCAACCGGTATGGTGTTTGAGGAAAGCGTGACATAAAGAGATGTTCCGCCTACGGTGGGGTTTGCGGTCACATTTGCCATGCCGGAGGCCGCTCTTAACCGGTAGCGGCCGTCTGAATCGGTTGTAACTCCTCCGGGCGCGACCACTATACCCGGAAGGGGAACCCCAAGAGCGTTGGTAATGCGGCCCGTAATAAGTCCGTCTGTACTTGCTGTAGTCAGGAAGGTGGTGGTGTTGACGAAAGTGTAAACCGAGCCGGCGGAGGGTATGGGAACCATGGCCTGCTCCAGGCTGTATACTCCGCTGCTAATAAGAACCGTCCAGGAACCAGTGGCAACATCCACCAGGGAAAAATACGCATAGGGCGGCGTTCCGCTCAGCCAGGCCTCGGTTGAAGACGACAGACCGTCTGAAGCTGTTACCAAGGCCCCGGCGGCCGGTGTGCCTGATATTACAGTTTTTCCGCCGGAAAGCGAGTTGTGCGGCGGCAGGCCGATTGCCGATGAATAATCATAAAAGTCAATGTTATTGTTGTTCGAGTCATAAGCAGGGCCGAAAGACACGTTGACGCCGCTGCTGTCGCTTGTACTTGTGCGACGCGCGTAAAGTTCGTTAGGGGTAAGCCCGGCGGTCTGGATGGGCGTGTTCTCATAGAAAGGCGCGAAGTAGCCGCTTTTTCTCCAACCCACCTTATCAAGAGTAGTTCCATCCGAGACCTTGTAAAGTTCAATGGCTCCGCTGTTCTCGACCGTGCCTATACCTCCGTCTCCGTCAACCGGAATTATGTTGCCTTGCGCCGCGAAATACGGAAAGCCGAAATTGCCGCTTGCCCAGACGGCATCCGCCGTTACGCTCACCCCGCCGGCAACGATGTTGCCGGTGTTAGCGAAAAGATAATAACCGCCGCTGAGAACCGCGGAACGGAGATAATCTATCAGTATAGTCTTTTTCGACGGATCGGAAGCGCCCTGGAATTTAAGGCCGATATTACCATTCATTGTCCAGGTGTATGTGGTCGGATTAAACACCTCCACATACTCCTGGTCATAGTGGGGAGTAACGGAGGCGTTAGTAGTGCTGCCGACCACCTGACTGATAACAAGGTGGTCGGTAAGCCATGGATAGCCCTTAATCGAGCCCGTGGCTATTTTAGTCAGGCTTAAATTATTAGTTCGTGTGGCGCCGGCCGGTATAACTACGGGAAGCCGTCCGGAGTAATAGCCGGTGGCGGAAGCCATAAGGGTATAAGACCCCGGTGTGGCGTTAAAATTATACTGCCCGGAAGAATTAGTGGTGTCGCCCCAGCCGACCCCCTCCACCAGCTGGACCATCGCCCCGCCGATAGCCACGGAAGATGTGGTTTGGACTATGCCGTTGAAAACCACGTTGGCCAATACGGTATCCGGATTAGCCATAACGCCGCGCACGGTTAATTTGCGCTTTCCGCCGCTGCCGCGCCCCCACACCATGGTTATGGTGATGCGTTTCATGCCGGTATCAGGAATGTTCGGCGCAAGCGTTGTAAGTACGCCTGAGTCCTCCTTGACCGCCTGCACATAGGTATAGCGCGTATATGAAACCCCCCCTTCCGTAATCTCATCCGGAGGAAAATAGCCGGCATCATAATCCAGGGACTCCGGGGCGAAGTCAGTGGTGTTATGCACCGGGCTGGAGGTGGCAATCACCTGATAATATGGCATATTTTTCAGGATCTGCATCTTTTCCTGCGCCAGGTGGGAAGCAAGCGTTTTGTTTTTGGAGGCCTGCACGGCTTTTTGTATGTACGCTAAAGAGTTCACCAGGCCCACAATGCCTATGATGAGAATTGCGAGCGCTATCATTAATTCCACCAGTGTCATTCCACTGCCCGCTTTCCTGGTTTTGGCGGACCATTCCGGCCGCAAAATAGACGGCGGGGGCACACCCCCCCCCGCGTCTTCCTCGGCGGCAAGGGATCGCGCAGCGGCGGGCTTGGCACCGACGGACTCGTTAACCATTATATTCCCTCCGGCTTTTCAAGAATCATTTTTTGCAAGTTACGGAGATTGTTCTATTCCACCACGTTGCAGTGAAAATCTTTAAGCCGGCATTTATATAACTTACAGCGACATTTAGTGAAAAACCTTTTTACTCAATGTAACCGGGGAGGTCAAACATCGGCAGAAGAAGCCCCGCCGCTATTACAGCGATAGTGAACCCCATAACCACAACAATCAGCGGTTCCATGATGGCCAGCGTATCCGAAACGGCGATATCCACTTCTTCAACATAATATTCCGTCACTTTATCCAGCGCCTCGGGTAAATTTCCGGACTTCTCGCCGTTTGAAACCATCATAGCCACCATCGTCGGGAAATACTGGCTTACAGTCATTTTCTCCGCCAACGGTTTTCCCGATTGGACCGCTTTGTAAATTTCGGATATCTCCAGCGCCAGCGCGGTATTGCCGGCCACGGCCTTGCCAATCACCAGGGAATCAAGTATGCTGACGCTGGTCTTAAGCAGAACCGCAAGCGTTCCCAGAAACCTGGAAAGAGCGAGTTTCAGCAAAAGCACGCCTAAAAACGGGATTTTGAGGATAAGTCTGTCAATGGTCAGATTGAAACCGATATTTTTGTAAATTCTACGGGCAAAATAAAGCGCTATGGCAAGCAGTCCCAGCCACACAAAAAGAAATTTCCGGAGCAAGCCGAAACTAAAAAGGAGCATTCTGGTAAGCAGCGGCAGTTCCACATTCAGGCCCGCAAACACCTGCGCAAAAACAGGCATGATAAAAGTCGCCATGAAAATAATAATACACGTCGCGATCACGGTAAGCATGACGGGATAAATCATCATGGATTTGATTTTTTTATTCAGCCGGTCCTGTTTTTTCAGGTAAGCGGAGGCTTCCTCAAGTGCCCTTGGCAGGAAACCGCCCGCCTCGCCGGCGCGCACCATGTTAATGTAGATAACGGAAAAAACACTCGGGAAAAAGGCCAGCGACTCCGCCAAGGTATGTCCCGAATTTATTCTCTCGTAAATAAAATTAAAAATATACCTTACTTTCCCGTCCTCGGTTTCTTTTCCAATCGCATTCAGTATTGCGGCCAGAGTTATTCCGCTTTTTAGGCCGATGGACATCTGCCAGGTAATTGTTGCCAGGGTTTTACCATTAATACTGCCTCGTATCTGCCTACTATCCGTGTAGGTGCTACGACGGGGAGTCCAGGCGCGCCAGGCGTGGGAAAGTTTACGCCACAAAGACAGTTTCATGTCGGGAAACCGGACTTCGCTGCCCTGGGACGATAAATCCTCGATCTCTTTCCAGGTGATAAGATACAGGCCGTCCTTTCCCAGTCTTGCGATCAGCTCATCCTTTGTGGGTGAGAAGGTCTGCCCGGAAATTTCTTTACCTGAGCGGTCAATCGCTTTATACGTGAATATAGCCATCAGTTTTCGGCCCTGGTAACCCGCAAAACTTCTTCCACCGTTGTCTCGCCTTGTATTATCTTTTCAATGCCATGCAGGCGCATGGTCTTAAAACCCGCCTTTACCGCCGCTTCTTCAATCTTGTCATAAGCGCCTTTTTGGGTTATCTGTTCACGGACACCTGAAACCAGCGGAAGAAATTCAAAAATTCCTCTCCGGCCTTTGAAGCCGGAATTGTAACATTTATCGCAGCCTTTCTCTTTTTCTGCGTAAAATGTGTAGGGTCCGTTTTCTTTTTTCAGACCCAGGTTTTTAAGCAGCGCCTCTGCGGGCGTATAAGGCACGCGGCAAATAGGGCAAAGCAACCGGACAAGCCGCTGCGCCAGAACGCCCCTTAACGACGAATTAAGCAGGAAAGGGTCTGTCTTCATGTTATTGAGCCGGGCTATCGCGCCGACTGCGTCGTTGGTATGGAGCGTTGACAGGACCAGATGCCCCGTCAGCGCGGCCTGGATAGCTATTTCCGCTGTTTCAGTGTCCCGGATTTCCCCCACCAGGATCACATTAGGGTCCTGCCTTAGCAGCGCTCTGAGCCCGTTGGCGAAGGTCATTCCCGTACCTGGATTGACCTGCACCTGGCAGATGCCGTCGATCTGGTATTCCACCGGATCTTCCAGCGTGGAAATGTTCTTTGTTTCATCGGTTATCGTTTTCAAAGCCGAGTAAAGCGTGGTTGTCTTACCCGACCCGGTGGGACCCGTTACAAGGATAATCCCATTGGCGCTTCTGATTATTTTCGCAAATTCAGTGAACATTTCAGGGGGGAAGCCGAGCTTCGTCAGGTCGGGCGTCATGGCCTGCTTGTCAAGTATTCTTATCGCGGTTTTTTCTCCCGTGGTCAGCGGAAGGGTGCTTACGCGCAGATCAATAAGCCCGGAGGGAAGTTTGACCTGAATTTTACCGTCCTGCGGGCTTCTGGTTATTGTAATATCCATCCGGGCCATTATTTTTAATCTGGCGGTAATTGAGGCGCCGAGTTCCCTCGGCAGCTCCATCACCTTGTGCAATATTCCGTCCAGCCTGTATCTTACGCTCAGCTTATCCGTCCAGGGTTCAATATGTATGTCCGAGGCTTTCCTGTCTATGGCGTCATAGATGATGTGATCCACGAGTTTAATTATGGGTTGCCCATCCTCCGACGCTTTACCTTCCATGATGCCTGTAACTATCTCAAGTTGTTCATGTTCGGGCAGAAGATCGGTTTTAAAATCCTCCACCGCCTTCTGGATATTAGCGGTTACCTCGGTTTTTTCTTCCTTTTTCAGCTCTTCTTTGGATTTTGTGTATTCTGACTGGATCGCGTCAAAAATAGCTTTCCTGCCGCTGATCACGGGCTGCACATGCATTTTCGTGCACCGGGCTATTTCATCGATCGCATAAATATCGTAGGGGTCCAGCATCGCCACCATTAACAACTCGCCCTGCCTGAACAACGGCATTACCTGGTATCTTCTGCAGATAGACTCGGGCACCAGCGTTTTAATGTCGGCTTCCACAAGCCCTTCCAGTGAAGTAAAACAGGGCATGTTGCTTTTTACACCCAGGCCTTTTATTATCTGGTCTTCGGTGCATAACCCGAGAGAGATCAGCGCTTCGGGTATCTTTCTCTCATCGCCCCCTGCTTTTTCCAGCGCGGCCTGATAATTCTCAGAAGATATCACGCCGACAGAAATTAATGCCGAACCGAGTGTTTCCCGGTCTGATTTGTTTTTCATAGTTGGATTTTAATCCATTATTTGACTATCGTTTACGGCGCAATATATTTGCGGATCGTCTCACGCATCTTGGTCATATTGAACGGTTTCTCCAAAAATTCCCTCGCGCCGAATTTTATCGCCTGTTTCCATATTTCCGGTTTCACAACGGCGGACGCCATTATCACCGGTATGGAGGCGGTTACGGGGTCGCCATGTAATTCCTGCAGCACCCTGATGCCGTCCTTGTCAGGCATCATGATATCAAGAATGATCAGTGCGGGAACCTGCTGCTTGGCCGTTGAGAAAAGTTCGTTGGAGCTGGATAGTGTTATTATATCAGCATTCTCTTTTGCAAGGATAAACTGGTACACGTTCAGCAAAGTGCTATCGTCATCACAAATCAATATTTTTTTTCTCATTGAACTTTACCTCAGTTTTCGGGTCTTTCGGGTTTGCTGTGCATGATTTATATGCTTTTTAGCTATGGAATGAACAGCTCGCAACTGGTGTCAACACCCCCCCCTATGACTATATTAGAATACAGCAAATAGACCCGCTTTGTCAATTATTTTCACTTTTTTGCCAAAACAAAATAGAAAAATGGATTTGTTGCCCGAAAACGCACTTTGCTATATGGCACAGGCCGCGCATTGTTAACCAGTTAACCGGTGGTTCCAATGACTTAAACTGTTCATAAGCGCACATATCCCCAACCTGGGAATTGCGTTCCGTAAGACTATACATAGCGCGGCAGTATCAACAAAGGATAGGACGCTGGTAACTTTTTGACTTGTTATTAACATTCGTCGCATTGCGCACAGGCGCCGGGGAAGCCCGGCGGTTTTGTTTTGGTCGAACAGGGCGCGGCGCGGCTTGACGCAATGGCGATAGTGAACCGCAAGCTCGCGTACGATATCGATACATATTGAACTTTTCGGAGGGCCGGCGCATCATGTTCATATGATTCCGTAGGCGTCGGGTATGAAACAAGGAGGTCCGTGCGTCACTCATCCGCGCTTTTCATATAATACGGATAGCTTACGCTACAGGAGGCTACACAAATGGGGACGCGTGCTTTTATTTCTTTCGTTCTGTTGCTGCCCGTGCAGTTGCTTGGGGCAGTGGAACTCCCTCAAAAGCAGAACGGCAAGATGCTGGTGAAAATAAATCTGAACAGCGAAGTGATGAACGCCGTTCTGAACATGGCGGATTGCGCGGGAGAACTGCGGAACCCGAAGATCCATCTCCCACTTACCGAGGACGCGATCAATACTTTTTCCGCCTTCAAGACGCATCCGGCCGTGCGCGGCGTCTGCAGCAACGATAAAAAAGGCTGGACTTCGGATGGGTTCAGCGACTTCGCCGAACTGCCGCTGTATTTCGCCGACCTGCCGGATGGTAAACGCATAGCCCCATACAAGAATTCTCTATTGGACGGCGTGGTAGCTGAAGGTGTTCCCGCAGGAGACCGCGCCGCCAAAGCCGCTTATCTGGACGCCTACTGGGAGAAGGTGCGCGATTTCTACCGGAAGGCCGATTTTCCCGCTTTCCTGAAAGCCCATGAGGAGATCTATTCTTCCTACGTAGCGCAGACCGCCGCCTCCCTGCCCGAGTGGGACCTCATTGGCGACCTTGAGGATTTCCATGCCAGGCGCGATTTTGCCGGCTTCGTGCTGGCCCCATCGCCCATGCAACTGCCGAACGGAGGCAATTTCGGCATTTCCATTACGCATGACGACGGCAAGACCACGGCGTTCTACCTTATGGGGATAATTGAGGATGAAAAGAACGGGGCGTACGGGTTCAACGGCGAATGGACATCGCTGGCCTTGCACGAGTTCGGTCATTCCTTCTCCAACCCGGTGGCGGACAAGTTCGACCCGCAGCTTGCCGCCTATTCTTATCTTTTCCCCGGAGTCGTCAAAAAGGCCAGCCGCTGGGGGTATTCAAACTGGAGCGATTTTGCCGGCGGTGAACTTCTTACCAACGCCATCGCCTCGCGGATAATATACCGCAGGAACGGCCCTGCAGCCGCAGAAACATTCCTGAAAGATCTTGAGGACCGCGGCTACGTTTTCATACGCGACTATTTTGCCCTGCTGGGCGATTACGAGGATGACAGAACCAAGTACCGGACGTTGTACGATTTTTATCCGCAACTGGTGGCTTCCTACGCGAAGCTCGGTCTGATATATGATGAGGAACCGGCCGGACTGGGGATAATGGTAAGCTCCTCCGTGCCTGAAGGTCTTCGGGTGGACGGCGTTAAAATAACTGAGGCCGCATATCGGGCAGGCCTACGGTGCGGCGAAAAAATTACAGCGCTGAAAGGGGATGCACTGGCCGGGAAGGATGCCCTTGCGGAGCTGCGGTCGTCCTTTGAGGCACTGCCGCCAGGCGGCGCCATCCCTTGTTCGGTGCTTCGCGCAGGCAAGACCGTAGATATCTCCATGAAAAAATTCATGGTGAAAACTCCGCGGATCGTAAAACTCGGGGATAAATACAGCAACGTCGCCACGCACCGGCATATCGGACTTGGTCTGTCCGTAGTGGACTCGGAAGCTATCGATGGCGCGTATGTTTATGATGCGGACCAGGACAAGGCCGGATACCTTGCGGGTATACGCCGGAAGGATGTTGTAAAGGCAATAAACGGAGATCCGGTGACTTCGATGGAGAGCTATCTCAAGTTCGACCGGGACTGGGGATCTCTCAAGGATGGCGACGTGTATACCATCACTGTGGAGCGCAAGGGGATGCGCAAAGATTTGCGCGTGGTCAATAATGCCTGGGAAGATGTGGTGCTTACCACCGAAATAAAACCTGAGCGATAAGGCGCAGGGGACGCTATTTGTAGACAACATAAGCGCGATTATCGCTTGTTTTTTCGGAGATTTGAGGGTTCCTTCCGCGCCCGGCGGCGGCCGGGCGTGCGGAGTGGTGGTTGGGCGGGTCAGTCGTCAGCCGGGATAGGTTCCATAACGCAACACCGCTTAAAAAGCTTATATCGGACAGGCTCCTAGAACGGGGCAGTTCGAGGGTCACTTTTCAGACTTATCGGCTTCCGGAAGTTTTTTCGAAAAGAGGGGGCTCGTTGAGCAGCATCCAGTAGAGGCCGAGTCTGCCGACCGCCTCCATGAAGCTCTCAAACTTCACCTGCTTGCGCACGTAGCTGTTAGCCCCCAGCTGGTAGCTGCTGATAATGTCCTGTTCCTCCTGGGAGGAGGTGAGGATGACCACCGGCTGGGTCCGGGTTCTGGCGTCGCCGCGGATGCGCCGGAGCACCTCCAGGCCGTCGAGCCTGGGCAATTTGAGGTCCAGCAGAACGACCATGGGCACCACATCCGTGTCCCTTTGGGCGTGGCGGTCGGTGATGAAGAGCCACTCAAGCGCCTCAGCGCCGTCCCTCACCACAACGACTTCATCGAAGAGATTGTGTTTCTTGAGGGCGCGCAGGGTCAGCGCTTCATCGTCGGGGTTGTCTTCTACTAACAAAATCACTTTCTTTTTTATAAAACCTCCGGGGCTTGGATCTGTGGCAGGGTAAAGTAAAAAGTTGCGCCTATGCCGGCTTCGCCCTCGGCCCAAACGCGGCCGCCGTGGCGCCGGATTATGCGCCGGACCGTGGCCAAACCTATACCCGAGCCAGGGAACTCGGCGCTGGTGTGCAGGCGCTGGAAAACACCGAAGAGTTTGTCCGTCCGGGCGGCATCGAAGCCGGCCCCATTGTCGCGCACGTAATAGACCATTCCTTCCGCGGCAGGCGCCGCGCCGAACTCAACCCGTGCCCTGGCGGTCCTCACGGTGAACTTCCAGGCATTATTCAGCAGGTTGTCAAGGACGATCCGCAGCAGCGTGGGATCTCCCTGGGCGCGCAGGTCGCCTGCCGTTGTGAACTCGACTTCCCGGCCGGGGTTCAACTGGCGCAGTTCCTGCGACACGGCTTGGGCCAGGACACCGAGATCCACGCTCTGGCGGACCAGCTCGGAGCGGTTCGCGCGCGAAAGATGAAGGAAACCGTCAATCATCTGGGACATTCGCTGTGCCCCGCGTCTTATTCTGAAGAGGTAGTCCCGGCCCTGCTCATCAAGCTTGTCCGGATATTCTTCTAAAATGGCTTGGCTGAAGCCGTCCATAGCGCGCAGGGGCGCCCGCAGGTCGTGGGAGACCGAATAGCTGAAAGATTCCAGTTCCTCCATGGCCGTTTCAAGCTGGGCAGTGCGCTCTACCACGCGCTTTTCCAGCTCGGCATTAAGCCTGAGGATCTCATTCTCGGCTTTTCTGCGCTGCGTCACGTCCTGGAAGGTCAGAACCGCCCCTATAACCTTGTCTTCCTGGTCCAGAATGGGCGCCACGCTGTCGGCGATGCTGCGCTCGGTTCCGTCCCGGGAGAGAAGCATGGTATGGTCGGCCAAGCCGAGGACCAGGTCCTTTTTCAGCACTCGTTCAATGGGGTTTTCGCAAATCTTCCGGGTCTTTTCATTGATGATGTTGACTACTTCATGGAAAAACTTTCCCTGCGCTTGCGCTTGAGTCCAGCCAGTAAGCGCCTCGGCCGCCTTATTTAACAGTGTCACGCGGCCCCGGATGTCCGTGGCGATAACGCCGTCGCCGATGCTGCGCAGCGTAACGGAGAGGCGCTGCTGTTCTTCGGCCAGCTGATGGGTGCGTTCCGCGAGGCTCTTCGTCATTGTGTTAAATGAATTGGCCAGAATGCCTATTTCATCGGAGCGCTTTATTTCAACTCGTTCCTGCAGATTACCCTTCGCAATCCGGTTTGTGGCTTCCACCAGCCTCAGGAGTGGCCGTGTCAGGGCTCTGATCGGGAGGTAAATAAGAATGGCTGTCAATAAACTGCAGATCAGAATCATCAGCAGTGTGGAATTAACGATTTTTTTTAGCGGCGCCATAAAGTCGGCGGCGTCAGCCTTTACAACGATATGAAAATCGGTTCCCGGCACAGGTTCATTGGTGAAAATCTCATGAAGCAGGGGCCGGTTTTGCTGTAGGAAAGACGGCGGCATCAGTAAGGGGTGAAGTGACGTGTCAGAAAGGAAGGCGCTGCCGGAATGTCCGATTTGCAGCTGGCTGAGCGCAGTAAGCACCGGGTTGAGGTCGCTCTCCAGCAGAATGGCGCCGCGAAACCTGCCCGTAGAGTCACGGAGAGGTTTTGCAAAAAGAATATTAGCCGCAGGCGTAAGGGCGGCGCGCACACCGGATTCATAATAGGCGCCGGGCGGCAGGCTGGTCAGTCGTTTCAGGAGCGCCGGATCCGGAAATATTTTTTTTGGGGAGACAATGGCTGATTTTCCGATCTCGACTATTTCCTTTCCCTTGTCATCAATAAAAATAATGCAGTTATAAGTTCCTGTTCTTTTGAAAAATTTCAGCAGGTATTGTTCTATCTCTAAACGGTATTGTTCGGCTTCAGCCTTGAGGGCATAGTCGATGTTATTATGATAATAAGTGAAAAGCGGACTTTCGGCCACGGTCTCCAGATCAAGTTCCCTCCAATGGAAGAAATTTGAAATGTTAAAGGCGGCTTCACGGCTTAGGGTCAGCACTTGCCCGTGAATGGTCTCCTTGATGTGGTTCGTGACAATTCCGTAGGCTAACAGCCCAAGCAGAAGAATGCCTCCCACAGAGATGGGGATCAGGGTAATAAAAAACCGGTTTGCTAGGCTTATTTTTCGCATAAATTCTCAGGGCCTCGCAAAATACGCGGCATAAAAATACGGTACCCGCATTACCGCCAACTCAAAGCGCAGATTTTTTTTAAGCGCTGAAACCGCTATCTTCTGATAGGTAAATACACTTAGGGCGTTGTCATATATGTATTGGTCCAGAGCCAGGGCCTTTTTCAGAGAGGCTTTCTCATCAACAGCGGAAGCCATATCCTCCAGCTTGGCGTCAATGCCGTAAATGCCGCTGAGAGAATACGGCGATTTGGAGTGAAGCGTGATGAACTGCACGAAATAGGCGTGGGCCATGGGGTCCGGGCAATCTCCTATTCCTATATCATATTTCCCGCTGGCAAATTCTCCAATGAGGGCGGCGTCCGTGGTTATGGTTACATCCATTCTTACACCAATTTTCTTGAATTGGGCGGCCATGATTTTTGCCGCCCTTTCCGCGCCCGGCTTGGAAACCATTTTAAGCGTGAAGCCGTTGGGATATCCTGCTTTGACAAGGAGCCGCCTGGCTTTCTTTAGATCAAATTCATAAGGACGGAGGGAGGAATTGTGCCCTATTTCCCCCGGCATGCTAAATGTCGCGATGGGCCTGCCGTTACCTAGCACGTCGTAGCGGATGAGCGCATTCTTATCCAAGGCATAGTTCAGGGCTTTGCGTACATCCGGGTTATTTAAAGGCGCTGAGGGCAGTTTTAGCACCACGTTCATGGTGCACAACACGGGCTTTTTCTTCACGGTAAAGCCGGGGTGTTTCATAACAGCCAGGGTTTGAGTGCCGGGAAGATCTGTCAATAAATCAACCTTGCCGGAAAAAAGAGCGGCCAGTTGGTCTTCTTGCCGGATGAATTTAAAAGTCAGTTCTTTTACCTTGGGATAGCCCTTCATCCAGTAGTTTGGATTTTCGGAAAGGGAGATCTCCCTGCCCTTATCCCATTTTTTAAATATAAAGGCGCCGGTACCCACCGGGGTTTCAGCCAAAAAACCGTCCCCTTTTTCCCTGATGTAGCGCGGGGGCACAATTAGAACCAGACCGGCTAGACGGTTGAGCAAAAGCGCATCAGGGAACCTAGTCACGATATCAATAGTAACCGCGTCTACAATCTCGGCACGGCTGATGGAAGAGATGAGCGCAATGCCCGGGAACCCGGTCTTGGGGTCGAGAAGCCGTTCTATGGTGAACTTGACCGCTTCGGCGTCAAAGGGTTCCCCGTTGTGAAAGGTCACGCCTTGGCGCAGATTGAAGCGCATGCGGGTGGGGTCAATCCTGTTCCAGGAGACGGCCAGCGCCGGCTCCATTTGACCGTCCGGATTGAAGCGGACCAGCCCCTCAAAAATCTGCTGGCAAAGGGTGTGGTTCTTTTCTGAAAACTCCTTTCCCGGGTCCAGCGTCAGCGGGTCAGCGACATCGTCGCAAACTCTAAGTTTGCCGTTCGCCCCCAGGGCCAAAGCAGGCGCCAAGAGTGCCGCACAGAGGAAAAAAGCAAACCGTTGTTTTTTCATTATCCCTTGTCCTTTAAGTCAGTCGCATTTCCCGGACAGAGCCTCAAGGCCCGGTAAAATACGCAGTATAAAAATACGGCATCCGCATCTTCGCCCTGTGGAAGTTTTCCAAGCCAGGAGAAAAATCTGTAGTAAACATAAGCGCGGTTATCGCTTTTATCCTCTTTTTCTGGGGAATCATCCCTTTTCCTTCGCCTGAAAGCTGCTAAAACTTATGCTCCCGGAAGAACGCCTTCAGTTCCGCCAGGCCGTTCACCCGGCGGCATTTTGGGATGGAGCGCAGGAACTTCACTCCGTAGCGCTTGGTCTGTATTCTGGGGTCCAGCACCACCACCGCGCCGAAATCAGTTTTGCTGCGTATAAGCCGGCCGAAGCCCTGCCGGAACTTCACCACGGCCTTGGGCAAAGTGTACTCGTTAAAAACGTTCATGCCCCTGGCCGCCATCCACTCCTGCCGCGCCTCTTCAAGAGGGCTGTCGGGCGAAAGAAAAGGCAGCCGCGCTATCACCACGCAGGCCAGCGCCTGCCCCGGCACGTCTATCCCCTGCCAGAAAGTGTCGGTGGCGAACAGTATTCCGTTGCCGGCGCGCTTGAACTCCGCCAGCAGGTGCTGCGGCAGTTTGTCCCCCTGCCTGAACATGGGCCGGTCCGGGAATTTCCCGGCCAGCGCGCCGTAAGCCTTCACCAGCAGCTGCCAGCTGGTGAAAAGCAGAAATATTCCCCCGTCCACAGCGGCCGGCAGCAGACCGCATTCTTTTATGACCGCGGCCTCATACCCCCTGGCGTCCAGCGGGTCCGGTATTTCAGGCGGCACGAACACCACGGCCTGCTTGTCGTAGTTGAAAGGCGAGTTCAGCAGCAGCTCGGAAGTCTTGTCCAGCCCCAGCCGCGCCTTTATCATTTCAAAAGAGCCGTCCACGGCCAGCGTGGCGGAAGTGAGGATGACCGGGTAGCCCTCTTCAAAAAGCTCCTTGCGCAGCGCGTCGGCCACGTCCACCGGGGCCCGGTGTATGGAGGTGGCCGGGTTCCTTTTAGAATAAGAGACCTCCGCCCAGTAAGCGTGCTCGGAGCCGCCGCATTTTAAGAAAACGTTCACCTGCTCGGCCAGCGCCAGGCAGCGTTTGAGGTAGCCTTTTATCTCCGCCTCTTCCAGGTCCGACTGGCTGTGGCCCAGGGCCTGCGACAGCAGCACCGTAAGGGCCAGCAGCGGCTCTGCCAGCGGGTTAGGGATTATGCCCGGCTCGCGCAGGCGCTTGGCCTTGGCCGGCATTTTTCCTTCGAAGGAACCGAAACCCAGTTTTTCGGTTACGCCCTGAAAAAAATCTTTGGAGGCGAAATTCACGTCGCCCACGGCCTGGCGCATGTCGGCCAGCCAGTTGGCCGGCGGGCTCTTGAGCCGGCGGGCCAGCCCGCGGCCCGACTTCGGGTTGTAAATATCGTCCACCAGACGCTTAACCTGCCTGTCCGTCACCGCGAAGCCCATGAAAGCTGAGGCTACGTCCTCAAGGTTGTGCGCTTCGTCAAAAATAACCGCGTCGAAAGCGGGAATAGGCAAGCCGGCGAAGAAAAGGTGCTGGTTCACCACCAGTATATCGGCCTGTTTGGCCGTCGCTAAGTCCCGGCGGTACAGGCAGGTTTCCTTGTGCGGGCATTTGCGGCCCAGGCAGATGTCGGGGTCCCTGCATACCTCTTCC
The DNA here is from genome assembly GCA_903917735.1 of uncultured Elusimicrobia bacterium. Classification (GTDB taxonomy): domain Bacteria; phylum Elusimicrobiota; class Elusimicrobia; order Elusimicrobiales; family UBA9959; genus UBA9959. Next base: position 34,872 of record CAIXBR010000122.1, on the reverse strand, counting down.
CAAACCCGCTGAGCCACTTTAAGCGGTATCTCGGAACGGCAGCCACTGGCGCCGGTCCTGGCCCATTCGCGCAGGTCGGCCGCCGAAGCCTGCTCCTCCTCGCTTTCGAAGAGGTCGCTCTGGTGCGTGCCGGCACGCTCAAGCCTTAAAAGGCACAGGTAGTTGGCCGAACCCATCAGCAGGAAATACTTGAGAGGCAGGCCGTGTTCCTCCAGCAGGCCCTTAACCACCGGAAGATCGTGTTTTACCAGCTGCTCCTGCAGCGCTTTGGTGTGGGTAGCCACAATGATCTTCTTCTTGTCGCGGGACGCCAGCAGGGCCGCCGGCAGCAGATAGGAAATTGACTTTCCCACTCCGGTGCCAGCCTCCACCACCAAATGACTACGGGCGGCTATAGCCTTGTAGACGGCGGCGGCCATCTGTTCCTGCTCGGGCCGGGTCTCGAAATTTTTTAGAGCCCGCGCCACGCTGCCGCCCGGCCCGAAGAAAGAGGCCGGGGTTAGAACCTCGGGCGGGATCAGGGAGCCGGGAGCGTCGTTTTGCATCGGGGAGCGGGGCTACTTTATGGTCAGCAGGCAGCCTGGAGCGGAGCGGGGTGCCACCTGCGTTTTAAACTTAACCGGGAAATTATTCAGGCCGAAGTACGCCTCTATTTCTTTTACCGGCAAATGCGGCCTGTTGCAGTCTTCGCTCAAATGCCCCAATACCACGGCCTTGGGCTGAACGCTGCTGCGCCCGCAGATGCCATGCAGAAACCGGGCGGTCTGTATGTTGGACATATGGAACTCGGAGCCGGGATGCCCATACGTCCTCAAAAGCTCTAGGTCATGGTTGGCCTCAAGGACCAGCAGGTCCGAATCCGCCGCCAGCGCCACGTGCTCGTCGGTAAAACGGCTGAAGTCGGTGAAGATGGCGGCCTTGTACTTGCCCGCGGTCACGATAAAAGCCGTAGTGTAGCAGCGCGGCGAATGTTCCACTGGCGCCTGCGCCACCGTGAAATTCCCAATAGCCAGCCGTCCCTCGAACGGCTGTATTATCCCGGCATACTCCGCGCCGTGCCTTTCATTTATCTGCCGGCACACTTCCGGGTGGCAGCGCACCGTCAGGCCTTCTTCCTTCAGCACCTTCAGCGAGTTGCGGTTGATGTGGTCCCCGTGGGCGTGCGTGACCAGCACGGCGGCCACGCCGGAGATGGTTTTTACCTCGCGCAGCGCGGCGCGGCAGTCCCGCTGGCAGCCCGGCGCGAAATCTATAAGCAGCCCGTCCGCGCCGGCACACAACAGCGCGGCGTTCCCGCCGCTGCCGGAGCACAATGATCTGAATTTCATGGTCATCTCTAAATGTTGCCTTACAAGCCTGTCTTAGCCCGGCTCAGGCCTGGTCGGACGCGGCCAGGGAGTACAGGCGCCGGCGGGCCATTTCCTCTATCCTGGCCTGCAGCTCGCAATGGCGGGCCAGCAGTTCTTTGAAATCAGCTAGGACTATGCGGGCAGCTTCGCAGGGGCCTTCCGCTATAATGGACGCCGACCGGGTGGTCGGCACCAGGAAGCCTATCTCCCCGAAAAGGTCCCCGGGCCCCAGCCGCGCCACTTCTTTTGAGGAGAAGATCCACCGCGACTTGCGCACCGAGAATTTGCCTTTAAGCGCTACATAGACGCTGGTCCCGGTCTCACCTTCCTTAAGCACCACCGCGCCGGGCTCGAAAACGCAGACATTCAGCGAATGCAGCGTCTCCTCCAGCTCCGAGGCCAGAAGGCTGAATGTCTTGGCAAGCACCTTCAGGTCCGCGTGTTCCGCTTTTCGTTCCGTCATCTTAGTCCCCCTTTCCCGCCCCTTTTAAAACTCCACTTTGGGCGCCTGCTGCGCCGCTTTCTCGCCCTCGTAATAATTTTCGGCTTTCTTGAATCCGAACATGTTCGCCACCATATTCGTCGGGAACCCCCGCACGGTGACATTGTAGGCGTTCACCGTTTCGTTGTAGCGCATTCTTTCCACCGAAATGCGGTTCTCGGTGCCGGCCAGCTCGTCCTGCAGCCTTATGAAATTCTCATTGGCTTTGATCTGGGGGTACTGCTCCACCACCACCATCAGCTTACTTAAAGCGGACTCAAGCCCTGTAGACGCCGCCATTTTCTGGCCCTGGTTCTTGGCTTCACCCCACTGGCTCCTGAGCCTTGTCACCTCGGTCAGGAGGTCTTTTTCGTGCTTAGCGTAGCCCTTCACCGTGTTTACCAGATTGGGGATAAGATCGTAACGCCGCTGGAGGACGGTCTCCACCTGGCCCCACGCCGCGGGTACGGCCTCGGAACTGTTCACAAGTTTATTATAGACCGAGCCCGCCCAGAGCCCGACCAGCACTACCACGCCCAGCACTATCAATAAGCCCTTTTTCATTATTTTCTCCTTAATTCAGCTATTTAGTTCCCGCGCGCTGCAGCCAGAGGTCAACCGCGTCCGTAACACTTTGCACCGCCGGCATATAGCGGCTGAAGGTCTGCAGGGAAGTGAGGCCGGAAGCCTTCCCGCCTTCCTTAAGTTCCCAAACGATGGGGAAGATCCCCTCGTCAAATTTTATATATTTCGACAGCAGCGGCAGCACATCCATCTTTCTGGCCGGGGGCGTCTCGCCGTAAAGCCTGAGCGCCGCCTTGAACAGCGTCAGGAAGGCCGATACCGAAGCCACCAGCAGCCGCTCCACTTCCTTCGGCGAACCTTTCGTAACCAGGAAATTCTCGCGCAGGATGATGAGTTTGCTCTTAAGCTCGTGCTCCAGCTCCAGCCGGAGCAGGGCCGGGTCTATCTCCATCTCCGTAAAGGGGTCCGAGCCGTGGAGCATCCTGTGCGTCTGCTTTATATCAGAAAATTCCACCGGAAAAACGTCCGCGGACCGCGCCAGGTTGTCCTTCGTGAACAGCAGCGGGGCGTGGTTACCTTCCCTGCCCCAGCGCGAGCATAGGCCGGTCAGGGCCAGCAGGTCCTCCATCTCTACGCGGTCCATCACCACCAGCACGTTATAGTCGGAAGTCTTTACGCTGTCGCCAGCCACCGAAGAGCCGTACAGCACCACCGAGACCAGATTGCCGCCGCAGCTCTTTTTAAGCTCTTCCGTCAAAATTTCAGGTGTCATTTTAGCCATTGTGCCTCCTACCAGCTCCGCGAACTGCCGCCGCCGCCCGACATTCCCCCGCCGAAGCCGCCGAAACCGCCCCCGCCGAAGCCGCCGGAGCCCCTGGAGTTCATGCTGTTCAGAAGGAAGAAGAAAAGAATCGGGTGCCGGATCACCATGATCAGCAGGAAGAGTATCACTATGCCGGAAATTATTTTCTGGCCACGGGTGAGCGGGACCGGGGTCTGAGTTTCGCTTTCGGCGGGCCTTTCGGAAAGTTCCACCCCACTGTCGCCGGCTATAACCGAGGCAATGGCCAGGGAGCCCTGCAGTATCCCGCCGGAATAGTCGCCGTTCCTGAAATATGGAATTATGTACTTGTCCTGAATAGCGCCAGTCAGGCCGTCTGGGAGTATGCCCTCAAGCCCGTAGCCTACTTCTATGCGGGACTTGCGGTCTTCCACCGCCACCAGCAGCAGTACGCCGCGGTTGGTTTTTTTATCGCCTATGCCCCATTTTTTATACGTTTCCGTGGCGTAAGTCTCGATATCCGCGCCGCCTAGGCTCTTTACCGTCAGCACCGCCACCTGGGCTTTAGCCCTGGCGTCCAGGTCGGACAGAACGCCGTTCAGTTTTTCGGCCGTTCCGGCGTTCAGCACCCCGGCTGAATCGTTAACGTAAGCCCGGGGCGCGGGAGCGGCCGCGCGCCCGGCAGCCGGGAAAGAAACAAGGCCCGCCAGAAAAAAGACGGGGAGAAATACGGCGCGCCGGGAAAAATAGGTCATTATGATATTGTGCCGCTGTTTCTGCGGCTATCCACTACCACTATAATACAATACTAGCCGCAGGCGCCGCCCATGGCCCGGCGGCCTCCGAATACCGGCTCTCCTCCCTATTTTATTAGCCGGGTTTTCATTTTGCGGATTGAAATATAGGCAATGGCGGGGGGGCCTGTCGGAAATGAATACACTGTCCCCGAGTCGGCCGGGGCGAACGCTCAATGCCCGGAGAAACCGGTACCTACAAGTTCGGAGAACTGGTCCAGGCGGCAATCCTCTCCGTAGGCGCTCCAGTATAGCTCGCCTGTTTCCACGTCCACCAGCTTCACGTGGTACGCGCAGACCTGCCCGCCGGACGCCGTACCCATCAGCACCGCACGAAGCCCGGCTATCTTGCCCAGTTGTGCCATGTCCTGCGCGCGCGTAGCGCCGCTGGCGGAGAGCTTCTGTTCCTGTATTATCTTTTCAAGCTGCTGGCGGTCCACCACGTCATAGCCCGCCTTCAGCAGCATGGACGCCGCCTTGTCGGCCCAGGCGCCGCCGTCCCCGTTGTCGTTGCCGCCGGCGAAGGCGTAAGCGCCTACGCGCATGCCTTTTTCGGCGCGCAGGCCGGAATTGAAGGCGATAGCCGCCCCGGAAGATTCCTTATACGGCGGTTGGGCGGCTTTCCATCCGCCTTCCTTCAGCGTGCCTTCCAGGGAGTTTTTCAGCCGGGAATTCACCGCGCGGCCTTCCCTCGCCACGTTCAGCGCCTCTTCCTTCTCGTTGGACACGCTCCACACCACGCGCGCGGTAGCCGCGTCCAGCAGTTTTACGGAAACGGGCGCAGGTTCTGATATTTTAGCCGCGCCGGTCATGCTGTACGAGTAATACGGCTCGCGCGTGTTGGGCCGGCCCATCACCAGGCCGTCCACACCCAGGATCTCGCCTATTTTGGGAGCTTCGGAAGGGTTAACTATGCCGTTTATGGAAAGGCCCTGTTCCTTAAGGAGAGGCTCTATGTTCTCCCTCTCCACAACGCGGTAGCCCAGGGAGAGCAGCAGCGTTTCCCATTCGCCGGTAATGCGGGCCTGCGCCGGGGCGGTTCCGAAGGGGACTACCGCCACTTTCTTCACTGACGGCAGCGACGCGCTGGGGTTGCGCATCACCTGCAGACTGCCGCCGCAGGCGCAAAGGGCCAGCGCCGCGAACAGAAGCGCGGCCCCGCGCACGCGGCCTTTAAAACCGGCGTTCACAGCTTACTCCAGGGAACCGGCGTCGGTCTTTATGGCGAAGGCCTTGCCCTGCACGGTGGCGCATTCTTCGCGGTAGAACAGGGGGATGGAATATTTCTTCTGCGTCCTGGTCCTTACGGAAAGCAGCGCGTCTGCGCCGGGCACTTTTTCAAGGGCCTCGTATGTGGCCTCCTGTATCACCTTTTCCTGCCCGCCGAACAGGCCGCCGATAATGGGGAGGGAAGCCATGAAACTGCCGCCGCCGCCCTCGATGCCGGAAACCGTTTTGGTGGGGGTGCCGCTGAACCAGGGCAGCTTCCCGCCGAGCAGATACTTGGCGCAGGCTTCGCCCTGCGTGTCGCCTATGACCTTATATTCGTTCCTGTTAAGAGGCATAAGCTCCACGCCGGAGTTCACCCTGTTTATAGGATAGGTTTTGCTTATAGAAGTGCAGCCGGTCAGCCCCATTGCCGCAAGGGTTAAGGCCGCCAGTGTCAGTTTTATTTTCATTTCTGTTGTTCCTCCGTGCTTTCTTTAGATCCGTCCGCCGCGCTAAAATCCGAACGAAAGGCCCGCGCCCATGATATCCGCCCCCGGGTAAGTCCCGGCCTGGGGGAGATGCTTATACTCGCCGAAGATGCCAAAGCCGCTGTCGGAAAGCCTGAATGAGAAACCCACGCCTAATATCCAGGTGAGGATGGTCCCGCTCTTCTTCGCGCTGAAGACGCCGGTAGTGGTAGTGAGCGTATAGAACGGCAGCGCATAATGGTCGTTGGTGAAAGTTCCGGACTCGGAATAATCGTAGCTGACTACGGCCGGCCCGATGAAGCCGTAGTAGGCGAAGTTCTGTATCGGCAGGGTCAGCAGCAGGGAGGCGTACACAACACTGGCGTTCGTTTTCCGTAATTTGGAGCCGGAGAGGAAGTCATCTCCGGAGGAGGTCTGTGTATAATCGAAGATATCGTCGTTTATGGTTTCGGAATAGGTTATGAAGCCGGCGTTCCAAGAGGCCACGGCGCCGGTCCTGGCGTACCTGGCTTCCAAGTAGGAATTTGTGTTGGCGCTCGCGGCCGCTGAATCAAAAACACTGGCGACAGGGACTATATCGAGGTGTCCCGCGGGGCCGCTGCCCGCCGCGGACTTCGCCAGAAAGCCGGTGCGCTTACCGTAACCATAGCTGTTATTGTCTTCAAAGGCGTAGTGCAGCCTGGCTTTATCCGGGTGTTCCCACTTAAAGCCCAGCATGGTCTTGGCGTCATAGCGCGCGGCCATCCAGGCCATCACGTTATCGGAGAAGGGTTTATGCAGTATCTTTGATTGTGTAGTGTCCGCCGCTTTCCTGACGGCCGGAGTTTTTTTTGCAGCGGGGACTTTCTCAGCCTCAGGGACTTTCTCAGCTGCGGGCGTTTTTTCGGCGGCGGTAGCTTTTTCGGCCTCGGGCGCTTTCACGGCAGACTCGGCGGGTGTTTTTTCGGCGGCGGCTCTTCCCGTTTCAGAAGCTTTCTCCGCGGCGGACTTGCTTTCGGCCACGAGGGAAGGCAGAATGTCCTTGCCAGTCTCTTCATCCGTCACTGAGTCGATATTGGCGAACGGGAATTTCCGCACCACTCCGTTCTTGAACTTTATGAATACAGAATCCTCATTGGTTACGGTCAGTTCGCCCTTGCGCTCTACTCCATCTTTCAAAAGGACGCGGACATCGCGCGCATAGCCGCAGACTCCGGATGCCGTTAAGAGAAACAACACGATAAATATTTTTTTCATGATGCCAACTGTTCCCTAAAACATCAAAGGCATTATATAAAAAGCTACAGGTCCGGCTGCCAGGCCGCGCCCCACTGCTTCAGTACTTCCCGCTCTTCTTGCGCGGACGTGACTTTTTTAAATTTAGCCCCGGAAACTCCGCTCACGCGGCCCTGGCAGCCGGACCAGGTGATGTGGCGCTCCACGCAGCCCCCGACAAAACTGAGGTAGTAGCCGCCGGCTTTTGATCTCGAGTTGGAGGAGGAGGCTTTTCCGCCGGACACGCCCTTATGCAGGTGCTCTTCCCCCGGCTCCAGCAGCGAATAGCCGCAGCCTACCGCGGGGCCTTCGTAAAGCCGTATACTGGCGCCCTTGGAGAAGGCCACCGCTATCACGTCGGAGCGCTCGTTTATCTCGTGGCCGGCGTGGCCTTTTACATGTCCCCAGGTCAGGCGCCCTTTCCTGGCCTGCGTCAGCGCGTCCAGGCGCTCCCACAGGTCCTGGTTTACCACGGGCTTCCCCGCGGCCGTCATCCAGCCGTTGCGCTTCCAGCCGTGTATCCAGCCCTTTATGCCGTTTATCAGCAGACCTGAATCCGTGAAGATCTTGACCGGCTCGGGCCGATCCTGTACTGCGCTGAGCGCCGCTATGGCGCCCAGCATTTCCATGCGATTGTTGGTTGAGGGCCGCTCGCCGCCGCCGAATTCGCGCACGCGGCCCTCGGGGAAGATAATGACCGCGGCCCAGCCGCCCGGCCCGGGATTCCCCGAGCAGGCGCCATCTGAGTAGATGAAGATGGTGTCCTTCATCGCCCAGCCCCCGCGCTTCTTACCTTACTTTCCTGGCGAACTTGTCTTTCAGATTGGTTTTAATGAAAGTGTCCAGGCCCTGGCCGGCCAGGGCGAGAACTTTCATTTTGCTGACGCTCTCGCTGCCCGCGCTCTGGTTGGAATATATATATTTCGCGTGCGAGGTGAATCCGATGGTCACGGAGTCTTTTAATATCTTGTAAGTCGCAACCGTGGATTTGCCGCTAAGGTTCGCGTATTTTTCCGTTGCGATCTTTAAAGGTTTTTTAGCCATATATAATGATCCTCTTTTACCCGCCAGTCTAATGTGAAGGGGTTTTGTGCCTGCTACCTCTATATCTTAACAAATCCCGCCCGTCCCGAAAATTAAAAAAAGACGGCTCCGTCGTGCCATTCGGCCCTGAAAAACCGGCACCGCCGCGCCCGGCCGGAAAGTACGGCCCGCCCTATCCCCCGGGCCTAGGCCTTTAGACCTATCGCAAGCCTTCCCTTGCGCCCCATGACGAAAGTCAACCCGGAGGCTACCATATATGCAGAAGGATAACCGGCAGGACGGCCAGGCCGGAAAGCAAGGGAGAAACAATATGATCAAGATCACGATGCTTACAGTTCTCACCCTCGCGGCGGCTTTCCCCGCAGCGGCTTCCAGCCAGGACCTGGACCTTTCACAGGTCTATTCCCTGGCTAGCGACATGGCTAAAGGCGCTACTTATGGGCAGATAGCCGTGCCCATGCCCGTAGCAGCCGCTCCGGTTCAGGTCCCGGCCGCCAACAAGGCCGCGCCCAAGAAGTGGACCATTATGGTCTACCTGGACGGCAAGAATTCCCTTGAGAAGTTCGTCTACACCAACCTGCACCAGATGGAAGCCGTTGGCTCCACCGACAAGGTGAACGTGGTGGTGGAAGTGGGCCGCATGAACGGCCAGGGTGGAGACTTCACCGGTGACGGCAATTGGACCGGCTGCCGCCGCTTCCTTATAACTAAGACCGCCAAACCCACCGATGGCATTTCCTCCCCCGTCCTTCAGACCATCCCGGTCTGCGACATGGGCGACTACAATCACGCTATAGACTTCGGCAAGTGGGCCATGACCAGCTATCCGGCCGAGCACTATATGTACGTGCTGTGGAACCACGGCGGCGGCTGGGTGGCCACCACCCCCGGCTTCACCAATGCCAAGGCCATCTCCTATGACGAAGAGACCAAGCACGTGATGAGCACCCCCCAGATGGGCAAGATCATGAAGGCCCTGGGCCACATAGACGTGTACGGCTCCGACGCCTGCCTGATGCAGATGGCCGAAGTGGCCTATGAACTGCGCGGCCAGACCGACTTCGTAGTGGGTTCCGAGAAGACCGAGCCCGGCACCGGCTGGGATTACACGGCCTTCCTCAAGAAGGTGAACGCCTCGGGCCTGACCGCGCAGGAAGTGGCCAACTCCGTAGTGGACACCTACACCCCACAGTACACCACCGGCGCCACCCTCTCCACTATAAAGAGCTCGGCCATGGACGGCTTCGCCGATAAACTGAACTCCTTCGTGGCGGCGGTAGAGACCGCCAACGAGGGCAAGGTGGCCGCCGCAGCCCGCGAGAGCTCACAGAACTTCATGGCGCAGGGCTCCTTCAAGGAGAACAAGGACCTGTACGACCTCGTCTCCCTGGTAGCCGCCTCAAGCAAGGACGCCACTGTAAAGACCGCCGCCAGGAACCTGATGACCTACATCAGCGGCACGCTGGTGGTGGACAACAAGGTCAGCAAAGATTACGTGAAAGCGCACGGCATAGCCATCTACGCCCCCACCACCGGCTTCTCCAAGGACTACAGTGCCATGCTCTTCGCCGACACCAAGTGGCCCGGCTTCATAAAGCTGATGCAGAAATAAACCGCCGTCTCCCCGACAAACAAAACTACCCTGCGCCCAACCGGGCCCAGGGTAGTTTTATTTGCCGCCGCGGCTTTTTACGCCGGCGTTATGGGAGCGTTACTGGACGCTATTTCAACTTCTTTGTGGTCTACCAGCAAAGATGGCAGGAACGGGATAGCCAGCAGCACCAGAGCCGTGGTGGCGGCGTTCAGCCACACCAGGCTCTTGAAAGACATGTGATACTTTTCAAACAGCGCCGACCCGAGCAGGTCGGAAAAGAAAAGACCCCAGTTCCACATGCTCATGATTACGGAGTAACCCACGGCCTCGCTGCCCTTTGGCGTGGCCCTGGCGGCCAGGTCGTAAAGAGGCAGCTGCGCCAGGCTCAGGACGAAACAATAAACGGCCTCTATCAGCATGGCCGAATTCTTATCGTTGTAGCCCAGGTATAAAAGCGACAGCGCGGCCGTAAGGGAGATGCTGCCGTAGAGGAGCTGGCGCAGGGACATACGCCGGCAGAAGTAGACGTAGAAGAAAGCCCCCGCGGCCCCGGCTATGGCGTCTATCAGCGTAAGGAGACCGATAAAATGCTCGCTGAAATGCAGCGTGTCGGTCTGATAGAACATCAGCGGCGTAGAAAAGCCCGGGGCAAAAGTCACCAAAAAAAGCAGCCCGGCCGCGAACCAGAGGGTTTTCGCCCCCACCGCTATTTTAAGCTGCGACTTCACATCCTTCCAGATCTTCGGATTTCGCTTGGCGGTGGGCTTTTCTTTGTACAGGAAGACCGCGATAAGGAAGAGCAGGAACAGAGGAATGGCGGCGGCCATGGCCGAAATGCCCAGCATGCGGGTGGCGAGCAGCGCGCCCAGCGGCACGCCCAGGCCGGCTATGTTCATGGCCAGCACGCGTACCGAGCTTAACTTCCCGGTAACGCCGAAGGTCTGCCCGCCTTCCACCAGGATGGCGCCGCTGATAGTGCTGACGAATACCAGCGCTACGTTCATGGTGATGGCCATCAGGACCATAGGCATGAACCTGGGCGGCACTATGCCCACCACCAGCCAGAGCAGGCCGGCCAGTAAACTGCTGAAGATGAGGTAATGCCGCCGCCGGGTGCCGAATATCGGGATAGAGTCGGAGATTATGCCGGAAAAGATCTTGAGGTTCCACGGCATTGCCGCCAACTGCATGAAAAGGGCCACCCGCAGCGGGCCTTCGCCCAGCTTATCCTTGAGCAGGAACCGCAGCGGGTAAAGGCCGATGACGCCGGTCTGGGAAAAAGTGCTGGCGAAAATGCCGCAGCCCACGATCAGCGCTACGCCGAAATACGGAACTCCCGTTATTTTGGCGAAATGCCCGGGCTTCTTGCCGTCAACCGGCGGGGGCACGTGCTCCCCGGCAGCTGCGATGGAAATGGCGTTAGCGGATTCAGTGGACATATTTTTGGTATCCCCGTAGCTGCTTCTTGGCCTTTATAGCCGGGGGCTTTCCTCCAACGGCATATAAGTATAGCGTTTTTTGCCCCTTAGCTTTCCTGAGCAGGCAGGCAGAATTTCATATTCAGGCTCCTTTTTCCGGGGAATAGTCCCTATACATTGTTACAGATCCTGCGATATTTTAAGCCTTTCTCCCGCTTTACCTTTACGGTACAGGATGCCGGCAGAACGCGCAGACCTTCATGGAGGCGTCTAACCGCTGGCCGCATTTAACGCAGCGGCCCATGGGAGCCGTGTGCTGCTCGTCATCCGGAGCCGCCGGTTCGGGCGGCGGGACGTAAGCCAGGAAGGGCCCGGAAAGTTTCCAGATAATGAAGGCCATATAGGCTGTATATCCTACCGCTAAAAACTCGGCAAGCGTTATCAGATGGTTGCCGCGCAGCATCCCCCCAAGCGGCGGCAGCAGCAAGGCAGCCATGACTATATATCCGGCCGAAGAGGAGATCTTGCCAGACAGCTCCAGCGTCTTCTCACGCGGCTGTCCCTTCTTGCCCAACCGGTCGGTCAGTTCCCCCGCCAGCGTCTCTTTAAGCCTGGAAAGTTTTTTAAGTATGACCACTCCCAACCCGGCCTGAAGAATATCGGAGATGGTAATGCTGCCTAAAACCGTGTCATGCCCGCCCAGAACCGCCTGCGCTATGAGCGGCAACACAAGATAGCCCGCCAACAACACCGCGGCCGGACTTAGCGCAACCTTTAATTCATCATTAGTCATAATTTCACCTTCTGTCCGCGGACTCCACTTTGTAAAGCACCATCTTGTTGGACTTGCCCTTCATGAGCACCGGCTCACACTTGATGAAGTCTACACCCGGGAAGCGGCTTTTGTCCAGTCCCTGTACCGTGGCGTCGCTCAGCAGTATCTGCGTGGCGGCCGCCTTGGTCTGGGTCTCTATACGGGAAGCCACGTTCACGGTGTCTCCCAGCACGGTATACTCAAGCCGCGCCTCGGTGCCCACGTTACCGGCCACCAGAGCGCCGCTGTGCACGCCCACCCCGAAGAAGACCTCAGGGTACTTGCTCTGCGCGTTGAATTCCTTCAGGGCAACCCTCATTCCCAAAGCGGCTTTCAGCGCCGCCGCCTGGTGGTCTTCCACGCCGAACACCGGCGAGAAGATGGCCATAACCGCGTCGCCCATGAATTTATTTATCACGCCGCGGTTTTCGGTTATAGGCCGCGTAACGAAGGTGAAATATTCGTTCAGGAAGCGGATCAGCTCCACGGGAGGCAGCTTCTCGCTCAGCGGGGTGAAGCCGCGGATGTCGGAGAACAGCACCGTGGCCTGTATCTCCTCGCCGGCCAGGTTCACCTTGCCGCTCTTCATTATCTTCTCCGCTATCTCCAGCGAGACGTACCGGCCGAAGGTGTCCTTAATATGGTCCCGCTCCACCAAGCCGTCCAGCATCATGTTGAAATGGCCCTTAAGCTGCCCGAGCTCGTCGGCGTACAGCACCGAGGTCTTGCAGTTGAAATCTCCGGCCGCCACGGCCTTCATGCGCTTCACCAGCGCGCTTACCGGGGTCTGCACGTTGACGCGGTAGAGCAGTATGGAAACGGCCTGGAAGAGCAGAATGATGCCCACAAGAACGGCTATTACCAAAACGGGAAGGAACACGCGCACATTTTCATAGGAGAGCGCCCATTCCAGGTTCTTGCCATGCACGGCGGCTAGTTTTGCGAACAGGTCCAGGTTGGAGAACACCGGGACGTACAGGCACAGCAGCAGCGGTACCATGGCCAGCGAGAACATCATAAGCGCGTAGCGCATGGTCAGGTTGACGGCGAAACCGCGTTTAATGCCGTAGGGATTGTTTTCCGCGAAGAACGGCCCGGCTATGAACCGGCGGATGTAGAGCCCGGTGAGCTCCAGGTTCAGGTAGCTCACAAAAGCGCCGAAAAGCAGGCTGGACACGGCGAAGACGACTTTTATGCGCCAGGACACGGGCCCGTACTGCGCCGAGTACGAGAAAACATTTACAAGGTATCGCTGCAGGGCTATAACCCAGCCCAGGATGAAGATCACCAACGGAAGGTTTATAATGCGCCGTTCTATACGCCCCAGGTCACGCGGCTTTTTTGAGAAGTAATACCGGTAGAGCGGCCAGAGCCAGAACAGCAGAAAAAGAAAATACAGCTCTCCTGTCCTTTTGTTGCCGGAGTAGGCCTCCTGTTTCGACCATTTCCCGTTCACATAGACGTGGGTGGTGGTTTTTGCAACGTTCGCAGGCCTGAAGATGTTAATCCAGACGGCTTGAGAAGGCGAGTAAGAACTTCCACTGGCCTGGGCGTCGGTAAAATGTTGCCATTCCGTTTTAACGAGATTAAAATCGATAAGGGAGTATGTTTCGAAGAACAGGGAAGTGGTGCTTCCGAAGGCGACCATCAGCGAAAAAAGCAGGTAGAGCCCCAGGTGCAGCTTGCTCAGTTTCCTGAAGGTGGTGGACAGTATTTTCATAAGATAGGACCGCTTTCCCGCCTTTTGCCGCGCCGCCCCTACTTGTTGGGCGGGGCGCCTTCTTCGCAGGGCATTATGTATTCGGTGTACGAGACTAGCAGCTTGCTCTTGGGCGAATGGTTCTCGCCCTGCTCGTTCAGCCCGAAATATTTTTTCAGCGCCTGTTCCAGGTATTCATTGGTCTCGTCCGTCCCTTTTTCGCCGCCGAGGATGGAGAGATACTCATGCATGAGCTCCCGGTCGCTCTCGACATACTGGAAGAACCGGTCCGCTATATCCTTCGTGAACCGCCTTAAAGCCTCGTCCCTGAATTCGTCCAATGTCATATTTATCTTCCTTCCTTACGCCCGCATGTCGGACAGTGTTACTTCCGGATGATGGTAGCGGGCGCAGGCCTGCGTCTTTTTGCCGTATTGTATGGCTTCCAGCGGGCACCACTGGATGCAGGCCAGGCACTGTTCGCATTTCCCCTGCCAGACCGGCCTGTTGTTGTGCAAAAGAATGTTCCCGCTGGGGCAGACCGAGGTACAGAGGGCGCAGCCGTTGCATTTATCGTCCACCCAGAAATTCTTGTCCAGCTTGGGTATCTTCGAATAGGACAGCCTATATAACAGACCGGACAGTACCAGGTTCTGCCAGAGCGGACCTTTTTCCACCGGTCCCGTTTCTCCGCGGCCGATAATCCCGGCTATATCCTTTATCTTTTTAGCGGCTTCGGCGAACTTCTTTTCCTGCTCTGCCGCCGGGGCGGCGCCGCCCCAGGGGATATAGTTGCTCGGCATTACCAGGTCGAACCCGGCGGACAGGTTCAGTCCCCTGGCTTTCATGATCTTTTTCAGCTGAGTAAGCGTGCCCGCCACCTGGCCTGCGTTTACGGCCAGCGCGAAATAGTACTTTGACTTCCCCGCCGGCAGGCGGCTGACGAAATCTCTGACCCTCTGCGGCAGTCCCCAGATATGTACCGGGAACACCAGACCCACGGCTTCGGCGTCGTCGTTCTCCGGAGAGACCCGGCGCATGCTGCCCAGGCGGGCGTCTTTAAGGGCTTCCCCAAGCTTCCTTGCGGCCCAAAGCGAATTTCCGGTGCCGGTGTAATAGTAGATATTGGTTTTCATTTAATGTTTCCCTTTAAACTCGCGGAGGAACCAATCCTCCACTTCCTTGCGCGCCCACGGCGTGTTCCTAAGAAAAGTCAGGCTGGACTTCACGGTGGGATCGTATTGAAAACAGCGGATAGGAATGCGCTGCCCCATTTTACCCCAGCCATACCTTTTGACAAGCTGTATGATGATGGTTTCAAGCGTGATGCCGTGCAGGGGATCGCTGGATGTTTTGGCGGGCGCGGGCTTAACCGCGCACTCGGCTATAGCCGCAGCGTAAGCGTTCTCCGAACAGCACTTGCCCAGCGGATTTGTTTCGGCGCAATTGCACTTAGGAACGGAACCGTTTATCTCCTTGATTATAACGGACCAGCGCGTAGCTCCGGTTTTCTTGACGGCGTGCAGCACCTGGGCCTTGGTAACCCCGGCGCAGTAGCAGGCGTAGAGGGGCATCGCGCCGGTCTTGAAATAAACGGGCACGGAAACATCCGCCTGTTTATATACCAGGTCCGCCCCGCTGAAATAGACAGCTTCGCAATCCGGAGTCCTGCAGATAAAGTATTTATCCCCTGCGGCCGGAAGTCCGGGCTTTATCAGTTTCCTGACCGTATCCCCCGGAACAATTTCCCCCGCCTTCCCGCAAACGGGGCAGGGCAGGCTGTCCGCCCCCGCTGATTTCCCGCAGCAGGGATTCCCGCATGATTTTTTAGACATCGTTCTCTCTTGTTCCGGCTGATCCGGCACCGTCCCCCGGGTTCCTTCTTAATTTTTTTCCTTCGTCGTCCAGAAGCCTTCGAAGATATAGCCCAGCTTTACCCCAAGGGCGGGCCTAAGGGTAGCCTTCGTACCGCTGCCTACGTCGCTCAGCGCGATATCCGTCGGCCGGTAAAAAACGCTGAATGTAAGACCGGTAGGGGTTTCTGCGGCCTGGTCGGTAGTGTAAAGGAAACCCGCGGAAAGCACCGGAGCTAAAAAGAAATCAGTATTGGACAGGCCGATATCCCCCACCGCCGAAGCAGTAAAGCGCAGAGTCTTGTCCTGCACTTTGGGCGTCATGTATTCCAGGCCCAGCAGCAGGTCCAGAATATAGAACGAATTAGCCTCAGGCAGATTGCGTCCGCTAATTTTCACGCTTTGCAGCTGCAAGGCGCCCGTCCTGGAAAACCTCTCGCCGTTTCCTACCGCCCTGACGCCTAACCCCCACGGGTGCGCAACCTCGGTGTCCTTATTGCCGGGGAAATAAATATCCTGCGGAGCGGGCAGTATAAAATAATACTCGTTGGCTGAAACCCATTTATAGACGGGCTTGCCGTCCGCTGCCCGCGCGGCCGCCGGGCAGGCGGCCAGCAGAACGATCAATATTAAAGCGTACTTTTTTCCCATATTCACCCTTGATACCTAAATTCTACCTATTTTAGATAAAAGCAGGGTTCTAAAAAGGCCCGGCCGCTTTTTGTCAACCGCGCATGCCAAACTTTGTAAAATAAATCTGAATGTTAAATTTCCGGTTATATTTCCTTATCCCGCTCTTAGTGTTGGCGGCGGTCCCCTCGCAAGGACAGACCTGGCTGCAGGCAACAGCCATCGCCGGCGACATTAAAGCGCCGGAAGCGGGAAACCCGGCCGCCATACTAAAACCGGCGGCCAATGAGCCCGGTTTGAGCCCGGCGCAGAAGAAACGCGCCGACATGCTCATCAGTATTTTCGAGAACTCCGCGCTTGAGCCGCAGTACGGCTACATAGAGGACCTCGGCGACGGGAGGGGGTATACGGCGGGGCGCGCCGGCTTTTGTTCCGGCTGCGGGGATCTGCTACTGGTGGTAGAGCGGTACATAAATATCAAGCCGAACGCCCCCCTGGCGAAATACCTCCCCCGCCTGAAGGAACTGGCCGGACTCTCCAGCGATTCCACCAAAGGCCTGGAGGGCTTCCCGAAGGCGTGGCAGCTGGCTGCACAGGATAAACTTTTTTGCGAGGCGCAGGACGCCGTTTCAGACGACTTATACTACCGGCCTGCGCTGAATTACTCCGCGCAGCTTGGCCTGCGGCGTGACTTTTCGAAGGTAGCCCTGTACGAAGCGGCCATACAGCACGGCACCGGGAGCGATCCGGACGGCCTGGGCGCCATGATAAAGAAAGTCTCCAAGGCCGTAAAACCGCCCTCGGCCGGCGGGGATGAAAAGGCCTGGCTTAACAAATTCCTGAAAATACGCAAGGCTACCCTTGCGCATGCCAGCGACCCGGCCACCAGCGCGGCCTGGGCCGAGTCCGTAGGCAGGGCCGACGCCATGCTGGCCATCTGCGCCTCTGGCAATATGGATTTCTCCGGGCCGGTAACCGTAAACCCGTACGGCGGCCAGTTCACTATCCCCTGACTTTCCAGCAGGCCGCCGCACGGCACAAACCATATAATAGAGCGGTCCCTTTTGCCCCGGAAAAGGCCGACTTACGGCCCTTGACAAGAATTCTACGCCTGTTAAAATAGAATTAAGGCTATGAACCACCTTATATTCATCTTCGCGGCCGCCCTTGCACTGGGCTTTTTGCCGCCCGCTCACGCCGACTGGGCAGGCCTCCCCGCTTCCGCCACAGGCATAAAAGCGGCAGACGCGCCCCTGCCAATGCCGCCGGCTCCGCAGGCCGTGGTCAACCCCAATCTGATCTGCGTGGACCCCGGCCACCCCAACACTTTCAACGCCGCCACCGACATGGTGAACGGCACCAATGAGAACCACATAAACTGGCAGGTATCCCAGAGGCTTGAACGTATCCTTAAGGAAAAAGGCTTTGAAGTGGTGATGACCAAGTCCGCGGAGATGCAGTACGTGGAGAACAAGGACCGGGCGCTGATATGCAACCGAGCTGGCGCCGCTCTGGCCGTGCACCTGCACTGTGAAAGCACCCCCGGCAGCGGCTTCGCCATCTACTATCCGGACCGCATCGGCACACATGATTACAAAGACGACCCGGACAACGGCTTCAAGGGCCCGTCAAAAGAAGTGATGCAGACCAGCCAGGATTTCGGCGGCATGATGAGCGGCGCCATGAGAACTCAGCTGGCCGGAGTAATGCCTTCCCGTGGCTTATTCGGCGATTCGCGCACGCAGGTAGGTTCCACCCAGGGCGCGCTGACATTTTCCATCTTCTCGCAGATCCCCACCATCACCATAGAAATGGTGGTACTCACCAACAAGAACGACGCCGCCTTCATAAAATCCGACGCGGGCCAGGAAAAAATGGCCCAGGCCATAGCCGCCGGCATCCAGCAATACCAGCCCCGCTAAAATTCACCCGTGACAAATAAAAGGCCCCTCGCTGAGAGGGCTCTTTATTTTTATTTAGACGCGTCTGAAAATAAATCGGAGGGGCGGCAAGGGGGTGCCCATTCCGCCGCGCAGGAACCGTTGCGCGGTTCCCCCGAAACGGGGCCCCGCTCCCCAAAGCGGCTCCAGGGCACCCCCTCGCCGCCCCCCTATCCATCGACAACTCGTCATAAAATTGAGAGCCCCCGCGGACGGGGGCTCTTCAATTGGCACACAGGCCAGGGTACTTTTCTACCGCAACCACAAGGGGCGAGCCGGAGAACCGAGTGGCGCATTAGCGCCGAAGACCAAGGGCCGGAACACCCACCCGGCAGCAAGCCGCCGAAGGCGGACCGCCTAACCAGGGCCCCGGCAAACCGCGCCGCCCTAAAGGGCGGGAGACGGACCGGGGAAAAACCCACAGAACGCGCGCCAGCGACCGCACTACAGCATTAACACCGAAACCTAGCTGGCCGCGAACCGGGAAAAACCGCGTCGGTGCGGGCAGAACCCGCTGACTGAAAACGCTGGCCGAGAACAGCTCCACCGCACACCACCGAGAGCACCTCGACTACACTTGCGACGCATTTGTAAGAGATCAAGACTACATACCGAGTATAACAGCAGTACCTTGACTTGTCAAGGGGTAATAAAAAATATTTTCGGGATATTTATGCCGGAGGAGTTTTTACTTCGGATAAATCGCGCTGCGCCTTTAAATATTTTTAATCCTGCACGGTAAAACCCGCCCAGAAATCCGCGGCGTCTTTTTTTAGAACTGTTTCACAGGAGGCCGCGCAGGCCTGCACCAGGTAAAGATCGTACTTCTTAACGTCATCCTTTTTCCCCATCACCCTGAACCTGGTACCATGCTTCAGGATGACCTCATCCTCCTGTTCGTCGATCAGTACGCCCTTTACCCCAGGGCGGCCCAGGTAGATGGCAAAGATAGCCTTGCGGTCGCCGGCAGTTCCATCACTGTCCATCTCTACGGCGAAATAGCGGGCCACTTTATAGGACACCGAAGTTGAAGCATAGCCTTTATCGGTAAATTCCTCTCCCGTCTCATAGGGCTTATTGCCGTGGTATTTCAAGGATAGGCCGCGGAACAAAACAAGGTCGGCCGGGAGGGCCGGCACTCTGCTGAAAACGCGGTCAATGTTCTTTACCATGATTTTGGCGGCAGCCGGGGAAGTGCCGGACCAGTCGTAGGGCTTGGGATAATAGCGGAGATAGTCGTTTATCTCCTTGTAGAAAGTATCTTCCTTACTGGTATAAGTTTCCAGGTCCTGCACTTCCTGCTCGCTGGAGCCGAAAAAGTCCGGGGACGGATAGCCCAGTGAGGAATAAAGAGCGCTGAAGTTGTAGACATGCGCTCCGGGAATGGCGGCGGCCGCGGAAAGGCGGGGCAGGGGCACTACGGGAAGCTCAACGGAGCGGACCGTTTCAAGCAGGGACATACTGCCGGAAGAATTATCGAATGAGAGGTCCGCCGCTTTTGCGCTGTTTACAAAAAAAAGGGCCGCGGACAAAGCCAGGCCGCTCTTAAACACGTTTTTAAAGGCTCTCATGTATAAAAAGTATACCCCGCGCCGGAAAAAAGCGCGGGGGCCTTTGGTCCCACAAAATTATGTCTTTTGACCCGCAGGTCAACTCTGCGGGAGCTCCAGCCGGCCTGCTATGGCGTCCAGGAAGAGCTGGCCGTATTTCTGCACGCGCTTGTCGCCCATGCCTTTTATCGCCAGCAGGGCCTCAGGAGTTTGCGGCTTTGTAGAGGCCATTTCTATAAGCACGGTGTCGTGGCAGATGACGTAGGGCGGTATGCCGGCTTTGTCGGCCACGCTGCGGCGCAGGGCGCGCAGCTTTTCGAACAGGTCACGATCGGCTTCCTGGAAATCCAGCCCGGCTTTCTCCGCTTTCTTGAATACTTTGGCTTTTTTCTTGCCGGCCTTGGGCGGCATGGGCAGGCCAAGCCGCACCGTGCCCTTGTCCTGGCAGAGAGCGCGGCCCCCGGCGGTAATGCGCAGCAGCGGATATTCGTTGTCTTCCGTCACTTCCAGGTAGTCCTGCACTATCAGCTGATCTATCCAGGAGCGCACCGCAGGCTCCCCCGCCTCTTTCAGCAGGCCGAAAACCTTCATCTGGTCGTGGCCATTGGCGGTCATACGGTCGTTGATGCGGCCCAGCAGCAGATTAACCACATAGCCGGTGCCGTAGCGGCCCTCGGCGCGCCAGGCGGCGCTCAGAACTTTTTTCGCGGTCAGCCGCGCCTCTTCGTCCGACAGGCCTCTGGTCTCGCCCAGGCACACGTCGCAGGCACCGCAGCCTTCTTCGGCCTGGGGCTCCACGGGGTAAGGCGCGCTGAAATGCCCGGCCAGCTGGCTGTGCCGGCACACCGGGGCCACCGCGAAGCGGCCAATGTCGCGCAGCTGTTTTTCCAGCGCGCGCAGGCGCTCGGCGCTGAGCATTTCCTTTTTGGCCATCCAGCGGTGGGTGGCCAGGTCGGCGGCGGAAAAGAAAAGAGTGCAGTCCGCCGGCAGGCCGTCGCGCCCGGCGCGGCCGCTCTCCTGCTGGTAATGCTCCACCGAGCGCGGCGTGTTGGCGTGCACCACGTAGCGCACGTTGGAGCGGTCTATGCCCATGCCGAAAGCTATGGTGGCCACTATCACGTCCAGCCGCTCGTTGACGAAATCGTCCTGCGCCTTCCGCCGATCCTCGGCGTTGAGGCCGGCGTGGTACGGGGCGCTGGAGACGCCGTCCTTTTTCAAGCCCGCGGCCAGGCGCTCCACGTCTTTGCGGGTCTGGGCGTAAACTATGCCGCCCTCGCCCTTGTGGGCGCGCACTACCTCCAGCACCTGCTTCAGCTGGTCCCGGCGCGGGAAGGCGCGGTAGACGAGGTTGGGCCGGTCCGGGTGGCCTATTAAAATTTCAGGGGAACGCAGGGCCAACTGGGTACGGATGTCTTCCTGCACTATGGGCGTGGCGGTGGCGGTAAGGGCCATCCGCGCGGCCTTGGGAAAAAGGTCCAGCGCCTCGGTGAGGCGGCGGTACTCGGGGCGGAACTCGTGCCCCCAGTGGGAAACGCAGTGCGCCTCGTCCACGGCGGCCAGTATTACGCGCGGGGCGATAGTTCCGTAAAGGTCGCCGGTAAGCAGGCGCTCGGGACTTACGTAGAGCAGCTCCGTGGTCCCATTGTTTAAATTAGCGTAGACTTCTTTTTTGGGACCGGCCTTCAGATTGGAATGCAGGGCATCGGCGGCCAGCCCCGCTTCACGCGCCGCGGCCACCTGGTCGTCCATCAGGGCTATCAGGGGCGAAACCACCAGCACAAGGCCTTTGCCCATGGCCGCGGGCAACTGGTAGCAGAGGCTTTTTCCGCCGCCGGTGGGCAGCACCACCAGACAGTCACGCCCGGAGAGCGCCGCTTCTATGGCCTCTTTCTGCAGGGGCTTGAAGGTGTCGTAGCCCCAGCGTTTTTTAAGGATTTCTTCGGGTTTCACGTAAATAGTATAGCAGGTAAACCCGTCAGCGTAGTGTCGGGTTGGTTACACCGGAAAACGGCCCGCATGAAGGCGGGCCGTCTCCGGTATGTTGCTCCTAAGCCTTAGTGGGGCACAGCTGCATGAATTACCGCGGCGGCGGGATAACCGAAGAGCTGGTTGTTCCGCTTGATAAGGGTGCTGTTCAGCACCGGGATCACGGCCTCGTTCTTGCTGCCGAGCACCACGATCTCTATGCCGCCGTTGGGCGCCTGTTCGGCGAAGACCGGGGCGTTGAGGGACTTGGAAACCTCGTCCAGGCAGGGCTTCAGCATTCCCAGCGCGTCCTTCATAGTGGGCTGCATTATGAACTTGGCGTCCACCACGATGCAGGCCTGGATGCCGGCAAAGGCGTCGGCGTAGACGAAGCGGGAAGCCGCGTGCGGCTCGGCGGCATGCACCACCGCGGTGGCGGGATAGCCGAAGACCTGGTTGTTCCGCTTGGCAAGGGCGCCGCGGACAAGTTCTTTCGCGGCTTCGTTCTTTTCGCCGAGCACTACGATCTCGATGGCTTTGCCGTTATTCACAGCGGAGGCGGTGATCTGGGCGTTGCCGTTCATCTTGGAAACCCCGTCCAGGCAAGGCTTGAGCATGCTCAGTGCGTCCTTTATGGTGGGCTGCATTATGAACTGCGCGTTCAGTATAGAACACGCGTCCACTTCGCGGAAAATGTCTCTGGTGAGGGTATTGTAGCTCGGGGTCGGGGTAACGATCTTGGCACTTTCAGTTACCGACATTGAATTGAAAGACTTGAACTGCTCCGCTGACTGCTCTTCCATCGTGGCGGCGGCCGCTGATACGCCCATGGCCGCTATAAAAGTTACCGCGGTTATCGCTTTTGCGCTGAATTTCATCTTAGTTTCCTTAATATCTCCTTTTTACATAAGGCTGACCGAATTGTATCCGCTGGAATTTTACAAGCTGCACTTACCTGCTCTCTTCTGGATCTTCGTAGGTTGCCTGATTAAATGGTATGAAAGTACCTGGCAGGGAGGTATGAGGCGGAATGCCTAAATTCAGTGAATATTTGGACCTATGTGGTATTGGGCCCTTCGACCCCGGGCACTGTGGGTAGGAACGCTGGCTACCGGGCGCCGCCGGCCGCAAGTTGGCCCAGCAGGAAATCCAGCGAGTCGGCGTCTTTCGGCGTTCTTATATCGGGCGCAAGACCGGCGCGGTCCGTAACTGGCTCATTGAACTCGCGGTAAACGTCCCCTAACCAGACCCGCACATGACTATTGGGAAGAATGGCGATGGAAGTAAGGTTGGAGACCAGATCGCCGGCCGTGTTCTCGCCTACGGTCCTGGCGTTAGGAAGCGATCTCAGATAGAACACGCCGATCTCGCAGGCTGAAGCGCAGAGCCTGTCCACCAGAAGATACACCGGCTTTTTGAAGATCTTTCCGTTATCCTCAAGCGGCCCTTGAGGAAAATCGTTCCTTATCAGCGGTTTTTGTTTTCCTGCAACCGCATTTTCCAGCTCGGCTTTGACTTTTCTTGCCTTGTACTCGAATTGTATCAGGTTGCCGGAATGCGCTACCGAGCTGTAATAAACGTCCAGCTCCGCGTAATTCACTTTAAGGGCCATGGCCTCGGGGGTGCGTATAAAGGTGGTCCGCTTCAGGGCCAGCGGCGGCTTCTGGCCGTAAAGGGCCTCCCCCGCCAGCCTGACGCCTTCGTCGTAACCGCCTACATTCCCGCGCAGGTCTATCACCAGCGCAGGGGCGCTGCTTATGGCCGCCGCCAGCGCCTCTTTCATGCCGTCCCAGGCTAAAGATTCCACCCTTAAGACAGGCAGAGCCAGCACCGGGATATTTTCAGCGCCGGCCTTTTTCCAGGTTATGCTCCACACTTTGGCTTTGTCCGCGTGTATATTGGGGCCGGTGCCGGGTTTCTCCGATATGCTGTCATTGTAGCTTTTGCCGCACTGCTTTTCCATTTCGCTGACGCTCAGTGACGCTCAGGAAGAGCTGCTTATCCGGTATGCTGAAGACCGCCTCGGCCAGCTCCTCGCAGGCGTACCTGGCCGTGCAGGCCGTGCCGGTGGAACAGGCAACGGCCTCTATCTTTTTAACAGCCCCGCGGAAGACCTTTTTGCGCATAAGGAAACCGCCGGGATAGCCTTTTGAAAGCGCGTAGACGAGGATCTTTTTATCCTGCTCCAGCTGTTCCGGTGTAAGTATTTTACCAGGCTCGGCGGAAAAGTTTCCGTTGGCCAGCAGGTCGTTATAGGTAAGCTCCGAAGCGGCGTCCGCCGGCAAGGCGCCTGTAATGGATAAAAATACCGCAAGCATTACTGTTTTTTTGTTCAAGCGCGCCATGTTTTTTCCATTCCGGACCTTTACCCCGACCGTTATTTCCTGAGCAGGTCCGGGTTTATGCTCACCACGTAGTAGATGCCGTTCAGGTTGGCCATGGTGTCGCGGATGAATTCGTTCATGGCCTGCGGCGTTTTCCCTTCGTCCCTGAAGTCCTTGATCTCGCGCGCCAGAGCGAGCCGCAGGGATTCCTCTGGGGATTTATAAAGGCTTATCCCGCCGAAAACGTTCCAGTGCCGGCTCTTGTCCGAGCCGTCCTCTTTGTTGCCGGGCAACAGGAAATTCTCCAGAGCCACGGAGGGCGGCAGCTTCTTGGCCGGGATGGACTTGAGCCACCCGAAAGGTATGCGCACCGCCTCGTCTATAAGGCCCACGGCGGCCAGTTTGTTGCCGCGTTTTATGGTCAGCGCTTCACGGAACAGCAGCACCATGGGCAGGTTGTGATTCTCCAGCGGCGCGTCCTCCATCTTGGGGGTGGTCCGCGCAACGGCACGCAGGTAGCGCCTGTCGTACTGGGCGAAAAGCAGCAGCTTCCTGAAGTCCTTCCTGCTGGCCGTGGTCTTGTAATACTGCCACCGCGCCCTATCCACATAATTCTTCAATTCCAGGAAATCCCTCGGCGGAGCGAGCGTTACAAGGTCCATCTGCATGTGCATGTCTTCCCGCAGGTGTTTTTCCATCACCTTGAAAACTTCTGCCGGGGGAACTTTCCCGGCTGTGTAATCCTTATACAGCTTCGACTCCAGCAGTTCGCGCAGGTGGTCCCTGAAATACAGGCTCTGGGCCACAAAAGAGGGCTGGCCTTTTACGGTAAGGGTCTCGGCGTCCTCGGTAAGGCCCATGATCTCCAGCAGCAGCTCGTAGTCGCGCCCGGCCTTCCACAGGGCCGCACACCGGTCCATCTTGCCGTCACCGTATTCCTTTTCCTTTGCCAACAGACCGGGAGCTCTTTTGGCGTATGCCAGCGAGAACCTTATGCCTTCGCTGTAGATCTCGTGCAGCAGTTCGGACTGGTAGCCGGCTGCGGCCTCCAGGCGCACTTCTTTAAGGAATTTTAGAGGCGAGGCGTCCTCGGCCTTGTGCTTCAGCGCTATGACCGGGCGCTGTACGTATTCGGTCTGGGGGATATAGCGGAAGAATTCACGCGGATAGGGGAAGGGCTTGCCTGCGGCGGTGAACTCGTCCCGGGCCTTGTAGGGGTCGCCGGTCTTGTAGAGCTCCGTAAGAAAAAATATATCCTCGTCGTCCAGCAGTCCGTTATGGTTTACGTCGGCTTTAAAGGCGGCATCTTCCGGGGCGGAGAACGGGTCCGCCACCAGCGAGGCGAGCAGCGCGGCGTCCTGCTGGTCCCATTTATTGTCGCCGTTGAAATCCCCCAGCATTACCAGCCTGGTGCGCATGTTTATGCGGTTCACCGGCAGCGTGAAATAGCCCGCCGAGATGAACGCCGCCAAGAAGACAAGAAATGCCCCTACGACCTTAGCGATAGTCCTGCTCTTCATAAGTATATGCCCCTCCGTAGAAACACCAGTCATCCCTGAATTTTCAGTTTATACACCTTTGTAGGCAGGTCTGTTTTAAAGCCGAGTTTATTGTTTATGGCCAGCATCGCCCCGTTCGAGTCGGCGTTGGCTGTCAGCACGTATTTCACTTCCGGGTATTCCTTCCTTACATGCAGCAACATCCTGGCCTTCAGGAGTTTCCCGAGCCCCCGCCCCCTGTATTGCTCGCGCACCCCTGTAAGCAGCTGCTTAACCCTGTGGCCGGCTTCTTTAAAATAAACTATTTCCGTAAGCCCGCTTATGTGTCCGTCGCCTTCTTTTGAATAGATAGTGGTGCGCGTAACGCCCTGTTCCAGGTTCTTCTTTTCACCGAACCGTATCTGTTCCGGAGTGCATTTGGCGCGCACAGCCAAGTCGCCCATGGGCTGCTGGTTCATGGTCTCGGCATAGACAACGCAGTACTCTTCTATATCGTCCAGCGGTATGGCGGTCACCGTCTTTATGGCCATCCCGGGATTTTTACGCTCTCCCTCCGCCGCCCAGGCTTCCACCATGGGCCAATCCACTTCTTTAAAGTAAAGCCAGTTCTCGGCGAACTTGATGGAAAGCGTTCCCCCGCGGCGTTCAATAAAGCGCCGGCCGCAGTCAAGGTTCACGTGAGCAAGCAGTTCGGTTACTGAAGTTTCCCTGGCGGCCAGTTCTTCTATAACGCGCTTCAGCAGCAGTGAACCCAAGCCCTGGCTGCGGCAGCCGGGGGAAACGTAAAGGCTTAGATCGCCCGTCTGCCGGTTAGTCTCATACGAAGGGGACAGCGGCGTCTCAGCGACTGCCGAAACGAAACCCGCCGCTACTCCAGTGGAGTCCTCCGGGAACGCCAGGAACCTGCAGGCCCGGCTGTAGGGGTTAGCCTCGCCGGAAATCATCATCGCTTTTCTTTTTTCCCAGGGCAGCAGCGGGTCCTCAGGGTGCAGCTCGCACTGCATCTCGTCCGCGTGCCGGAAATAGCCGTCCCACACCTCCGGCGCGGCGTTCTGAAAGTCGAATTTTATTATCTTGAACTCCATATTTTATTTTCCGGACACCGTCACCCCGCCGAATGAGATCCACGGGTAGACGGAATTGCCGAAATGCACCCGCTCCCTGGATATGCCCTTTATGTCCATGAACATTTTGGGGATATTGCAGGAGATCATGGTCTCGCTGACGGGATAGAGTATCTTGCCGTTCTCTATGTAGTAACTGTTCTTGGCCACTCCTGAGAAGTCCCCGCCCTCGGTGGGATTATTGCCGGACACGCGCGCGACCAGCAGGCCTTTCTTTATCGGGGCGGCCAGCTCTTCAAGCGTTTTATCGCCCGGCTCTATCACGTCGCAGCCGGCTGTGTTGGAGACGCGCGGCAGGCCGGTCTTGTTGGCGCCGTATAGACTAAGCAGGAAGGTCTTCAGAACGCCTTTCTCTATTATGGTCGTGTTCTCGGCCTCGAAACCGTCCGGGGTCACGTAATAGCCGTCCACTATCTCGTCCGAGACCGGCTTGGAGCGCAGGGTAAAGGCCTGGGAAGCTATCTGCTTCCCGAGTTTATCCTTATAAACACTGCTGCCGGAGATAAGGGACGCGTCGCGTATGGCCATCGTGGTGATGAACTGCAGGAAGTTTATTAAGCAGACCGGGGTGACTATGATCTCCCCCTCGAACTTGCCCTCCAGGGGCCTGGTGTTCAGTTGCTCGGCCGACTGGCGGAACAGCGTGTCTATGGAGACCGTGTCTATTATTTCTTTCTTCATGTCCCTGGCCGTGTACATGGAATAATTGAACGAGGAGGTCTTTTTACCATCCTGGGACAGGAAGAAGACGAAAGCGTCGTAATACCCGGAATTGGAAGTGAAATCCACCCCGTTCGAGTTCAGGAAATACTCCATTCTGCGGTTGAAGTTGAGTATGGCCTGCGAAAGCTTCAGCAGCGGATACTTAACGCGGGCTTGCGCCAGCAGCGTGGAGAGCCTGTCGTACATGGCGTCCAGGTCCGGCGTCACTATTTTATTGTCGAAGACCTTGGCCGGCTGGCGCGGCGCGATGTCATAGGCCGGATCGGCGGGAGAGGCCTTGGCGTTCTCTACCGCCGAGGCTGCCACGCGCTCGATATCCGGCTTCAGAAAGCCGTTAAGGGAGGAAGAGCCCCTGCGGCCGTCCTTTATGGCCGTGAACCTGATGTTGGTGTTGTAGCTGGTGCGCATCAGCGAGATCTTGTCCGCGTCCACGTTCAGCTCGTTCTTCTCGGTGTTGACCAGCACGCACTGGGCCTTGTCGGCGCCGGCTTTCTTCAGGCTTTCAAGGCAGAATAAAGCGGTGTTCTTGTCGGACATGTCAGCGCCCCCCTATGTTCATCACGCATTTTACGGCGGGGCCGCCCATGGCGGCCGGTATGCTCTGTTTTTTTCCGCACATGCCCAACGCGGACCAGTTCATCTCCGAAGAGAGCATGGTGACGGTCTTCAGCAGGTCGAAGGCCACACCTGAGACCGTGGCGCCGCGCAGGGACCTGGCGAACTTGCCGTTCTTTATCTCGTAGCCGGACTTCACGCCGAAAGTGAACTCGCTGGTGGCGTCGGCCTGGCCGTTGGTCCAGCCGGCCAGGTAATAGCCGTCATCAACCGAGGCCACCATGTCCTCCAGCCTGTCCGTGCCGGGCAGTATGGCTGTGTTGCGCATGCGGATGATGGGTTCATCCGAAAATTCGGAGGCACGGGCGTTCCCGGTGGGCGCCGCCCCGTAATGCACAGCCGATTCCCTGTTGTGCATATAGGAGGTCAGCACGCCGTCCTTTATTATAACGGCGTCTTTGGCCTCCACGCCCTCGTCGTCCACGTAGATGGGAATATGGCAGGGCTTTCCAAAGGCTGTATGCGCGAAGTCGGTCAGGTTCACCATGGAGCTGGCCACAGGTTTGCCCATAAGGGCTCCGGCCACAGAGCCTCCCAGCACCAGGTCGGCCTCGGTCGTGTGGCCCACGGCCTCGTGGGCCAGTATGCCGGCCAGGCTGGCGTCCAGTATGCACTCCTTATGCCCGGCTTCGGGATAGATGCCGGAGACTTTTTGCATCAGGCGCTCATATACCCCGTCCACCCAGTTGAACAACGCCGAGGGTTCCGTAAAAACATCCTCGAAATGGCCCACGCTGCTGACGTCCTCCCAGTGGTCCACCACCGCGCCGTCCTTTTCGGCGAACAGGAAGACCATCAGCACGGAGCGCGGCGTCACCGAATAGAAGGAAGAGCCGTAGGAATTTAGGAAAGCTTTCTCCATGTCCAGGTTCTTTATCAGCACGCGCCGGCCTTTCAGCCCTTTGTATTTGGAGGCTATGTAGCCGTCTATCTCGGAGATAAAGTCCACCAGCTCTTTCTGGGAGCGGCGGGGTTTCTTTGTGGAAAGGTCGTATATGCCATGCGCGGCCATGGCGGGCAGCGGCGGCAGGCCTTTCTTAAGGCGTGAATCCAGGAAATCCGCGTTCCGGGAGGCGGCTGCCATGACTTTTTTGGCGGTGTCCAGTTCAGCGCCGGGCGAAGAGGCGAAACCCCAAGCCCCGTTCTTGTAAACGCGGGCCGACAGACCGCCGGAGGAGCTGTTCTCGTTCCCCACCAGGTTCCCGTTCATCAGCATCACGTTTGTGTTCCTGTTCTCGTGCAGGCGCAGCTCGCTGTAGCCGCCCAGCAGTTCCGCGTATTCTTTTAAGTCGGTTTTTATCATAATTCTCCGGTTAGCCTTAAATTTATTGGGATGGGCCAGGTCATTACTTTTGCCATGTTGCTCCAGAAACCCAAGGCCAAGGACCTGCGTTCAGGCCTATATTTACAATTAAGTTCGGCCTGCCAATTTTAACTATACATTTTCTTAATTAAAGTTGGCGAGTAAAACCTGCGGGGGCGCCGGGTCAGGCGGCCGGCGTATTTTCGGGTTAAAATCCAGCCAGAATAAAACCGCCGGGATTGCCCGGCGGTTCTGGCGGACGGCAGGGCGCCTTTTTACATCATTTACACTTTAACAGCGGCCATTGGGTTTCTTCCGCTGTTCTCATATGCTTTTTTAACCCGGAGATACAATAATATAACGCGTCTTCCGGCGTATCTTTTTCATCCATGGTGAAATACGGCGCGGCTTGTTGAGGACTTTCAGCCTGGTGGCTCGGGATAGCATAATACTTTCCGCTGACTTTCCGCCTGACCTCAATTCTTAGCGTTACATCATGGCGTTCGCCATTTTCGTCTATTGGCTCCCAAACGTACGTGGTCACAATTTCTTCAAGATCCCCTTTCGCATATTCCGATATTTTTTCAAGTTCCATATCTCCCCCTTATCAGGACCGCGTCAAGCGGCCGCCCTGGCTGAATAGAACGGCGGCCCCGGCACGGTCACAGCCTATCTGAATTTTTCCATAACTCCTATACCCTGAACCCCCAGATTCTATCAAATCCCCCCCCGCCTAAAATAATAACCGCCATGTTGTACTTTTTATCGATGCGTTCGGTTACCCGCCACTCGTTCTTTATAGGTTCCCCGAACTGCAGCACAGCGTGTGTGGCCCATTCAGGCAGCCCCTTATGCAACCGGGCCAGGAACTTATTATCCAGTACCCTGAACCTCTTCAGCTTATACAAAGCATAAGTATCTACTCTTTTAAACGGCATCAGTTCCATGTTGTTCTCCCCTTGCCAGGAATTTACCGAACTCATTTGGTTTTAAATTTATATATTACCGGAAACAACGGAATATTTCCCGTGCTTTTGAAGTTGTTATAGTCCTCGCTATTCAGGCCCAGAACATAGTCCTTTCCGGGCAGCAGTTCTACCGGCAGCGTAAAAACTTTCTGCGCGGCGTCATAGCCGGCCGCTCCGGTGGTCTTAGGATAATGCCCAGAGCTTAAATCCACTACGGACCAGCTCTGGCTCATCGGGCGGTCAAATGTAATAACTATAGCTTTCAGGTCCGGCGGGACATCCCTAGCCCCGTCGGCGGGCGCCATTGCGACTATCTTCGGCCCGGTCTCCCTCCAGGACAGAATATCTTTTTTCCTCTTCTCCTGGTCGGCCCTGGCTTTAGCCTTTATCGCCCCTATCGTGGCGCCGGCGGTCTTGGCATAATCGTTGAAGTAGTTTATTATCTGCGGAAAGAATTCGGGCAGGCCCTTATACGCGCGGGGCTTGGCTTCGTATTTGCCAAGCAGGTCGGCCAATCCCGAAACCCAGTAGAAACTGCGCGAGTTCTCGTAGTTCGCCGCTTTATTCATGGCCTCAGGCCCGTAGTTATCCAGCTGGTAACGCAATACGCAGGCACGAACTAAGGATTCGCACATCAAGGTCTTCCAGTTGCTGTACGCCTGCGCGGCCATTTCCTGCGGCACAAGGCCGTAAAGCTTCTCTCCGGAAGCCCGCAGCCCTTTAGCGAACCGGTCCACCATCGGATTGGCATAGGAGTGGGTGAACTCGTGCGCCACAGTTGAGACAACCCCCGGATCGAACTCCGGCTGCCCTTGGGCGTCAATTCTCCATACGCCAAGCACGGAATACATCTCTTCGCGCCCGTCCGGCAGCGCTATCTTGGGGCCATAGCTGTTGCCGCCGTTGACCATGCCGAGCACCAGCCGGAAATGCGTCTCCGTTCTGGGGCCAAAGAAGCTGTCGAACCACTCCAGGTGCGCGTTCTTATCAAGCACCGCCTGCATGCGCTGTACCGCTATGTCGTACAAAGGCTGATGCCGGGCGTAAAAATCATTGAACCCGGTCAGCTTTACGAAATCGCGCGCCAGGGCCAGGAACTCGCGCGCCTTCGCAGGGGTCCACCTGGAATCCAGCGCTTCGGGCTGCGGGGAGAAAGGGACCCTTTCGCCAAGGGACACCGTATCCGTAATGTGTATGGCCAGCGTCATGGGGCCGTCGTAACCGATGCCCCGCGTTTTTTTAAGCTCGGCGGCCAGTTTAACCACGGGATGGTCTTTGAACGGCGCAAAATGCTCGTCCACGTCCCGCGCGTAGGACGGTATGTAGCTATCGTTATATTCTTTATTGCCGGCCAGCCGGAAGATGATGGCCATGAGCTCAACGCGGGGGTCCACCGAAACGGTCACCTGCGGCGCGGCAGGTTCCAGCGCGTACACCGGGGCCGCGGCACGCCCGAGCACAATAATAAAAAGGAATAACGCCGCGCATTTCAGAACTATATTTTTCATGCTGTTCATTAATTCTCCCCTGACCGCGTAAAGAGAGTGAAGCATTTCCCGACGGAAACCGTCAATTTTTCTGCGCCGGGCAAAATATTTGTAGCGCAAAGGACCATGCTCGCCACACTACCAGCGTACTGCCGGAGCGGCCCCGCGACGGACTAAATATTTACGATCTTATTCAGGTCTACGTAGGCGATGCACGCCTTGGCGGGTTTGCCGTATACTTCTGCAATTATGGCGAGATACCCCTTCAGCTGGGCGGTGTACTTTTGGGTGTTCTCGTGGCCGGTTTTAAAGTCTATTACGGTTACGGAGTCGGCGTCCAGCAGGACGCGGTCCATACGGAACAGCGCGCCGGACTTGTCTATAAATTCAGCTTCCACCAGCACTTGGCGGCCGGGGGCGGCGGCAAAGAACTGGGTGACATCGGAATTATTCAGGAAGGAGACAAGGCCCTTTATCATCCCGTCCTTGTCGAACTTAAAGGGATACTTGGGAGCCAGTTCGTCGAACCGTACGGAAAGTTCAGGCTCCAGGTCTTCCGGCAGCCCGACAAAGCGGGACAGCAGGTCGTGCACCAGTTCGCCTTCGGCGGTTTCGAAGAAACTGGCGTAGGTCGGCTTCAGCGCGTCGAAGCGCTGTTCCTGACGCCCGGCCGCGGAAATTATCTCCACCGGCTTCGAGGCCTTGCGCTGCTCAGGCTTATGAGCGTCGGGATGGCCGGCTTCCAGGGTTTCAAAGAGGTCCGACAGCCTGGGCTCTTTCACCGCGGTCTTGCGGGTTTTCTTAATTACCAGATTATAAAGTTCGTGGCGGGCGCGGGTGGAAATGACGTAAAGGACGTTCAAGTCCTGCACGTTTGAATCGGTGCGCCGTCCCTCGTAAACCGGTCGGAGCTTCACCGACTGTTCGGCCGCGGCTTTGGTTATGTGGTAGACATGTATTTCCCCGTCTTTCTCCTCGAAATACATGGGGTCGGAGCGGTCCGCCTCTTCGTACATCAGGTTTATCACAACGGAGAAGCCCAAGCCTTTGGATTTATGGAAGGTCATCACGCGCACGGCGTCGATATATTCGGGCAGGGCTATAGAGAAAACTTTGGACTTGTCCTCGTCCGCGCCTGAGGCGTATTCTATGAAAGAACGGGGGCTTGTGACACCCTCGGCCTCAAGCGAGGTGACGGCGTCAAGGAAGCGGGCCAGGAACGCGGCCTCGTCCGGGAAATTCCCGAACACTTTAAAGTTGCAGTACATTAACGAGACCAGCTCGTACAGCGGCAGGTAGCCCACTTTGCGAAAGACTTCGTCCAGATATTTATCCCAGTATTTTTTATACTCCGCGTGGTTGCGGAATTCGGCGTAAAGGATGGCGCCGGGAGCCTTGGCGCGGGAGTTGAAGATGAATTCCGTCATTTCTTCGCGCTTAAGCCCGGTAAGCCTGCCAAAGATATCCCCCGTGAGGAAAGCCGCGAACGAGAGGTTGTCGGAAGGGGTTTCAAGGAACTTGAGGCACGCTATAAGTTCAGCCACCACCCTCCGCTTGCGTATGTCCAGCGAGCTCAGCGAGGCTACCGGTATGCCGGCCCCTGTCAGCCATTCCACCACCGGCTCTATGCGCTTGTTCTTGGCCACAAGGATGGCTATTTCGCCCAGCGGGTAGCGTTCGCGCGCGCCGTTCACGGCCTTAAGCAGCCAGTCCTTCTGCGGCCCCGGCCCGGACAGGTCTTCCACTTCCAGCACGTCCGTCTTAACATAGCCGTGCTCTATCCGGTCAGGCGGAACGGACTGGGAATAAGTGGTGAGTTCGGTGATATCCTCGCCTATAAGTTCAGGCGCGCTCTTCAGCTTCTCTTTGAAAAGCCTGTTCACGTAAGCCAGCACTTCCCCGTCGGAGCGGTAGTTGACGGGCAGGTTCATGTATTTCAGCTCCCCGTCCAGAGATTCCAGCGAAATATTGGCGGCTTCGTCCTTTTTGCCCTCAGCCTTGTCTAAAAGATCCCTCATTATCTTATAATCGGCGTTGCGGAACATGTAGATGGCCTGCTTGATGTCCCCCACCACGAACAGCGAGCCGGTTTTGGAGATGGCTTCCTCCACCAGCGGGCGTATAACGTCCCACTGCAGGCGGTTGGTGTCCTGGAACTCGTCTATGAGGAAATGGGAAATGCGCTCGCCCAGCTTCAGGTAGATCTCGGGCACGTTGTCGGAGTTTATGTAGGAGGAGAGTTTCTTCGCTATGTCGTTGATGTGGATAACGTCGGTCTTGCCGCGCTTTACGCGCTCCAGCTCGGCCTTGAACCGGTCATAAATTCCGACGTATGGATGATAATACGCCGCGGCGTTCAGTTCGGTCAGCTCTATCACCAGGTCGTTCAGGTGGGAAATATCCTTTTCCCAGCCGGCAGGGAACTTGCCGCGCTTTACGCCGTTGAAGATGCCGTAGGTGAAATTATGGGAGGCCAGAAAATCCGTCAGGCTGCCGGCCTCTATGGCTGCGGCACAACTGGGGCGCACGAACTCCGCGCCGAAATGCTTGATGAGCCCTCCGCAGAACTTGAGCGTCTCCGGGAACCTGGCCTTTAGCAGGGCTTCGTAATCCCCGGGAGGGGCTGTTATGACTCCGGCGGTCTTGCCTTCCTGGTTGAGGAAGCTGTTGAAATTATCTTTAACGCGCTGCGCCGGGTTCCAGGGGTAGGAGCCGGTCTTGGGCAGCACGGCCAGGAACTTGTCCACCGTTTCGGCCGGCAGGTCCGCCTTGCCTATGCGCGCGAACATGGAATACAGGGCCAGGTCTATGAGGATGTCATAAGACATGGTGATCTCGGCCTTCAGCGGCAGCTTCAGTTCGTCGGCAGAGGCGGCCATCACGCGGGCCAGGAAACTGTCTATGGTCTGGATGTGGAAATCGGAGTAGTTAGCTATTACGCGCTCTACCAGGGCCTGCGCCCGCTTATGCGCCTTGTCCCGGCCCAGCGAGACCAGCGCCAGCGTCTCATCCATTTTTTTGCAGTTTTTATCCAGCGCCAGCTCTTTCAGCCAGCCCAGAATGCGCGCCTTCATCTCCTTAGCGGCGTTATTGGTGAACGTGACGGCGAGTATAGCGGAGAGGTCGTTATCGGGGACTTTGTCGGAAAGCAGGAACTGCACGTAGCGCTGGGTAAGGGTATAGGTTTTGCCGGATCCGGCGCTGGCGCTTATCAGCAGGGCGTGCGGGAACTTAAGGGTTTTATCCCCCTCAAGCACCGGCGCAGTCTTAACGGTCTTGCCCATTCGTATTATTATAAAACATCTATGAAAAAGGAAGTCAAGAGACCGCACTCCGCCTGACGGCATTTTTATGCCGTCTCTGACTTGCTTCCTTCCAAGCCCGGGCACCGACGCCCAGACCGCTTTCCGCTTTCAGGCTGCATCCTTACACGTTTCCGTT
>CAIXBR010000121.1 GCA_903917735.1 uncultured Elusimicrobia bacterium | reverse complement strand
TTTCCTCAAAAATTAAATAATTAAATGGCGCAAAAAATTCTGCATTTTTAATTTTTTTGAAGAGCGGGGGCACCTGGTTGATAGAAAACCCGCCCAGGCTCGCTGTTCGCTCGCCCTGGCGGGCTTTCCTGTTAATTAAATGTCGCCCCCGGAGAGGCGGAGGCTAAAACCGGTACAGCCCGGACAAGCCGGGCTGCCCCGGTATTAGCAGGAATTTATCCCGCCCACCCATTCTTGCCCGCTTTCCCGCTGCCGCAGCGTAAAAGCGTGCATTTACCCCTAAAAGAAAAAGACAAAGAACTGTAAAATAACGTATAATACACTTATGAAGCGCTACAACATGGTTTACGCCGCGCAGGCGCTGGGCGTAACAAGGCAGACCCTGTATAACTGGATCAAGAAAGGCTGGGTCAAACCGGGAAGAGATTACCGCAACTACCCCGTATTCACGGAGGCGGACATCAGCAAGCTGAAGAAGTGGAAAGAAACCATAAGGTAGCCATATGAAAATAGCCGCTTTATATCTCAGGGTCTCGACGGAAGACCAGGCCAAGGAAGGCTATTCCCTTGAAGTCCAGCGGGAAACCCTTGAGGCGTTCGCCAAGCGCGAGGTCTACGAGGTCTACCAGGTCTACTCGGACGACGGCGTTAGCGGGGCCACCACTAACAGGCCCGCGCTTGCCGCACTTATGGCTGACGCCAAAGGCGGCAAGTTCGGGCTGGTGCTGGTAGCCAAGCTGGACCGGTTCAGCCGCAACCTGCGCGACATGCTTAACCTTGTAGAGGAGCTTTGCTCCTACGGCGTAGGCTTCAAGTCTGCCGGGGAGCCTTTTGACACCACGACCTCGGCCGGCAAAATGATGTTTCAGCAGCTTGGCAGTTTCGCGGAGTTTGAGCGCAACCGTATAGCGGAGCGCGTGTTCCCCGGCATGTTAAAGGGCGCCATGCAGGGCCATTGGCTTGGCTCAAGGTTCGCGCCCTATGGCTACACCTATAACAAGGCCGCCAAAATGCTGGAGGTGGTAGAGAGCGAGGCCGAGATCGTGCGGCTGATCTTCGCCCTGTACCTTGAAGGCAAGAGCACCTGGAGCATAGGCGCGGCCCTGGCCAAGAAGGGCCTGCGCAACCGCAAGGGCAACTATTTCGGCACCAAGGCTGTATGGGACATCCTCAAAAACCGTATCTACGAGGGCAAGATAGTCTGGAATGCCCACCACTACGATAAGACCAAGAAAACCGCTAAGGGCTACAAGTACATTAAGAACGCCCCGGACAAGATCATCGTATCGCAGGGCAAGCATAAGGCCATACTCAGCGAGGAAGTTTTTGCGCAAGCGCAAAAACTCCGCGCTGAGAAGCGCATCTATATGCGCAAGGCGCGCCCGGGCGACTACCTGCTGTCCGGCATCCTCTTTTGCGGCAAGTGCAACCACAAGTATATAGGCGCTTCCTCGGTTAGCAACCATCGCACCAAGGCCACCAAGAAATGGTACCGTTGTTCCTCGCGGAACAACGGCTACCTGTCTTGCAATAACAAAAGCGTTAAGGCCGCAGACCTTGAGCCGCAGGTCAATGAATGGGTGGCAATGCTCATGAAAAGCGACAAATTCACGAGCCGATGGACGAACATGACTTTTCCGGCCTCCAAGCCCAAAGAGGTGGATAAAGCGGCTAAAACCGAGGTTGACGCCAAATTAGCGCGCAACCTGGAACAGCAGGGCAAGCTGACGGACGTGTACCTGGAAGGGCACGTTTCCAAGGAAGTCTTTGAAGAGAAAAACAAGGCACTTTTCCAGCAGGGAGAAGAGCTTAAAAAGGCCTCGGCTTTCTACGCTTTGCGCCAGATAGACCGCGAAAAATCCGCGGACTATCTGGCGAAGGTGCACGACTATGTTTCCGACGAGGAACCGAAAGAAACCGAGCCGGACGCCGCAGAGAAAAAGCGACTGCTCAACCTGGTCTGCAGGAACATGAAGATAGGGGGAAAAAAAATTAAAAATGCAGAATTTTTTGCGCCATTTAATTATTTAATTTTTGAGGAAAAAAACAAATGCAGAAACCAGAAAAACCGGCGGCCCCGCCCGCTGCGGGCCGGGCCGCCAGACTTGTGCACATCATTACATTCGGCTGCCAGATGAACGAGGCGGATTCGGAAAATATCGCCGCGGCGTTCAGGCGGCGCGGGTATACGCTTACCGAAGACCTAAAGAAGGCGGACGCTGTGGTGGTGAATACCTGCACTGTGCGGCAGCGCGCGGAGGACAAGGCCATCTCACAGATAGGCCGCCTGCGCAAGTGGAAGTTGGCCAAACCCGAAGGTAAGCTTTTCATAGTGGGCTGCGCCGCTCAGAAGCTGGGGGAGAAAGAGATAAAAAACCGCTTCCCCTTTGTTGATGAAGTTGTAGGAGCCAAGGCGATAGAGAAATTCGAGGACTCCCTTATCGCCCAACTCGGACCTTCCCCTAAAAGCGAGACAACCCACCAGAACCTTTTTCGCTCACCTCTGACCGCCTATGTAACCATCATGCGCGGCTGCTCGCTTAAGTGCTCTTATTGCATAGTGCCCGCGGTGCGCGGCCCTGCGGTATTCCTTTCCGCCGAAGCGATACTGGAAGACGCCGCCGCCAAGATAAAAGCCGGCGCGAAAGAAATAGTGCTGCTTGGCCAGACGGTGAACGCCTGGCGCGGCGCAAAGACCACGTTCTCCGAACTCTTAAGTAAAGTCTTGGCGCTGCCAGGCCTTCAGCGGCTTCGCTTCATGAGTCCGCACCCGCTTTATTTTGACGATACTTTCACGGCCTTGCTGGCCGGGAATAAAAAGCTGGCGCGCTATATGCACCTGCCGGTGCAGTCAGGCTCGGACCGGATCCTGAAACTTATGCGCCGCGGCTACACCCGGGCGCAGTACCTGGGCCTGCTTGAGAAGCTGCGCGGGGCCGCGCCCGGCCTGGCCGTCTCCACCGACTTCATAGTCGGCTACCCGGGAGAAACCGAGGAAGATTTCCAAGAGACGCTGTCACTTATAGAGGAAGGCCGTTTCTCAATGGCCTACTGCTTCAAATATTCTCCGCGCTCGGACATGTCGGAGATGGCAGCCACAATGAGCGAGCCGGATATAGAGGCCAGGCTCGAAATACTCCTGGCCGCCGTCAAAACTAATTCTCGCCTTGTTTTAAACGAAAGAATTGGTAAAATAGAGGAAGTTCTTTTTGAGACCGAAACATATGGCCGCGCCTCCGGAAATTTCGCCGTA
Source organism: uncultured Elusimicrobia bacterium (assembly GCA_903917735.1). Taxonomy (GTDB): domain Bacteria; phylum Elusimicrobiota; class Elusimicrobia; order Elusimicrobiales; family UBA9959; genus UBA9959. The sequence goes on along the minus strand of CAIXBR010000121.1, from coordinate 11,331 downwards.
AGAGTGAAGGCCCGCGGGACACCCGGAAAGATGGCCGAAGTATTGGTAGCCGGGGCCGATAAAAATACTTTGAACGGAAAGGTGCTATGACTAAAAAAACCAGCAAAGTTCTTAAAGAAAGACGCCAGCATGTACGCCTGCCTATGCTGCACGGCATACTTGAACCGGTCGAAATAGAGTTTTTCACCAAGGACTCCCACGGCCACCCTGTGCCTCAGCCCGCTATCCTTGCGGACCTGTCCGCCGGCGGCATGCGCCTGATAACCTTCATGGCCCCGCCCCACACCAAGGAATTGAACATCCTGCTTAAGCTCAACGGCGTAAAGCAGATGCCCGTCACCGGGAAGATCTCCTGGGTAAAGGACAAGGGCGGCGTGTTCATGAACGGCATTTCTTTTTCCGATATCAGCCACGACGACCGTAAGCGCATAAACGAGATGGCCGAGGATTATTCCGACTGCGACACGCGCTACGCGCTGAAGCTGCCGGAAGTCTGCGTGGAAACCTGCCGGGCGCACGGCCTGTGCAACAAGCCGCAGAAGGACGATCAGCTTTTTAAGAAGAAGTAATACGCGCGGGCAACACCGGAAGCCAGGAGTAAGAAGTCTAACGACATCTTGCCTCTGGCTTCTGACTTCCCGAATAAGATGTCCCAAGAAATACTCAAACCTATAACGCTGATGGGGGCCAACGCCTCCGGCAAGACCGAAATAGCCCTTGAGCTGGCCCGCCGCCTGGGCGGGGAAATAATTTCGGCCGACTCCAAGCAGACCTACCAATTGCTGGAAGCCGGCACCGCCAAGCCGCACGGCGTCTGGGCCGACACGCCCACCGGCCATTTCTACCTGGTAGAGGATATCCCCTACCACATGGTAGATACGCTGGACCCGCGTGCCACCTACGACGTGGGCGCCTACGTGAAAGAGGCAAAAAAACTGGTCGCGGAAATTTGGGGCCGGGGAAAGGTCCCGGTGATGGCCGGCGGAACGGGCATGTACGTGCAGGCCTTCTGGAACGGCCTGGACGAGCTGCCACCGGCGGACCCCACCTTGCGGGAGAAACTGGCCGCCCTGGCCGAAGCGGGGGGAAAAGAAGCCCTGCACGCCGAGCTCATGGCCATAGACCCGGAAGCAGGGCGCCGCATACCGCCCGGCAACATCCAGCGCGTGATGCGCGCCATAGAGATAACGCGCCTGGCAGGCCGCCCGGTGTCGCAGATCTGGAGCGGCAGGTTCTTTAACGCCCTGCCAGCGCACGAGGGCAAATTCATTTTCCTGAAATGGGACAAGGGCCTGCTGGCAGAACGGATAAAGCGGCGCACCGTCACCCGCTTCGACGAGTGGGCCGCGGAAACGCGCGGGCTGCTGGAGAAAGGCTACGCCGAGGACTGCCCCGGCCTGAAAACTCTGGGCTACCCGCAGATGATGGACTACCTGGCGGGAAGGATAACGAAACCGGATACTATACGCCTTATTACCACGGCCTCCCTGGCCTACGCCAAGCGCCAGAACACCTGGTTCGGCCGCTACCACAACACGGTCAGGATCGAACTCAATAAATTCGAGGACTACGACCCCGCAGCCATCGCCGAAAGAATAATGAACGCATGAAAACCATCCTGATAGCGGCCGAACTGAAAAAAAAGCGCCCGGATGCCGCCGGGGAAAGCGCGCTGGAGGAACTCTGGCGGCTGGCGGAAACGGCCGGGCTGGAGCCCGTGCAGAAAATACGGGTCCGGCTGAACGCCTGGAACCCGGCCACCCTTATTGGCTCCGGCAAAGTGGAGGAATTGAAGGGCCTGATAGCCGAGCTCGGCGCCGGGGCCGTTATTTTCGACGAAGAACTGCTGCCGGCGCAGCAGCGCAACCTGGAGAAGGCCCTGGGCGTGACCGTAGCGGACAGGCCGCGGCTGATAATAGAGATTTTCGCCATGCGCGCCCGCACGCGCGAAGGCAAACTGCAGGCGCGGCTGGCGCGCTTCAATTATTCCCTGTCGCGCCTGGCCGGGCACGGCGGCGGCATGGACCAGCAGCGCGGTATGATAGGCGGCCGCGGCTCCGGCGAAAAAAAGATCGAATACGACAAGCGCGAGCTGCGCGTAAAGATAACGGAGCTGGAGCGCGAGATAGATGCCATACGTCGGGAGCGCTCCACCCAGCGCGGCAAAAGGGACTCCGTGCCCATGCCGCAGGTTTCCATCGTCGGCTACACCAACGCCGGCAAGTCCACACTGCTTAACTACCTCACCGGCGGCAAACACGCCATCTACGCCGACGACAAGCTTTTCGCCACGCTGGACCCGTCCACCAAGCGCGTGCGCCTGCCGGCCGGCGGCTGGGCCCTGTTCACCGACACGGTCGGCTTCATACAGAAGCTGCCGCACGACCTTATAGCCGCCTTCAGGGCCACGCTGGAGGAGATACGCTACAGCGACCTCATCCTGCACGTGCACGACCTGTCCTCGCCCGAGGCGCAGCGCCAGCACGAAGCCGTAATCGCCACCCTGGCCGAGCTTGAGGTGCACGACATCCCGGTGATAAACGTTTTCAACAAGGCCGATGCCGTAAAAGACGCGGCCGTTTCCGCCTGGGCCCCGGGGCGCCTGCGGCCGGTAGTCGTGTCCGCGCTTACCGGTAAAGGCGTGGCCGGCCTGCTGTCCTCTTGCGAGCGCTCGCTTTCCCGGCGCTGGCGGGACTACGAATTAACGGTCCCGCCCGGGTCGAAGGGCGCGATCAAGGAGATCTACGACTCCTGCCTGGTGCAGAAAGCCTCCTATGGCCCGGACGGGGTGACGCTCCGCTTCAGGGCCACACCCGAGAACTACGCGCGGGTCAGTAAAAGATCCGGCAATACCCCCTAGGCCGCCAGGCTCCTAGCCCGCCAGCCGTCCTTTTTATATAATCTAAACGATGACCCACACTAAAATCGGCCTGCTTTTCATCGCGAGTTACCTTCTGGGCGGTATCCCCACCGGCTACCTTATAGGACGGTTCAAGGGGATAGACATACGCAAGCACGGCTCGGGCAACCCGGGCACGGCCAATGTCTACCGCACTTTGGGCAAACTGCCCGGCATGCTCACTTTTGCCGTGGATTTCCTTAAAGGCTTCGTGCCGGCCATGATAGCTATGCACTATTTCTACATAGTGGGCTCTACGGACTTCAGCAAGGGGCATTGGTGGATACCGGTGACGGCCGGCGCGCTGGCCATAGCCGGCCATATCTGGACCGTATTCCTCAGCTTCCACGGCGGCAAGGGCGTGGCCACGGCCGCGGGCGTCTTCATGGCGCTGCTGCCCATCCCTACAGCCGGGGCTTTCGTGGTGTTCGGCGCAGCGGTGGCCATAACCGGCCATATCTCGGTGGGCTCGATGGCGGCCTCGGTGTCGCTGCCGGTACTCTGCTACCTCCTGACCAAAGATTATCAGAAACCCTTCACGCTTCTGGCGCTGGCCGTCTGCGCCCTGATCTTTTACACGCATATCGCCAACATACGGCGTATCCTTAAAGGGGCCGAGCTTTCGTTCAAGCACAGGAAAGAACCGGACCAGACGGGCGGCGGCAAAAAATAATGACACAAGAAAAAAAGACCGGCGGCGACGTGGAAGTGCGGATCTATTCCATAGCCACCAGCCTGACGGAATCTATAATTTTCCTCGACGAGATAGAGGGCACGCGCATACTGCCCATCTGGATAGGCCCCATGGAGGCGCAGGCCATAGCCATACGCCTCTCCGGCTATCCGTCGCCCAGGCCCATGACGCACGACCTGCTGTTCTCGATCATCAAGACGCTCGGGCTTACTGTTAAAAAGGTGGTCATCACCGACATAGCTGAGAACACCTATTACTCCAGCCTGCACCTGGACGAAATGGACGGCGGGAACCTGCGCCTGGTGGACTCGCGCCCGTCGGACGCGGTGGCGCTGGCGGTGCGCTTCGGCTGCCCCATTTATATAAACGAAAGAGTTTTCGGAAAAACCCAGGTCCTGAGCAAACCGATAACCGAAGACGAGGTGGTGAAGTTCAAGCACGATCTTAAGAACCTGAAGCCCACCGATATTATCGGCCAGCTGATGAGCGGCGGCATTTCAGGCGCTTCCGCCGAGGACGGCGGTGGGGGCGGGGAAGAGGAAGACAAGGGGGAGGGCGAAGACGATGAACAGACTTGACCTGATAAGGGAACTCACCAAACACCTCACCACGGAAAAAGACGCGAAGATGGCGGTCTGCAAGACTTTCGAGATAATGGGCGAAGCCCTGCGCGAGAACCGCAAGGTGGTCATTTCCAACTTCGGCACTTTCAAAGTTAAGGAAAGGATGCCTCGCCAGATGCGCAACCCCAAGACCAACCAGCGCGTGATGGTGGGCCCGCGCAAGAGCATACGCTTCAAGCCGTCGAAGAAACTTACTATAGGAATGTAGATTTACCGCGGGAACGCAGAGAGCGCTGAGAAAGCACTCCGCGTCTCCGGCGGTTAAGTTACTACAACAATCAACGCGCGGACGGCAGGCTGCAATGACCGAGAAGACTTACTTTACCATAGCGGAAGTTTCCAAAAAGGCTCAGGTGCCGGAATATACTATCCGCTACTGGGAGCTGAAATTCCGCCTGTTGCGCCCTCTGCGGCTTTCCAGCGGCCACCGGCGCTACACCCAGGCTGACGTAGAAACGCTGCTGGAAATAAAGGACCTGGTCTTTATCAAGGGTTATTCGCTGGAAGGGGCCCGCAAAGCGCTGTCCGCAAAGCGCCGCCAGAAAAAAGCGGCGCAGGCCATGGCGGCCACCTCCGGCGCCAAGACCGATCTGCTTGAGTCTATAAGGAAAGACCTGCGGCACCTGATAAAAGAACTCTGAACCGGGGCGGCTTTTCTTTTTTGCTATAATAGATACACAGTAGTTTGGCCGTCTGAGGAGCATAGCTCTTGATACGGCACAACCAGAGGTTTGACCAGCCCCACCGGGGCGTGGCTCAATGGTAGAGCGCTCGCTTGGGGTGCGAGAGATTGCGGGTCCGATTCCCGCCGCCCCGATGAGGCTGGTCAAACAAACTTAAGGACAAGAACCGGCAATTGCCGGTTCTTGTATTTTACCCTGGCCGCCGCGCCCGCCCGGGCGCAGCGGCACAGCGGAGTTTTATTTGTTGGCCGTCTTATGGCCATAGTGCCTGTTACGGCGCCTACGCATGTATTGTAAAATATTGCGCGGGATGCAAAATTCCGGTCAGGAGAAATAAATGAAACCAAAAGACCTAGCCTTCCTTAGTTTAGCCGCCGTGTTCAGCACCGGCAGCGCGGCAGCCGCGCAGAGCCCCGCAAAGCCGGGCCCGGCCTTCCGCGCCAACACCATCGCTTTCGAATTCTACGGCAGGGAAGCCTTAAAACCCGGGAACATATTCTTCTCTCCTTACAGCATGTACACCGCCTTCGCCATGGCCTACGAGGGCGCGAAGGGAAAAACCGCCGAGGAAATATCCTCGGTCTTCGCTTTCCGGGCCGCACCCGCCGACGTATGGGCGGAATTGGCAAAGCTAAACAAAGACCTGGCGTCCGCGGCCAGGGACGCCGAATTCAAACAGGCCAATTCCTTCTGGGCGCAGCAGGATTACAAGTTCCTGCCAGCCTACCTCAAGACCCTGCGGGCCAGGTACGGCGCGGAAGCCCGCCAGGCCGATTTCAGGACCAGGCCGGAAGAAGCGCGGACGGCCATAAACGGCTGGACGGAGGAAAAGACAAAAGGAAAAATAAAGGACCTTTTCCCGAAAGGCGCCATCAATCCTCTCAGCCGGCTGGTGCTGGTGAACGCCGTCTACTTCAAAGGCAAATGGCAGGAGCCCTTCAAAAAAGAAATGACCAGGGAGGCGAATTTCACAAAGGCCGACGGTTCCACTATAACGGTGAAAATGATGAATAGCGGGGGGACGAGGGACGCCTTCTATTCGGAGAACGACTACCTGCAGGCCCTGCGCCTGCCCTACAAGGGCGGCGGGCTTGCGCTGCTGGCGCTGCTGCCAAAGGCGGGTAAGAACCTGTCGGAAGTAGAAAAAGGCCTGTCGGGGGAAAAGCTTGAGGCTATACGCGCCGGTCTCGGTGAGCAGAAAGTAAAGGTCTTCCTCCCCAGGTTCACGTTCAGCTCAGGCTTCAACCTTAACGGGTCCCTGGCGGAACTTGGCATGCCCACGGCTTTCACGGACACCGCGGACTTTTCGGGGATGGACGGCAAGAAAGACCTGTACGTTCAGACAGCCGTACAGAAGGCTTTCGTGGAAGTGAACGAGGAGGGGACCGAGGCTGCCGCCGCAACAGGTATCTCCATGGCGTTCAAAAGCATGGCGCCGGATTTCGCGGTGTTCCGCGCGGACAGGCCTTTCCTGTTCTTTATAGAGGACCCCAGGACGGGACTGATCCTTTTCATGGGCCGCGTGGAGGACCCGACCAGGCAGTAAACCCTATTCTGCGCCGAAGCCGGCATCCTCTATGGCCGCCCTTATATCCTTAAACTAAGAAGATTATGCCTTAACCCGCGCACGACCTTCAACCGCTCCTTTGCTATAATCAAAATATGGAAACGGCGGGAATGACTTACCCTTTACGCGTGGGGCTGATATACGGCTCCAGGCCTTCCGGCCACTATTCCGCCGCCAAAGCCATAGCCGAATTCCTTCCGCCCAGCATAATAGAGCCGGTGATGATCGACCTCTCCGAGGTCTACCCCGACTTCGGGCCGTTCGTAGCAAGAACCTACCTGAGCCTTCTCAACAAAACGCCCGCGGTGTGGGACTACGTCTACGACAACGACTTCATAGCTTTTGCCGCAAGCGCTTTCAGAGAGGCTATCCTGCCTTTTTCCTCGCAGAAGCTCGCCGACCTGCTGATAAAGAAAAATGTGCGCGCCGCCATCTCGACGCAGGCTTTTTCCTCCCTGCTTATAACAAAGAACCGCCGCCTATCGCGCATGCCGCTTTTTTCCGTAATAACGGATTTCTGCGCCCACTCCTACTGGCCGCCCGACGGCGTGGCGGCTTACTTCGCGCCGGAAAAATATACGGCGGCCACGCTCAAAGAAAAAGGCGCGCCGTCCGACAGGATTTTTTCCACGGGAATACCGGTCAGAAAGGAATTCACCTGCTCGCCGCCGGACAAGGCCGCCGTCCGCAAGGCGCTTGGGCTTGCCCCGAACCTATTCACCGTTCTTGTAACCGGGGGCAGCCGCGGCCTGGGCGACCTGCTGCAGGCCGCCATAGCCCTTAAACCGCTGCTCGGGAAAATACAGGTGGCGGTACTCTGCGGCAATAACCGCAAACTTTGCCGCCAGGCCGAAAAAGCGTACGGCGGGAAAAAGTGCGTGCATTTTGTGGACTTCACCGATTCGCCCGCCCCATATTATGCCGCGGCCGATTTGGTAGTAGGCAAGCCCGGGGGGGTAACGCTGGCGGAAACCATGGCGATGGCTAAGCCTTTTATAATTTACTCGCCGCTCCCCGGGCAGGAAGAACGCAACACCTCTTTCCTCTACCGTCACCGGCTGGCCGAGACCGCCGAAACCCCGGAAGAGCTGGCGCCGCTGGTGCGCAGATACATGGCCGATCCGCGTACCCTTGCGCAGGCCGCGCGCGCCATGGCCCAGCACGCCAGGCCGCACGCCGCCCGCGATATCGCCGCAAGGATCATAGAGCTGCTCACCGGCGACGGCAAGCCCCTGGTCTGAGACGCCGATATTTTTCATAGCCGTCCTTTACCTCTATTTGCTATTATATTTGGGCAGTAAAAAATAAAGTGGTGTCCGATCTTAGTTATGATCGGGGCGTGGCTCAGCTGGTAGAGCGCTCGCTTCGGGTGCGAGAGATCGCGGGTTCAAATCCCGCCGCCCCGATTTTTTATTTGTATCTGCGGCTCTCGAAATCCGCGGCTCAGCAACCCCTTAACTTCCCCGCCCGTTGCCTTGTCAATACCTTCTTGCCAGGGGGTATTCTTTTTAGTATTATTGAAAATGGCCGGGATGAAAAATTTATGCGTTTAGGTTTCCGCGTTTCAGGCAGAGTACAGGGCGTGGGCTACCGCTGGTTCGTGAAAGAAACGGCGAAAAAGCACAGCGTCTACGGCTGGGTGCGCAACGCGCTGGACGGCTCGGTGGAGGGGGAAGCGCAGGGCTCCATACCGTCCATCGACGGCTTCCTTAAGGAAATAAAGACCGGGCACCCCTGGACCGCGGCAGAGAAGGTGGAAACGCAGGAGATGCTGGACCAGGAAGCGGACGACGAATTTTACATAAAGCCCACGGCTTAACGGGCTGAGACCGAGAGGATAAAAATGGCTGAAGAAAAAGAGAACGAAGACCAGGAAAAGGAAGAGTCCCCCAAAGAGGCCGCTTCCCCCGCGAAGGCCAAGGAAAAGCTGAGCGACATAAACATCGATTCGACCAACCAGTACATCAGGAAGATCAGCCAGATAGACCACAAGATCTCGCGCGAGGAATCGCACGAGCTGTGGAAGCGCGTGAAGCGCGGCGACCGCCGGGCCAAAGAGCGCATAATGGAGCTGAACCTGAAGCTGGTCATCCCGATAGCCAAACGCTTCCTTTACGCCGGCGCGGACCTGATGGACCTGGTGGAAGAAGGCAACCTGGGCCTGCTGCACGCCATCGACAAATTCGAACCCAGCAAGGGCTACCGCTTTTCGACCTACGCCTCCTACTGGGTGGAACAGTACGTGCGCCGCTCGGTTGAAGAAAATTCCAAGACCATCCGCATCCCGCCGCACGCGTGGACCGCGCTCAGGAAATGGCTGAAGCAGTGGGACGCCATGCACGGAAAGCTCGGCCGCGACCCGACAATGGCCGAGATGGCCAAGCATATGCACTGGAACGCCAACCAGGTGCGCACGGCCCTCAACGCCTCGGAGATCGTAACCGGGCTGTCCTCCATAGAGACCCCGCTTTCCAGCGGCGGCGAGAGCGAAGACACCATGGGCGACACACTGAAGGACGCTGAAGGGTCCACCCCTGACAACCTTATTTCCATACTGCGCCTGCACGACGAGCTGAAGGACGCCCTGGTGGAGATAGGCGAGCGCGAGCGGATGATAGTGGAATACCGTTACGGCCTTACCGGCCAGACCCCGATGACCCTGAACGATATCGGCAAGAAGCTGGGCCTTTCGCGCGAGCGCGTGCGCCAGATAGAAGAGCGCGCGCTGCTGCGCCTGCGCCGCGTAGCGGCCAAGATGGGCCTGATAGAGCTCGGCCGCCGGCCCGACCACACCAACCTGCAGCCCGGCTGGCAGCAGCCCAAGGTAAAGACGGACATACTTGGCGACGCCATACCTACAAAGCCTTACGTTCCGCGCAAGCAGAACGGGAAAAAATAAACGGGATATATTATGACACAAGCCACCTCCGAGGCCCTGGCCTCAAAAGCGAAGACCATCATCCGCGACGTGCCGGACTTCCCCAAGAAAGGAATAATCTTCAAGGATATCACACCCCTCCTGGCGGACCCCGCGGCCTTCGCCGAAATGGTGAAGCACTTCGCGGAGCATTTCAGGAACGCCGGGATAACGAAAGTCCTCGGCATAGAAGCCCGCGGCTTCCTGCTGGCGGCGCCGATAGCCGTGGAGCTGGGCGCCGGCCTGATACCGGTGCGCAAGAAAGGCAAGCTGCCGTACAAGACAGTATCCGCCGCCTACGCGCTGGAATACGGGACCGATACGCTGGAGATGCACGAAGACGCGGTAATGCCCGGGGAAAAAGTGCTGATAGTAGACGACGTGCTGGCCACCGGCGGCACCGCGGCCGCGGTCTGCTCCCTGGTGGACGGACTCGGCGGCAAAGTGGCCGGCGTGGCCATGCTGATAGAGTTGGAATTCCTTAAAGGCCGCGAAAAGCTGGCTGGCCGCAGCACCTATTCTTTGATAAAATATTAGTTCGCAGCAGTTCCGCGTCGTCATCCTTGTTAGGAAAGGATTCAGTAAAGCTAAGTTCCCAATACCTCTTCGGGAGGTTCAGCGCAGCGACCAAGCGAAGCGCAGGGAGCAAGCGACGATGAAATGGAGGGCAGAGCCCTCCTTGTGGAGCACCGGGCGTCGCCTTATAAAGCCCGGCGTTAATTCGCCCCGATCGCTGTGCAGTGCGCGCGGGGTGCGGCAGTAGCCCCCGTCGTTCAACGGATAGGACGAGAGTTTCCTAAACTCCAAATAGAGGTTCGATTCCTCTCGGGGGCACCAGTTTTAGCCAGCAAGGAGAAATATGCCCCCAGATACATGGATAGCCAGCGGTAACACCGAAGCCCCCCAGAAAACCGATAAAGCCCTGAATTGGATAAAGAACAACCGCGAAACCTTTATAGGCTCGGCCGTCATACTGCTGGCCGCAGTGATCTTCGCCGTATACTTCTTCATGCATTACCGCGCCCTGCGCGACACCGCGTGGAAAAATCTTTTCATGGCGCAGCAGATAGGCTTCAGCGGTAACATCGCCCAGGCCGAAGAACAGCTTGCCGCTGTTGAAACCAGCTACGGCAACACCAGTGCCGCGCCCTACGCCACCCTCACCAAGGGAGACTTCTTCTTCGCTCAGAACAAGTTCAAGGAAGCGGAAGCCGAATACGCCAAGCTGGCGGCCAAGGGAGGGGACCTGTCGCCCTTCGCCGTGTACAGCCTGGGCAAGTGCAAGGAAGCCCAAAGAGACCTGGCCGGCGCGCAGGCCCAGTACTCCGATTTCCTTTCAAAAACGCCCGAGCATTTCATGGCGCCGGAAGTACACGCTTCCCTGGCCCGCGTACAGGAACTGTCAGGCGCAAAAGACCTGGCCAAAACCACCTACGAAAAAATAGCGCTGCTGTACCCGGAGACCTCCTGGGCCGCTATAGCCAAGGCCAGACTGGCTCCGCCCGCGGCGCCCGTCCCGGCCGCGCAGAAAGCCCCGGCTGTTCAAAAAGCCGCGGCTCCGGCTAAAAAATAGACCGCCGCAAATCCGAAAGAACCCGGCATATACTGCCGGGTTTTTTTATACCCCTTGACTTACAAAGGAATATATATTAGACTATAATACGTAACAAGTCTATTAGTCTAATATATGAAAAAGCCCGCTACAACCAAGAACGACCTGGTCCGCGACGAGATACTGCGCGCGGCGAAGGACCTTTTTCAGACCTACGGCCTAAAAAAGACCACGATGGAAGACATCGCCGAAGCATGTAGACGCCGGTCAGGAATTCCCCAGTTTTCGCCGGTCTAAGTACCCCACCTGCGCCGCCTAAAAATGACCATCCGTGCCTTCTCGTAAAGGAAATACGTAAAACCTTGGCCTGCGGCGGGGCCCTTTTGGGACAAAACC
>CAIXBR010000120.1 GCA_903917735.1 uncultured Elusimicrobia bacterium | reverse complement strand
GCGGCGGCCGCACCATGTGGGTGTGGATAAATTACGGGACGGGCCGCCCGGCGCGCATCCCCGAGGCCGTTATAAAAGATTTTATGGATTGGAATCCGTAAACAAAAACAGCCAGTAATAAGTGTCGAGAATTTATTCCCTGGTTACTACTCCGATCTTTCCGCCCTTACCTGTTCCACCGTTATCATTATTTTCGCGCACGCCTCCGCGTCCGAGAGGGCGTTATGGTGCTTCAGCGGTATGCTGAGGTGGTGGCAGACATGGGAAAGTGTGGCCGGCTTCATGCCCAGCTCGGATCTTGAAAGCTTTACCGTGCAGACGAAAGGCTGCGGCGGCGGCTCCAGGCCCGCGGCGGCGCAGCAGGCGTTAAGAATGCTCTTGTCGAAGGGCGCGTTGTGCGCCGTTATAAAGTCTATTCCTTTAAAAAAATCAGCCAGTTCCGGCCAGACCGCCTCAAAGAGCGGTTCTCCTTCCACGTCCTCCCAGGTTATGCCGTGTATGTCGGTGAACCTGATGTCGCTGCGCGGCGGCCTTATCAGCCGGTAGGACGTGTGGACTATTTTCTCATTCTCCACCCTGGCCAGTCCCACGGCACAGGCCGAGTCCCGCCCGTAGTCGGCCGTCTCGAAATCTATGGCGGTGAATTTGGACATTACTTGCCGGCGGAGCGGGAGGTTTCGAGCATGTCGGAAAAGTAGGTGAAATATTCGGTGACTTTTTTTACGTAGGCGCGGGTTTCTTTAAAAGGAGGGATGCCGTTGTATTTCCGCACGTTGCCCTGACCGGCGTTGTAGGCCGCTATGGCCATTTGGGACGCCGTTTTGCCTATGTCCGCGGCCGAGATGTCGGCGGCCGCCGTGTCGGCGAACTGGTCCCAAAGATATTTCAGGTATTTTACTCCGTACTTTATATTGACGGCGGGGTCTTTAAGCTGTGCGCCGTTCTTCAGGCCCATGTGTTTTGCCGTTGCCGGCATTACCTGCATCAACCCCACCGCGCCCACGGAGCTGCGGGCTTTGGGGTCGAAAGAGGATTCCTTCTGTATTACCGCCAGGACCAGGGCTAGATCTATGCCGTTGGCGGCGGCTTCGGCTCTGGCCAGGGCCAGATACGGGATTTCCTCGTTCTGGGTTCTTGCGACGGATTTGGCCGCCGTGCGGGAAGGGGGGAATAGCTGCGCGCCAGGTTCATGTTCCGCGTCCGGTCTAACCAGGAAATCCACATTGTCGGGATCGGCCGGGCTTTCGACCGCTTCCGGGGCAGGCTCAGGGACCGCGCCGACATCCGTGCCTTTGGTCTGGGAAAGCTGGGAGAACGACTGGGCGCACGCCGCGGCCGGGGAGGCGAGGATAAGGCCTAGCAAGATGGCGGGCAGCTTTTTCATAGTCTTGGTAATAGTATATTGACATGTCAATGGCCTGTCAAGGGCCTATGAGGTGAGCGCGCCCGGGCCCAGCCTCTTTATCCCGGCCAGTAACCTGTCTATATCAGCGTGGCTATTGTAAAAGTGCAGGGAGACCCGTATGCCTTCGCCGCGGGCGGCGGTCATTATTCCCATTTTCTCTAGCTTAGCCACAGAGTAGGCTGGGTCTTTGACCTTTATGATGGTTATTCCGGAGCGGCAGGCCCGGTCAAGGGGGGTGGCAGTGCGCGCTCCCAGCCTGCTAAGCCCTTCAACAAGATAATCGTTCAGCTCAAAAATACGTTCCTGTATGTTCTTTACCCCGAGCCGGTAAAGCAGGTTGACGGAGGCGCCAAGCGCGAAGATGCAGGGGAAATGCACGCAGCCGGCTTCCACGGCCGAGGCTTCCTGTTTCAGCAGGCGGGCGCGGTTGTCCATCTTCTCCGGGGCCGGCACGCTGCGCCAGCCGGCCTCGGCGAACTTTATTGCCGGCAGATGTTCGCGCGCGGCGTAGAGTCCGGCCGCTCCGTAGCCTGCCATGGTCCATTTGAAGCAGGAAAAGACCATGAAATCTATTTTAGCCCGCCTGACGTCCACCGGCATGGCGCCCAGTGCCTGCGTGGCGTTCACCACGAAGATGATCTTGCGGCGGCGGCAGAGCCGGCCCAGGGCTTCCAGGTCCTGCCGGAAGCCGGTGCGGTACTGCACGTAGCTGGTAACCAGTATTTTTATGTCCGGGGCGAGGCTGCTCTCTATGTTGGCGAGAGTGTATTTATAGTTCACAGGTTTTACGAACTTTACTTTATAGCCGGCGTTTAGCCAGGCCAGAGTGGAGGAGGGGAATTCGTCCTGCATGGTGAGGACGGTGCCGCGGCCTTTCAGGGCGCCGGCCACCAGGCTCATCCCGTGGGAGGTGTTGAGGGTGAAGGCCACCTCTTTGGGCGATGCGCCTATCAGGCGGGCCAGGCCGGCGCGGGAGGCTTCCAGGCGGGCCAGCCAGCGCTCCCAGTATGCGTCTCCGTGCTCCAGGGCTTCCTTGTAATAGAGCGCGCCGGCTTCGGCCACGGGGCGCGCCAGCGGGGCGCCGCCGGCGGCGTTCACAAAAGTATATTTTTGCAGCGCGGGAAAAAGCGCCCGCATTGATCCCCAGTCGGTTCTTTTCATGACTTTATTATATCAACATGGTCTGCCGGATGAAAACCGCGTGTTACCGCAGTGTTCCCAGCAGGGCGCGGGTTTTTCTGTCGGCGGGTTCGGCGGCAAGGGCTTTTTCGTAGAACGAAGCGGCTTTGGCCTTATCTTTGCGTAAAAGCGCGAGGCTACCCAGGTTAAGATAAGCGGCGGCGAAATTGTTGTCGCACCCCGCTGCCTGGCTGTAATAGCGCTCCGCTTTCCCTTCCGCGCCTTTTCGGAGGTAAATATCCCCCATATAATTGAGCGCGAGGGCGTGGCAGGGGTTGACTTTCAGAAGCTGCGTGAAGCATTCTTCGGCTTTGGGAAAGTCTTTGTTCTGCAGGAACAGGCGGCACACATTGTAGCGGTTGTTATTGTCCGGGAATGTCCGCATCGCCCGGGCAAGGCAGGCCGCCGCTTCATCGTTCATGCCCGCCTTAAGATAGGCGTCGCATAAATTGGTGAGCGCCGAGCCGGCCAGCGGCTGTTCACTTACCGTTTTGGTCCAGAGTGAAACGCTGTCTTTCCATACCGCGCAGCGCACCCGCGCGGCTACTGCGAGTGTCAGGACCGCGCTTATGGCACAGATCGCCGCCAGGCCCCTGTACCCGGGGGGCAGGCGCCTCCATAGGCGCCGGGCGCAGACCGCCCCGATGATGAAAATACCTATAGAAGACAGGTAGGTGTACCGGTCGGACGAGATAACCCCGCCGAACGGAAAAAATTGCAGCACGGGCAAAAGCAGGACCGCATAAAAGGCCGCGCCGAAAACTATCTCTTTATCGCGGCGAAAATACTTCCAGAGCAGGAAGATCCCCGCCAGCGCACACGCCGCAATGATATAAAAACCCGTTTTTCCGCCCAGAGGAGAATAATACATGGCCGAAAGGCTGAACGGCCACAGCAGGGTATAAAAGTAAAAGCCAAGATTGTAAAGCGCAAAAAGCAGACGCTGCCCCCAGCCCAGGCTGAACATGCCGCCGGACCAGGAGAGCTGCATGGCGGTAAAGATGCCCGCGCAAATAAAAAACGGCAGTGTATTCAACCATCGCCTTGGCTCGATCTTCTCCGACTTAAGATAATTTGTCGCGAGCAGCGCTAACGGTAACGTTATCGCCATGGATTTGGAGAGCAGCGCCCAGCTAAAAAGAACTAACGAGAGTGAACGGGCGCTTGCTTTATCGGGCCGCCAGGTGTAGACGGTAAGAGAGGAGAGATAAAAAAACGCATAAAGCACGTCTTTCCTCTCCGCCGCCCAGGCTACTGATTCCACATGCGCGGGATGTATGCCGAACAGGAGCGCCACAAGAAACGCCACCCAGACGCTGTTCAACAAAAGCCGCGCCAGGAGCATTACAAGAGCTGTGTCGGCTAAATGTAGAAAAAGGTTGGTCGCGTGGTAAATCTTGGGATCAAGTCCGGAGAAATGGTATTCCAGCGCATAGCTGAGAATGGATAGCGGGGTGTACATCTTAACTTCCGGGGTGGAAAAAACATTTTTTACATTTTCCCACGAAAGTGTCCGGATCCTGGGATTCTGGGTTATATATTCCACATCGTCCCAGTTGGTGAAATCGTTGTTGAGACATGGGCTCATCGCCAGCCAGGTAAACAGCAGCGTAAGGAAAAGCAGGGCGATAAAAAGTCCCGGCTCCCGGTTTTCGCTCCCGAAAAACTTTTCCTTCAGCTTCATATACGCTCATTGTAGCAGATAACCCGGCCGCGGATAATCGGTCTTCCCGTCCTGATAATGGTTTTCTAACGGCACTTGTTCGCAGCTATACCGCTTGCGGCCTTAAAGTGAGTTCGCAAAAAAACATACTCGCCGGATTTTGATAAAATATACGGAGTATAAGGAGGCTTTATGCCCGGCTTCGCCAAAAGAATCGGAATTTTCCTTGCCGTAAATCTATTGATCCTCGTGACACTTTCGTTCACGCTGAACCTGCTCGGGGTAGGGTCCTATTTCAGCGCCCGCGGCATAAACTACCAGTCCCTTATGCTCTTCTGCCTGGTCTGGGGCATGGGCGGCGCTTTCATCTCGCTGGGGCTTTCCCGCATTATGGCCAAGTGGATGATGGGTGTGGTGGTGATAGACCCGAATACCACCGAGCCGGGGATGTCCGAGCTTGTCAGCACGGTGCATAACCTGGCCCGGGCCGCCGGCCTCCCCAAAATGCCGGAGGTCGGGTATTATCCCAGTCCGGAGGTTAACGCCTTCGCAACCGGTCCCACTAAAAGCCGCGCCTTGGTGGCCGTTTCAGCCGGCCTGCTGCAGCGCATGGACCGTGGCCAGCTTGAAGGCGTGCTGGCCCACGAAATCTCCCACGTCGCCAACGGCGACATGGTGACCATGACGCTGGTGCAGGGTGTGATAAACGCCATAGTGATGTTCCTGGCCCGCGTGATAGCTTTCTTCATAGCCAACAAGGGCCGTGAGGACAGCAAGATCTCTCCGAATTACCTGGTAGTCTTCCTACTGGAGCTGGGGCTCAGCTTCCTTGGCATGATAGCCGTGGCCGCTTTCTCCCGCTGGCGCGAATTCCGTGCCGACGCCGGCAGCGCCCGCCTGGCCGGCCGCGAAAAGATGATAAGCGCCCTGGAGGAACTACAGCGCAACGCGGCCTATGTTGACCTGACATCAAAGCCCTCCCTGGCCTCTTTCAAGATCGCCGGCAAGCCGCGGTTCATGCTTTTCGCCACGCACCCGCCGCTTGAGGACCGCATAGCCAGGCTGAAGTCCGCAGTCTGATCATTGCCGCGCAGTTCGGAATGCCGCCCGCAACCGCGGGCGGTGTTTTTTTATACGCTTTTTTGCGATAATAGGCCTATGGGTAAGGTCAAGTACGCTTTTGTCTTTTTCACCCTGCTTTATCTGGGGGCCTGTCATAAGTACGCAACCAACTACAAGCTGGTCAGCGGCCCCCTGCCGCAGACGCGTCAGGAACCTCTGCAGGTCCCGCTGGCCGGCCCGGTCTATATCGAGCCCTGCTGCAAGGGGCCCTACTGCTGGAAATTCACTCCCCTGTTCAGCTACGACATAAGCGGGCTGGTCTTCGGGGTCTCCCATAAGTTCTCCAGCCGCTTCGACGACGTGATGGCTGCCGACGTAGGCATGGTCTGGGGCGAGAATTCCGCCAGGGAATACTACAAGCAGGTCAGCTTCAGGGTGATGCTGAATTATTCCGAGGTCTTCTGGCGGGACGGGGTGAAATTCAACACGCAGGAGTTCAGCAACACCCACGTGGTAACCTGCGACTCAGGCGCCTTCCGGGCCGCGAGATCTATAAAGCCCGGAGACCAGGTGCGCCTGCGCGGCTGGCTGGTAAAGGCCGAGATCTCCGAAAAGCCCGGCGAGACCGACCCCTATAAAATAATTACCTTGCTCAGCAGCACATCCAGGAAGGACAAGGGGGAAGGCGCCTGCGAGGTGCTTTACATCAAGTCCGCTGAGGACGTAGAGATCTTGAAGCCCGGTCCGCGCCTGTGGCTTTGGCTTAAATGGCTGGGCTTGGCGGGAATGCTGGCTTGCGCGGCCGCCTGGGTTTTTGGCTGGCGTAAACAGATGGCCCGGGAGATGGCGGAGGCCAAGGCGGCGGATTTTTAAATATAAAAATAAATTTACGGAAGTCCGGACAAAGAAGCTCTGCGCTTGCGCGGGCCGGTAGATGGACATGAGCGCTACCGCCGGCCGGTGTAAGACCGGAAAGCGTGGAGGTCCACGGCGGCCGCATCCGGGTGGAATCTTCTCCCGGCAGCGACAGCGTTTTCAGATTTTCGGTGCCGCTTAAGAAGTTGGTATAATTCTTTTGGACAGCCAGCGGGGGGGGACTTATGTGCGGCAGATACTCTCAAACTCTTGACCTGGCCGAGGCGGTAAAGCGCTTCGGCATAAAGCAGCCGCCTTTTAACTGCAAGCCGAGCTATAATATTGCGCCGTGCGCGCAGACCCCGGTGGTCTGCCACAGCGGGCTGCGGCTTATGAAGTGGGGTTTTATCCCGGCCTGGTCTTTCGGGGCCGGCGGGCTCGGCCCCTCCATGCCGCTTTTCTCGGCCGGCAACACGCTTGAAAGAAAATTTTCCGACGAAACTGCCCCCGACACGGCCGCTCCGCAGGTGCGGGAAGGCTTTATCAACGCGCGCGCCGAAGGCATAGCCTCCCGCCCGGCCTTCAGAGCCGCCTTCTATCATACGCGCTGCATAATTCCAGCCGACGGCTTTTACGAATGGCAGAACTCCGCGGGATCCAAAACGCCCTACCGCTTCGAAATGCGCGACAAAAGCCTGTTCGGCATGGCCGGGGTTTACGAGGAGAAGAGCGGGACGTTCGCCATTATAACGTCCGCCGCCAGCGCGCTGGTGCGTACCGTTCACCACCGCATGCCCGTGATACTGGAGCGCCGCCACGAGGCCCTGTGGCTGGACCCCAAATTCCGGGACAGCGAGACCCTGCTGCCCCTGCTGCGCGCCTACGATTCTTCGCTTATGCACGTCTACCGTGTTTCCGACGTGGTCAACGACCCTGTTAACGATTCCCCCGACTGCATAAAGCCGCTCCGCGACTAACCCCCGAAACAGTATGGCTAACGCTCTCGATGCAGCCCGTTCGCTGGTGCGAAGATCCGGGAAGATATTGATCTTCACCGGCGCCGGCATATCCACCGGCAGCGGCATCCCCGACTACCGCGGCCCCGACGGAGTCTGGCTTAAGCGGGAGCCGGTGCTTTACCCTGAGTTCATAGCTTCGACAAAGGCCAAAGTGGAGTATTGGAAATATAAGGCGGCTACTTTTCCGGCGTTCAGCTCGGCCGTCCCGAACGCCGCTCACAAAGCCGTTGTGGCACTTGAGAAAGCCGGAAAACTGCTTGCGCTGGTGACGCAGAATATAGACAGCCTGCACCGCTCCGCCGGCACGCACACCGACAAGCTGGTGGAACTGCACGGCTCCGGGCTTTTCGCCGAATGCCTGGATTGTCTTAAATGGGTGTCCATGGCCGAGGCGCTGGCCGCCTTTAAGGCGGACGGGGCCCCGCCGCAGTGCGTGTGCGGCGGCTGGCTGAAGCCTGCGGTGGTGATGTTCGGCGAACAACTGGAGAGGGAGAGCCTGGTTAAGGCCTTCAAGGCGGCCGAAGACTGCGACCTGGCCATTTCGGTCGGTTCTTCCTTGGCCGTGGAACCTGCGGCTTCGGTGCCGCTGGCCGCCAAAGCCGGCGGCAAGCCGTATATCATAGTGAACCGCGGTCCTACGGCGCACGACAACGCCGCCGATATAAAACTGGACGGCGACGCCTGCGAAATACTTCCCGCCTTATTTTCCTGAATTATACAAATAATGAAGCTAAAACAGCGTATTGCTCTGTTTGGCTTCAATGGAGACCCGGGCAGGCGGTCAGACGGCCGCTAGAAGGGTTTCGGCGTGGCCGGTCCTTCCGGTAGCGCTTTTCTGCATGCAGACCACGGTGGGGACGTGGCCTTCGCATTCTTCGGGGGCGTACTGGGCATAGGAAACTATTATCACAAGGTCGTCCTTCTGCACCAGCCTGGCGGCCGCGCCGTTGACGCCTATAACGCCCCTGCCCCCGTATAGCACGTAGGTGGAGAACCGGGCGCCGCTGTTCACGTTGTAGATTTCCACCTTCTCGTTCTCCAGCAGGTCGGCCTGGCGGGCCAGTTCGCGGTCTATGGTGATTGAGCCGTTGTAGTTCACGTCGGTCTGCGTCACTTTCGCGCGGTGTATTTTTGACTTCATCAATGTCCTGATCATTTCTTGGTCCTCTCTTTGTTCAATTGAACGGCCGCGGCCGTGCCCAGCAGCACCAGGTCCGGGATGATGCGGTCAAATACCCCCGCGTCCTCGAAAAGTTTGGAGAAGCCCCCGGTGCCTATCACCAGCGCTTCCTCGGAGAAGTAGTCACTCTTTATTTTGGCCGCTATGCCTTTTATGGCCAGCAGGTTGGAATAGTACAGGCCGGACTGGATGGAGTCCACTGTGGTACGGCCCACCAGCTCAGGGGGCCTGGCTATCTCTACCCGGGGAAGCTTGGCTGTACGGGAGGCCAGCGCCTCCATGGAGATGCGCAGCCCTGGCAGTATCAGGCCGCCCAGGTATTCCTTCTTCTTGGAAACGGCGCAGAAGGTGGTGGCCGTGCCCAGGTCAACTATTATCAGGTCCTTGTCGGGGAACATGCCGGAGGCGGCTATGGAGTTGGCGATTCTGTCCGCGCCCACCTCCAGGGGGTTCTTGTACTTTATGTTCAGCCCGGTCTTTATGCCGCCCTGCAGCAGGAAAGGCTCCAGGTTGAAATATTTCAACGAGGTCTGGCGCAGGGTGTAGCTCAGGTCCGGCACCACCGAGCAGATGGCCACCTCTTTTATTTCCGCGGGGTCCAGGCCGTTCTCGCGGATGGCGCTCTTGAAGAAGGTCCCGAACTCGTCGGAGGTGGCGTTGCAGGAGGTTCCCCTGAACTTGGCTATCAGCTTGTCCTCCTTGAACACCCCCGCGAATATCTGCGTGTTGCCTACGTCCAGCGCTAAGAGCATATTTCCTCCGTTTTGTTTTCTATCGCCGAATAAAGCCAGTCCGCCAGTTCCGCCGGTCCGCCGCAGTCCGTCAGCCGCGCGCCGGTCCGGTAGACGTGAAAAACGTGCTTCTTTTTCATCTCCGAGAGATCGTTGTGCACTACGAAGTCCGCCGAGGACAGCGCCCGGACTTTTTTAAGAATGAGGGCGGGCGAGGCGCCGGAGGTCAGCTTGAACCCTATCAGCAGTGTTTCGGCTTTTTTTCCGGCGGCCGCATAGCTTTTTATCCGGTCTATTATCTTGAAGTTCCTCTTCAGGACCAGCTTCATTACCGGGGCTTTGGAATCCAGCTTGGCGGAGCTGCCCGGCTTGAACCTTTTACCGCCGGCCTCTATGAAGGCGGGGGAATAGTCGCTGACCGCGGCCAAATGCACTACCGCGTCGAACCTGCGCGTCCGCAGCAGCTTTTTCAGTTCCCGGTCCAGGTCTTTGAAAGTGGTGAATTCTTTTGCGCTGATATTTCTGCCGGCGGGGCGCTGCGCTCCGCGGGCGCAAAGGCAGACAGCCTTGCCGCCGAGTTCGGAGAACCGCTCCGCTATTATGCGGCCGGTACGGCCGGTACTCATGTTGGTTATGAAGCGCGCGGCGTCTATGTGCTCCCGCGTGCCGCCGAAAGTCAGGAGAACCTTCATAGGTTTTTCTTTATCTCCTTGTATATCGCTTCCGGTTCCAGCAGGCGGCCTGCGCCTTTGTCGCCGCAGGCCTGGTAGCCGGTGCCCGTCCCCAGTACCTTCACGCCACAGCCTTCCAATACACCGACCGATCTTTTCGTGGCCGGGTGCGCCCACATGTTCTGGTTCATGGCCGGCGCTATAAGGTAAGGCTTGGAGAAGTCAAAAGCCAAAAACACCGTGGAAATATAATCGTCGCCTATGCCGGCCGCCAGTTTATTGATGATGTTCGCCGTGGCGGGGCAGATAATGGCCAGGTCCAGCCACTTGGTAAGGGCTATGTGCTCCAGCGCGGACCTGTCCTCGAAGGTGTCAATGAAGACGGCGTGATGGGTAAGCCCTTCCAGCGTGGACTTGCCTATGAATTTAAGCGCGTTCCCGGAGGCTACTGTCTTTACCTCAAAGCCTTCCTGCACCAGTTTAGAGATGACATTACAGGCCTTGTAGCAGGCTATGGAGCCGGTCAGCTGGAACAAGATGTTTCCTTTAGAGCGGGGCCGTCTAATGAGCATAGCTCTTGTTACGGCACTGGCATAGCTTTGACATTGTCTATAAGCCTCACTTTGCCTAATTTTGCCGCGGCGAACCTGCGGCCCCAGCGGTCTTCAACATAGTCCGGCTTGAAGCCGAGGGCGGCCAGCCGTTTTTTTATCTCCGAAGGGCGCGCTTGTGAGCGCAGCGCCTTGTACAGGGCCGGAGCCAGCAGGCGTTGTTCCATCTCCAAAAGCCGGTTGCGCGAGCTCATAGCCAGGCCGTCGGTCTCCCTCAGGGTGGGGCAGGGAATTATCTTCGTGCTGATAAAAAAAGCCTCCGCCATACCCTTTATGAGGTGGAACTGCTGGTAATCTTTCTCGCCGAAATAGGCCCTGTCCGCGCGGACCAGGTTGAGGAGCTTCATAACCACGGTCAGCATGCCTTCAAAGTGCCCCGGCCTGTGAGCGCCGCAGAGAACCTCGCTCTCGGCAATTTCGTTGACCCTGTATTTGTAGCCGTCCGGGTACATATCGCCCGCCGAGGGCAGCAGCAGAAAGTCAGTATGCTCGGCCTCCAACTTTTTAATGTCCCCGGCCAGGGTGCGGGGGTAGCGCTTCAGGTCACGGAGGTCGTTGAACTGTGTGGGGTTCACGAAAATGCTGGCCACGGCCAAGTCGTTCTCCCGCTTGGCCCGCTTCAGGAGCGACATGTGGCCCGCATGGAGGGCCCCCATGGTGGGGGCGAAACCTATAGTTTTACCGGCGCAGCGCGAGCTTGTACGGAGCTTCAGCCAGGCAGCCGCTCCTTTCACTATTTCCATTTTTGGTTCCTTTCATTTCAGGGAAGACGGAGGATTTAACTTCGCTGTCGAAATTGTTGAGGGCGTCCACCACCAAGCGGCGGCCGTCCAGGTATTTCTTCACGAAAGAGGGGGGCTCGCCGTAGAGGCCCAGCATGTCGTGCAGTACCAGCACCTGCCCGTCGGTGAAAGGCCCGGCGCCTATGCCTATCACCGGTATTTTCAGCAGGCCGGTGATGCGCTCGGCCAACTTATCCGGCACGCATTCCAGCACCAGCGAGAAACAACCGCGCCGTTCCAGTTCCTGCGCCTGCTCGACCAGCCGTTCAGCGGAGGCCTGGTCCTTGCCTTGCGTTCTGTAGCCGCCGAATTTATTTATGGATTGGGGCGTCAGCCCTATATGTCCCATCACAGGGATATCGGACTTTATTATGTGCAAAATTATTTCTTCATGCCCTTCCAGGCCCTCTATCTTCACCGCCTGCGCGCCGGCCCGGGCCAGGGCTTCTACCGCCTCCATGGCGGGGACGAGCCCTTTGCGCATTGAAAGGAAGGGCATGTCGCCTACTATCAGCTTGTCCTTCACGGCTCGGGCTACGGCCGCGGTATGCAGGGCCATCATATCCACCGTGGCGGCTATGGTGGAGGTGTGGCCGTGCATCACCATGGAGAGGCTGTCCCCTACCAGGACGCAGTCCACGGCCGACTCGGCGGCCAGCGCGGCCAGGGTATAGTCGTAGGCCGTTGTCATGGAGATCTTCCGGCCCGGCTTTTTATAATTGTAGAAGTCAGTTATTTTCATAAATTTTGGCGAATACGGAATAAACTTCTGCGAAAGGGTCTTTCCCCAGCGCCCTTACGTCTGCTTTTATCGTGCGCGCGTCGCGGCGCGCTATGGGGCCGCTGAGGGCCCTGGCTGGATTCTTGCTGAAATTATTCAGAGAGGCTTGAAGATAGCGCTTAACCTGGGCGCGCGGTATGCCGAAGCCGCTCAGGCCAGCCATGGCTTTCTGCCACAGCATTACCGGCAGATTGGCGCCCAGGGCGCAGAGCGCGTGATATAGTTCTTTGTCTTCCTTATTTATGGTGAAGACCTGGTTCTTGAATTCCGGCACCAGCCTCTTAAGAGAAGCGCCGCTGTCCAGCGCGAAAGGGATGCGGCGGTATTGCTCCAGCGGGAGTTTTCTTGCGCAGAGCGGCATGAACGGATGCATGGCGCAGGCGCCTTCTATATTAAGGCTGCCGGAAAAATGTATGAGGGTTTTTCCTTTCAGAAAAGGGTTGGCGGAGATAAAGGAGGCTATCTCACCGTCGCTGATAAGTATGAAAACTGTCGAACAGCCGCCGAGAACGGCATCAGGCGCGGAGCCGATCCGCCTGTGCCAGAGTTTATAAGGGACTTTAAGGAGCCTGAAATAGGCCTGCAGATGGGTGGATGCGCGGCCATTGCCGGCTATGCCGTAAGTTCTTTTCATAACGTGGGTACCTGTCCCTGGGGATCAAGTCCGCAAAAATTATTATACCAAAACCGGGCCGGACGGCGCGCTCCCGTATTCTGTATAATTACAGGTAATGGCCAAAGACCGGCGCGGGCTTTTTCTGAACTTCTTCCTCCTTTTCCTGGGGTTTTCCCTGCTGACGCGCTTTACCTTGCTGGTTATGGCCTGGCCCGAACTGGACAAAGGGCTCTGGCTGTTCCTTAAAATATTCGCTTCCGGCCTGTTGTACGACTGCGCGGCGTTCTCCTATGCGGCAGCCCCGCTGGCGCTTTACCTGCTGGTAGTGCCGGAGCGGGTATACGCCCACGTCTGGCACAGGCCCGTGATGTACGCGCTTTTCTTCGCGGCAGCCTTCCTGCTGGCCTTCAATCTGGTGGCCGAATACTATTTCTTTTTTGAATTCGGGGTGCGGTATAACTTCATCGCCGTGGACTACCTGGTTTATACCAACGAGGTCTTAGGCAACATCCGCGAGTCGTATAACCTGCCGGTGGCGCTGCCCCTGGTGGCCGCCGGGGCCGCCGCCTCGCTCTGGCTTTTCGGCCGCCGGCTGGCTTTCTGCTTCGCCGACCCGCTGCCTTTCCGCCGCCGCGTGGCGCCGGCCATAGCCGCGCTGGCGGTCCCGGTGTTCTGTTTCTTTTTCCTGGACGGACGGCTGGCGCAGGTCTCGAAGAACGAGTATGCCAACGAAGTGGCGCTGAACGGCTTTTACGCTTTCGGTTCGGCTTTCCTCAACAACGAACTGTCTTATGACAAGTTCTACACCTCGATGGACGGCGGCCAGGCGTTTAAGACCCTGCGCGCGGACCTGGCCGGGCCCGGCGTGGAGTTCAGCGGCGGCGGCATGGACATAGCCCGCAAGATCAGGGCCCGGGGGCCGCTGAAAAAGCTGAACGTGGTGGTGGTGGTAGGCGAAAGCCTGAGCGGTGAGTACCTGGACGCCTTCGGCGCGTCCAAAGGAAAAGGCATAACACCCAACCTGGACTCGCTGGCGGACAAATCCATTTTCTTCAGGCGTTTTTACGCCTCAGGCACCCGCACGGTGCGCGGCCTGGAGGCCATAACCCTGTCCATCCCGCCGCTGCCGGGCACCTCTATAGTCAAGCGCCCGGACAACGGAAATTTCTTCTCCTGGGGCTCGGTGATGCGTGACCTCGGGTACACGAACAAATTCATCTACGGCGGCCACGGCTATTTTGACAACATGAACGCCTTTTACGCCGCCAACGGCTTCTGCATAGTGGACCGCACCGACTTCGCCAATAACGAGGTAACCTTCGACACTATCTGGGGCGTCTGCGACGGGGACCTGTTCACGAAGACGGTAAAGGAAGCGGACTCGGACTTCGGGAAAGGGAAGCCTTTCTTCTATGTTCTGATGACCACCTCCAACCACCGCCCGTTCACATACCCCGAAGGTAAAATAGACATCCCTGCCTCGAAAAAAAGCCGTACCGGCGCCCTGAAGTACGCCGATTACGCCATAGGTCAGCTCCTGGCCGAGGCTTCAAAAAAGCCCTGGTTCAAAAACACGGTTTTCGTCTTCACCGCGGACCATTGCGCCAACTCCGCCGGCAAGACCGAGATCCCCGTGCATAATTACCATATCCCGCTCATTATTTATTCGCCGGCCCACATAAAGCCGGCGCTGGTTGATACGCTGTCGGGGCAGGTGGACATCGCCCCCACGGTGCTGGGCCTGCTGAACGTTTCATACGAGAGCCGCTTTTTCGGGCGCGATATTCTGAACGGCAAACCCGAGGGCCGGGCTTTTCTTTCCACCTTCCAGAAAATGGGATTATTGAAGGACGGCCGCCTGGCCGTTCTCGGCCCGAAAAAATATCTGAAGGCCTATAAATGGGATGAAACCGGTAAGACCATAGTGCCGGTTCCGGAAGACAAAGCGCTACAGGATGAGGCCGTCTCCTTCTACCAGGGCGCTAATTACGTGTACAAGCAGCGCCTGAACCGCCTTCCCAAATAAAAAAGCCCGCGGCCTTCAGGGGCCGCGGGCTTTAATCAGCGCCCGGAGCTTCAGTTGAGCAACGCCGCGCTCCTGATGTAGTCCATCTTGGGGAAATCCTTCTTCAGGTAGGCGTTCCCCTGCAGCTGCACCAGGCCCTGGTCGGGGCCCATGCCGCGGGGGGCGCCTTCGCCGTAGCCGGAGTAGATGCTGTTAACGACGCTCATCCCGTCAACGATCTTGCCGAAGGGGGAGAAGCCCATGCTGTCGAGGCTGGCGTTATTGCCGAAGTTAATGAACAGCTGCGTGGTGCGGGTGTTCGGGCCGGCCATAGCGTAGGAGATGTAGCCGGGGGCGTTGGACTGCTTCACCGGGTCGTCCTGTATGCGCGCGCCCTTCCAGGCGGACGCTATTTCGGGGGTGCCGTGTATGCCGAACTGCACCATGAAGCCCTCTATAACGCGGAAGAAGGCTATGTCGGTGAAGTAGCCGGCCTTGACCAGGTTGTAGAACCTGTCCGCGCCTAGCGGGGACCACGCGCGGGTAACTTCCAGCGTGAAGTCGCCCTTGGTGGTGTTGAACTTAACTTTAAAGGTTTCGGGAGCTTTCTCCGTAGCTTTAGACGGGTCTTTAAGTATGTCCATGTTTTGATTCGTCTCCTTTGTGTCGGCCGTGACAGCCGCGGCAGTGGCCGCGCCGCCGGTCTGGGAAGTTTCCGGGGCTTTGGGAGCGCAGGAAACGGAAAAAACCGCAGCTGCTATAAACGCTAAGTTACGGATGTTCATTTTAAAGGAACCTCCTGCCGTTGATGAGAGATAATTATTATAATAAATCAGGAGCGCTTTAGGAGGTAAAATGTCATTCAAGATCAACGCCGAATACATAGGTGACGACCAGGTGGAGCTCACCCACGGTCTTAGCGGTAATAAAATGGTAACCGACCTGCCCCCTGATAACGGCGGCCGGGGGAGAACCTTTTCTCCCACGGACCTGGCGGCGGCGTCCGTAGCCTCCTGCGTGCTCAGCATCATGGCCAAGCTGGCCGCCCGCGAAGGCATAAAGTTCGAGGGGACTTCCCTTGAAATAGAGAAACATATGCAGGAGAACCCGCGTCGGATAGCTAAACTTACCGGGTTAATAAAACTGCCTGCCGGGCTTTCGCCTGTGCAGCGGGAAAAAATGCTGGCCTGCGTGAAGGCCTGCCCGGTCAGCCGCAGTCTCCACCCCGATATTAAACTTGAATTTACTGCTGAATAACTCCCGAGCGTTATTCCGGCACAAGCGCCGCCAGGAAGGGAAGTTCCCGGTCACCGGACCGGGCGCATTAGCTTAGCGGATCTTTTTTCGCGGGGCGGCGTCTTTTGCCTCCGCGGCACGGCTTACCGCCGCTATTTCATTGAACACTTTCTCGAACCCGGCCACTACCGCCGGGTCAAAGGCCTTGCCGCTCTCCGAGCGGATAAGGTCCCCGGCCTTTTCAGGATTCCAGGACGGCTTGTACACCCGTTGCATGCACAGGGCGTCGAAGACGTCTGCCACGGCCATGATGCGCGCGTACAACGGTATCTGTCCGCCCTTGAGCCCCGCCGGATAACCGGTGCCGTCGAATTTTTCATGGTGGCATTCCGCGATCTGGCAGGCTATGGCCAGCAGGTCGCTTTCGGCGTCATTCAGCATCTTCCCGCCATAGAAGGTGTGCCGCTTCATTTCCGTGTATTCCTCCTCGGTAAGCTTGGCGGGTTTCAGGAGTATGGCGTCCGGGATAGCCACTTTGCCGATGTCGTGCAGGGGGCTGGCGTTGCGGATGTTCTCCACCTCGGTCTCGGACAGGCCCATCCCGCGGGCTATCAGGGCGGTGTAGGCGCTTACATGTTTAAGGTGCACCGCGGTATCTTCCTGATCCCGGTATTCGGCCGTGAGGGCCAGGCGGTAAATGGTCTCGAGCTGGGCCTTATACAGCTTTTCATAAAGCTGAGCGTTCTCTATGGCCGAGGCCGCTATCGAGCTGATAAGTTCCAGTACGCCTTCGTCGTCGGAGTCGAATCGTCCTGAATTCTTGTTGATAACCTGAAAAACCCCCATAATTTGTCCTGCCACGTCTTTAAGCGGCACAGCGAGCATGGAGCTGGTGTGATAGCCGGTTATGCGGTCTATTTCCTGGTTGAACTTTGGGTCTTTATAGGCATCAGCGATATTGATGGTTTTTCCCAGGGTAGCCGCTTCGCCGGCTATGCCCTTGTGGCTGGACATCCGGATCTCGTTGTTCTGCAGCCCCTGCGCCACTTTGGACCAGAGCTCGTCCGTTTTTTTATCCAGAATAAACACGGTGCAGCGGTCGCAGTCCAGGGCTTTTTTTACCTGGGCCGCGATAAGTTCCAGCAGCTTGTCAAGGCGGGTTTCTTTGTACACTACCCCGCCGAATTGAAGCAGCAGGTTTAAACGGTTTCTCAGGTTTTCTGTTTCAGTCATAAAGTGCTTAGGCAATTTTAGCATTTCTATAAAATCTGCTAAAAA
This sequence comes from uncultured Elusimicrobia bacterium, assembly GCA_903917735.1. Classification (GTDB taxonomy): domain Bacteria; phylum Elusimicrobiota; class Elusimicrobia; order Elusimicrobiales; family UBA9959; genus UBA9959. The sequence goes on along the minus strand of CAIXBR010000120.1, from coordinate 14,204 downwards.
ACACTTCATTAGTGGAAGTTGTATAATGGCAGTGCAAAGGGTTAGGAGAAACCAATGGAGGAAAAATGATAAACCTTAAGAAATCGCTGTTCGCTATAGCGGCGCTTACCATGCTGGCCGGGGCAGTATCGGCCGCTGATAAGAAAGAGGCTCCTAAAAAGCCGGAAGCCACCACGCTTGAGAACCTGCAGACCGCCTACAACGGCGAGGCCAACGCCAAGGTCCGCTACGAAGCTTTTGCCGCCAAGGCCGAAGCCGAAGGCTACCTGGGTGTGGCCGGCGCGTTCAAGGCCGCGGCGCTCTCCGAGAGCATACACGCGGCCAAGCACGCCAAGGCCATAACGGCGCTGGGCGGGGTTCCCAAGGCGGACATGAAATCGCCCGTGGTGAAGACCACGAAAGAAAACCTGAAAGAGGCCATTAAGGCCGAAAATTACGAAAGCGCCAAGATGTACCCGGCCTTTCTGAAGAAGGCCGAGGCCGACGAGAACCAGCAGGCCATGTACAGCTTTAAAGGCGCGATGGCGGCCGAGAAGATGCATTCGCAGATATACTCAAAGGCCCTCGCTAACCTCAAGGACTGGAAGGCCAAAAAGAAGTTCCTGGTCTGCCAGACCTGCGGCTACACCACCATGGATATGGCCATAAAAGCCTGCCCCGTGTGTTCCCAGCCGCGTGAGCAGTTCACCGAAATAGAATAACACGGTATTGGCCGGCGCTCTGCTCCGGGGCGCTGGCTTATTTATGAAAAAAATTTTCCTGCTGTTTTTTCCCGCCGGAGCGGCTGCCGCGCTATGCCTTTGGTTTTTCGACAACAGCACCGCGCCTTTCGGCAGTTTCTTCGCAGATAAGATCGGCCTGGTCATGGCTTTCGGACGGCTGGCGGGAATTGTGGCGGCCTTGGGTGTGATGGGCCAACTGCTGCTTATTTCAAGGGCCAAGTGGCTGGAGCCGCTTTTCGGCCTGGACCGCCTAACGCGGTATCACCACCTGGCGGGGCTGATTATCCCTTTGGCCCTGCTGGCGCACCCGCCGCTGGTGGTGTGGCATCACGCCATGCAGACCGGCAACACATTTTTGGCGCAATACCTGACCGTGCTCCGCTGGGAGGATATTCTCCCGGCGGCCTGCGGGGAATTCCTGATCATCGTGGCGGTATTTCTTTCCCTGCCGTTCACGCGGCGCCGGCTAAGCTACGAGGCCTGGCACACGGCCCACCTGGGCGCCTACCTGGGGCTGGCTCTTTCTATCGGGCATCAGCTGGGACTGGGCGGGGACATGAACGCCGAGTTCCATTATTTCGCCTGGACCTGGTACTCCCTGTTGTCTTTCACCGCGGCCAACCTGCTTTGGTACCGCCTGCTTCGCCCGCTGTGGCTGTATAAAAAGCACCGCTTTATTGTGGACAGGACCGTAATGGAATCGGCGGACGTGATGTCCGTCTATATAAAAGGGGATGGTCTGGAATCTTTTGCGGTTGAACCCGGGCAGTTCGCTCTGCTGCGCTTCTGGGCGCCCGGGTTTAAGCTTCAGGCGCACCCTTTCTCCTTCTCTAAGGCTCCCGACGGAAAAGAACTCCGCTTCAGCATAAAGAAGCTGGGCGATTTCACGGTCAAACTGCACGCCGAGCTGAAACCCGGGACCCCGGTAGTAATAGACGGGCCGCACGGTGTTTTCACCGGCGCAAAGATGAAGACAAATAAGGCGCTTTTTGTAGCCGGCGGGATAGGGATAACCCCGCTGCGCGCTATCGCGGAAAAATTCTGCGCGGCAAACGGCGACTCGGTCCTTATTTTTTCCAACAGGTCCCACAGGGACATAATCTTCCTGTCGGAGCTGGGGGAAAAGGATAAGGGCGGCAACTGCAGGACGGTGTACGTGCTGACCGAAGATAAGGATTGGCCTGGAGAGAAAGGGCGGCTGGACGCGGCCAGCCTGCTGCGGCTTGTGCCGGACCTGGCGGAGCGGGACACTTTTCTGTGCGGCCCTCCGCCGATGATGGCCGCGCTGCGCTCCGGGCTTGCGGGGTTGGGCGTGCCAAAAGACCAGATACATTACGAACAGTTCTTGCTATGAAAAAGATATGGGCGCTGTGCCTGCTGGCGGTGCTGTGTCAGGGCGTGTATGCCGGCGCCGCAGCTAAGGGGAAGAAGAAAATGGAAAATACCGCAAAGACCGAAACTGCCACTCTGGCCGGGGGCTGTTTCTGGGGTATGCAGGAAATACTGCGCGCCCTCCCGGGCGTGGTAAAAACCACGGTGGGCTATACCGGCGGGAAAACCGAAAACCCCAAATATGAGGCCGTAAAAACCGGCGCTACGGGCCATGCCGAAACCATAGAGATAAAATTCGACCCGGCAAAACTCTCTTACGGCGCTATACTGGATATGTTTTTCAAGATGCACGATCCCACTACGCCCAACCGCCAGGGCAACGATACGGGCAGCCAGTACCGTTCCGCTATCTTCTACTACGGTGAAGCGCAAAAGGAAGAAGCCGAAGCCGCCGTCAAGCGGGCCCAGGACTCCGGCCGCTGGAAGCGCCCGATAACTACCGAGATAGTCCCGGCCGTTAAGTTCTGGCCGGCGGAAGACTACCACCAGGATTATTTAAAGAAACACCCCGGCGGATATACCTGCCACTTTGTCAGGAACTGAAGGCGGGTTAAATGGCGAATGGCAGACCGTGTTCCAGCTGGCGCCTGTTTTCTGCTTTTTCATAAACCCCTATGTGGTTGGCCATCCACATGTACGGCGGGCGGGAAGTTTCCAGTATTTTTAGTATCCGTCCCGAAGCGCGGCGGTTATAGGCGAAGCCGAGCGCGGCCAGCTTGCGGGCCCAGTAGCGGCGCGGCTGTTCGTTCACATGGTGCTGCCCGCCCTGTCCCGGCGGGGCCGCCGACATCACCAGCCTGCCGCTGAAGCCTGTAAGGTTGGTCAGGAAGATGTCGGAGAACTCTTCCGGTATATGTTCGGCCACTTCAAGGCAGAGGGCCAGGTCGAATTGTCCCCAGACATTTTTAAGCGGCTCGGTAAGGTCGCGTTTTATTACCTCAACCGGGAAAGAATGCTCCGGCGGGGGCAGGACCCCGTCCAAGGCGGTGACTTTTACGCCCTTAAGTTTGAAAAGATGGCTATATACCCCGCAGCCGCAGCCCAGGTCCGCCAGGCTGGCCGGGCGGAAAACCTGATAGACAGCCTCGGCCACCAGCTTCGCCGAGCTGACATACTCCGCGTTGGAGGGGCCCCATGCGCGGAAAAAATCCGGCCCGTAAATATTGGGAAGATCCTGCATCCCGTTTATAGTAACACTTTGGCGGGCAAAAGAAAACGCGCCCGCGGGCGCGTTCTCGGTATGTAATGAAGGCAGGCTTATTTAAGCTTTGATCTCTTTGCTTATATGCGCCCAGGCGTTCTTGAGTTCCTTTGTGAGGTTCTTCATCTCCGCGGCGCTTACCTTGCCGACGCGCTCATAGCGCTCGGACACTTCGTCCACAAGGGCGTAGTAGGCTTCCTTATTGACGTCCTTCATGCTCTTCATCTTTTCCAGCACCTCGCCCTTCATTTTAAGGGTCCAGGCCGATATCTTAGCACGATTCTCAACCCCGCGCTTGCCGGTGAGAAAATAAGTGGCCGCTGCTGCTATAGCCGTAAGGGCTATGCCCGCGCCTATCATTTTTTTTGATTTTTCCATGAGTCCTCCCTTAACTTACCCCAAATTTCTGTCCCGGTAATAATACCAAAAAACAGCTTGCCATTTCCGCTGACTGTTAACGGCATTGCGGCGTTGGCAGTTTTCCCATCGGGCAGTTAACGGCCGTTTGTCCGGCGTTGGCGCAAGAATTTTATGGAAATAAACCCGTTTTTTTGATATCCTATACAAATCACCGCGGGGTCGTGGTGTAGCTGGTTAACACGTCGCCCTGTCAAGGCGAAGATCGCGGGTTCGAATCCCGTCGACCCCGCCAAATTTTTGAGTCCCGGAATTTGGCATACGAAAAGCTCCTCAACCGAGGGGCTTTTTATTTTACCGCGCACCGGTGCGGGGTCTGGCCGGCCTAGATATAAGGAAGGGGGGAAAGAAAAATTAAAATAGTTGTTGACAAGGTTCCGGCTTTTATGATAAAAAATGAATACTGAACCATTATTCACTTTTGTTCCGGTGAGGAACGCGGGGTGGGGAAGGGTTCAGAACTAAAATAAAAATTGCGGTCTCCCGGTTGTGCGCGGCGGTTCAAGCGGCGGCGGGGGGAAATTCAAGGAGAACTAAAATGACAAAGAAAAATGCTGTGATAACCGGAGCGGCCAGGGGACTCGGGCGCGCGGGCGCCGAGAGGTTCCTGAAGTCCGGCGAGTGGAAAGTAACGCTTTTTGACGTGAACGAAGAGTTGCTGGTGACCACCGCCCGCGAACTGGGCGAGAAGTACGGCCCCGAGAACGTTTCCTACTGCAAAGTTGACATTACTTCGCGCGAATCCGTGGAAACCGCCATGAACCAGACTATCGAGAAGATGGGCGGCATAGATACTTTAATCAACAACGCCGGCATCACCCGCGACGCCATGCTGCACAAGATGGAAGAGAAGGACTGGGACCTGGTACTGGACGTGAACCTGAAAGGCGCGTTCCTCTGCACCAAGGCCGTGGCCGCCCACATGAAGGCCCGCAAGAGCGGCACCATTGTGAACACCTCCTCCGTGGTAGGCATTTACGGTAATATGGGCCAGAGCAACTACGCCGCCTCCAAGTTCGGCATAATCGGCCTCACCAAGACCTGGGCCAAGGAAATGGGCCGCGACGGCATACGCGTGAACGCGGTAGCCCCCGGCTACACCATGACCGAGATGCTCGGCACCGTGCCGGAAAAGATCCTAACCGCTATCTCCGAGAAAACCCCGCTTAAGCGCCTGGGCCAGCCGGAAGATATCGCCAACGCCTACTACTTCCTGTCCAACAACGAGTCGTCATTCGTTACCGGCCAGGTTCTCTCAGTGGACGGCGGGCTTGTAATATAATGTCCGCGCCGGCTACTCCCAAAGGTCTCAGGACCCGCGAGCGCCTTATAGAGGCGTCCGGGGCGGTGTTCGCCCGCAAGGGTTGCGCCGCCTCGGGAGTGGCCGACATTTGCGCCGCGGCCGGGCTGGCCGTGGGCGGGTTTTACCGCTACTTCGCCTCCAAGGAGGAGATAGTGACGGCGCTTACCCGCGAACTGCGCGACGACATGATAAGGGCCGTTTCCGAACTGCCGCAGCAGAAAACCGCCCAAGCTGAAGCCCTGGGGGTAGCCCGGGCCTTTTTCGACTGCGCGGGACGCCGAATTGATGCGTTCAAGGCGATGCGTGAGGCCGAGGCCGCGAACGAAGCGCTGGCAAGGGATTTCTACGGGCCGCTGACCGAAGTGATCGCCGGCCGTCTTGGGCGTTTTTCTCCGGGACCTGCCGCTTCCGCGCACGCCTGGGCGCTGCTGGGGACGCTCTATTTCTTCGCCGTCAAGTTCATGGTGTGGGACAAGGGCGCCGTGCCGGCGGATGCGGCCGAGGCCTCAGCCGTACTGTGTGCCAGCGGGATAAGCCGCAAGTCTTTCCCCTGGTGGGAACCGGCGCTGTCCGGGCCTTCGCAGGCCAGGCCTGCGCCCGGAGATACCGGCGCTATAATGCTGGTGGCGGCGGAAGAAGTCTTCGGGCGCTGCGGCTACAATGGCGCGCGGGTTTCCGAAATAGCCAAAAAAGCCGGCTTTGCCGCCGGCACTTTTTATCTTTTCTTCGGCTCCAAGAAGGAGGCGCTTGAAAAGGTAGTGCTGCGCATGCGCGACTGCCTGGTAAAGAAAGCCGCAACATACTCGGTCGGCTCCGGCAGCCGCGTTGAGACCGAAGCCTTGGCTTTCCGGGCGCTGTTCGACTTCATACGCGAACACCCGTACGGCTACCGGATAATGCGGGAAGCGGAGTTCGCCGACCCTGCGCTGGCGGACGCTTATTACGGCTATATCCTGCGCAATTACGCAGAGCAGCTTAGAAAAGCGGCCCGCCCCGGGGATTTCAACACCGACGACAACGAGCTGCTGGCCCTGGCCCTTATGGGCATGGGACATATGCTGGGGATGAAGCGCGTGCTGTGGGGCGGCTTCCACGGCATGAGCGAAAATGAACTGCTGAAAGCTGTTTTTGAGGGAATAAAATAAAAAGGTGAGGAGAAAAAAATGTTCAAGATAATAAGCACGGGGATGTACCTTCCCAAGAACCTGGTTACCAACGAGGATTTTTATAAGAAGTTCGGCGACGATCCGCTCAGGAAGATCTTCGCCCGCATCGGCCATGGCGCCCGGTATTATTCGTCCCCGGACGAGTCCTCCGCCACGCTGGCCATACATGCCGGCGAGCAGGCGCTGAAAAATTCCGGCCTGAAGCCGGAAGACATAAACCTGCTGATAATCTCCACCGACACGCCTTCCCAGCTTTCCCCGGCGACCGCCGCGGAAGTGCAGCACAAGCTGGGGATAAAGTGCGCCGGCGCGTTCGACATAAACTGCGCCTGCTCCGGCTTCGTCACCGCCGTGGACATGGCGTCCAGGTATCTAAATGGCGACGATTATAAACGCGCCATGGTCATTGGCACCTACGCCATGAGCAAACACCTGGACCCGGACGACTGCAACGCCTCCATCCTGTTCGGCGACGGCGCCGGAGCTTTCATCCTTGAATACGCCCCGGACCAGGGCAAGACCGCCTCCACACTGAAAGCCGACGGCTCTTTCTGGGATTTCATGGGCATCTACGGCGGCGGCAGCGCCATGCCGGTGGACGAGAAAGTGCTGGCGGACCGCACCCACAAGGTGAAGGTTCCCAAGAAATTCCCGGCCACGCTGAATTCTGAGGAATGGCCTCCCCTCATAGAGAAAACCCTGGCGAAGATCGGCCTGAAGCCGGCCGACGCGCAGGCTTACGTGTTCACGCAGATCCGCAAGCCCACCATAGAGGAAGTGATGGCGAAGTTTAACCTCCCGATGGAAAAGACCCACACCATAATGGAAAAATGGGGCTACACCGGTTCGGCCTGCGTGCCCATGGCCTTCCACGACATGGCCGAGCAGGGCAAGGTTAAGCGCGGCGACCGCGTGGTGCTGTGCGCCTCCGGCGGCGGCTATTCTATGGCCTGCCTGACGTTCATCTATTAAAGCGGTTGCGGGTCCCGCGGCATAGGCCGCAGGACCTATAAGTTACGGGCCATTCGGCCCTTGTAGGGCGGTCAAAAATTGCTAAAATATCTTTACAGAGTCGGCCGGGAGGCTACTAGTGAAGATAATCACTTTTCTCTTTATCGCAGCCGCATTAATGACCGCAAGAACAGAGGCCGGACAGACCGGCCCGTTAAAACAGCTTTCACAGGCCGACCCCGCGGCGGGCTTGGTTCCGGCGCCGGAACCGGGAACACCCCGTTCCGACGGCAGTTTGTCCATTATCCGCACCACTCACCCCCAGCAGTGGGAGCGGGTGGAATGCTATCAGGACACCGTCCATCCTTTCGCGATGGAGAGTATGCTCAACAAATCGCGCCACGACAACGCGGATATCGTGGCCGCCTTCGGCTCCAACATGCCGCAGTCCTCTACTTTTCTCCTGCACTACGGCCCGAAGTGGAAGACGAACACCGGCAAGGTGGTCGTGCTTGCCCACGGCGCTTCAGATAACGCCACCCGCGCCTGGGCCGCCCCGGCCAGCCTGATCGGCGACCCCAGTGCCCCCGGCCTTCTGCAGGCGCTGGAGGCGAAGGGCTTCAGGGTTTTTGCGGTGACATTCCCGCACAAGCACGGCAATCTCTTTTACGAAGCGCAGTATCTGGCCGACGCCATCGCTATCGCCAAGCAGGCCACCGGCGTGGAAAAGGTGGTGCTGATAGGCCACAGCGCCGGCGGGCTGGCCGCCAGGGCGTATGTCTCCAGTTATCGCCTGAACAATAACTGGACGGCCTACCGGGGCGACGTAGGGCAGTTCATCACTTTGGCCACCCCGCACCGCGGCCAGGATTTCGCTTTCCGCCACCCGGAGTTCAACTATTTCTTCATGCAGGATACGCTGACCGCCAATGCGCCCATGAGCTGGGACAAGATACTGGCTTACGGGATTTGGAAGGACACCTTCGATTTCAGCATCTACAGCGACAATTTCCCCATGCAGCAGCAGGTCCTTTCCGACTGGACCGGCAAGTACCCGATGAGCCCGCTCTCGCCCGACTCCTATACCACCATGCACGGCGGACAGGGGCTCGTCAGCCATTCGCTGGGCATAGAATCCGCGATGCTGAAGGGTGGGAATTTTATGAGCGCCTTCAAGGGCTATCCCGTGCCGGCGGAGATTCCGGTTACGGTGATAGCCGGCACCAAGCAGGATATTAAGGACATTCCGCAGACCGAGAAGGACGGGCCGTCGGACGGCCTGGTCTTCCTTGAGAGCGCCTCTCATACCGCCGACCTTACCGCAGCCGGCCGCAAAGAGCCGATACAGAAGATACTGGTGAACGAGAACCACCTGACCATTACCTACAGTCCCGACATGCTGAAGCTTGTTCCCGATCTGATAAAGTAGCGCCGTCCAGGACGGTTAAAAAGAAAAGGCCCGGGAAACCGGGCCTCTACTTTTGCTGTGAGTTAAGTTAGTTGAATATGCTCTTTATTCTGGCCGCCCCGTTCATGAACGGGGCCAGGTACGGCTTCAGCGGCGAGAGGAAGGCCGCGAACATCCCGCGCGCGTCGGACAACGCTATGGCCACGCCCATCAGCGATTCGCCGGCTATTATGCCGGAGCTGACCGGCACTATGTATTTCTCGGCGAAGTTCTTGTTGGTCTTTTCCAGTATAAGCGCTATAAAGCCGCCGATAAACATGGAGAGAGAGTTCCAGAACGGTATGACCATGGAAAGGCCTATGCCCATGGCCGAGGGGATATATTTACGGCTCTTGGGGAAAGACAGCTCAAGCATAGGTATTACGATGCCTACTATGCCGCCTATCAGCATGCCGTAGCGGGCCGCAGGATGCAGCGAGTGTATGCCGTTGGACAGCAGCCTGGCCACCGCGGCCCATACCTGCGCCGAGGGCGCCGGCCACTGGTCCGAGCCCAGGAGCGAGGCGTTAGGTATCAAAATATAGAAAGCGGGCACCACTATAAGCGTGCCGGCAAAAATGCCGAAGAACTGGGCCAGGAACTGCTGGCGCGGGTTGGCGCCCAGCAGGTAGCCGCTCTTCAGGTCGGTAAGCAAGTCGGCTGTGGCTCCGGCCGCGCCGGCCGTGACCGAGGCGGTCATCAGGTTGGTGGTCATGTTGGATGGGGCCAGCATACCGAAGGTGAGCTGCGTTATCTTTCCCATCGCTCCTATCGGCGTTATGTCCGATTCTCCGGTTGCGCGCGCGGCCACTATGGCCAGGAAGAACGTGAGCAGCACGGCAATAACCCCCATCCACCAGCTGGTCTGGAAAGCGTAGTGCAGCACCATTATGCAGCCCAGCCCCGAGAAGGCCGTACCGGTGAGGAACCACGAAGTGGGAACTTCTATATGGGCAAGAGGGTCTGCCGCGGTGTCGGGGCGGGAGTGGAAGATGTTGGTGACCCCTCCGAAGGCGCGCATTACGGTTCTCCACTGCAGGGCGAAGGTGAAAAGCCCGGAGGTGACCATTATAGAGGCGCCAGCCCAGGTGCTCCACTGCATTATGGCGCGGTAGCCGAGCTTTGTAAGGTCTATGGCGCCCATGGTGGAAACCCAGGGGGCCAGAATGCCGTAGTTTATAATAGCGCCCAGCAGCAGCGACCAAGCCATTTTCCAGCCTATTATGGCGCCGCCCGCTATCATAAGGGCGCTGATCTCTAAGGAGAAGGTCCACTTCTCCAGCGGGTAGCCGTTTATGCTGCCGTTGAATGGAATGATGCCGGGCAGGTTGAAGTTAAGCTTCAGGAGTTTTTTGATGGACAGGTGTATGCCGGTGCCGTGTCCGCCGTCGCGCAGCAGCGCCACCATAGCGCCGAAAATGCCGCCCACGGCGAGCGCGCGCGCCTTGTCCGAAGCTTCCTGCCCCTTGGCGTGCAGGCTTTTAAGTGTGGCCGCGGCGGCTATGCCGCTGGGGAACTTGAGCTGTTCGATGTTTATCATCTGGCGCTTCATCGGGATGGCTATGAACACGCCGAGCATCGCCAGGAAGATCGTCCAAAGGCTGAGGATAGCCCATGACATGTGGTGCCCGGTGATTATAAGGTAGGCCGAAATGGCGGACACCATGGTGCCGCCGGTGGAGTAGCCGGCGGAAGAGGCGGTGGACTGCATGCAGTTGTTCTCCAGGATGGTCATGTCGCTGGTGAACATGAAGGGCAGCAGCGTGCGCAGGGTTTTCCAGATGGTGAAAGAGAGTATGCAGGCCGTGATGGCCACGCCCAGGCCCCAGCCGGTCTTCAGGCCGATATAAAGGTTGGACAGGGACATGAACCCGCCGAGAAAAGCGCCCATAACCACGGCGCGCACCGTAAGCTGCTTCATGGTGTCGCCCTGGTATACTTCCTTGTACCACTTAAGTTCTATGTCTTCGGGAGAAAGGCCGGCTACGTGCGGGTTTTCCTTGGGCTCGTCGATAAGCTCCAGGCCGTCCTCGGAACGTATCTCCTCTAGCGGAAGGTCGACGCGCTTTTCTTCTTTGGCCATTTGGCATCCCCCTGGCTAGGATTTAGGTTTAGGAAAATTGGTGCGCGGTACAGGATTTGGTCACAGCTCCTCGGCTCGCCGTCGCTCGCCTCGGGCCGCGACCCCGCCTCGCTGCTGCGGGCTGCTGCCCTCGCAGCTCCGGCTTTCAAATCCTGGTGCAAGCCATGATTATGGCTTGCTTACCGCTAATGCAAATAAATTATATGCGCGGTACAGGATTTGAACCTGTGGCATCCTCTGTGTAAGAGAGGCGCTCTACCGCTGAGCTAACCGCGCGGTATTTTATATTCTACAAATAGAAAGAGACTTACTCCAAATGTTAAATGATGTTGGTGAAAAATGGCTTGGTGTCTACCTGGGTGTCTATTGCGCTCTTAAATCAATGATTTTTGTGGAACAGTGGGCGGCAGACTGGGGCCATTGCGCGCATGGTCGCTGCGGGTATCGGAGGTTCTTCTGACATCCAGCTTTGAGATATGCCTGGTGTACGGACGGCCCCTTGCAAATCCGCTGTTTCACTGGTATACTATATTTCAGCAAACGTTGAAATAGGTTGTTTTGATGAAAAACACACAAATCCAATCTTTGGCGGCTCAATTGATTTTGGCTTGTCTGGCCGAAGTGCCTTTCCTGCGTCCCAAGATACAGCGGATACCGGCAAAAACAGATTATTGTCCGGATATGGTGGTTGACGTATTCGGCAAAGACAAGAAAAAAAACACATTGCTTGTGGAAGCCAAAAGCAACGGCCAGCCGCGAATCATTCGGGATGCGATCGCTCAGCTTGCGATGTGCAAGGACAAGTATCTCAATACCTACGGCATTATAATTGCTCCATATATTTCAGGAGAATCCGCTGCCATCTGCAAAAACGCCGGAGTCGGCTACCTTGATCTAAAGGGAAACTGTTATCTGGCTTTTGATTCGGTTTATATTGAGCGCACCGGCATCCCGAATGATTCCGAAAGGCGGGATTTGCGATACATGTACTCGCCTAAGGCGGAGCGGGTCCTCCGAGTGCTTCTTAAAGATGTTTCAAAATTATGGAAGATTAAGGAATTGGCTCAGTCGTCTGGCGTAAGCCTTGGGCATACATCAAATGTTAAAGTCCGTCTTGGGCAGGCTGAATTTCTGGATATAGAGGGTAATGGCATTCGAGTAGCGCGCCCCAAGGAATTGTTGGAGGACTGGTCAAAGAATTACTCAATGCGTCGCAGCGAAATACACCGCTTCTGGTCTCCGTTAAAATCGGCGGAGCTGGAAGCTGAATTATTTGCCTATGCGCGGAAAGAAGCCTTGCCGTACGCGCTGACAGGATTTTCGGCAGGGACAATATATGCCCCCATGGTGATTCAGCCGCGCTTGTTTGCATATTGTGGCGGCGATATTAATAAACTGGCGGAAGCATTGCGTCTTAAGCCGGTTGAATCCGGGGAGAACGTCCAGTTGATAACGCCATACGATGATGGCGTTTTCATTGACTCACGCAAACTGTATGGCAAACCCATGGTTTCGCCGGTGCAGACGTATCTGGATCTTATTGCCCTAGGCGGACGAGGCGGGGAAGCGGCCAAATCTATAATGGAGCAGGTGCTTAAATGGTGACAAATATCGACTATAATCTTGACGCGGTTGAGGCCGCCCATTCCGTTTTGATTGAGATTACCCACTTGCTGGGCGCATATCGGGACTCAATGATCTTGGTCGGCGGCTGGGTGCCGCAGGTTCTTTGCAGTGGGGCTACGGATAAGCATGTCGGCAGTATGGACATTGATTTATTGTTGGATCATCGGAGTCTGCAGGAACCCGTCTATAAAACGATAAAAAAGCTTCTTACTGAACGTGGTTATACGGAAGGTGAACAGCCGTTTATTTTTTACCGCGATGTGTCCCAAAAAAACCGCACGATTCGGGTTGAGGTGGATTTTCTAGGAGCGCAATACAAAAGGACGGGCAAAACGCATAGGACCCAGCGGGCGCAGGATATTAAAATCAGGAAAGCGCGCGGCGCAGATTTGGCGTTTGATAAGCCCGTTGAACTTGTTATCTCCGGCACATTACCTGACGGGGCCGAGGATAAAGTCAGCGTGAAAGTGGCGTCTATAGTTCCTTTTCTGGTAATGAAAGCGCAGGCGCTAAATGGCAGGCTTAAAGAAAAGGACTCCTGGGATATTTATTATTGTCTGCTGAATTATCCGGGCGGCGTGGAAACGATCGCCGCCGAGTTTAAGAAATTTGCCGCCAATAAACTGGTTAAAGAGGGCTTGGCTATACTGCGTGACAAATTCGGGTTGATAAAAGGCGTAGGCCCTACGCATGTTTCCACTTTTTGAAAATATTTCAGACCCGCAAGAGCGGGAGCGTGTCTGCCGGGAAGCTTATGAGCGGGTCGCTTTACTGCTAAAGCTGGTGGAGTCATAAATGGCGCCCCGTATGGAAAATGTCCCATCCCAGGAAACCAGCGAATATTGGATTTATGAATTAAGGAAACAGGGGAAATATCCGGAGCCCACTGTAAGAAATGGAAAATGGCTTATCTTTGTGCCTGTGACTAACGTCGATAGTGTTTGGGGAAATATTAAAAAGGCTACCGAAGAAGGCAGGCTTGGGGATAGTGCCAAGGTCGCCACAGCCAGGCCGAACCCAAATGCTGTTGATGCTTCAAAAAAAGTTGTATGTGTTTACACCTATGACTGGACAGATAAAGAAGATGTGATGCGGATTCGTGCCGAACTGCGTGCCTTGGGGATCACCTCTAAAATCCCTTATAAGTCAGACGAAGACACGGACAAGGGGAAATACCGCGTGGCGGGTCATACCCGTATCAGCAAATATTACGAATAGCGGAAATTCATGCCTGAATCAGACGATAGAAAAAAACTGGTGGAAGAAGTCGCCCGGATAGATTCTCAAATGGCTGCTTTGGCCGAGCTTAAACGGCAGTATCTTGCCACGCTTTCCTGCGCCAACTCGCAGCAATCCCCAATAGAAATTCCGATACAGGCGCCACTTTCGCCCGAGAACAAGATTGCAATGTTCAGGAGTTATTTCCGCGGACGGGAAGATGTTTATGCCAGGCGTTGGGAAAACCGCGCGGGAAGAAGCGGCTACAGCCCTGTCTGCAAGCACGAATGGGACCGGGTTTTTTGCCGTAAGCCGGAGATGAAATGCGCTGAATGCCAAAACAGAGAATTGCTTCCGCTTGATGATGGCGTAATTCGCCAACATTTGGAGGGTAAACTTGTCGCTGGCGTTTATCCGTTGCTCTCCAATGATAACTGCTTTTTTCTCGCGATGGATTTTGACGGAGATGGTTGGCGTGAGGATGTCACCGCTATCCGGGAGACATGTGCTTCGGAAAAAGTTCCGGCCGCCGTGGAACGTGTAATGGTCGGGCAAAACTGGACCAGTTTTTAGGCTGACTTAAGGTGTATTTTGAAAAGGTAGAATACACTAAGGAGGCCAGTAAAATGCGTAAAAAGATTGAAGCCGGAATTAAATTGCGGGTGGCGTTGGAGGCTT
>CAIXBR010000119.1 GCA_903917735.1 uncultured Elusimicrobia bacterium | reverse complement strand
CTGCGGAGCAGTTGAGCAGGGAAGAGCGGTGGCGGATAATCTTGAGCAGGATTTTTGCGCGTTTTCTGCGTGGAAGGCCGCTGGGAACCACGCCCCAGGCCCTGGTTTTTCAGTCCTAACTGCCGAATTTAGGATAAAATTAACTTTTGGAAAAGCCGCTAGGCTTTAGGGGTGAGCTTTTTCTTCTTGAGGTTCTTAAGGAAATCTACTAGCCGGAGCTCCGGCATGAAGCTTATCCAGCCGCGCTCCACGCGCAGCCAGGCTATGGGGCGGTAGGCGGTGAACAGCAAAGTAAGCGGGAGGTTGAGCTCCACAAAAGGGTCCTTGATCTGGTCAAGGAATTTGGCTATGCGGGAGATGCGCTCGAGGAAGAGCTTTATCTCGGGCTTCGAGTCGTAGAGGTGGGAATAATCCCAGTGGTAGCCGCCCCATTCTTCCAGGGAGGCGGGGAATTTAGAGCCGCCCCTCTTTACCGTCTCGTAAAGTTCGGTGCCCGGATAGGGGGTGTAGTTGAAGAAGCGCTCGACGTGGAAATTGCGGCCCAGGCGCATGGTGTCCAGCGCGAAGGCGATGGTCTGCTTCATCTCTGCCATGGTTTCGGTGGGGAAGCCGAGGATAAAGAAGCAGGACATGTCGATCTTGCGGCCTTTGAAGCGCTCCAGCTGCCTGCGCACCTGCTCTATGCTGCCGCGCTTCTTCAGAATCTCGCGGCGGACGCGGTCGGAGGCCGACTCCACGCCGATGGCCAGCGCGTCCACGCCGGCCGCTTCCAGAAAATCCAGGTCCGCGTCGGACATGCGCTCCAGGCTCTCCACGTCGGCGCCGTGCAGCAGGCAGCGCAGCCCCAGCTTTTTTATGCCGTCCACTATGGCCATGGCGCGCGCCTGGTCTATAAAAAAATTATCGTCCCAGAGGAAGACCGCGTCCAGGCGGTGCTTGTCCTTCAGCGCGGCTATCTCGCCCAGCACCTTCGCCGCCGGGGCGGCGCGCCAGCGGCCGCCGTTGAAATTGTTGTTGTAGCAGTAGGTGCAGCGGTACGGGCAGCCGCGGCTGGACTGGTAGAACAAGGTGCGCTTGCCACCGTTGTAGAGCTGTATGTAGGTTTCCATGTCCACCAGGTGGTAGGGGATGGGCGGGAGTTTATCCATTTCCAGGAGACCGGCGCGGGGCGTGTGTTCAGGTTTGCCGCCCACTTTCCGCCAGACTCCGGGTATGCCGCCGGTATCCTTGCCGGAGGCCAGCCTGCGGGCGAGTTCCGCCAGGGCCGCTTCGCCTTCGCCCTCTATCACGTAATCGGCCAGCTCGTGGGAAACGGTCTGCTCCGGCAGCAGCGAGGCGTGCATGCCGCCCCAGATTATGGGCGCGCCGCTGTGCCGCCGCACCTCGCGCAGAGCGGCCAGGGCGTTCAATATCATCTCCCCGGTCATAGCCGTTACGCCCACGGCCACCGTGTCCGCGTCGAGCGCACCAGCCAGTTTTGAACGCCAATCCTTGTCCGCGCGCTGATCCACTATGCGTATCTCCATTTCGGAGCAGATAACGGAGGCGGCGCAAAGCAGGCCTATGGGGGGGGTAGGGTGGCCGCGGAACATGTCCATGTCCCCTATGACCGGCTGTATAAGTACAAGGTTCTTTTTCATCGGCGGTTAGAATTCAGATTGTAGCAATTTTGTAAGATACTTCTGTCCTATGAAAAAGCTGCTCGCCCGCAGGACCGTTTCTATCTCGCTGTCCTTGCTGCCGCTGGTGGTTTTTATGCGGGTTTCTTACCATTACGGGTTCACCGACCCGGGCTGGATGCGCGGGTTCCTTACCGGCTCGGGGCTGGCCCTGGCGCTGATACTTCTCTACTCGGCCGCCCGGCTGCGCCTGCGGGACATGCTCTTCGCCGCGGCCCTGCTGCTGTTCTCGGGCTCCATAGCCTTCCTGGCGGATATAGGGCCGATGCTGACGGCCTACAGGCGCTTCCAGGGCTCGGTGTATATGCTCTGGTACCTGCTGGTGCGGGCCGTGTTCGCCTTCGCCCCGCGGCTCATCTCCGGTTTCGTCTATGACCCCTACGCGGCCGCGCCCGGGCGTGCGGCTTTTTTCGCCGTCTGCGTCTTCGCCTGGTCGCTGTTGGCCCGCGGCCTAGTGGTTTCCATAGTCATCCCCGTTATACTTATGACCGTTCTGCTTTATCCCTCGGAAAACCGCGATTAAGGAAAAAACATGCCGATAGAATATAGAACCGCCGTTCCCGCAGACCTGCCGGCAGTACTCGGACTTATGCCCACTCTTTACAGTGAGATAGGTCCGGGTCTTAAAAAAGTGCTGGCGGAATTCATAGAGGATAAATACTACTTCAAGCTGCTGGCCGTGGAAAAAGAGACCGGCGCGGCCGCGGGTTTCCTGGTGGGTTGCTGCCGGCTCGAGGTTGATTTTGAATGCCGGGCCGGCGCCCTGGAAGAGGTAGTGGTGCACCCTGACCACAGGGGTCTCGGCATAGGCAAGACCCTGCTTGGCGAATTTGAAAAATGGAGCGCGGCCCGCGGCGCGGAAGGCATAATTGTCCCCTGCGGGAGGGAAGGCTTTTATGAAAAAATGGGGTTTATGAAGTGTCCCATTACGCGTTACTGGCGCGACATCAAGCCCGGACTCAGATAGCGAAACCAAACCGCCTCTTTTAGTATCATAGTCATATAGATAACGGTCCCGGAGAGGGTAAGCCCCTCCCGGGCGGCTGCGCTATGAGCGACAACGGAAAAAAATACGACGCGGTGATAATAGGCGCGGGCCCGGGAGGGCTTTCCGCGGGGCTGTCGCTCGCCCGGAGCGGGCTTAAGGTGCTGATAGCGGAAAAGAACGGCAAGCCCGGCGGGAACTGCACCTGCTGGACCGCGGGAGGCTACACTTTCGACCTGGCCGTTCACCAGTTATCGGGCATAGGCGGCGGCGGGATGTGCGGCGGCGTGCTGGAGGAGTACGGCATAGCCGATAAGCTCGAATTCCGCCAGGTGGACCCTTTCCTGGTGGTGGACATGCCGGACCGCTCCTACAAGCTGCCCGGCAACCGCGCCGGCCTGCGCGCCGAACTTGTAAAAGATTTTCCTGAAGACACGGCCGACATAGACCGCATGCTGGACGGGCTGGATACGCTAAAGAGCGACGCGCTGATCTCCCAGCGGCTGCTGCACGGCGCCAACCCCGTGGTAAAAGGCATGCTGGCGCGCACCGTGGGCTGGGGTAAGCTGGCCTCCTTCCCTTTCACCTTCCCGTGGGGCTTGGCGCTGCGCATGCCTTTCAACGCCGACTTCATGCTGGGCCGCTGGATAAAGAACCCAAAGCTCCGCGCCGTCATACATGCCTCGTGGGTCTACCTCGGCCTGCCGCCCAGCCGTATTTCCGGCGTTATGATGGACATCTTCGTGGCGATGCAGCATATCGAACACAGCTATTACCCTGTAGGCGGCTCGCAGAAACTGGCCGACGCTATGGCCGCGGCTTTCCGCGGGCTGGGCGGGGAACTGCTGCTGGATTCGCCCGTGGCGAAGATAATTTCCGAGAACGGCCGCGCCCGCGGCGTGGAGCTGGCCGGCGGCGGGAAGATAATATCGGACCTGGTCATTTCCAACGCCGACGCCCGCCACACCTACGGCCTACTGGGCCTGGGCCAGGTACCGGCGCGCTTTACGCGCAAGCTCGCCAAAATGTCAGTCTCCCTGGCGCCTTTCCGGGTCTGCCTCGGGCTGGATTACGACGTGTCGAAGAACGGCCTTGAAGAGCATGAGTACATGCTGTTCCGGGATTACGACCACGACGCCAATTACGCCGATATGCTGCGCGGCGACCCCGGCGCCATAAGCGTCTACTCGCCCGCTAAAATTTCCCCCGAGCTGGCGCCGCCGGGGCACAGCACGCTGGTACTCACTACTATGGTCCCCTGGCGCCCGGAGAAGGACTGGCGCGGCCGCGGCGAAGAGCTGGCCGCCGAACTGATAGCCGCCGTAGAAAAAAAGCGCCTGCCCGGCCTTTCAAAACGTATCGTGGTCAAACAGATAATGACCCCCGAGGACCTGGAGCGGAGGACCAACTCCTGCGAGGGGGCCATGTACGGCTGGGCTAATACGCCGGACCAGGTGCTGATGCGGCGCATGCCCATGCGCTCCCCGGTGAAAGGGCTTTACCATGTGGGCCACTGGACGTACCTGGGCACCGGCGTGACCACCGCCATAATTTCCGGCTGGATGCTGGGCAACCGCCTGGCCAGGCGGAACACGCTGGCCGGCAGAATAATGGACAGGGTGCTGTAATGGCGAAGATACTGCTCACCACCCCGCCCTGGCAGCCTTTCCACACTTTACAGGTGCTGTTCCCCAATATCCCGCCGCTGGGCCTGCAGATCCTGGCCGGCGTGCTGCGCGCCGGGGGCCACGAGGCGCGCGTGTTCAGCGCCCAGCACCTGCGCCCGCTGCACCCGCAGCTCATCAAAACCATAGAGGAGTTCAAGCCGGATATAATAGGTTTTTCCAACTCGGAACTGCCCAACGCGCCGATGGTGATTAATGTTGCGCGCGAACTGAAGCGGCGCTACCCCGCCGTGAAGTTCCTGGCCGGCGGGCAGGCGCCCACCTTCAAGCCGGAACTCTTCCTGGGCCCGGCGGGGCCTTTTGACGCTGTGGCGCTTTATGAAGCCGAAGGCACGGTGACGCGCATAGTGGAGGCGCTGGCCTCCGGCGCAACACTTGAGGGCGTGCCCGGCTGCGTATGGCGCGCGCCCAACGGGGCCCTTAAGCGTTCGGCCGAAGAAAAGGTCCTGTGCGACCTGGACAGCCAGCCGCTGCCCTGCTGGGAGGGGTCGCTCTACAAGGCGTCCTTCTCCGACGGGTTGTTCGCCGCGGTGGAGACCTCGCGCGGCTGTCCCTTCCGCTGCACCTTCTGCCCCATCCCAAGCTATTACGGCGCGCCGCGCTACAAATCCGCCAAACGCATACTGGCTGAACTGCGCGCGCTGAAAGCCCTTGGCGTGGTCGAATTCTCCATAAACGACGATTCTTTCGCCACCCGCCCCGAGATAGTGCGGGAGATGTTCGAGACCATGCTCAGGGAACGCATGGGTTTCCGCTTCGGCGTGCAGATAAGGGCGGACATCATAGCCGCCAATCCGGCCCTGATAGAGCTTGGAGCCAAAGCCGGTATGTTCATGGCTGTGGTGGGCTTCGAGGGCTACACCTCCACCGTGCAGGACGAGTCGGACAAGGGCAATTCCGGCGACATAAACCGTACTGCCTCGCGCATACTCCGCGCCAACGGCGTAACGGTGTACGGCACGCATATCTTCGGCGGGCCGGCCAGCGGCCTTGGCGACAGCCTGGCCACTTTCTTTTATGGGCGGCGCAACTCCGACCTCTTCCGCATGACCATCTATACGCCGGTGCCCGGCTCGCGCCTGTATGCCGACCTGGCCGGCTCCTTGCAGCTTAGCTCGCAGAACCCCGAGGATTTCTACGAGGGCAAGTACCTGATAAAAGGCGCCCATAACCCCAAGCTGGTGCATCTGAGCTATTATTTCCTGCTGGCCCTGCATTACGCCCTGCCGGACACCCTTCTGAAACTTTTTTACCGCGACCAGGTAATACGCTGCTTCATGCGGCGGGCCTACCGCGGCGCGGTTTATTTCGTGCTGGGGCAGGTCTTCTCTTTCTTCAAAAGCAGGCCGAAAGTCGCATGAAGCGCCCTTACGTCCTGCTGGTAAAAAGCCGCTCCGTGGTATCCAAGATAAAGAAGGGGACCATGCCGCCGGTGGGCCTGCTCTACATTGCCGGCACCTTGCGCGCGCGGCTGGGCGCCGAGGTGCGGGTGCTGGACGCCATGTTCGAGCCGGACATCCTGAAGCTGGTGGCCGCCGAGGTGCGCTCCCGCCGCCCGGACGTGGTGGGGATAAGCGCGCTTACCGCCGAAGCTTTCCTGGCGCATAAGATCTCCGCCGCGGTGAAAGCAGCGGATGCTTCCATCCCCGTGGTAATGGGCGGGCCGCATCCTTCCTCGGACCCGGAAGCCGTGCTGGGCGACCCCGCTACGGACGCCGTGGTGATAGGCGAAGGGGAAGAAACTTTTACCGAACTGGTCCGCCTGATAGCAGCAGAGGGCCCGCGCTGGAAGGAGCCCAAGGCCCTGCGCGAAGTGGCGGGCCTGGCCATGCGCGGCGAAGGCGGCGTGGAGCACACCAGGCCGCGGCCGCCCATACAGGACCTGGACGCCCTGCCTTTCCCGGCGTGGGATCTGATAGATTTTAAAAAGTTCTGGAAGACCGGCGGTATGGCCACCGTCGGAATAAGGCCTTACCTGCCCATTTTCACCTCGCGCGGCTGCCCGTACCATTGCGTGTTCTGTCACCAGATCTTCGGCAAAACCTTCCGCGCCCGCTCCCCTGAAAACGTGGTGGCAGAAATAGCCCTTATACATAAACTCGGCACGAAGAATATCGAGGTGCTGGACGACATAGCTAATTTCGACCAGGACCGCTTCGACCGCATACTGGAACTGATGCTGGAAGGTAATTTACAGTCCGTGCTGAACTTCCCCAACGCCATCCGCGCCGACATCGTGCGGCCCGAGTCGCTGGACCTGCTGAAGCGCGTGGGCGTCTGCGAGGTGTCGGTGGCCGTGGAAACCGCCTCCGAACGCCTGCAGAAGCTGATGAACAAGAACCTGTCGCTGGAAAAAGTGAGCCGCACTATAAACATGCTGGCCGACCGGAAGATCTTCACGCGCGGCTTCTTTATACTGGGCCTGCCCACCGAGACCGAAGAGGAAATGCGCTCCACCATCCGCTTCGCCTGCGAGTCGCGCCTGCACCTGGCCATGTTCTTCACGCCCAACCCTTACCGCAACACGGAAATGTACTCCATGTTCGAGAAGGCAGGCAAACTGCGCTCCGACATAAGCTCCATAGATTTCGAATACATCGGCGCGCCGTTCAACGCCAGCGAGATGAGCGACGTTGCCTACCGCCGGACGTACAGGAACGCGTTCCTGAAATTCTACCTGGACCCCGTGCGCGCGTACCGCATAGCCAGGGATGGCCCGTTCGGCTGGGATATCCCCGCCCGGGCGTATGGCCTGTTCAAGAACTACATAAATTTTAGCCGCCTCAAGGAGAGTTGATGAAAAAATTACTAATGCTCCAGCCTATACGCGTTTACAAACGCTGGCCCATGCCCGATGATTTTACCGGCCTGCTGGGCAATTCCCCCACGCTGGCTTTCGCCCAGCTGAAGGGCGCGCTGCAGGGCTACGACTGCGAATTCATGGACGGGCTGGCCGGCGACTATACCCTGGCCGAACTTACCCGCCGCGCCCGCGCCGCTGACGCCGTGCTGATAAACGCCCATTCCAGCATAGGCGCGCTGAATTCCGAGTTCAGCGTGCGGCACATTTTGGAGAACGCGCCGGGCAAGCCCATTATTATGGGCGGCCATCACGCCACCGCCTACGATTTCGAATGGCTGGGCCGCGGGGCCCACTTTGTGGTTAGGAACGAGGGCGAGGAGACCATTGTAGAGCTGTTGGCGGCCATAGCGAAAGGCGGGCCCTATAAGGACATAAAAGGCCTGTCCTGGCGCGACGGGGAACATAATTTCCACCGCAACCCTGGCCGCGACCTTATAAAGGACCTGGACAGCCTGCCCATGCCGGACTGGACCATCTACGACCCCAAGCTTTATTATCTGCCGCTAGCGAGCCAGGGCTACTCTACCACGGCAGAAACCTCGCGCGGCTGCATTCACCGCTGCCGCTTCTGCGCGGCCAGCGAGATGTGGAGCCACACCCAGCGCTTCAAAAGTCCCGAGCGCGTGCTGGAAGAACTGCGCATGGTAAAGCGGCTGGGCTTCAACAAGATCTGGTTCTCCGACGACAACTTCGGGGCCGATCCGGAACGCTACATGAAGATCTACGAGGGCATGATACGCGAGGATATGAACCTGCGCTTCGCCAGCTTCCTGCGCTGCGACACCGTAACCCGCTCCCCCGAGGCCATGAAGCTGGCCTACCGGGCCGGCCTGCGCGGCGCGCTGCTAGGGATAGAAACCCCGGTGAACCGCATCCTGAAGGATTTCGCCAAGGCCAATACCCACGAAACCACGGTGAAGGCCGTGGAGATACTGCGCGGCGTCGGGGCTTTTATAGCCGGATTCATGATGGTGGGCTACCTGGACGAAACGCAGGAGGAGACCGACCTCACTTTCCGCGCCTCGGACGAACTGACCGACTACCCGATCATCTCCATCTTCGAGCCGCGCATGGGCACGGCGGATTTCGCCCGCGCCAAACTGGACATGCCGGGCGGTGACATGTTCTACCACAACACGGTGAAGTTCATCCCCAGCAAACTGCACATCCTGGACCAGTACCGGAATTTCTACCGCAACTATATGATGCACCCGAAGCAGCTGAGGAAACTGCTGTTCGGCACGCCGGTGCAGAAAGACTGGTACCGCACCATGTACTGGAACATGGCCCGGTCCGTGCTGTCGGCCACCCCGGCCAAGGCCGCCCACCCCTGGGATATGGTGCGCGTGGTCTACAAGTAAAACGGCTCGGTTCCACGCCTGGCGCCGCCTGACGGGGCAGTGCTAATTGACACTGAAAGAATACAGAAAGTTTATGAATAAAACGATATTGATCGCCGACGACGATAAATGTTCCCTTAACCTGCTGAAGAAGTATTTTAGCATGGCGGGGTTCACCGTCTATACCGCCGAAACCTGCCGGGACGTGATGCGGTACGCCTGCGATAACCTTCCGGACTGTTTCCTGCTGGATTACCATTTAAAGGACGACGACGCCTTAACGGCGTGCTCGTTCATCCGCAATCACGCGCGGCTGAAAAACGCGCCCATAGCCATCTTAAGCGGGGACGCGGATCAGGCCGCCGGCAGCTACGACGCCTGCCAGGCGGATGTCTTCTTTGAAAAACCGGCGCGCTATGCCGAAATACTGGCGGGTATACGCCGCCAACTGCGCCGTACGGAAGCCGCCGGAGGTGTTGTGCGTAGTGCCGACGTAACGCTCGATCCGGTGAACCTGCGCATAGTGAAAGACGGGAAAACCGCTGTTTCCCTTTCCTGGGACCAGTTTCGGCTGTTCTCCGTGCTTTTCGAGCGCAGCCCTAAGTTCGTAAGCGAAATGGAACTGCTGGCCGTCCTGTTCTTCCCGGCGGGTTCCGGTACCCCCACTGCCTTTAAAATGCTGGCGTATCGGCTGCGCGCAAAATTGGGCACCCGGCTGGCCCGGCGCATAAAATGCAAAAAGAACCGCGGCTGGGTGTACGTGCAGCCGCGCCGTAACCTTCCGCCCGTCTCCAAACCTTTGCGGAACGTCTCCCCGGCGTAAATACGCGTCCGCTAAAAAATAAAATCGTGCATGCGGTTTTCCCAATGAATCCCGCTCCAAAAGTAACGCTAGCGTTATTGACAACACGCAGTCCGCCCTTTATACTATTGCCGGAGCCTGGGAAATAACGCAGAGCGCAGCAGCTTGGATTAAACCGCAAGGAAAAGATTTACCGTCTTGTTCCAAGTGGGCGGCGATTATGTATGTAAATTGCCAAAGGTATTAAGGTAGCTCTTACAGAATTTATATGTATGACCACATGGCAAAATAATATTTTTCTAGTTTTGCTGATTGTCATGGCGGGATGGTGTTGAAAGTCTTGCGATGTATGGCGAAAATGAATTTTTTAAAGCCGCTATTTACACATTTTAAATGCTCTATAGCCCTGGTTTGGCTGTTATTCTCCTTTATTTGTTCTGGTGAGACGCGTGCAGCTTCTATTAACTGGACGGGTCAGGCTGGAGACTTTAACTGGTTTACTTCTTCCAACTGGAATGGAAATACTATCCCTGGAACTGGAGATGATGTTGTAATAGATGTCACTGCAACTGTAACCGCCACCGTGCTTCCCATAAGTTTTAATACTCTTACCTTGAGGGGAGTAAATAGTCCGACACTCAAATTATCTACAGGTACGGCGAATGCCGGCGCATTGATAATCAACAATAAGGCCGCTTTTGAACAAAACAGCTCTTTGCCGCTTAGGTTTTTATCTATAGTAATTAATTCCGGTGGGAAATTAACCCACACAGCAAATTCCAGCTCCAAACAGTATATCCTTAATATCCTTACTACCGGCGATTTTACGCTTCAAAGCGGGGCGACGGTCTATCTGGACGGGCTTGGCTATGCGGGTGTTGCGGGCAGTAAAGGCAATGGCCCGGGCGGTGGTAGCGGCACCAGTACAACTAATGGCAGCGGCGGCGGGCATGGCGGGACCGGCGGCGATTGCGGGACCGGTGGCGGCAGTAATTGCTGG
>CAIXBR010000118.1 GCA_903917735.1 uncultured Elusimicrobia bacterium | reverse complement strand
CTATGGGAGCACATGCGCCGGCAACCTGAGGCAGGCACTATCACGATTAAGATCCCTGCGAAACGAAAAACGCAGCATTGTAAAGAACGTGATGCGCGTGTCGCCACCCTGACGCTTAAATATGGCTCCTTTCTTTTCAATACGCCAATGCACAACTTCAAACACAAAAGCCAAAAACTGCCTGATATCTCAAAAGGCCCTGCCGCATTTTTTGAATTATTGCGTGACCGCGGAGGCGGTTTTACGGGAGGAAACCAGCCTGACGTAGGCCAGCTTCAGCCGGCGCACGATTATGGGGAGTATGAACATAGCCGCCAGTATTATCCACATCGTCCGGTTGGGGTCGCCTAAGATGGAGTTCAGCCGCAGCGTAGCCGCCATGACCACGCCGAAATAGAGCATGTCGCCGGTAATAGCTATGGCCCAGCCCGCTATGAAGCCGTGCCCGGCCGCTGCCGCCGCGGCGCGGCCCGTCATAGGGTCAACGCCGAAAGCTATCATGATAAGCGCGAACGGCCCCGCTCCGCCGTAGTGCGCCGTGGTCCGGTGCATGGCTGTTCGGAAAGCCTCCGCCACACGCATGAAGAACTGGTACCTGCGCCCCACAAGGATGATCAGCCGCATCACCGGCTCGAACAGGAACGCCAGTATCACGTCCGAGACCAGGTACAACCCCGCCGTCACCGGCCAGACCAGGTGGGAACTGCGCGCCAGCAATACCCCGGCGGGAATACCGCCTCCGACCGGGATAAGAAAAAGCATCAGTACAGGGATCATAGATAAAATGCGCGAACCGGCAGACCTATCGCTTCTATTTTACCAAACAAACCCGGCGGGCTTCCCTGAACTCTTTCATGTTTTTCCTTAAAAAAGACCGCCGTTCTTTCCAGGCCCGGTCTAATTTTTCCCTGTCAGGCCGTGCAGTTTTGAAAGCAGCCAGGCCATGTTCTCGCCCAGCACTTTCATGGTGGTCATGCCTTCCTTGTCGTTCTCCACTTCGCCTATGGCCCGTCCCACGCCCACGTTCCAGTAGTTGGAGCCGGGGATCACCATCTGCGTTATGGTAAAGAAATGATTTATGGTGTCGAAAGCGTGTACGGCCCCGCCGCGCCTGACCGCCACCACCGCGGCGCCGGCCTTGCGCCGGAACAGCCCGCCGTTAGCCATGCTGACGAAGCCCGCCCGCTCTATCAGCGCCTTGATATCGCTCGACACGTCCGCGAAATAAGTGGGAGAGCCTATCAGCACCCCGGCGGAGTCGGCCATCTTGGCCACGTATTCATTCAGCCCGTCGTCCGGCAGCACGCATTTCTTGTCCTTGTTCTTGAAACAGCCGTTGCAGGCCGTACACCCCCGCAGCGGCCGGCCGGCCAGCTGCACCAGCTCCGTTTCAAAACCCTGCGCCTTCAGTTCCGCCAGCGCCGTATTAAGAAGTATGGCGGTATTCCCATCCTTGCGTGCGCTCCCGTTGAAAGCCGTGATCTTAAGCATGTTCCCTCCCTCCCTGATTTTGTGGATCAATAAAGCAGATAGCGCAGGCGAAACTTGTCGAAATCGCGGCACTGCGCCTGAAAATCCGCGATTATGGCTTCCGGAGTGTCCTTGGATTCGAACACCGCTTTGTAAACATTGTTCCCGGCCGTCAGCCTGGCGTCCTCGAACCTGAAATCCCGGTAATAAGTTCTGTCGCGCAGGGCGCAGACCGCCCGTACGAAGATGTCCAGCGGGCGCACCGCCGCCCGGTCAGTTATCTCCATCCTTATGCCGCGGCAAAACTTCCCGGCGTAAATATCCTTCTCCGGGGTTTTGCTTTCGGCGTAAAAGCGCACGCCGGCCAGCCCGGCGGCGTTAAGGGTATCGGCCAGTCTCCCGGAGTCCAGCCAGGGCGCGCCGAACCACATGAACGGGGCGTCGGTGCCGCGGCCCACGGCCATGTTGGTGGACTCGAAGCCGCCTATACCCGGATACATTATGGCGGCGTCAACGTCCCGGATGTTAGGGGAAGGGCTTACCCAGGGCAGGCCGGTGTCGCCGTAGAAGGAAGCCCTGTCCCAGCCCTGGAGCTTAATCACGGACAGGTCCAGGTCCAGGCCGCGTATATCCTTATGCAGCAGCGCCACTTCCCCCGCAGTCATGCCGTGGCGCACCGGCACCGGGAAGTAGCCGGTAATTTCATGTATATCTTTGGACAATACAGGCCCCTCCAGGATAGCGCCGCTGATCGGATTGGGGCGGTCCAGCACCACAAAGGGGATCTTATATTTCGCCGCTTCCTCCATGCAGAAGGCCATGGTGGCGAGGTAGGTGTAGAACCTGGCGCCTATATCCTGTATGTCGAACACCAGCACGTCTATGCCGGCCAGCATGGCGGCGGTAGGCCGGTGGACGTCGCCGTAAAGGCTGAAGATGGGCAGGCCGGTCACCGGGTCGGTGGAGCTGGAAATATTCGCGCCGCCTTCGGCGTTGCCGCGGAAGCCGTGCTCCGGGCTGAAGATGGCTACAAGTTTTGCGTTCTTCGAGGCGAACAGCGCGTCCACGGCGCTGCGCGCCGCGCGGTCTACGCCGGTCTGGTTGGTTATTATTCCGACGCGTTTGCCGGCGAACCGTGCGAAATCGTCCTGCTCAAGCGCGTCCAGGCCGGTAAGCACGGCGGCGCGCGCACCGACAGCGCAGAATAGAAAGGCCGCAGTCAGGGATAGGATCTTAAAGCGGTTCAGCATATTTTAAACAGGGTAAGCCTGCTGCCCTTTATTCTATCAAATGATAAAACGCCCGGCCCCCCGAAAGATAGATTATCCTGGACCGAAAAAAACGGGAGCCGGGGCAACTGCCCCGGCTTCCCTCTGTTGTGCGGCTTTTTCAGTTGCCGCTAACCTGCTGCATGGGCTCCATTCAACTCCATACCGCTTTTCTTAAATATAGTATAGCTCCCAAAACGTGGATATTCAAGCCCTGCCGGCACTTTTTCGTTTCATGCCGCAGCAGGCCCGCTCAGGGAACATATTTCAATATGTCGCCAGGCTGGCAATCCAGCGCCTTGCAGACAGCTTCCAGCGTCGAGAAACGCATGGCCTTGGCCTTGCCCGTCTTAAGGATGGACAAGTTAGCCATGGTTATATCCACACTAGCGGCCAGCTCGGTGAGCTTCATCTTCTTCTTCAACAGGACCATGTCCAGTTCTACTTGTATAGGCATATGTCCTCCTTATATGGTCAGCGAGCTCTCCGCCTTGAGTTCCATGTACTCGGAGAGCAGGTCTATTACCAGCGCGAACGCCGTTATAACGGCCACCGGTATCAGTATGTCGGTGGCGACTTGGAACGGCAGGGTGAAAGTGGAGTTATACTTGCGCTTGAAGATATCGAAGTAAGTCATCTTGGCTCCGCTCCAGACTTGCATAGCGCAGAAAACGAAAGCCGCTATCTTCAGCCCTTTCACATAGGCCAACAGGCGCAGGCTTTTGGTGTAATAGCCCTTTGCCACGAAGGCTACCATGATGAAGAGCGCACCGGTACAGAACTCGGCAAAAGCCCACATGACCTCTGCCTTCCAAAGGAAACCGACGGAGAACAGGGTCAGAGCTTCCTTCATCGCCGTCATCAGGACCATCAGCACCCCTAATGTCAGCAGAAGCGTCGGTGCCACGTTTTTCTTTATGAATTCCATAAATAACCTCCCTAATTTTTGTAACCGATCGAGAATATGATAACACATTGCTTATCGTTTGTCAATATATTATTACCGTTTTGCAATATTTTTTTATTACTTTATGATAAGCAGGCAGGAGCTTCGTCTTTTTCTGCGGCATGAAAAAAGGCCGCCAGATTTCCCTGTCGGTTAGATTTAAAAAAGCTCTTGCTACTTTTTTTCCGGAACTTTTCACTACTTTGGTAGAATAGTGTCAATATGGGACGCACCGCTTCTTTTGCGGTTTTTATCCTCCTCCTTTTTTACGCGGGACAGGGCAGCCGCGCCGCCGCGGACAAGGAAGTTACTGCTTCGGAATTCATGGAGAATTTTTCCTCCATGCTGGACTCCGCGCCCCAGCCGCCCGAAGTGACCGAAGCTCAGTTGACGGAACTGGAGGAAGCGGACCCGGAGACCTACATCTTCGTGCGCGGCGCCAAGGCGCACCCGCCGGCGCCGGTGAACCTGGGCGGCGACGGCATCCTCACCTTGGCCCGCCCGGACCTGGGCGAACGGATAACGGCAAGATACCGCCGCAAGGACGGCACGTATAACCAGGCCGAACTCGCCAGGCTAAGCCGGATCATGCGCTGCAGGCTTACCGGCGAGGAAACCCCGGTTTCCATAAAGCTGGTAGAAATACTGGATTCTGTCGAGGACCAGTTCGGGAAGCGCGGGCTTACACTTTTGAGCGGCTACCGCACACCTAAGCAGAACATCCGTGTGCCCGGGGCGGCGCGCTGGAGTCTGCATATGCTGGGCTGGGCGGCCGATATCCGCGTGCCGGGCTACAGTCCCTCCAAAGTGGCGGCCTACGCCCGCAAGCTGCGCGCCGGGGGCGTCGGCTACTATCCGGACGCCGCTTTTACCCACTTGGACTCGGGCCGCCCCAGGCACTGGGTGGTCAGGCGCGCTTCCCCCCGCGCCTCCGCAGTCCCGCAAGCCGTCCCCGCAAAACGACCTACCCGCTAAAAAGACGCCTGCCGGCTCACGTCCGCTCACAGGGTAAGCAGCCCGGCCGGTAATGGCGATGGCGGGGCAAGGAAAGGCAGGTGCCCGGAGATAGCGTCCGCGAGATTCGGACTATAGCTGGTTATCCTTAAACTCCGGGCTATGTCCTCGTCGAAAATACGCCGGTCCATCTCCTCCGCGAAATTCCGGTCCAGGACTATAAGGTTCATTTCATTATTGTACTTCAGGCTCTGCGGGTCCAGGTTCGAAGACCCCGCCGTAGCCCAGAGATGGTCCATGACCGCCACTTTCAGGTGCTCCATACGCGGCTGATATTCGTACACTTCTATTCCGGCCTTCAGCAGGTCCGGATATTTCGAACGGAAGGCGTGCAGCGTGACCTGCATGTCATCCTTGAGCGGTACCACCAGTTGAACCTTCAGGCCCGGGCGCTGCGGGTCCGTCGCCGCTTTTATGAGGGCCGCAATAATATCCTTATCGGTGAAATACGGGTCTTCGATGCGGATCAGGCTGCGCGCTGTATTTATCGCCAAAAGATACGCCCGTTTGATATTCCGGTCCGTATCTCCGCCAACATGGGTAATTACGTAAGTGCGCGCGCCGCCTTCAACGGAGCGCTGCTCCGGGAAACCTGAAAGCTTCTCCCCGGTGATGTTTTTCCAACTGTCAAGGAACGACCGGTGCAGTTGTCCGACCGCTGGCCCGGCAACGCGCGTCTGCTGGTCGTGCCAGTTCCGCTGGTAATCATCCCCTATATTCATCCCGCCCGTATAGGCCACAAGCCCGCCGTGCCCGTCGTCCATCACCATCACTTTACGGTGGTCGAGATGGAGCAATTGAAATTCGCGCACTTTTACCTCTATGCCTTCCTTTCTCATAGAGTCCACGAACTTGCGCTCCAGGCTACCGAGAAGCGTAAGCGAGCTGCCAAGGCGGTCCAATATAACCCTTACGCGGACTCCGCCCCTGACTTTCTCCGCCAGTAGGTCGCGAAAGGCCGCACCTGTTTCATCCGCCTGCCACTGGAATATTTCGATATGGACAAAGCTCACGGCGTTCTTAATGTCCGGCGCCACTGAATTAATCACTTCCCGGCCGTCCACCAAGAGCTCCAGTTTATCCGTCCCGCATTCGGTCAGGCCGCCTTTCTTCACCGCGGTCCCGAGCTGCTGAAAATAGCCGTCCCAGACGGCCTCTTCCCCTGCCGGGCCGACAGCCGGCTCCAGGCGGACGGCTGCCCTGGAAGGGGCAGGGACTTCGGGGATAACGGGCGCTTCAGCGTAAATATCGGGGTACTTGATCAGCGCGTTATCGCAGTCTGCCTTTATTCCCTGCGCCGCCCCGCCGGACATAGCGGCGAAAAGGGCACATGGGAAAGCGAACGGCATAGAGTTCAGAACCAGGACCAGAACCGCGCAAAGCGGCGCTTTTTTCTTCATTTACTGCCTCCTTCATCCATTAAACAGTGTATTACATTGTATTTTATAAAGCGCATATCGTCACGGGCCCGAAGACCCGGCGGGGTGTGGGCCTTTTGTCCGGCGGCGATTTACGCCTCCGCGCGGAAATAAATTTTGTATCGGTATTTAAGAGCCGGGAAGCAGGACGCTCCCGGCTCTTGACGCTGCGGCTTAGAAAAAAAGACTATCGCTTACGGCTTAAAGATCCACCTTCAGCCCGTCGCGGGCCGCGAAGCAGTCCACGGCCGCGCCGCTGTTCTTCACAAGTCCCCGGCAGTATTCCATATTGGTGTCCAGGATGTCGTCGGTATGCTCGGGGTCATGGTGAAAAATGGCCATGCGCTTTACGCCGGTCTCCGCGGCGAACCGCGCGGCGTCGTCGTAGGTGCTGTGCCCCCAGCCTTTTCGGGAGGCGTACTCCTCTTCGGTGTACTGTGCCTCCCTGATAAGAAGGTCGCTCCCGCGCGCGAAGTCGGCCACCTCGGCGTCCTGGCGGCGCGACATATCGCTGTCGCCGCCCAGCTTCCGGAACCCCTCGTGGTCGCTCAGGTACGTTATCACCTTTCCCTGCGTCTCTATCCGGAAACCTATACAGGGCCCCGGATGGTTAAGGTGATGGAAAGAGACTTTGGCCACGCCGATGTCCACCGGCCCTGTCATCTCTACGAAGCTCAGCTTGCTGGCCAGGCTGGAAAGCGGCACCGGGAAATAGTCCAAGGCCATTGAGTCGCTGAAAATACTGCGCAGGCCGCTGTGCGCCCCGCAAACGCTGTAAATGTTGAAGGAATTGCGCGGGCTGTACAGCGGCGTGAAGAACGGGAAGCCCTGTATATGGTCCCAATGCGTGTGCCCCACGAAGATGTGTCCCTCTATAGGCCGTCCGGCGAATTCACGCACCAGCTCGCAGCCCAGCTCGCGCAAGCCCGTCCCGCAGTCGATGATAACGGGGGTGTCCCCTATGCGAACCTCGGTGCAGGCGGTGTTGCCGCCGTACCGCGCGGTTTTCAGCCCACCGGTGGGACAGGAACCGCGTGTCCCCCAGAAGCGCACGCTGACCGGCAGGACGTCCCTCTTGGCGGGCGCCGGAGGAAGCGGGGCCCGGCACACCCTGCCGGCGCCGTTCTCCGGGCCGGGTGGCGGCGGCGCGGCGGGGCCGGCGGAGAGCAGCGCCCGTACTTTCCCCTGCAGGTTCCCTACGGCGTAGGGCTTCATTATGTAATCGTCGGCGCCGGCCTCCATAGCCTGAGCTTTGTCGGAGGCGAAAGGTTTGGAAGAGGACACCAGTATCTTTATCCCGGCTATCCCCTGCGGGCCCTTGAGACGCATACACAGCTCAAAGCCGTGCATGCGCGGCATCATCAGGTCGGTGATCACCAGGTCAGGTTTCCAGGACTGGACTTTTACCCACGCGTCCAGCCCGTCCTCGGCCTGCCGGATCTCATAGTCATCGGAAAGGATATCCGTAGCCAGGCTCCTCAGTACCGCGTCGTCATCCACCACAAGTATCCGCGGTTTGATCTCAGCCATTTTTAGATTCTACCGAAATACCCCGCGCACTTCAACTCTCCCCAAAAGCCGCTGCATCCTTCCCCTGTATTTCCGGTGAAGACCGGCTGACTTATTTCCCCGTGGCAAGTATCTGCTCTATCCGCTAAGGCCGGCATCAACTTCTTTAT
Organism: uncultured Elusimicrobia bacterium; assembly: GCA_903917735.1. Classification (GTDB taxonomy): domain Bacteria; phylum Elusimicrobiota; class Elusimicrobia; order Elusimicrobiales; family UBA9959; genus UBA9959. Next base: position 46,373 of record CAIXBR010000118.1, on the reverse strand, counting down.
TGGGCGGCGGCAGATTTACAAGGCAGTTCTTCGTGACCTGACTGCCTTTGGGGATAGTTACGGCCGCAATTAGACCCACTCTTTTCCGGCGCCACCTTTTGCCGCTGCCGCTTTTTGTTATTATATCCGAAAGCTTTAGCTGCTGCGGAGGCGCTCTTTAACGGGTCTTATGCTGCCGGTAAATTTAAAATCCCTTCCCGTCCCCGCGTTAAGATGCACCGACGCCCCCTACCTTGACCCCAGGCGCGCCAGCGCCTGGCCGCGCCAGCCGAACCAGCCGCATGTGCGCCTTATCACGCGGAAGGAACTAATAAGCTGGATACTCCATGAGGACACGGAGGTGGTCGTAATAAACAAACCAGGGGACGTAGTCTGCCACCCGTCCAAGGCAGGCCCCCTTTCCAGCCTTGCCGGCGCGGTGCGCGGGCATCTGGGATTTGCAGTGGCGCATCTGGTGTTCCGCCTGGATCGCGAGACCAGCGGCGTGGTGATGTTCGCGAAAACCTCCGCCGTGGCCGCGCGCCTGCAAAAAGCGATGAGACTCCGCCAGGTCGGCAAGGCCTACCTGGCCGTAATGACAGGCGAATTTTCGGAGCCGGCGACGGTGGACCAGCCTCTCGGCTACGACGAGGACAGCCTGGTCTTCGCGAAGTCGGCGGTGCGCCCCGGCGGACAGGCCGCCGTCACGCGCTTTACCCCGCTTTCCAGCGGCGGCGGTTTCACGCTGGTCCGCGTGGTCACGGAGACCGGGCGCAAGCACCAGATCCGGGCCCACGCGCAATGGCTCGGAAAATGCATAGTCGGGGACAAGATCTACGGCCCGGACGCTGGCTGCTTCCTGGATTTCATCGACCGCGGCTGGACCCCCGCCCTGGCGGAAAAACTCCTTCTGCCCCGGCAGGCCCTGCATTGCTGCGAGATAGATATGAGGAAAGCGGGCATCGCCCGCGTGTTCTGCGCCCCGCTCCCCGCCGACATGCGCGCCTTCTGCGAAACCCGCGGCCTGCCCGTCCCGGCCGGGCTGTGACCGCATAAAAAACCGCCGGGGCTCCCCGGCGGCTTTGACTGCTCCCGGACCGGCCCTCCGGCGCCCGGCTCAGACTGGCCGCATTTCCCCGGCCACGGGCCTGTCCGTTATGCCGAGGAAGCCTTCGATCTTCTGTTCCAGGAACAGCGCGTCCTCAGGCGTATCCAGCCCGGAGACCAGCTTGAGCTTTTTTCCGCCGGCCATTACCACGCTGAGATTGTAGGAATAGGAAGCGCCGTTGCGGTTGTTGCTCAACTTCTCTTCGCAGAAGAACTGGTCTATTTCTTGCCGCGGCAGCACCAGGCTGCCCGGCCAGGGCATTGGGTAATGCTTTATCCTGAACTCACAGGAATTAAGCGTCACCTTTGTCCTGTTCACGAAGCCGGCCAGGGTGTAATAAGTCAGCCACACGCCCACCCCGACGTGCAGCAGCGGGAACAGTTTCATCATCATAGGGCCGTTGCCTTTGAAAGCGCCCACATACCAAACCGCCAGGAAACCGTCCCAGAAGACGCAGAAGAACAGCATGAACAGGTACTTCCGGGAGAACCACCGGCGCACTATGACCATATCGGCGCCTTCGGTGGCCACCGTATAGTCGTCCGGCATTTCCACAGCTCTTTTCGAAGGGCCGAAAACGCCGGCGCCGGGCACCTGGCCGGCGAAACCGAACACCGCACCGCAATAGCCGCATTTTGCTATGCAGGTCTGTATGTTTATATTTTCAGAAGATACGGTCCTGGAACAGTGCGGACATTTAATATCCATAGTTTCCCTCGTTCAAGCTCCGGAGCAGTTCAGGGGAGAGTATATTTAATCCGGAATCCGGCATATTGTACCCGGCCTCCCTTCGGACGCTTAATCCTTTTTGGGGAGCCCCGGGAAGAGCAGGCTCTTCATTCCCAGGACAACGCCTTCAACGCGGTTCAGCCTGGTAAGGAGCTGTGACTGGTTGTCCGCTATCGAGACCAGCATCGCGCTCATTTGGTCAAGTTTATGCTTCAGCGGCTCCAGCTGCGCATCCTGTTCCCGGCTGACCGGTTTTTCGGCTATGGGCCTGTTCCTGTCAGGAATCCCGGCTCCGGACATTTCTTTGTTCGTCCCCGAAATTCCGGGGGTCACGCCGCCCGCCTTGGCCGGCTCGTCTATTAACGTCCCTCTCATGGTCATCAGCAGGGGAGACTCGGCGGCCGGCTTGCGGGCTTTGGCGGGGCTCGGCGAGGTGCCGCTTCCGGACTCCGGCGGCTTCGCGGCCGGGGTATCAATGACAGGCTCGTCTATCAACGTCCCCCTCATGGTCATCATAAGAGGAGAGTCGGCAGCAGGTTTCCCGGGCTGCGCAGGGGCCGGAGCGGGCCCGAAAACAGCCACCACTTCAGGATAAGCGGACGCTGCTTTCCAATTGCTGGCCTGCCCCCCCCCCGGAGTGTCCGGGCAGAGAAGAGAGGAAAGACTGAAGTTCGATATCTCCGCCAGTTTTTCTTTTTCAAACGGGCCGCAGACTTTACTATCTATATACGCCCAGTATCTCATAACGCCCTCCTGACTGAATTGATCCCGTCGGGATTAGCCGGCGGACCCGTCTTATAAAAAATCTGTCCCTGTCTCCCCTCAGCGGCTTTTCTTTTTCAGCTCTTCAACCCGCCACTTGTTGTCCGCGGTCGGGTCCAGTTTGGCGGCTTTAGAGGCCGCCTCCAGCGCCCGGTCGGTCTTCCCCATCTTTTCATATATCTCGCTCAGTTTTTCGAAACAGAAAGCGTTAAGCGGGTCCAGCTCCAGCATATGCTCCAAAGCCGCGGCTTCTATGCTCAGCGGATGGCCTTTCGTTTTTTTCGGCCGCAGGCCGCGTACTTTTTTCTTTAGCCGCGGGAAGATCAAAATGCCGGACAACAGTACCAGGTTGCAGGCAAAAGTCAACTTCGACCGTACAGGAAAAGCCAGCCTGTTCAGAACGTAAACGAGACTGAAGCTCACGGCCCCGGCCAGGAAGGCGGCCGGGAAGGAAATTGTTTGCCGGCGGGAGGGTCCCGCCTTCATGCCCAGAACCCACAGCACCGCCCCGAAAAAAGACAAGGCGGAAAGCAAGCAGAATATTATTACGCCAAACTGCATCTCCGGCATACTTTATCCTCGTAACGGCGGAAAAACGCCCTGAACGTTTTTGCCACAGCACTATTCTACTAAACCGACGGCAAAAAGCGTCCGCTCGCTTTTTCTCCGCCCGGCTAGGCCTTTTCCTGCGGCACAGGCTCCATAGACTTGCGGACCTTTTGATTATAGCCCCTGAGGTAATAAGTTATCAGCAGCGCTATAGCACCGGCTGCCACCAAGGACCCCGGGTTGGCCCCTAGCCGTTCGAACCATTGCGTGTAAAAATGAATGGAGCCGAAAACCACGCTGAGGTTCACCACGAAAAGCCTTCCCTCGAAAGCCCCCCAGACCCCTACCGCCAGCAGCGCCAAAGCCCAAACTGTGGCAAAAATATAATCCGGGATATTGGCCCCCAGGTAAGGACTGCCCCAGATAGAGCCGACCCAGAAGCCCATGTTGACTATAAAAAGGCAGGTCCTGGAAAATATCAGGGCCAGCCTCTCAAAGTCCCAGGGCAGCTGCCTGGCTACGGCAAGGCCGGCAAGGCTGAGAAAAGAGAATACCAGCACCGTGGGCGCCGGCTGCCTGATGGCTAGGAAATAGCCGCCGTGCTCGTAGAAAGCGCTGCCGCCGAGCCAGTTCAGGATGACCAGACTGCTTAAACCCACCTGGAAGCCGCTTCTGGTAAGCCCGCCCCACAAAAGCAGGCCGGCCACAATTATAAAATGCACCCCGTCGCGGTTGAAGGCCGAGACCAGGAACTTCACCAGTTCGGAGAAAAAAGCGGGGAACATGCCGACAAGGCCGGCGGCCACGGCGATACCCGCCAGGACTATAAGCACGTTGAACGTGTGCGCTTTTACGGACTGTTTCGAGATCTCGGCCAGCCGGTCATACTCTTCTTTAGTGATCTTCCCGGCCGTAAAAAGTTTATCCAGGTCAAGCGTGACTTTCATGCCTTTTTCCTTTTAGCGTTTAGCCGGCCTGCAGCTCGAACACCTCGGCCGGCTCGCTGCAGCCCTTGAATTCCATCCTGCCCAGCCCCTTGTAGGTGAAATACCTGGAAGTGGCCTCTCGCACCGCGGCTGAAACATATACGGCCCCGGCCGGCGCTTTTCCCTGCAGGCGAGAGGTGAAGTTGACGGTATCCCCCATCACCGTGTAGTCCATGCGGAACTGCGACCCCACGTTGCCGGCCACTACCGGACCGCAGTGGACGCCTATGCCCACACCCAGCGTTTTCCCGCCGGCGGCGGACTGCTGCGCGTTGAAGGCCGCTATCTCGCGCTGCATCTCGGCGGCGCAGGCCACCGCGCGCTTCTCCGCGTCCGGCTGCTCCAGCGGGTCGTTGAAGACCACTATCAGGGCGTCGCCCACGAACTTATCCAACGTGCCGTCGTGCCGGAAGACTACGTCCACCATGCGACTGAAATAGACGTTGAGCAACTTCACCAGCTCGCCGGCTTCCATAGCCTCGGACATGGGTGTGAAGCCGCGTATGTCGGAGAACAGTATGGCGGCCCTGGTGCGCCGGCCTTCCCCTATCGCGGCTCCGCCTTCTGGAGAATCCAGTATCTTGCGGGCCACCTGGTGCGAGACGTAGCGCGAAAGCGCGGCCTCGGCCAGCTCGCGCCGCACCTGGTTCTCGGCGAATTTAAGCACCAGCCCGCGCATCTTCTTCGCCGCGTAGCCGGCCACCACACCGGCCAGCGCCAGGATAAGCATGTTGATGACGGCCGCGTAGGCCGAGATCTGTAGCAGCCGCGGGTTACCGCAGGAATAGCGCCAGACGGCGGCGTAGCCCAGCGCCGAAAGGCCGGCCGAGGCCAGGATGGCCTTGCCGCTGTAGCGCACCGCGGAAACGGCTATCAGCACGAAATAGAGCGGCACCAGCGGCCCGTTATTCCCCTCCACCAGCACTATGGTAAGCGTGAGGAACAGCGCGTCCGCCGTGGCGGAGACGTATTTCATCCAGCGCGCGTAAAGGCCTACCTTATTCATCGCGTACCAGGCGGCCGCGCCGTACAGGCCCCAGGCCAGCATGCTCCAGACCGCGCGGATATGCAGGCGGTAGTCCAGCACGCCCAGCGCGTGGTAGTTGAAAAGTTCGTTCAGGAAGAAGACGGCCAGGAAAGCCAGGCGGATGCGGTTTATCTTCCGCTCCCCGGACCTTCCTTCGGCCGAAAAGAACGCCCCGAGTTTTTCTTTTGTCATAAAGCGCGCCGCGGCGCCGGGCTCAAACCCCGGAAGGCTCCTGCTGCCTTTTTGGTTCGGTTTTCCAGCCTGAAATTCTGCGGATGAGGAAGCCGGACCCGTAAAGCGCCGCCCCGGTCAGGAGCAGGCACAGTATGCGTACCGTGGTAGGGGCCGACGCCGCGTCGTAAAGCAGGGCTTTCCCCGCCGCGAAGCCCAGCACGAGCATGGCGGATTTGGCCATCACCTCGTCCTTCCTGTTGAAAGCGAAAGCTATAACGCAGATGGCGTAAAAGAGCCAGGACGCCGAAACCGCCAGCGAACTGGTATCCGTGGTCAGCCTGTACAGGCCCGATACGGCCAGCAGGTGCGCGGCGCCGAGCAGCGGCCCGTGTCCGGTCCTCCCCGCGAACTCGTCGCCCCGGGCATAGATAAGCGCCCACATGCTGACCAGGGAGGCCAGGGAAACGGCCAGCCAGGCGGCATCGCTGCCGGACAGCAGGTGCGAGATCATTCCCACATACTCTATCAGCATTACCGCCAGCACGGCCAGGGCAGGGATGCGTAACGCCCCGCTCTTTTGCGACTCACCGAGCTTGACCGAGGTAAGGGCGATGGAGAGCGCGACCGCCACAAACAGCCACGGCCTTGCGCCGTCGGGCAGCAGCTCGAGGTAGAAAGAGTGGAAGCACACCACGGCCACGAACGCGAAGACCATCGACTGGCTGCCTATCTTCGCCTCGGGGAACCATTTCTTCGCCGACAGATACAGCCCCAGCAGGACGGCGGCGAAGCCCAGCGAAAGCCACGGCGCCAGGCCAGGCCGCAGGCGGTCGATGAAATAATATTCCATGGCGTAGAAGAACAGAAGCAGCGGCAGGAAGCCGGACGACTCGGCTTCGGTAAGCGGCTTCAGGGTTTGCCGGGTGTACAGGTAAGTCCCCGAGGAGAACACCAGAAAATTAAGGGCCAGCATGCCGGCTATCAGCCCGTCCTGCTTCAAAGAAAGACCGATAAAAGCGGTCATCATTATGGCGAGGTACGCCGAAACCAGCGTGAGCGTCCGGGACTTCACCCAGATGGAGATTATCGCGAACGCGGTGGAACAGAGCAGAAAATAATAGACGCTGAAAGTGGAGGAAGAACCGAGGGAAAGGATGACCGGGGCGCAGTAGGAGCCCACCGCCGCCGTGACCGGGTACCAGTCCTCCCTTATGCGCGTATACAGCCAGACGCAGGCGCCGGATACCAGGCTGACCAGGGAAATGGCGCTTTCGAAAGTGATGAGCGAGTACAGCCGGTGCGCGGCGAAAACGGTGAGATAGAGAACTATGATGCCGGCCCCCGGCAGCAGGCTGGAATACTCCCGGTCCGCTTCCATCAGCGCGAAACCGGCCGCTATCAGGCCTATGCCCAGCAATACCGCAAGCCCGATCTGCCTTTCTGGGGTCAGCCAGCCGGAATCTATGGAAAGCTTTATTATGAACGCGGCGGCGAACACGAAGCAGATGCTCGCCACGATGCCAAGCCAGTTCCCGGACCGTTCCTTTGAAACGACCGGCTTGGACGCTGGATTTGCGGCGGCGGGAGCCTGGGCTTTTAAAAGCGTTTGCAGTTTAGGGGGAGGAGGAGGAACGGGCAGCGGCAGGGCATGGGGCAGAGGAGCGGCCGGCGACTGGACGGCCTTCATCAGCGCCCCCTCTACCCGGGAAAGACGGAGTTCAAGCGCGTTTATTTTGCTTTCGAATTCTGAGGAATCCATTTTGCCTCCTGCCGAACCCCGCATTGCTGTATATTATGCGACAATTATCCGCCGGTGGCAAACCCTATCGCTGATCGGCGCCTTTTTTCCGTCAAAACAGAACCGCCGGGATTGCCCGGCGGTTCCATCGCGGCAGAAAAGCCTGGTGTTTTCACCTTCCCCCGGTGAACAGGCGCCCCTGTATGTTATACAGCTCGGAGCCGTCTTTTTGATGCCAGATCTCGGAATAGTCAAAATGCAGGCCGTCCACCTTGATGGTAGTGGTTATGCCTACGGTGTCGCTGTACGCCTCGTTAAGGATGATCACGTTGTTCTCATAGGAGCCGGCCGCCTGCCCATCCTCGGTCAGCAGCTGCGTACCCTTTTTAACGAACCGCGCCGGCTCAACTTCAAGGCCGACAACAGAGCAGTCAAAATACCCGCCCTTGCGGAAAAGATAATCAGCCCCTTCCTCGAACTCCATGCTCATATCGCAGTGAGTCCCGGAGCCCTGGTAGGTCCATTCGCCCCAGCCCAGCCATTTGCCGGCGATACCCGCGGCCGCCCGGCTGCCGCCGACTACGGGCAGGTATTGCCCGGTGGAAAGTATATAGCCGTGGCCATTATAGACGGCCGGCACGAACTGCCCGGTGGAAGCGTAAATGAACCCGCCGCCTACGGGGATAACGACTTGCACCACCCCGGTGCGCGGGTCCAGCAGCATAAGCGTGCCCTTGTCCGGGGTTGCCGCCGGCACCCCGGGGATGACAGCTTGGGAAATACCGGGCGCCGCCTGAATGCCGCTTAATTGAGAAAGTGCCGTGGTCTGCGCGTTCAGCACGGCCGGGAATAGGGCGAAAACGGAAAGGAACATTATCTTTTTCATAAACTCTCCATACTTTAAAGGCTAAAACTAAATTTACCAGTTTACCCGCCCATTGTCAATTTAACCCGGAAAACCGCCGTTTCTTTTCTTCCCTATATACCTTTCACTAAAATAATGTCATACTATATAGGTAGTCAAACCAGAACTCAAGTTTTTGAAGCCTATTCCTCCAAGCAACAACCGGAAAGATAGAGCAGAGAGAGTTGAGTCGGGTAATGAAAGTTGCAAGGAGAATAATACAATGAGCAAGAGAATATACGTGGGCGGACTGCCCTTCAAAACGACCGAAGAGGAAATGAACACCCTTTTCGCGACCTATGGCCAGGTTACCAGCGCCAAGCTGATCACCGATAAGTTCAGCGGCCAGTCCCGCGGTTTCGGCTTCGTTGAGATGCCGAATGACGCGGAAGCTGCCACTGCGATGGAAAAGCTGAACGGCTCCGATTTCGGCGGCCGCAAGCTGACCATCAACGAAGCCCGCCCCATGGAAGCCCGCAGCACCGGCGGCGGTGACCGCGGTGGACGCGGCGGCGATCGCGGCGGACGCGGCGGCGGCGGCTACGGCGACAACAAGTGGTAATCTAAAATCCTTTAACGGTTTTAACCGCCGGCCCCTCAAAAGGCCGGCGGTTTTTATTGGCCATCCCGCCCAAGGATAAATTTTTAGCGTTATCCCGTGAAATGGCCTTAAACCGGACGGCCCATAGTACCTATACGGATTTAGGCTTAAGACCTATATACCTTTTGACGGAATAATGTCATACTATAAGAGTAGTCAAACCAGAACTCAAGTTTTTTAAGCCTATTCTACCGAGCAACATTTAGGAAAAGATAGAGCGAAGAGAGTTGAGTCAGGTAATAGTTGCAAGGAGAATAACACAATGAGCAAGAGAATATACGTGGGCGGTCTGCCCTTTTCAACCACCGAAGCCGAGATGAACACCCTGTTCGCCACTTACGGTGCGGTTACCAGCGCCAAGCTGATCACGGACAGGGAGTCCGGCCAGTCCCGCGGTTTCGGCTTCATCGAGATGCCGAATGACGCGGAAGCTGCCACTGCCATGGAGAAGCTGAACGGCTCCGATTTCGGCGGCCGCAAGCTGACCATTAACGAAGCTCGCCCGATGGAAGCCCGCAGCAGCGGCGGTGGCGATCGCGGCGGTCGCGGCGGTGGTGGTCGCGGTGGAGACCGCGGCGGCTACGGCGGCGGCAACAAGTGGTAATCAAAATCCTTTAACGGTTTTAAACCGCCGGCCCCTCAAAAGGCCGGCGGTTTTTTATTGGATGTCTGGACCCCCGCTCTCATTTGCCCAGTGGCGCGCCATCGGTAGAAAACCGGGCGCCAAAATTATTGAAGTTACGCCGATTCAGCCCGGAAGAACAGCTCCGGGTCAACGCCGCCTGGGAAGAGACCGCGCGCATATGAAAGACTTTTTCTCGGCCGGCGCTGGGATCTATCTGAACAAGCTCTATGACCTGTCCCTGCTGCTTTTTTCATTTCCCTTTTTTATTCCGCCCCGAAAACCCCCATTTTCTTCAGGATGTTCCAGAAGATGTCATTGCCGGTCTGCAGGGCTTCCGGGTCGAAATCGAATTTAGGGCTGTGTATGGGATGGACAAAACCTTTTGCCTCGTTCCTGACGCCAAGCAGGAAATAAAGCCCCTCCGCGCCCTTCCTGGTATAATAAGAAAAATCCTCGGAGCCGGCCAGCTTCACCCCCTCCTGCACCGCCGCGCCGGCGTCCCTGGCGGCGTCCAGGAACAGGCCGTAAAGCCGCCGGGAATTGAATATGGCCGGGTAGAAAGGAACGAAGTCCATTTTTATGCTCACGCCGTAAGAAACCTCAAAGCCGCGGTTTATGGCCTCCAGCCTGGTCCGGATAAGGTCCAGCAAGTCCTTGTTAACGACCCTTATCGTGCCCAGCAGTTTGGCGGTTTCCGGGATGATGTTGCGCGTAACGCCGGCGTGGAAACTACCGATGGTCAGCACCACCGGCTCTTCAGGCCGGACGTTCCTGGAAACTATGGACTGGTACGCCTCCACCAGCTTGGCCCCTACAAGGATCACGTCTATCCCCTTGAACGGCTGGGCGCCGTGGCAGGCCTTCCCGGTTATCTCCAGGTCCAGCCCGCAGCTCTGGTAGCTCATCGCGCCGGGCGAGCTGCCGGCCGTCCCCTCGTTCATTTCGGGATTTACGTGCAGGGCGAAGATGCCGTCTATTTTCCTGGAGGCGAAAAACTCGTGCTCCGCCAGGGTCTGGGCGCCGCCTACATTCTCCTCCGCGGCCTGGAATATCAGCATGACCGATCTGAGCAGCTTAAGCCCGCCGGCCAGGCGCTCTTTAAGCCTCTTCGCCAGGTAAAGCAGGTTGGCGGTATGCCCGTCGTGGCCGCAGGCGTGCATTTTGCCGGGGTGTTCAGACCTGGCGGCGCAGCCGCTCTCCTCCGCCATCGGGAGCGCGTCTATGTCCGCCCGGAAAGCCGTCCAGACGTCCTCTTCACCCCTGAACCAGGCGACAGTGCTGGTCCCGATGGCGGCGTAACTTACGCCGTTCTTGTCCAGGAACTCCCTGATATACGCGGCGGTCTTGAATTCCTCCAGCGCTGTCTCCGGTATCCTATGCAGGTCTTCCCTGGTGTTCTTTAAAAAGTCTTTGAGCATATTTTCAGAATACTAAATTCCCCACCAAAACAAAAAACTATTTACGGCCGGATCTGCCTGGCAGTCAAGCCGGCCTTGCCGGCCGCGCCGCCGCCTTTCGCCGCTATTTCTTCGGCTTTCGGCGCGCTGAGACTCCGGCTTTTGATCTGCCAAGAAGACTTTTGGCCGCCTTCCCTATCTGGCCGGCGACATAATCGTCAAAGCCGCAGCCCTGCAGCTCTTTTGGATCGGAGGTGCCGTATTTTTTTGATATATTGTCGGCGACAAGGGCGGCGGCGGCGTTCAGTTTAGCCGCGGATAATTTCTTCGGCGCCGGCCCCCCGTTCTCTAGGGCGGCGGCCAGCCGCCATAGCCGTACAGCCTCGCGCACCAGCGCGGGGTCCGGGCTAAGCGGCTGTTTGGGATCCTTCCCCTGCTCCGCTGAAGCGCTGCCGCTCCTCATCTTATCCGCCAGGCCCCGCACGGCGCGGGCCGCGGCCAGGTCAAGCCAGCCCGCAGAACTTTCATCCGCGGCCGGCTCTTCCTCCGCGACAGGAGGGACCGGCCCCGAGACGTAGGCCTTCTCCGCCTCGGTATACGGCGGCACGGCCGGCCTGGTGTAAAGCTTGGCGTTAGCTTCGGAGATCAGCGGTCCGATGGCCCCGTTCATCAGGAGCGAAGCTTTTTTATTATAGGAACAGGCCCAGGTGCGCACCGGTCCCAGCCCGGCCACGCGAGCCTCCAGGGCCTGCGCGGTCAGCTTTGCCCTGCTTCTGAAAGCCGAGTCCGCGGGATAAGGGCGCCAGCGGCTGCCGAAACGGAGGTTTTCCACATTCGACCGCATCTCAAGCCTTAGCCACGCCTCTATGGCCGCCGCGTCGGCTTGCGCCGGGCGGCCGGCGGCCCTCTGCCGCACAAAAGCCTCTTTGACGTTGGCCTGCACCTTGTCGGCCGCAGCGGCATCCGCGGACTGAGCCGCTACCGTCGGGGCTGTACCGGAAACGGCCGGTTCCTGGCCGGAAGAAACGCCCGCCGCGCCTAAGAGCATTACCGCGGAAAATAAAAATTGTTTCATATGAGTTTTTCTCCTCACCTATTCTAGCAAAAGGCCCCTGCCGTTTTTCCCTGAAGTGGAAGCGGAAGAGAGAAACTGATAAACTTGAACATAGACGCCGCGGGGCGGCTCCGCATAATACTAAAAGGCAGGCAATAACCATGAATTTCAGGAAAGCTTTAATCGCGTTAGTACTTCTCTCCGGAGTCCTGGCGGCTTCCACCGTACAGGCGGCCCCCGGCCTTGAAGACAAACTGAACGCCCAATGGCAGCTATATAAGAAAGCGCAGGATATGCTCCTGCGCCAGGTGCAGAGGACCGATATCCCGGAACTGAAAGACCGTGCCATTACACGGGCGGAATGGGAGAAGGCCCTCACCTTATCCGGCGACCTGGCCTTTTCACCGCAGGACCTAGCCGACCTAAAGAACAGCCAGGCGCTGAGGATACAGAAAGCCAAAGACCAGGCGAAACAGAATTCGGTCATAGACCTGGACAAGATGCGTTCCGCGGATAAGGCGGCGCAATTCTGCGAAAAAGTCCCCAAGGGCGGGATGCTGCATATTCATTCGTCCGGCACTATGGACAGGGCCACGGCGGTCTCTCTGCTGAAAGAACTGGACCCGGTGCTGGACATGACCGCCGTGTTCCAGGACATCCGGGAATCTTCGGGGAACGTGACCCTTTATCCGGAAGAGGAGGCCTGGCTTAGAAAACTGCCCGCCAGCGCGGATTTTCTGTCTTTATCCGGGCCCGACCAGGAGCGCTTCACCTCCCTGCTCTTCCTGCCGCCAGGGAAGCAGCCGTTCCCGCGTTTCAATGGCGTGTTCGAATTTATAGATTTTGCCATCTACGATAACAAAAAGAAGGTAAGCCATTTCCCGGAAGTCCTTATGGCTTTCGCGAAAAAAGCGGCCGCGGAAGGGGTCAGCTATGTAGAATTTACCGACATGGCTACGCCCAGGATGCTCAGCCGCATCGCCGTGCTGGAAGAAAAGACAGGACTGGTGATAAGACTTAATAATTCTTTCGCCAGGAGCCGGGACCTGGCGGCGCTGCAGAAAGACTTTGAGGGTTTTTCTGCCATACCCCCCTCCACATACACCGTGGGGATAGATTTCCTGGATAACGAGGAGAAATTCCCCGCCCTGGAAGCCGGGCAGCTTCTCTACGGGGAAGTGCTGCAGGGGGATATTTCCGGCAAGATTAATCTGCACCGCACCATGCACGCCGGGGAAATAGGCGATGTGCGCAATCCCCGCGACGCCATGATAATGGGAGCCGAGCGCCTAGGCCACGGCGTGAACCTCGCTAAAGACCCGGTAGCCCTGGAATACGCGGCGAAGATCCATGAGCCGGTAGAGATCAACCTGTCCAGCAACCTGCGGCTGACCGACGTGGCCTCCATCCCGGAACATCCGTTCCTGAATTATCTGCGCCTGGGCCTGCCCGTGAGCCTGAGCACCGACGATGAGGGTATTTTCGGAATCGATATAGACCACGAGTGCGAAGTCGCGGTGGAGCAGTCGGACATCACCTACGCCGAATTCAAGCAGATGGCGTTCAATTCCATCAGCACCTCGTTCGCGTCCGACCCGGACAAAAAGGCGCTGCTGGCAAAATTGACCGGCCAATTCAGGGAGTTCGAGAAAACTTCAAGCTACTGATAAAAAGGCCGCCGGCGAACCCGGCGGCCACGGCCTTCGCATCTTCTATAAATGCGGGATAAGTCTTGCCGTCTATTTTTACTGAGAATTTATAAAGGGCCAGGTATTTTCCGTTGGCCTCCATGGTCCCTCCGTGCGCAGGCTTAAACCTGGCTATCCGCTCCGGTGTCCAGAAGGCCAGCACCGCTTCCTTGTCCTTGCCGGACAGGTAATACTTCTCCGAGAACTCCGTTTCTCCGGGTATATCTATGTCCTCCCAGCCTAACTTCGCCTTAAGCTTGTCGGACAAACCCTCGCGGCGCAGCGCGCTATTCTAAAGCCCCGCCGCCGGGGCGTCCAGCTTGAACCGGATGCGCAGCACGCCGTCGGCGAAGCCGGTGGAAATTATCCTGAAAATCCCCAGCTCCGCCGTGGAAGCCGCGTGCGGGCCTATGCACGGGCAGGCGTCGTAGTCCCCTATGCGTATCACGCGCAGCGTGTCCCCAGCCGCACCTTCGGGCAGACGCCCGAGGTCCAGACTCTTTTCGGCCTCGCTTCTGGGAACGAAATCCTCGCGCACCGGCAGGTTCGCCTTTATGGCCTCGTTAACCCGCCGTTCTATCTCTATTCTTTCCTCAGCGGCCAGATCCCGCTGGAACCGGTAGTCGCATTTGGATTTCTTTTTCTCTATGTGCGAACTGAAAGCCCGCCCGCAGCCCAGCACGCGCACCACCGTCTGGTTCAGCAGATGCTCCGCTGTATGCATCCTGAGGTCGGAATAATCTTTCATATCACCAGTATCCTTATCGCCGCTTATTGCCCGTCCCGGGCGCCAAAAGCGGCCGCGGCCTTAATAAGGTTGTAGACCTCGGGCCCAAGGCCGGAATTGCGGCCTATGCGGCAATTAATTTTCCCGCCCGCCCGATCGCATTGGCTTTCCGGGCCGGGCCCATTATCGTAGAAATAGACCGGGGTGCCTCTGCCGGAATCGTGCATTACCCGGAAGGCCTGGAAATACGGGTTCAGCCAGCCCCCGTCCGCTTTCTTCAAAGAGTTGTCCATGAAGAACTTGAACGCGGGCTGCGGCCCTTTAGTTAAGAGTTTCGTCTGTTCCATGCCGCCCGCGGGAACCGGCGGCGTTTCCGCCGAAACCGGGCGCAGGTCTGCGAAACGCGCTGCAACCTCGTGGCGCTCTATCCATTTGAACAGTTCCGGGCCCATGGCCGAGGCGCCGCCCACCCGGCATTCCAGGGAGCCGTCGCTCCGTGCGCCACAGGAAGTCTCGGCGCCGTCCTCCCCGGCCAGCAGGTGCACATTCAGGTATCTTTTAGGGATCAGCGCGAACCGGCCGTAAATGCTGGAATAATCCGACAGAAACTCGCCCATGTGAGGATTGGCGTGCCGGCCGGCCGGCGCGGACTCGGCCGTGAACCGCAGGCGCACCACCTCGCTGTTCCAGACGGCGGGCGGCACGGCGGCCAGCGCCCTGGTGTAGAAAGTGCCCAGGCCGGCCGGCGTCTTGCAGGGATATTCCTTCAGGCTGCCGGAGTAGGCTATCCAGAAATTGCCGGCTCCCGTCCTGAAAGTTTTGGAAGCGGGGTCCCAGTCCCCGCTTATCACTGTACCGGCGGCGGGGTCGGTCAGCGTCCATTTGCCTGAAACCGGGTCCTTTACGGCCACCATCTCCCGGCCGCTGAACTTGTCCATCAGCGAAGACAATGAAAGTTCCACCGAATCTATAAAAAGCGGTTTGTACCCTTTGTGGTCCAGCAGCCAGTAGAAAGCCGCGGCGTAATCCCCGCCGCCGCTGCTGACCCCGCCGGCCAGGATCTCCCGTGGCGTTCTACGGCGCAGAAAGAGGTCCTTTCCACCAGTCACCACATCCTTACCCACCTTAAGCGAGTATTCCCGCCCGTCCGCCATCTGTTCCAGCCTGGCCACCCTCTTGAAGGCGGCGCTGATATCCTTCTCCAGCGCGTCCCCGGCATAGGCGCCGCTGGCGAGGAAAAGCATTACGGCCGCCGGAAAAAGCCGCCTGATAGTAAAGAAAAACCCGTCAAAAGAACAGGGAACGCAAGTCAGCCATCCCATCGTTTTCTCCTCTTGTCGATCAAATATCAAAAAAGCTTTTTCGGCCTTTTTCCTGCTTTTCCACTGAAATCCTCCGTCCCCCGTTATTTGCCGTTAAAGATCTTCCGCTTATTACTGCTTTCTCAGGAACGCAAGGACAGGGGCCGCGCGGTTCTGGATTACGTGCGGCGCGTCCGGGCGGTAGTCTATTGTCACATCCGGCAGGATAGCCTTAAGCCGCCTCTTTGTAACCGGCGAGTCTATCAGCACGTCCTTGCCGCCGAGGATAGCGAAGACCGGCATGGTAAGCCGCCTCAGGGCCGCGTCGCCGAAGAGCGGCAGCTTTTCCATGCGAAGCCGGCAATGCCTGGCTATAAGCGAGATAAGATCGAAAAACTCGCGAGCGTCTTCGGACCTGGCCGGGCGGGCTTTGCCGTATATCAGCTCCCCCGCCTTGCGGGCGCCCCAGGGCCCCAGCAGCAGCAGCGGCAGCACCGTGTAGAGGAATCTTATCTGGTTGCCCAGTCCGCCCGGCACTATAAGCGCCAGCCGCTCCACGCGTTCCGGACGGCGCGTAGCGTATGCCAGCGCCAGCCAGCCGCCCAGAGATTCCCCTACTATGGAAATCCGTTCGATGCCGAGGCCCGTTATTACATCCTCCAGCCAATCCGCGTATACGTCTATATTCAGCGGCGGGCGCGAAGGCGCGCTGAACCCCGGCTCGCCTATAACGTCCACGGCGTAGATCCTGAAATGCTCCGCCCAGGCCGGCACGTCGAACTTCCACATGGCGGCGTTCCCCAGCGCCCCGTGGATAAGCACAAGCGGAGGGGCTTTCTCAGGCCCGCACACCAGTACGAAGGTCTCGCCCTGCCGCGTAGGCACCCGGCGCCGTTCGCTCCTAACCGGCCAGTTGTCCAGGAATTTCAGGTACCGCCCCAGCACCTCTTCCCTGCCGCGCTCCGACTTGAAAATATCAGCCATATTCCCCTTATTCTACCAAAACATAAGCACCTGGCTTCCCCTGGTAAAAGGCTGGTAAACGGCTCTTGCTGTTTTTTCTCCTTAACGGACCGACACCTCCCTGAAACCGGGGCCGGGAGATTTTTTATTTGGCATTAAAATTGCACCGTTCAGAGTGCAGTTGTGGAGCAGCATATCCATGTAAGGCAGTAAAAATTGACGGAGGCTAAATCAAATGTTCAAAAGAATCGTTGTAGCAGCTTTTTTCAGCGTAATGACGCTGGCCTTGGCGTGCCCCGGGCATGCGGCGGAAAAAAGTTCAAAACCAGGCGCGACTGCGGACAAGAAAACAGCAGGAACGGGAAGGTTCGGCGGAGTTAATTACAAAATAACCTACAAAGTGAACGCCGAGATCCTCGAGAGTTCCGGGAGCGTCACAGCTCTGGACAGGGCGGATGCGGACTACTCCACTAGCGGGGAAACCAACGTGGACCTGGGTGAGATCGACGGAAAACATCTGTTTGAAATGAAGCATTTCAGGATCTCGGCAGTATTCAAGCCGTCGACAGATCTGCAGGACGGTAATTTCGTAATTCTTGAATCCCAGTTCCAGCTTCAAGGGCCTCTCTCGCTGAAAGGCGCCGGCAAACAGACGATAGAGATGGACTTCCGTACCGCAACCAGGGTCATGCTGGGTAAGACCGCAGTGATAATGAATGGCCCGGGCGGCCGCGTTGAAGTTACAGTAGAAGCTGTGAAATAAGTCCGCCCAGCCGCAAAATAAAACCGCCGGGCTCACCCGGCGGTCCTATCTGCAAAGTGGTCTAAAGTAAAGACCTGGCCTCTTTGCCAAGAATTATCTGCCTGAAAACCGTCAATCCACGGCGTTGGCGGGGGTTCCCTGCTGGAAGCGCTCGATGAGGCCGCTGATGGCGTGCGCGTCGTCTTTGCTGTGGCCGTGGCTTAAGATCGGGTTAGTCCCACCGGCGGAATCTATCCGTATCTCGGACCAGAGCAAGCCAGTTTTAATATTTACCGAGGCCACTTTGGACATGGAGATGCTCTCTTCGTCGGAACCGAGAAAGCGGGGCTTGATCCTTGTAACCCGGTCATGAGTGACCTCTATCCGCACAGGAAAGAAGAAGTTCCCGCGCGTCCACCTGCTGGCAATAAACACGTGCTTTTCGTCCGCCATGGTTTTATCCTTTCTGTCCGCAGAAACTGTATCCCGTTATACTACAATAATTCACCGCTTCGCTGCGTAAAACCGTGTATTGAAGTCACCTGACAGAACCTGTTGCCTTTTCTCTCGGGACTGGTTATAAATCCTGACCTCGCCCCGCTTTATCTGGCCGGCGGTTTTTGTTTAAAAGAAGAATCGCTGCCGCCGGTCCATGGCTCACGCCCGAAATCGGCGGCTTTATACGCCTGGCTGGTAACGAAGCCGGATATCACATCTGCCTTGCAGTCGTGGCCGATGGCGTTCCATTCCGGAGCCTTCACTGGGTCCATGACGTATACAGGGATGCTCCGGAAAGAATAAGGCCCGTCGACCATAAGCTTAGGGATATTGCTGTAGTCGGGATTGGACACAAGGTGTATCTCCAGTACGCGCCGCACTCCGGGCTCGAGATCCGCGCGCTGCATCTCCGAATGAAAATTCAGCCCAGGCATATCGGACTCCAGCCAGCCGCCGCCCGACACCGTAAGGCGCGTATCCGCCAGGAAGGAGGCTTTCAAGGTTATATAGCCGTCGCCGGGCTCATGGCTGTCGGAGACTACGCCGACCTGCAGGACTGAAGCCACGTGCTTGCGGCAGGCCTGCCGCTGGGTATCCATCTCTTCACTCATTATCTCGAGACCGGATTTCCAGTTAAGCCGCCATACTACGGCGCCACCCAACACGAACGCCCAAGCCAGCGCCAGCAGCGCGAACTGCGTTACGGCGGATCCGCCGAAGGATCTCCGCACCGGCCGGAACTTGCGGAAGGCGAATACCAGCAGCGCTGCCGGCAGCGCGAACCAGGCCAGCCGCACAATAAGGTAAAGCGCGCCGCCGCCGAACAACCCGCGCACCCCGAACACGAACTGCATAAAGAAAAAAGCGCCCAGCAGGCCGAAGACGGCAAGGAAGATAAGCAACCTGCCTGTCTGCCCGCCGTCCTGCCGCGCTTGCGGTTTATACTCGTCGAACTTGTTTTCGTCGGTCATATATCTCTTCCTGAAAAGCTCCAAGTTGTTTCAGCAACGCACCCTATTCTATGTTGTCCTTCAGGCCAAGAAGGCGCTTGTGCGTGGGAGACAGCACGTCCTTCTCCGGGGAGATCTGCACCTCGTCCTGTTTTTTCCTGTCTATATCGTAATGACAGTGCTTATATTTCTTCCCGCTCCCGCAATAACAAGCCTCATTCCTGCCGATCTTTCGTTTTGCCATAGCCATATTCTACCAAACCCGCCGCGCCCCGGTGCCGGACGGTTCCTGTTGCCTTTTCCTCCGCATTGTTCCCCTTGCGGGCTTCACTTTTTGAGCAGGGCTTCCATTTTTTTCTGCAGCTGGCCCAGCGCTACGGGCTTAAGGTACCCTGGACCTTTTTTACTTCAACAGCAGCAGCACGCCTATCGCGATGCTCGTATATTTGTTTCCCGGCAAAAAGTCCCCCGGCACCTTTTCCTCCGGGATCAGCTCTCGTCCGCGTCCGGAATCCTGGTGAAGGCTATCCGGAGCGGGACCAGTCCCGCCGATTCGTGGGTAGCGCCGTAGTGGAGCACCTCTTTCCCGAATTTTTCGTTGATCTTGTCGAGGGTTTTTGTCAGCTGGTCCCGGCGCTGGTCTTCGAACAGGGAAGGGGCGTGGAAAGCCTCCGGCACCAAGCCCGTCATGGCCACCCCCACCGCGAATATTTGGCCGGCTGGCAATTCTTTCCAGAGCGTTTTGACAGCGTGGATAAAGGCCAGCGTGTCCTGCGTTTCCATCAGGTTGCAGCGGGCCTGCCAGCCGTCCTGCCCGGTGAACCTGGCATAGATCTGTATGCCGGAAGCGAAAAAGCCCTCTTTGCGCAGCCTTGTGGCGGCTTTGTCCGTAAGCTTTTTCAGTATCCGCATGGCGCCCGCCCTGTTGCGCAGTTCAGGGGGCAGAACATGCGAGTGGCTGATGGATTTCTGTTCCGTCGCCTTTTCCTGCAGCTCCTCGCCGCGCAGGAGATGCCACATCTCATCGCCGCAGACGCTGCCCCAGGCCTGACGCATTTCCTCCGGGGTCAGGGAGAGCAGCTTCTCCATACTGCAGATACCTTTCTCGTTGAGCCTCGCTTCGGTTCTCGCCCCGACGCCAGTGAGGTCACGCAGCTTCAGCTGATAAAGGATCTGCGGCAGGTCGCAGGGCCGGATAACGGTGAACCCATCCGGTTTTTTCATGTCGCCGGCGATCTTGGCAAGGTAACGGTTGGGCCCAAGTCCTATAGAGCATTTCAGCGACGAACCTACCGTGGCTTTAATAGTGGCCTTGATCTTGACCGCCAGATCCCCGGCCGCTTTCAGGTCCCGCTGGTACCCGGTCAGCCGGCAGGCCATCTCGTCTATGGAACAGACTGAATCCACGGGCACGCAGGACTCGACGGCCTCGACTATCTTGTTGTGGTACCTGACGTAGTTGGTGTGGTCCCCGACTATGAACTTCATCCCGGGGCACAGCCTTTTCGCCTCGCCGACCAGAGTACCGGTCTTTACCCTGAAAGCCTTCCCCTCGTAACTGACGGCGATGCAGCAGGTGCTGTCGGCCATCAATGGCACCACCGCCACTGGTTTCCCCCGCAAAGCGGGGTCCATCTCCTGCTCGACCGAAGCGAAGAAGGAGTTCATGTCCAAATAAAGCCAGCTTACAAGCTGTGAAATATCCGTGTTAGCCATTTTTTACGAATAGCGCGCGATTTGCAGGATAAACCTTCAAAAGGCTCATGTGTTTTCACCTACTTGAGGATCTCAAACCCGGAGTCAGCCCGGTCGCAACCCTTAGCGCGGGGACCGGGGAAACTGACCAAACCGCTCCAAACTTTTACCAGCCGGGCCTTCCTCGCTTTCGAGCAGAGCGCCGTGCGCTCCTGACCCGGACCGAACGGCACATTGTCAGGCTGACACTCCAGAAATATCGAGACCTTGTCTCCGGCTTTGCGGGCTGACTTAATATTCTGCCCCTTCGCGTTCTTGCGGTTGATCCTGACGCTGACAACCGTGCCGTTAAGGCAGGGATACCCGCCGTACACCAGTGTTTCGTCCTTGAAATCGGTTATAGACGAAACCTTCACTACGAATTCCGCGGCGGCCTGCTGCTTCATCGTCTTTTCGTTGACTTGCGCGGGCCCCGAGGGAGGAGCGGCGAACGCCGCGCCGGAAAAAACAAAAAAACACAATACCGCCGAACCTGATATTTTGTTCTTCATATTTCCATCCCCGCCGCCACACGCGTATCTCCCCGCCCATCCAAGATTTTATAATAAAAAGATCCCTGACACCCTTCCTGCCTCCTCCGCTAATACAACGTTAAACCTCCGGTTTAACCGCAGGCGCTTTTAATAAGCCGCCGCTCCTGAGCCAAAAACCGCGCCCACCGGGGACTTCCGCCTCATCTAACCCGGTTAACTGACGGCTAAACCATAACGGTAGAAAAAGGGTCAATATGAAGAAATCATTTTTTTGGCGTCGCGGATCTTCTTGCGGTTCGCGCAGATGGGCAACTGGCCCTTGGACCGCACCTCTTACCTGTACATTCCATCAAAACGGAACCGCCGACTTCCCGAAGGTTTCGAAAATAGCCGCCGCCTTTTCACTGGCAATTTTTCACTGGCAATTTTTCACTGTTGCAATTTTTCACTTTCCAACACGGCCGGTCTAACGCTATAATACTTGGAACATTGACTATAGTCATAACCAGAACCGACCCAAGGAAAGAACAGATGAAACGCTACATACTGCTGTCCGCCGTCTCCGCCCTGCTGCTGGGCGCGGCCACCCTCCCCGCCGCCGCTTCCAACTGCCCCGGTTTCCTGCCCCCCAACGATCTCAAGATCCCCGTAGGCTCCGCCCAGGACAGGGGCATCCTGGAGGCGCAGTTCAATAAAGTGATCGACACCATAGAGAAGATATATAAGCCGGTAGTGGCCGCCCAAGGCAGGGTTTTGCAGATCAACCGCCTCTGGACCAACGCCACGGTTAACGCCAACGCCTCGCAGAGCGGCAATAAGGACGTCCTTAACATGTACGGCGGCCTAGCCCGCCACGAGGCCATAACCATGGACGGCTTCGCGCTGGTAGTCTGCCATGAGCTGGGCCACCACTTGGGCGGCGCGCCCAAAGGCGGCTGGGCCTCAATAGAGGGCCAGTCCGACTATTACGCCAATCTCAAATGCCTCAGGCAGGTCTTCGCGGACTCCTCCTCAAAGAACTTTACCGGCCCGACGGAAGTAGACGAGGCGGCGCAGAAGTACTGCGGTGCCGCTTTCTCCAAGCCCGAAGACCAGGCCATCTGCCTTAGGGCCTCCATGGCCGGAAAATCCGTGTCCAACCTTTTCAAGGCCCTGCACAACGACACGGTGTTCCCCAGCTTCGACACGCCCGACACCAGCGTGGTGACCACTATGTTCACCGACCATCCCGCCACCCAGTGCCGTATGGACACCTACCTGGCGGGCTCGCTGTGCACCCAGCCCGTATCGGCCCCGCTGAACGACACCAACCCCGCCGCCGGCGCCTGCACCCGCTCCGGAGGTTTCCTGGGCGGGTTCCGCCCGCTGTGCTGGTACAAGCCGGCCAACCCCGCCGAGCTGCTGCCGCCGGGCTCCAAAGCCTTCGGCGAGGGTACGGAACTTCCCCCCGCCTTCTCCATGCTCAAAGGCCCCATCACCTGGAACGGCTTCCCTCCCGCCGCGCATTGAACCGGGCAGTCCAGCTAATAGAAACCGCCGGGCTTCCCCGGCGGTTATTTTTTAGCCGGTGCCTTTTCCTTTGGCGTCAGTTATTGATAGTATTACCGGGTAGTCATTAGCGGCGCTCCTGGAGGAGATAAATGAAAACTATCGGCATAGTGGCAAGCCCCCGCAAGAACGGCAACGTGGATACTCTGGTGCAGGCTGTGCTGGCCGGGGCCAAAGAGGCCGGGCACGAAACCGTCAAATACGATCTCAACGAGATGAAATTCCAAGGCTGCCAGGCCTGCAATTACTGCAAGACCCACAACGGCACGTGCAGGCTGAACGACGATCTGGCCCCGCTGCTGAAGGACATCGCCGAAGCGGACGCCGTGGTCTTCGGCACGCCCATCTATTTTTTACAGCCCTGCGGGCAGTTCAGGCTGATGCAGGACAGGCTGTTCTCCTTCCTGAAGCCGGACTTCACGGTAACACTGAAGCCGGGCAAGAAAGCGGTCATCGTGACCAGCCAGGGGAACCCCGACGCGGCTTTGTTCGCCGGCGCTGTCAAAGGGCTGGAGCAGACGCTTACCATGTACGGGTTCAAACCGCCCGCGGTCATCCAGATGACAGCCGGGAACTCCCCCGGCGCGGTAAAAGAGCGCCAGGACCTGCTGGACAAGGCCAAAGCCGCCGGCAAGGCGCTTTAAAGGACTTACCAGCCGCATATAAGACAAAACCGCCGGGGTTTCCCCGGCGGTTTTTGACTTGTTAGCGGCCGGGCATCCGGCCATAGCAGCCCTAATCTTCCCGGCTAATACCGAAAACGCCGCCGGCGCACAAAAGGATGCTGGCGACGGCCAAGCCCGCGGACGGCGCATGCGACACCGCGGCAGCCGGACTGAAATAAAGGTACATCTCGTAACTTACGCCTATAAGCCCCAGCACAAGGCCCGCAACGGCGGCGAACTTTAACAGCGTAGTTTTTACGTCCCGCAACGGCGGCGCATCCGGGACCGGGGCGGGCCTGTCCACCTTCACTTCGGAGGGCCCGCCGGAAAGGCCCAGCAGTTTCCTTACGAGGTCCAGTTCGTGCGAATCCAGCCAGATACCACCGCAGGACTGGCACCTGTCCACCAATAAGAGCGGATTCACCAAGCCTCCGCGCGACATCTTGTTTTTGCAGCGGGGGCAGGCGAGGCCCTCGGCCTTGGGGTTGATAAGTTCAAGGTCTGCCGCGCCTTCACCCTGCGATTGCTTAAGCAGGGCTTCAAGTTCGCCCTTGTCGAACCAGATCCCGGAGCAGCCCGGGCAAACGTCGAGCGGGATATTTCCCAGGGCAAGGGTCTCAACCAGCGCCTCGGAAGAACATTTTGGACAATTGATCATATAGTTCGCGCCAATCTCCTCTTGGAAGTTTCGGAACCGGGCCAACCGGACAACAAGCCCATCCGCTCTACATTTTAACTTTTAATAAGCCCGCGGCGTGTACTGCATTTCAGAAATGCATTTCAGAAAACCACCCTATCCTTTTCCCGCTATTTCGCCGGCGTTTTTTCCATTTTTCCATCCGGCTGCGTGCAGCGGGCGTAGGTAAGGGAAGTCTTTTCTACGCTGTGCACCGAAGCGTCCGCGGGAGAATCGCACGTTCCGCTAAACGCGTCATTCGCGTTCTCGGCCTCGCCCAACCAGTACCAGAGCTTGCAATTATCCGGCGTTTTGCCGCTCTTGCATTCGGCATGGCAGAGATCGTACCATTCCTTCACTTTGTACAAGCGTACACCCGAGCTTTTACAATAGGCTGCGGCCTCGTACCAGTTGCACTGCCCGCTGGCGCATTTTGTCCCGCTAACTATGCCGGGCGCTCCTTTATTTCCCGCAGCCGCGGCTGCCTGAGCTCCGGGCTTGCGCGGCGGCTTGCAAAAAACGGGAGCTGTCCTGCTTTTTTCATAAAAATCGGCAACGCCCTCTCGGAAGGAGACGGCCCACGCCTGGGTTAAATTCAGCTCCTTGGAGGACCAGTACCACCCCGAGCACAGGCTGGACGTCTTGCCCCCCGTACATTTGTCTTCCCACGCCTTGAGAAGCTCCTCCATGGTCGGCAGCCGCTTTCCGTTTTTTTTGCAGTAAGCCATGGCGCTGTCCCACCCGCAGCTCTCCTGCCCGCAATCAGCGGCAAAAGCCGGAAGGTATAAAACCGCAAAAGAACAGATCCAGACTAATGTTATTGCAAGCTTATTCATATATACAATTTAAGAAAGGTTCCCGCTGCCTTTACCCATATTCGCAATAATGTTCACGACCCGCAGCGAATCGCTGATAGATCCCGGCATGCCGTAATTGTATCAAAACCGCGGCGGCGCTACCCCCCTTAGCGCCGCACACTTCGCCCAATTATATAGTAAACGGCGCCCCTGTCCGGTCTCCTCTTATATCTTTATCGCCCGTGGAACGCTGAACTTTCCCTTATACCCCTTGCTAGTCCGAGATCCGCGCGCGGATCCTGATGTTGCCGGGGTCCAGCCGCGCCGCGTTCCTGAATTGCGCGGCCGTATGCGCCTTGCTGAAGAGCGCCATTGCGGCCACCTGCCCTGAACTGCGCAGCACCGCCGCGGCCCCGACAAGCGCCACCGCTATAATAAGCCGCAGCCGGCCGCGCGGAGATAGCGTCACTGACCGCAATGCCGGCGCAGGCGCCGCCAGCGCGCCGAAGAGCGCCCACGCTACGAACGAGGGCGCCGCAAGCAGCAGCACGGCGTCGAAGCAGGCGACGACCGCGGTCACCGTCAGCGTAGCCGCCAACGTGAGACCATCCAGATATTCTTCGATGTCGGCGGCCTGACCGGCGCGCCGCCATGCGCCCACCAGCAGCCCCAGAAAAACGAGCAGGATAGCGGCCAGCGCCGGCACTCCGCGCTCGGAGACTATCGCGATCCAATCGCTGCTTGGCCACGGGTTTCTGGTCATCTTGCTGTTGTAGTCGATAGAGGGATCGTAGTCCGCTACGGCCTTCGGGTAAACTACCGCCCAATTTCCCGGCCCGGCACCGAGCAGCGGATGCGCGGCCGCAAGGCGCAGCGTTCTCCCGTACTGGACGATGCGCCCATGTCCGCTCCCTTTGTGGTAGTTCACCATCCCGGTAACCGTGTCGAGATATGGGGAGTCGCTCTTCCACTCCAACGTGTTCGGCAGGATCAGCGCGGCAAGCACACCCAATGCGGCGGCCAGCACGAGAGTCTTTATCCGGAGTTCTGTTTTCGGATCGTGCCAGAGGCCGCGCGCGAGCCAGAACCCGAACGCGAGCATTCCCGCGCCCGCGGCCAGGCCCAGGTAGGCGGCGCGCGAGCGTGAAAGCACCAGCGCGGCCGCTATAATAGCCAGCCCCGCGGCGCCGGAGGCCGCGCTCCAGGAGCGGCGCGCTTTGATAGTCGCGAGCATCAGCGCCGGTGCGCCTATAACGGCGAGATGCGCCATGAAGTTACGGTTGCCCAAGGTCCCCCCCGGGACACGATTAAGGCTGAAGAGATCGCTTGTGAGGCCGTACGCCTGCGCCAGCGAGGCCGCGGCGCCTATAACCGCCGCCGCGGCGGCAGCTGTCACTATAGTGCGGCGCGCGCCGGTATCAGCGGCGGCGCGTGAGACCCAGAACACCCCCGCGCCGGAGAGCGTTATTGCCAGCGCGCGAGTGGAAAGCCAGTGGTCGGCCGCGAATAGCGCGCTCACGAAGCTGAGCGACAGGTATAAAGCGAGCAGCAGGTCTATCCGGCTTAATTCCAGCTTTTTAACCCGGCGCAGGCTGAGGAGCACCAGCGCGAGTGTGACCGCGTGCAGCACCAACTCTTTGGGCGCAAAGAAGCGGTCAAGATCGAAAATAGGATAAGGCGCAGCCGCCAGCACCACAGTGATGGCGCCGATGACGAGCAGCACGCGGATGGCAAAACGATCGTTCATGTGATTTTACCGCACCGGGGCGATATAGGGGCCGGCTAACGATCCCGGCAATTGCGCGTTACTGATTCCCCGGTAACCGCCATGCGGGTGCTCACATCCTCGGCCCCGGCCAGCACAGTTTTACCAGGATCCGGTTCATAACATTTCTCCCGCCCTTATTTTACAAAACAAAACCGCCGGGGTTCCCCGACGGCTTCGCATGGGCAATACCAAACAGTCAATTAGCGATCAGCGTCGCCTAATCCCCCGCAAAAAAGCTGCCTGCAGCCTTTTCCTTTTTCCGGCTTTACGGCCGTTACCATATACCTGCCGCCGGCAAGGCAGTAGGCGCCATAAGAAGCGGCGGCGCGCGCCCTGAACCCGGCCCGCTTAAGCGCGCGCGACGACACCCCCGAGCCGCACCCCAGGTCGTAAACCAGCCCGCCGCGCGGGACGCTCCTCTTGAGCCGCCGCACAATATGCGCGCAGGCCCCCCGCACATGTTCAGCGAACCCCGCGTCATGCGCGTAAGCCAGGTCGCCGCCGTAAAAATCCTTCATGTTCCAATTCTAGCGAACCGACCCTGCCCCGGAACAAAGCCGCCTGGCCGCTACCTTTTTCCCCCTACGGTTTTTGCTAAACTTTTATTTATGGAAGAAAAAGCGGGACAGCCACCGCGTTTCAATGGAGATTCCGTGCTGTGGAACGGAGAATGGGTGACGCTCCGGTCGCTCTTAACGGCTCTCCCGCCCGAAGAGTTCGCAGCGCTTGCACAGGCGCGCTCCATGGACCACTTCGGGACCACCCACGCTTTCTGCGGCCGCTGCGGCGCGCCCATGGAACCGGCACCCGACACCGTTACTCCCCATGCCCGGAGGTGCTCCAAGCCCGCCTGCGAAGGCCATACCCGTTTTTCCTACCCGGCTTTCTCCGTGGCCATACTGGCGGCCGTCACCCGCAGCTGCGGCGCGGAGCTGTTGCTGGCGCATAACACCGCTTGGCCGGCCCCGCGCATGAGCTTGGTAGCCGGGTTCCTGCAGCCGGGCGAATCGCTTGAGAACTGCGTCAGGCGCGAAGTGCTGGAAGAAACCGGCCTGCGCGTCTCGCTTCCCGTTTTCAGCGGCAGCCAGGCCTGGCCTTTCCCCTGTTCACTCATGGCAGGCTTCACAGCCGAATGGGAAGCCGGCGAGATCCGCGCCGACGGCGCGGAGATAGACCGCGCGGAGTGGATAACGAAAGAAAGATTTAAGTCAGCCCGGGAGTGGACATCCACCCCTGGAGACGCCCTTCAGATCCCCCCAAAAGGCAGCCTTTCGCGCCGCCTGATGGACGCCTGGGCCGGCAAAGGACCGGCAAAAAACAACACCTGACCCCTTTGCCTCTCCATTCATCAGTTTTCCTATTCACGCGAATGCAGCGCCAAGGATATCAGGCCGACAGAAAACAGGAAAAAGACGATGGGGACCGCCAGACCCGGGGCACCCGGCAGACCCAGGCTGGATTCGGAGGGGTTAGAGGGATTGTAATAGACGTCCAGTCGTTTTCCCTGCGGAAAGTTGTCCTGCAGGTCGTCCTCAGCCGAGCCTCCGCTGAAATAGAGCTTGTATTTGTTTACCTCCAGCAGCCCGGAGCCGTAGCGGATGTCGCCGACAAGGTAGGAGTAACTGACGTAAGTGGAGTACGACGTGCTGCGGCGGCTGCGGTATTCCACCACTTTGTTTTCCGTCACCCTGCCGGCCGCCGGGATCCAGTTCCTCTGGGCCGCCAGGGCGTAGCGGAAGTCGTTAAGGAATATCAGGCCCATTACCGCCGCCAAGACGGCGGTCAGGTAATAGCCCCAGGCGCTCCTGCCAGACGGACTTGCCGTCTGAGCTGCCTGCCATCCGCCTCCAGTTCCAGCGCTCATCAGAACTCCCTATCCCTTTCTTCCAAACTAAGTCCCGGCCATTCCAAACCGGCCGTCTTCAGCATTTTCAGCTGCTTCGGCGTCATCTCCAGCATCCGGTCCGCCTTATAATGCAGCCCGAATATTATTTGCGGGGCGTCAAAGTATTTCCTGGATTCAACTTCCCTCGCGCATTTCCGGGCGAACTCCGTCCCGTGAGCCGCGCGGTACGCTTTAACCAGTCATAACGCTATCAGCTTTCCCTATCCCCCTTACTTTGGCCGGGCGCGGCAAAGGCGTGCCGGCTTAGCAGCCACAGGCCGTAAATAAAGCCGGAGTAGAGCAGGATGGAGAGAGGGATGTAGTAATTGTTGATCAGCCGCGGCATGGTCAGATTGAAAGGCAGGGTGCCGATGACGATCGGGAAGCCGGCCAGCGGGTCCAGGAACCACCAGGACATGCCGAAGCCTTCCTGCACATTAGTGTTGTTGAAATCCATGGACATGAACATATACGTCATGGCTGCGCGGTGCGCGATCAGGATAAGAGCGGAGCAGCCGAAAGCCAGGCGCGTCCTGAGCCTTTTGCGGGCGAGGAGCTTAACAGCCTCTTCGTCCGGCGCGGCCCCTCCGGCTCTTTGCGCCCGCGGCCTGTTGTTAATAAGGTAGGCCACGGAGATAAAAAGCAGCAGGGCGGCGGTCAGTATAAACAATAGTGTGAGAATAGCGTTCATAATACACCAAGACCGGCCGCTATCAGGAATAACACCCCGGCGTTCCAGATAAGGACGCTGGTACGCAGAGTCCTTAAATACTCCAAGGCTTCCGGCTCGTTCGCGGCCCAGCCCGGAGTTTTGAACATCAGAACAACGGCCACCCGGTTCCGGGACAGACTGAACACCCCGTTCTCCGGCGCGCGCCAAATGAACCCCGACGGCATCCCGTCCCTTACCCACTCTTCCTTGTGCCTGGCGTACTGCAGCTTGATCAGCCTGTCGAAATTAATGAACGCGCGCATCAGCACGCCTAGCACGACCACGACAGCTATAAGCCAGAGCCAGAACATCCCACTATTCTACAAAAACAAACCGCTGGTCTCCCTCAGCGGTTTCACATCAGCAAGAAGTTATATAACCGTCATCGCCGCCTATGAAGGGCGATCAGCGGCAAAGTCGCGGCGGCCAATATAATAAGATATACAAATGGAACCTGACCTGCGGGGTTTAACCCGCGCGGAGATAGCGGCGGCGCTGACGGGCCTGGGAGAGAAACCCGGGAACGCGGGCGCGGTATTTATGGCCGTGCACCGCCGCGGCGCCACCGACCTGGCGCAGCTGCCGAACGTGCCGGAGCGCGTAGGCCGTGCGCTGGGCCGCGCTTTCTCGCTGCAACCCCTGCCCCTCCCGGAGCGCACACTGGCGGCCGCCGACGGCACCAGGAAGCTGCTCTTCCGGTTCCCCGGGGAAGCTATGGCCGAATGCGTGGTGCTGCCGGGCAAAGACCACCAGACCGCCTGCCTCTCCTCGCAGTCCGGCTGCGCCTGCGGCTGCACCTTCTGCGCTACCGGCGCCCTGGGGCTTAAGCGCTCGCTCACTACGGCCGAGATAATAGCCCAGTTCGAGGCCTGCCTGCGGTCGGCCGTGGACCTGAGGAGCCTGGTCTTCATGGGCATGGGCGAGCCTTTCCTGAACTGGGAGAACGTCAAGAAGGCCATACTGATACTGTCCGACAGCCGCGGCCGCCATTTTCCGCAGGTAAAGATGACGGTTTCCACGGTGGGAGTGATCCCGGTTATAGAGGAACTGACAAGGTCGGACCTGCGGGTAAGGCTGGCTGTCTCAGTGGTGGCGGCTGACCCGGAGCTGCGCGCGCGCCTGGCGCCCATGGAGAAAACTTACCCACTCAACCGCGTGCTGGCCGCCGTAAGGGAATACTGCAGCGCGCGGCAGGCGCACGTTATGCTGGAGTATATCCTGCTCCCCGGAGTGAACGACCGCCCGTCGGACTCCGCTTTGTTGGCCAAATTAATAGAAGGCATCCCCTGCCGCCTCAACCTGATCCCCTACAACCCGCCGGGCGGCCCCGGCCCCGCAACGCCGCGCGTTAAACAGTTCCAGCAGGAACTGATAGCTGCCGGCGTGCGCGCCTATCTGCGGCCTGAGAAAGGCGCCGACATCGCCGCCGCCTGCGGCCAGCTTGCCGCGGGGATGGGCAGTGAGCATTCAGGGACATAGTCATCTCCGTCCCGTATCCCCGAGGAAACAATTCATCAGCACCCATATCTCCCGCAAAAATAGCGCCAAAATGACAATAAAGGGTAAAATCCTGTAATGGAAAAACTTCTACTTGAACCTTACAATAAAGAATGGCCGCTAAAGTTTCAGGATGAGAAAAAACAAATTTATTCATTGTTTGGAAGCGACGTTATTTATGAGATCCATCACGTTGGAAGCACCGCAATACCCGGCCTAAAAGCAAAACCCATCATTGATATAGCGATTGAAATCCATCGCTATCCTCCGAGTCAGACAGTTGTTGATGGGCTAATTAAACTTGAGTATAAACATTTAGGCGAATGCGATGTCCCAGGAAGACACTGGTTCATAAAAGGAAGTCCAAGAAAGTTCCATCTTCATCTCACTCCAATAAATGGCGAGGTAACTTTAAATTTACTTAAGTTCAGGGATGTCTTACGGCAATATCCTGATTTGCAGAAAGAATATCTTGCGATCAAAGAAAAGTTCCATGGGCATTTTGAACTTGATTCACATGCGTACAACCTCGCAAAAGGCCCCTACGTTAAAAGAGTTCTCGCTATGAACATCTAAAAAGGCTTCAGCCCCCTCCCCCACCCACCAAACAGAACCGCCGGGCTTTCCCGGCGGTTTCCGCATCAGCCTCCCTATCACTACCGGCTGCACAGAACAGCGGCATCTCCCGGGTTGGCGTTTTCAGCCATCATCCGGGTATAGCAGGCCAGTGTTTCTCCGGCGTCAGAACTTCCCCTGCAGAGCAATGCCGCCGTGGAATCCCCGAGGGAGGGTTTTAGAGACTGGAAACAAGCCAAGGGGCCGGAAGGGTTTTCGGCCGGGGCATGAATACAGATGCTGAACGCTACGGACGCCCCAACTCCGGGCTCCTGATAAGCGCCGGCGTAACAATCCACCGGGGCCGTGTCGGCCGCTCCCTGGCAGAGCTTGGCGGCGCTTGGCGGCGGGGAAACGTACTGCAGGGCCTTTTGGTAACAAGTATTAGTTCCCTCAAAGGACCTTTCCGGGGCCACTAGACCGCTGCGTGCGCCTATACCGCCCTTTTCGCTTGTCCCCCCGGCCGGTTTGCCGGGGGCCATTATTACTGCTTTCGGGGCGGCGGGGGCGGTTACTTCTATTTTCGCGAGTTCTCCGCCGAGAGCGCTCAAGCCCAGACCTTCAAGGTTAACCTGGCCCGCCGAGAGCATCCCGCTGGTCAGAAGGAACACCGCAGAACCCAATATCGTTCTTTTCATATTACTTTTCGCCCCTTTGCCGGCCGCGCCGGAACTTGCCTTCATGTTAATAGTCTAGCATCCCCGCGCGGCAAGGGGATGAGACGAAAGGTAAGCGAACCGGGATATTTCGGTCTACAAGGAAAGAGTAACGGCCGGGGCGGATTTAGTAACAAGTTCTGTTACCAGGGTTCAGAACTTTTTAATTTTCCTGATGCGGGTCTCTATCAGGAAAAATCCCGAGGTATCGCCGGCGGAGTGGGTGGCGTAGGCATTGGCGGCGTCCATGGCCTGGGCCAGCTGCATGCGGTAATTGGCCGCCGGACCTTCCTCGGCGCGTATCAGTTCCACGCGTTCGAAGAAGTCTTTGCCGGTCTTCCCGGCCTCCGCCCAATATGCCTTTACCGCGTCGAGAGCGGGGCCCATGCCTTCGAGCCTGCCAGGGTACGTGAAGAACTTGCCTTGGTGGCGGCAGCGGTATTTGCCCGCCCCGCTCTTTACGGAGAGCCCGGCTTTCCGGAGCGACTCGAGCGCCGCGGCGGTCTTCTTCTCCGCCAGACCGAGCGCGGCGGCAAGGTCTTTGGCCGACCAGGCCCCGGAATCGTTGCAGAGCGCTTCCATGCACCAGTAAGCGGCCGGGCTTGCCGCCATGACCTTGAACTCCTCCGGGGTCAGATGGACGGAACTGTGGGCGTTCATCCACTGCATAGGGCCGGCTGTTCCGCCCGGCTGGAGGCCGGCCGGAGATAAGAGGGGATTTATAACGTAATCCGCGCCTTTCCCCAGGTGGTCCTTCAGGTAATGCAGCAGGAGTTCCCTGGCTTGTTCTTTAGTGGGCATAAGCCTCAGGGCTATGAAAATCCGTTCCAGCCATTCCGGCTTGGGCAGCGAAGCGCCTTTTTCTATTCTCAGGTAATGGGTGAAGGTGAAGCAGAAATGCCGGCGCCCGCCGTTGTGGTGATAAAATTTGTAAGCGGAGTCGAAGCCGGCCGCGACACGCGCCTTGATAAGACTATTAGCGAAGTTCTCCATGTAAAATTAATTATACAGAATTTACCCTAAAGCTTCCGCCAAGTGTCAGGCATCCTTTCATCTAAGCAATTTCGCGCCGTCCCTATCCCTCAGCTCGTGTCCTGGTCCCCCTGTCCGCGCGCCTGCTGCCTTTTGCCTTCTGACAATTGATCTGGGTATCGACCATTTTTTTAAAGATGGTCATCAGGATCTCATTTTGCGCATTAAGGTTCTCATAGCCGGCTTCCTCGGCCTCCTTGCACAGATAATAGATGGCCTCTATGGTAGAAACGCAGTGCGTCATCGGCTGCCTTTTAATTATAAATTGGGAGAGATAGCTGCCGGAAAAAGAAAGCCGGGGCAAGGCGCGGATATTAGGACTTTGGTTCAAAATTCTCTTGGCGCCGCGCCAGGTCCCGTCGATAACAAAGACCAGCAGGGTTTTCCCTTCCGGGGTGATATCCTTCCCCGGGATCTTAAAATTAACGGCTTTAGGCCCGGGATAAAGGACCAAAGGGGCATAGGAGGGGTCCCGGAGCAGGGAATTAACATATTCATTCTGGGTAAAATTAATGCCTGTCAAAAGCTCCGCATTCGTCAGGCACAGTTTCGCAAGCCAGGCCGTCCCCGTTCTTTGCTTGTGGGCTTCCTTGGCATGCATAAGGATAACGAAGCGCATCCTCGTAGCAAAGGGTTTTATGCTGTCACATAAGCAGTTTACTTTCGCCCTGTGGCAGACATAGCACTCCTGGCGGCTATCGGCCTGCACCTCTTTTGAAAGATCAGTTTTTTTAACCATGGAAGCTTGCGTCGCCTATTTCCGGCCGGTTTCACCGGCCGCGGGCTTTTCGAAATATTTGGTTATGTCTATCCCCTCGCCCAAGGCTATCCTGTAGGAGACACGCCTCAGGTAACTCCCAAGCGCCGCCAGCCCGGCCATCGCCAGCAGGGTCATAGCATAGGATATACCCGTCTTGCCGAACCTGAAATAGAATACAACAGGCCACACGGTAAGGACAAGGACTATCCCCAGCAGGCCTGCGGAATAAAGCCAGTTCCCGATACGCCAGAACCAGCGCCCGCGCGAACCCAGGCGAACCATCTCCTCGTAAAGCGGATAATCAGGCTGCATATATCTAATTCCTTCCCGATAT
This sequence comes from uncultured Elusimicrobia bacterium, assembly GCA_903917735.1. GTDB lineage: Bacteria > Elusimicrobiota > Elusimicrobia > Elusimicrobiales > UBA9959 > UBA9959. The sequence continues at coordinate 12,698 of CAIXBR010000118.1, read as the reverse complement.
TCTACCAAAACAAAACCGCCGGGCATCCCCGGCGGCTTCGCATTAAAGGTCAAAGACAAAGACCTGTCCTATGGCGCAGGCTCAGCGATGTCTCTCGAAGAAAACGTTCTTGATCGCCTCTTCCTCTTCCACGTAGGCCAGCTTAAGCGCCACTCCGGCGGGCTCGCTTTTAGCAACCCACTTCCCGTTCTCCTGGGCTACATACCTGCGGGTGCTGCTCTTATTGGCCTGGTACAGCCCGGACAAGCGCACTACCGGCTCTTCTTCTTTCTCCCGCCGCTCTTCGCCGTACTCGTAGGCGCTGGTACCGAGCGTGGCGTAGGTGGCGCACTTTTTCTCCAGCATGTACCTTATCCACTCTTCTTTGATCACGTGATGGGTGGCCTTCTCCACCGCTATGCCGGCCACCAGGCAGCCCGCGCCTATGCCGGCAAAAGCCTTGTTGCCCGTGCCCACATCCAGGCCTATCTCCAAGGACTCGCCGAACAGCCCTATGGGCCCGGGAACGAACTTGACCAATTTATACATGCGCTGCAGGGACTTTATGTCCTTGCGCAGCAGGAATTTGGCGATCACGGGCCTCTGGGCCTCCACCGTCTTGTAGGCTTCGGCGCACATGCCGTTGAAATTATTGATACTGTTGAGCACGGCAGCGGGATCCTTGGAAGTGTAGGGGGCGCCGTTCTGCGCGAACAAGGAGGCGTTGCCCTCGAACTGGACGGTAATTATCCTGCCGGCCTTGGGCCCGGTAGTCCAGGTGACTATCCCCAGGTCCCCGCCCTTGTCGTTGCTGAACTGCATGTTCATGGCGAACCTAGAACCTACCTGGCCGAATTTAGAGCACCTGTAATACACCTTAAACCCCTGCGTGCCGGTATCCACGTTCTGCGTTCCGGGAAGATAGTCGAAGTCGCTGCGCCCCTGCAGCCAGCCGGTCCAGTCGCCGTTGCCGGAAACCGGGGCGGGCTCCATGCTCTTGGCTTCGCTCTCAGCCGGGACAGGCACCGGCGCGGAGTCGCCGTATTCGGACGCCAGGGAGGAATATGCGCCTGAGTTGGGCGCGTCGCGTAAATCCGACGGCGCCGCGGGCGGCGTCTGCATAAAACGACCGAAGACCGAAAAGGCCCCGGCCATAATAACCGCCAAAGAGATTATTGAAACAGTTCTCTTTATCATAACTTTGTCTTCGCAAATTCTATATATATAATAGGGGGTTTCCTTTGACATGTCATGGGCCTTTAGGCCCAAACCGGCAAAAGCCCGCGGAAATAACCAATAATCCTTAGCCGCGCAGACAAGTCTAAAAGGCTGATGCCTTTTCCTCTCAAAACAAAACCGCCGGAAAGGGATGCCTCGCGCCGGGAATATAATGTATTCCTTGAAGGCCGGCTCCGGCACGCATATGACAAAGACTGACATAATACTGGTAGAGGATGACCTCCTTGTCGGGAAGATATAGGGCGCACCTGTTCGGCACCTCACATTTCCTGCCGAAACCATTCACCGGAAAATGCCTTCTAAAAGCGGTGAAAGGCCTGCTGAACGGCCCCACGGGCCACCCGCACTGACGCTCCATTGACCTCTACCGCGATCCTCATTCGAAAAATATCATACAAAAGTCTGCCGCCTCTCCCGCCTATGGGCGATGGTGCCGTCTCAGCAACGACGGTACGGCGACCAGGCAGAGGTTGGCCAGCAGGAAAGGCTGCATTCAGGCCGAAGCGGAGGTTCAGGCCCAGCAGCGCGGTCGGCAGCGCCAGCGCTACAAGCAGGCCTAAAGGATTCAGCGTACCCTCCGCGAACTTGGGCGAAATATAAACAGCGTACCTGTTCTTGATATAGTTGCCGATGCACAGGTTCAGCAGCGCCTGCAGGTCGTACAGCAGCGACACGCTGAGACACACGTACATCAGCATCATGCCGGATAGCAGCGCGGTAAGCGGCCCGGGCATGGGCGTGCCCGCGGGACAGTCGCTCGACAGGAAGTCCAGCATGCTTCCGTTGAACTGGGAGAGGCAGACATAGGCCGACACCACCAGGTACCACACGTACATCACAGGTTTAAGAATGTCCAGCAGCCGCCCCTTGGCAGCCATACCAAAAAGGGACAGCGCGCTGGCGGCCGCGCAGAAAAGGAAAGCCCACGGGCTCAGCCAACCCTCGCCAGCCTTGTGCGGCATTATGGCGAAGGCGTACCAGAACAGCGCGGTAAAGGCGGCCGCGTGGTACTTGGTAAGCACCGGCATGACCTCGTTGATGAAGAAGATCAGCATCATCGCCGTCAGGAACAGGGAGGCTAACAGGGCAAGATCGTAACCGACGCCGTCCAGGAGGAAATGGGCGATCAGCGCCATCACCATAAGCGGCGGCAGCAGCAACAGGCGCTCGTAATCCTTCTCGACGCGGTTGTACAGCGGCACGGCCAGCTGCACGAACATCCCGAAGAAGAAAATAGCCGCGGCCCACGGCCTGGAGAGCGTCATAACCATATTGTAAAAAATGCGCGCCCTACTAAGGGTCCTGCCGCCTTCCGCTATTTTCCCTGCCTTTCCCCTCGCAGATATTCCTCGCGCAGTATACCATAGCAGACATAATCCTCGAATTTATCCCACTTTTTTATATGCCCCTTCAGAACACCCTCCTGCCTCATGCCGCTCTTCAGCAGCACCCGGCCTGCAGAAGCGTCAGGATCAAAAACATCGGCACACAAGTTTTAATAGGTATCTCTCTCCATACATCAGAATTCAAACCGCTCCTGCTGCCTTCCCCAAAGCTCCCCAAGAGATAATGGCTGGCTGCCTTTTCCCCGCCGCGGCTCAAAGCTGCGCCGCAAAGCCGTTCGGGAACCTGGCGGTCCATTCCCCACGCAATATGCCGTAGCCCATTGAATCGAAATATTCCCCGTTGACGATCCTGGCTTTACGGAAGCGCGCTTCTTCCTTAAAGCCCAGCTTTTCGGCCAGGCGCATCATGCCGCGGTTGCCGGACCAGGTCGTCAGTCCAAGGCGCACCAGTTCGGGACAGGTCCTGAAAATATAATCGGTCCAGAGCCCTAAAGCCTCATAGCCGAGACCCCTCCCCCACGCCGTCTCATCATATATGCCTATGCCGATGCTCAGCCAATTGGTCTCTTTTGACTCCCAATATGAATTGACGCGCCCTATAATGCCGCCGGTGGCCTTATCCGCCACCACAAGGGTGCCGCGCGGTTCCGGAAAATTCCGCGTCAGGATCCGCTCCTTAAGCTTTTCAATCCTGGCTATTACTTCCTCAGGCGTGTCCTTCTTGTAATAGGGCGCGTCGAACTGGTGCCAGGCGTGGTCCGGCTGCAGCCAGCGCCGGTAAGGCTCTAGGTCCTTCTCCTCCCAATCCCGCAGCAGCACCCGCCGGCCGGTCAATGCCTTTTCGTTCATATTTGCCTTTACCCTTTAAAATGGTGACACAGCTCAATTCAAAATATACCAATTTATTGTCCTGGAATTTATCAGGGCCGCTCCTCGATAGCCTCATAGATAAGCGGCTTAAGTTTCCGAACTGACACTTTAGCTTTGACAGCCTTGGTCTTAACGGCTTTGTGTCCTGGGTGAGGTCCCGGCTAGGAGTAAGGTACGGGCTGGGGGATGCGGTTGCGGCCATTGGCCCCTCTTTTTCAGGACAAAGGAGCTAGGCGTTTATATGCCTTGGAACTTACTGACCGGAAGGTCAGTAAGTTGCCAAGTCAGGAGTCGGTTCGGAAAGTTCTACAATTGCGGCATCCCTGACCAAGGAACTGTTGTCCCTCAGCCAGCGGCGGCGGACGGCGTAGTCGGGGCAGGCCTCGCGCACATGGGCCCAGAATCTTTTGGAATGGTTCATCTCGCGCAGATGGCAGAGTTCGTGTATCACCACGTAATCCAGCGCCGCCGGAGGCGCGGCGGCCAGCCGCCAGTTAAAATTCAGGTTCTTTCTGCCGGAGCAGCTGCCCCACAGGCTGCGCTGGTCCTTCACAAAAACGCGGTTGTATTCCAGGCCCAGCGCCCCGGCCCAGTGCTGCACTCTTGCGGTTATGATCTCTTTGGCCTGCCTGCGCTGCCCGGCCGAGGGACGCATCCTGTGCGGGCGCACAGGGGCATACCGGCGGTAGACTACGCGCGGCGGCGGAAATACTTCAGGCAGTTCCCCCGCTAAAGAGCGCAGGAACTGCCTGACATCCCGGCAGACGTCGGTTACAGACATACGTCAGGATTTTCCGTGGGCATCCTAGAAAGGCACTTCCTCAATGCCTTCATTGCTGGCTGCGGCCTTTTTGGATTTGGGCGCGGGCTCGGCTTCCTCGGAGGCAGCGCCGCCTTCACCGCGTGCGCCCAGGAACTCTATCTCGTCGACGTAGACAACCATCTTGGAGCGCTTTTCGCCGCCTTCCTTGGAAGTCCATTCTTCCAGGACAAGGTGCCCTTCCACGTAAGCCTGAGAGCCCTTGTGCAGGTATTTCTCTATAAGATCGGCCATTTTGCGGCCGGTCTCGCGGTTGAAAGCTTTCAAGTCCACCCATACCGGCACTTCTTCCCACTGACCGCTCTGGGCGTTCTTGCGGCGGTTATTCACGGCGAAGCCTATATTGGCCACCTTGCCGCCGTTGCTGAATTCCTTTATTTCGGGGTCGCGGGTCAGCCGACCGATCAGCATTACTTTGTTCAAATTCGCCATATATTTCTCCTGTTAACTCGTATAACTTTCCCTGAACTCCTGTCCGCCCATGTCTAATCTATCACTTTTTCTACCTCGTTTCCAATGCCTACGCAGGTGCCGTATTAGGGCCTATGGCCATCGACGGCCAGTTCCCCGTCAGTTCTCCGCCGGGTCCGCCCAATCGGCCGCGGTGGCGCCGCTAACAGGGAAATACGGGCTGACCAGCCGGTCCGCATGGTTGCCGCGCAGCACGCGGAATTCCCTCACCAGAAACGTCCGGCGCGCCGGCCGGTCCAGCATAACGGCATCCAGCGCGGGCACGCGGGAGCCGGGATAAAGCCGCCTGAGCACCTCCGCTTTTTTCTCCTCCGGTATCACATATTCCACCGCGAAACCGAAACCTTTCCCCACTTTAAGCGGCCGCGCCGGGAACGTCAGCTGCCGGTTCTGCTTTGTTTTCATGGTTCTCATTTTTCCTCCCCTTACCCGCCAATAGCATAGCAGACCAACCCGACAGCGTAGTGTCGGGATCAAAAAAGCTGCAGCCTTTTTTATTTTTTAAAATTTACCCCGACACTACGGTGTCGGGTTGGTGTGGTAGACTATAATAAGGAAAACAGAGGCGTTATGACCAAACGGATATCAAAATCACAATTCATGATGGGGCTGCAGTGCCCCAAGCGGCTATGGCTTTACAATTACCGTAAAGACCTTATACCGCCTATTGATCCGGCCAAACAGAAACTGTTCGACGAAGGCCACGCCGTGGACGAACTGTCGCGGAATTATTTTAAAGGCGGCAAACTAGTGGCCTTCGACTACCGCCAACTGTCCCACGCCATAAAGCACACCGCCTGGCTTATGGAGAACGGCGCAAAGTTGATATACGAAGGCGCCTTCACCGCGGCCAGCGTGCTGATACGCTGCGACATGCTGAAGAAGAACCCGGACGGCAGCTGGGACCTGATAGAAGTAAAAAGCTCCACCGCTGTTAAAGAAGAACATCTGCCCGACGCGGCCCTGCAGCGCTATGTACTTCAAGCCGCAGGCCTGAAGCTGAAAAAAGTATGGCTGATGCACGTTAACAGGGAGTTCGTGAAGCAGGGCCCCATAAACCCGAAAGAATTCTTCAGGCGCAAAGATATAACGGAGAAAACCGCCGCCCTGCTGCCCGCCATAAGCGAAGATCTGGAGAAGTTCATGGAAGTGCTGGCCGCGCGGGAGGCGCCCGAAATAAGCATCGGCCGCCGGTGCTCTACCCCGTACGGCTGCGACTTCAGCGCACATTGCTGGAAAGGCATGCCGGAATACTCCATCTACAATATCCCCCGCCTGACCTGGGAGAAGAAGAACACATTGAAGGCGATGGGGATAATGAAGTTCAGCGACGTGCCGGAAACTTTCGATTTGAACGCCACTCATCGGCTTTATCTGCAGGTGGAAAAGAGCGGCAAACCTGTAATAGACAGGGTCGCGCTGGCGGATTTCCTGAAAGAACTGGAATACCCGCTTTACCACGTGGACTTCGAAACCCTGATGCCGGGTATACCGCTGTACGACAGCTCGCGCCCGTACCAGCAGGTACCGTTCCAGGTTTCCATTCACGTGCAGGAAAGCAAAGGCGCCGAACCGCACCACCTGGAATATCTGGGCGACCCGGCCGGCGACCCGCGGCCAGGGCTGATAGCTTTCATGGCAAAGCACATCAGCCCGAAGGGCTCGCTGCTGGCCTACAATGCCGCCTTCGAGGCTTCGCGCATTAAGGAAATGGCGGAAGACTTCCCGGCGCTGAAAACCGCCCTGCTGGATTTCGCAACGCGCCTGAAAGACCTGATGAAGCCTTTCCAACAGCAGGTCTATGTGCTGCCGGAGTTCCGCGGCCGGTATTCCATAAAGGTGATACTGCCGGCGCTGGTGCCGGGCATGTCCTACAAAGACCTGGCCATAGGCAACGGCGGCGACGCCCAGCTGGCCTACGCCGGCATGGTGGCCGGCAGGCTGAACCTGCAGGAAATTGAACAGGCCCGCCAGGACCTTAAAATATATTGCGGCCGGGATACCCTGGCCATGGTGAAAATCCTAGACAGGCTCTACTTAGAAGCCCGGCAGTAATAAAAAACCTTAGGAATGAAACTCCGGTTCCTGACGGCCGCTAAACGTACCTCAGGGGCCCGGGTTCACCACCGCGGCCAGGCTGAAGCCCAGTATGCGCCACTGGGCGTTGGCCAGGCCGGCTATATACTGGGCGGCGTCTACGTCCATCACCTGCTTGTTCAGCGCGGCGTGGCGTATGATCTTGCCTTTGGGCCCGTCAAAAATGAAGAACTGGTGCGTGACCAGCGTAGGCTTGTCGGCTCGGTCCTCGCGGACTACGTTTACCACCGTGCCTGAAGGTATAGCGGCGAGCACGCGCGGCAGGTCTTCCAGCGGCACATAAGAGATGGTCGCCGTCTGGTCCGGCATGAATTCGCCCAGCGCCTGCAGGCGGGCCAGGCGCTGCGCTCGGGCGGCGGGGGCCTCCCAGCCGAAGCCGTGCAGGTCCGCCTCGGTCTTGGCGGCGTACCATGCGCGCTTTGAGATCAGTTTGGAAACGGTCTTGGCGCTCGGGCCCGCCACTTCCGCGGTGATGTCGCGCAGGAAGCCCGCGACTATGTTGTTGGGGAGCCAGTCCAGCTCGGTGAAATGGTTTCGGGTCTGGTAGCTGATAACGCCGTTCTGGTAGCGGATGCGGCGCAGTATATCCAACGCGCCGGCTTCGCCGCCCAGCGCGAAGGCCATGGTCTCTTCCACGAAGGTGGTGCAGTCGAGCGCCGTGTAGCTTACCAGCGGCCCCCGGTCGAATTCGCCGTCCGGGCCCTCGCCCATCGGCCCAAGCACGTAGGGCACGCCCATAAATCTTTCGCTGGCTCCAAGCAGGTTTATCATATTATCCCGTTCCTTTCGAACCGGCGCCGCGTAAGCGCGGGCCGGCACGGGCACAGCCAGCCGGGCCGCCTGGTAGCCGCCCGGGCGCGCCGCCATATTAAGCGCCTCGAACGGCGCCCCGCCGAAAGCGGAAGAGTTCGCCGCGGTGAAGATGGTCAGGAAAATGGTCGCAAGAAGTTTCAAGGTGTTCTCTTATAAGCGCGCTGTATAACAATAATATTATAGCGGCAGCGCGCAAAAAGAGTAAGGGACAATGGTCCCAAAACCGCCCGGTCTTTGTACCCAGGCCTAAAACTTGTTGTATTTGGTGATGCGGCCTTTGGATTTTTCCACAGGGTATTTTTGGGCGTTCTTGATCAGTTTCTTTTTTAAAGCGTCAGCCAGGTCTATCTTCAGGTCGTGGCTTAGCACCAGCACCCAGTAAAGCACGTCCGCCAGTTCGTCCGAGATGTCTTCCTTGCCGGTCTTCACGTGCGCCGCTATTTCTTCGGGCGTCTTCCACTGGAAATGCTCCAGCAGCTCCGCCGCCTCCAGCGCCAGCGAAATAGAGACGTCCTTAGGATTATGGAACTGCTTCCAGTCCCGCTCGTCCCTGAACTTTAGCACTTCTTTAGTAAGTTCCTTGATATCGGACATAAAACTCCTTTTTCAGACCGCCGGTTTGCGCAGCACGTAGGTGATATGGCTGGAAAGGTCGAGCACAGACGGGTCGGCGGATATTTTTATAAGCACGTCCAGCATCTTGCGCCAGTACCCTTCGGAGGCGGCCATCTCGTTTATTTTATCGAAAGCCATCCCCGCCGCCGAGTCCGTGCCGTAGATCACGGTCAGCTCAAGGCCGCAGTCGGCAATAAGCTGTTTTACGCATTCTGCCCGGTTAAGGCTCTTGTGCATCACATCGTCGATAGTGGAGGCGTAGTTCCCGAGAGCCACCAGCCGGTAGTTGAGGTTCGGCACATAGAACATCTCGGCCACGCAGTGCAGGCTGCTCATCACGGTAAGGAAGATCAGCCCGCCGTCCTTCACCACGCGCGCTGCTTCCTGCAGCGCGCGGCGGCGCTCCTCTAAGGTTTCCATGAAGAACAGCGGCCCCATAAGCAGGGCATGGTCGAACTGCGCGTCCCCGAAAGCGTCCAGCCGCAGGGCGTTCTGCTGCTTCACCGCCAGCAGGCCGCCATCCAGGCCAAGCTTGCGTATCCGCTCCGCGGCTTTTTCAAGCAAACCGTCCGACAGGTCCGCCAGCGCCACTTTGTTACCGCGCTTAAGCAACTCAATGGCGTACCTGCCGGCCCCTGCGCCTATATCGACAACGCTTTCGCCCGGCTTTATCAGTTTATGGATGTAGTGCGTCTGTATGGCGAACTCTATCCTGGAGTAATAGTCCCGGTCCAGCCTGTTCCATTCCTCTTCTACGCTGCCCGGCCTCTCCAGCGCTTTTTTCAACCCGTCGAAATCGGTCATATCTTCAGTCCTTGCAGCCAAAATACCGTTCCGCCCCGGCGCCGCCTTCACCAGAGTATAACACACCCGGGCTTAAAGCAAAAACCCGGCCGCCTGGCCGGGTTTTTACCGCCCTTGCTGCTTAGGCGTCCTTGCCGGTTTTACCGGGGACGGCTTCGGGATCCTTAACCAGCTTCATCCCGTTGGCCATAAGGCTGGCGATGAAGGCGGAAAGCATGTTGTTGCTGCCGCCGCCATCGGCGCCGCCGCCGTTCACCATAACGTCCGGGGTTATCTTTATCTTGCCGCCGGAAACCTGCTTCATGATCTCTATCATGGACAGCGGCGCCTGGCCCAGCGCCAGCGCCTGCTTGGTGTAAGCCTCGGCGGTGGCCTGGCCGATGGCGCGTATCTTTTCGCCCTCGGCGCGGCCCACTGCCTCGATGCCGCCGGCTATACCTTCCTGCTCCAGCTTGGTGCTCTGGCCCTTACCCTCGGCCAGGGTAATGGACTGCTGTTTCTGCTGCGTAGCTATTTCTACGTCGATCTCGGCCTTCACCAGGCTGGGCTGCAGGTCGGCCTGCGCTTTGGTCTTTTCCATCTCGCGCCGGCGGCCTTCGGCCTCCTGCTGGGCGTCGTACATGGATTTCTGCTGCGTGGCCACCACTTTGTTGGTGAGCGTCTGCATCAGGCGCTCGGGCAGCTTTATCTGGCAGATAAGCACGCTGACGCATTCCACGTGGTATTTTTCCAGTTCTTCAATGACGTGCTGCTCGGCCTTGCGTTGCTGCTCGTGCCGGTCCTGCATGAACATCATGGCTTCCGACGAGGAAGCCTGGTTCCTGAAGGAGCTGTCCACCAGCGGGTGGATGACGGCCTCTATCAGGTTCTGTATGGTGCCGATGCGGGCCACCATATGTGGCGCCTGCTGCGGCTGCACGCGCAGGATAACCTTCACCTCTACGGTCATCTCAAAACCGTCCCGCGAAACGATGGCGAGCGGGTCGAAGGCCAGCGGCTGGTCGGCCTCGGGCTTCTGCTCCGCCCAGTCTATAGTGATGTTCGTGGTCGGGATGATATGCGGCGTGAAAGCCAGCTTGTTAAGGTAGTACGTGCCGGGCCCGAGCACCTCGCGCTGGATGCCGCGGTAGCCGGGCTCCACCACGTAGCGCTCCACGCCCATCTTCACCGCTTCCGACGGGGTAGACCCGTCCGCGGACGTCGGCGGCATTACGGCCACAGGGTCCTTGCCGATGTTGGAAACTATTACGGCCACCTCTCCGCGCTGGACGAACAGCACCTCGTCCAGGGAAACGTCGAACATCATCGGATTGATATAGTAGGTGCCGGGCTTAAGGAAGTCGAACTGCGGACCGCGCTGGCCGCCGTTGGAGAGGAACACCGCGCCATCCTGGAATTCGCCGGTGGTCTCTATGCTCTTGGCCACGTATTCGCCCATTGGCAGCGGTGCGCCGTCCCGGGCGGTGACAAGCCCCACTTTCTTGGTAGGCACCACCGTGGCATCCTTGATCACCACGTTAAACAGCTTGGAGTTTATGCGGTAGGAGCCGGGCAGCAGTATGTCTATCTGCGGGCCTTTCTGGCCGCCGTTCTCCAGAAAAGCCTGGCCGTTCTGGAAGTTGTTATGGCCGTCCACCCGCTTACCCAGCAGCCGGCCCGGGGCTATGGGCTGGCCGTCCGTGGCCACCACCACGCCTATCTGGTTATTCGGGATCCTTATTATAGGCACCTTGTCCACCTTGAAGAGATAGGGGTTTATCCTGTAGATACCGGGCGGGAGTATCTGCACCTGTGGACCCTTGCTGCCGTTGTTGCGCAGGAAAAGCTCGCCCTCCTGGAACAGGTTATGCCCCAGCGTGACCGGGCCGAAGATCTTGCCCGGCGCCACAGGCACGCCGTCTATGGATTCCACCTGTCCCACTTCGTTCTCGCCGATGGAGACCATGGGATACTTCTCCACGCGGTAAAGGAAAGGAATAAGCATGTGCAGGCCGGGCGGCAGTATGCGCGCCTGTATACCCACTTCGTCGGGCATGGCCACTACGCGGCCCATCGGCATATCTTTGCCGAACCAGCGCCGTTCCAGCACGGCCATCTGCGCGCCGCCCACCACCACAAAGGTGTTCAGCAGCATCACTACGATGACCGCGAACAGGACAGCCCCCACCAGCGAACCGAAGCCGCCAGACATCAGAAAATTAAGTACAGCGTCAAAAGACATAAGCCTCCATAACACTACAGAGTTACGACTCTATTCTGAAATTCTATATTATTTAAAAGGGGGTTATTTCTTTTTCGGCCCGGGGCGCGGCAGGTGGGTCAGGGTATAGTACACAACTTCGGCCATTTTTTCGCGGTCTTCCAGCCATTCGGCGTTGGCCTGGCAGGTGTTCTTGCTGCCCGGGTAGGCGCGCGTTTTCTTGTCGCGGAACAGGTGCAGCGTGGCCGGAGAGGTCTTAAGAAAAAGAGTGTCATCACAGACCAGGGCGAACACCCGCCCGGCGCTGTAAACGCAGTACTCACCCATCATCGGCCGGAAAGAAACCTCCGGCACCTCGGCCAGGGCGTCCCGCAGGAATTCTATGGTCTCTTTGGAAGTGGCCATGATAATTAGTTTACGACAAACGTATTAGACTTGCAACTCCGCCCCAACAGATATAAACTCTATACATGCCAATATTACCAAAACTCCGCTGCCCCGGCTGCGGCAAAGCCATGGGCCCGATAAAAGCAAAAGATGTACCGCCGGCGAACAAGTTCGAGGATTGCCTGCGCCGCTGCCTCAGATGCAATATCGGGGCGACGAATGCCAAGAATCCGGCCAAAGTTAAGTACATCCACGGCGAACAGCCCAAGGACATTCCGCCCAAAGTGACTCCGCCTCAGGCTACTCCGTCCCAGAAACCCTAGACACAGCCGTCCGAACCGCCTGAAAAGACCGGGGCCAACGCCCCGGTCTTTTATTTCCAGGCCGGGCTATTTCCGGCGGCCAGCCTTGGCCGGTTTGGGGGCCGGTTCAGCTTCGGGGACTGCCTCTTCAGGCCAGCCGGCGTCTTCCACATGCTCGCCGGGGGAATGGTCCACGGGGCCGGGTGCGGGCTCGTCTTCTGCCCGGGGCTTTTCCCCGGTGAATTCTATTCCATCAATGTAAACGAACAGTTTGGAATGGTGCTTCCCGTCTTCTTTGCCGTCCCATTGCTCCAGCACCAGGTGCCCCTCCACGAACACCTGCCGCCCCTTGTGCAGCATGCCCGCCAGGTCGGCCAGTTTGCGCCCGGGCTCGTGGTTGTAGGCCTTCATGTTCAGCCACACCGGAGTTTCCTCCCACTCGCCGGTCTGCGCGTTCTTGCGCCGGTTGTGCACGGCGAAGCCCAACTGGGCCACCTTGCCGCCGTTATTGAATTCCTTTACCTCCGGCTCGCGCGTCAGCCGCCCCAGCAGCATCACTTTATTCAGGTTCCCCATATTTCCCCCTTACCGAGTTATTTAACTCCCCGCCGCACAAATAGCAATCGAGTAGGAGGCGGGTGATTATTTCACCCGCCGTCCTCTCACACCACCGTACGTACCGTTCGGTATACGGCGGTTCATCAAAGCTCCACAGCCAAGGAAAGCCGTTTGCTTAGGCTCGGGAATCCCAGTTT
>CAIXBR010000117.1 GCA_903917735.1 uncultured Elusimicrobia bacterium | reverse complement strand
TGAGATCAAGGCCAAGCCGTTATAAGCTGAAGTATTGCCGCCGCCGGCAGATAAGAAATCCCCGGTAGTCGCGGAAGCGCCTGACAGTAGCAGATCCCCGTTAACATGCAGTTTGGCCCCGGGCGCCGTGGTCCCTATGCCGACATTGCCGTTATACGTGGCCACTATTTTATCCGCAAAGGTCACTCCGTCGGACAGATTGATATTGGCGGTGTCGATGCTGGCATATCCATTTAAGGCCACCTGCAGAACATTAGAAGAATAATGTCTGCTATGAAGTGTTGTGCCGGTCACTCCGGCCGTAACGCCAATACTTCCGCTATGTGAAAGATTTAAAAAAGCGAAACTGTCGGGCGCCACATACCTGCTGTACAGGAACGTGCTGTTACTAACATTAAAAGTAATGACACTGTTGCCCAGATCCATAGAGAAGAAGGCCCCGCCGGTGAACATGGTAGTGGTATTGACCAATATATCACAGCGGTTTTCGGAATTCCACGTACAGATCAGCGAGCTATTGTACATTGCGACCGTGGCATCCCAGTTAATATAAACCGTTTGTCCGGCTCCCGCATTCGGCGTGGCTATAGTCACGGTTTTATTGTAAATGGAAACCGCGGAGCCGATATTGACTCTGTTGCCAGAAGAACTGTTTGCTACCACGATATTTACGAAAGTGTTTGTCAGGTTCGAAGCCAGATTTAACGCGGCACCGAGGGTTTTTTTAGCGGTTCCGCTTGTCAACCCGTCGCCGAGGTCATTAGCGGCGTTATAATCCACATAGACGTAAGCCGCGTTAGATTTTATCAGACCATTTACATCCAGCTTAGTTGCCGGCCCGGCCGTCCCTATGCCGACATTGGTTCCATCGTTGTATATCACACTGTTTGCCTGCCAGTTGGTTCCGTCGCTGCGTAATGTCTGGCCGGCTGTGCCCGTAGGGAGCGCCCCGGCCGAGCTGTTTAACTTTGTCCCGGCCCAGTAGAGATTGCTGCCGCTGTTATAGAGGGTGGCGGCTGTGGCGGAAGGTACCGCGTCATTAAGATAGATACCGGCCGCGCCGCCGGGTGTGCCTTGAATATGCAGCTTATTGAGGGGGCCCGTGGTTCCGATACCGACGTTGCCGCCGGAGGTGACGCGCATTAATTCGGATCCGCTGCTTGCAACAATTAAAGGAACTGCAACAGCACCAGCTATAGGCGAGGCTGATAAATAGGCATCGGCGTATACACCAACGGAATTTCCTTTTCCATAGGCTGTAAAATTACCGCCATAAACTCCTTGCCCGTTAGCAATTACTGTTCCGCCAGTCGCGCTTGCACTATCGGCAACGCCTCTAATTGCAGCACCACCTGTGCCATAATTAGTATCAGTATTTGTCATTACTCCATAAATTGCAGTTGCCTGTTGATACGCTTGCCCACTGGCTTTTACATTAGCGTGTACACCATAAGCAGTTCCACCATAGAACTGGCCGTATGTATATGGAAGATCAACATAAATACCGGTTTGTTCTGCATATCGTCCGCCTAACTGGCTTACTTTTATTCCGTATTGGCGTGTTGCTGTACTTGGTGTATATGCAGCTAAACCTACAGTAAGCGCGGCTGTGTTTATGGCCGGGTCGCCAGACCCTGTGACTTGTAAAGGACTTATAGGCCCCGCCGTCCCTATGCCGACATTGCCGTTTGCCAGCACGTTGAAAGTGGAATTAGCCACCGTGAACACGGGGTTTGCGCCGGTTACGCCCACTCCGGTTACCGTAATTGAGGAAGCGGTCACATATCCGCTTGCGGTTATGCTCGCCACATTAACAAGACCGAAACCGTTCATATTCAGCGTGGTGGTGGCTATATGGTTGCCCAGGTTGTCGCCTAGCGCGGACACGGCGGTCCATTTCAGCGGCCCGGTCGCGCCCTTCTTGGCCAGCACCTGGTTGTCCGCGCCGCCGGTTATGTAAATATTCCCTACGTCCGTGAAGCTGGCCGCGGCCATTACGTACATGCCCGAGCTGAAAGTGGAAACGCCGGTGAAATACGCGCCGGAAGAAACGGCCAAAGCGCCGTTCACCACAACGTTGCCCGGACCGGCCGCCGAGCCCAGGTACGAGGTCTGGGTGGAACCGAACACGGTGAAACCTTTTATTTCCACGTTAGGATCGTCAAAGGTGCCGTTGGTGCCGAAAACCGAAAGGTCGTCTTTTACGCCAAGCTCGGTCTGGCCTTGGGCGCGCAGCGGGAGGGGAAGGGCGAACAGGGAAAACAGGAGGGCGGGTAAAATAAATACGCACGAAGGGGCGCGTCCGGGAACGCCGATAATACGGAAAAACAAGCTGTTTTTTATCGGACTCATATTCGCGTTAAATATATTTTGTTCGTAAATAAAGACAATAACTTCGCAAAGTAATCTAATTATTCGGAGGGCTAGGCGGCCAGCCTGGTTCCGGAATGGAAAACGGCTATATATTCGCCGCGTTATCTATATAGTATATATGATTTCGGGGAATGAATCCCGAAGGAATACCGAAGCCGCTTCAAGGCCGCACCAATCGCCAAGCCCATGCTGAACGTGGAAACGCCGGTGAAATACGCGCCGGAAGAAACGGCCAAAGCGCCGTTCACCATCACGTTGCCGACGCCTGCGGCCGCCACAAGGCTTTAAATATAATCCAGGAAGACGCTCTTCAAAGCGGCCCTTGCCCTGGCAGAGGCAGTTTTACGGCGCGGCACTGTTCTTGCAGAGCCCGCGCTACTTCTTTGTTCTTTTTAAGCCCTTGGCTTATTCTGATCATCGCATGCGCGGAAAGCTCGCGAAGGGCGCAGTCACGGCTTTTGAGACCCTTCCAAAGAGCGGGCAGGGCCTTCTTGGCGGAGGGCCCTAGGGCGCCAACCGCTGCGGTGGAGCTTTTCCTAACTTCAAGGTCCTGGTCTCCCAGTACGGCTATCAGGGCGGCCAGGGCTTGTTCGTCCTTTGCGGCCAGCCGGCTCAGCGGAAAAATCACGGCCGAACGCAGGTCCCGGTCTTTAGATCCCAGGGCATTGGCCAGCTCACCAGCGGCGGCTTTAGGAAGCGCGCCCGGCGTTGTTACCGCGTAGGCGTCCAGCGCCTCGGCTGCCGCCACCTGTACCGCGGGAACACTGTCCTTAAGAGCGGCCAGCGCCGCTTCAGCCGCTTCGGCCGGCGGCGGCACCATGCGCGCAATTACCCGCGCAGCGGCGGCGCGGGTGTCGGAGACAGGGGCTTTAAGGGCGGCTGCCAGCCATTTACCGGCCGGGGCGCCTGCCCTTACAAGCGCTATGGCGGCCGGGCCGCGCGTCGCTTCGTCCGGCGCCCGGGCGGCGCGGAACAGGGCGGAAATAAAATTTTCAGGAAAAAGGGCGTGCGCTTCGGGCGGGTAGTCAGCCAGGGCGCGTGCGGCGCAGCCCCGTGTCGCTGGGTCCGGGTCATCAAGGGCCGCGGCTAGGGCGGCAGCCGCCTCCGGCGAGGGCGGGTTCATGTCAGCCAGTACCTGGGCGGCTCCGGCGCGTATTTTAGCCTCCGGCGCCCTGAGCGCCGCGGCCAGCCACTTGCCCGCCTGCGGGCCTATCTTTACCAGCGCGCCGGACGCATATGGTTTCAAATTTTTGGCGCCGGAGAATGCCGCCCTGGCCAGCGCCGGCACCGCGGCCGCGGCCGCCGGCCCCATCGCAGCCAGAATGCGCGCCGACTCTTCGGCGAGGCCCGTATCGGCGCTCTCAAGGTATTTCCCCAGCCCCGCTGCGGCATGCGCGCCCTTCGAAGGAAGCAGGCGCGCCGCAACTACGTGCAGCGCAGGGTCCTTACTATCCAGAGCCTCTATCAGGGCCGGGGCGGCCGCGTCCAGCTTTGCCAGCGTCCGCTCCGCGGCAAAAGAGACATCCCGGTCGCTGTCCGTAAGAGCGGCTATAAGTTCAGGAATGGCCGGGGAGGCGGATGGCCCCAGGTCCTCCAGGGCGGAGGCGGCATAGAGCCTGTTGGGGGAATTCTTGCGCGCCAGTATCTTAGCCATGCGCAGCGCCGCTTTCCTGCGGGTCTTTTCGTCCGAGTGCAGCACTTCGTCAAGCGCCAGAGCGCGCACCTGCGGGTCGTCAGCAACAAGCCGCTTAGACGTGCCGGAACAGGCCGTAATAAAAAAAAGCTGAGTAAGGAGCGCAAGCGCGCCAAGAACGCCTGTAATTCTCCGGGCGTGGGCTGCGGATGGATCGCGTATTATCACTGAGAAAGCATACAACTTTTTAAGTATTTACGGCGCTGCCCTTCATTATCTTTATCCAGGAAGCGGCGGAGGTTACGGTGATAACAGCCGCCAGCGCCAGCATCACCACGGTCAGGCCCACGTTCAGATAGCCCTGCATATCGCCGCGCGGCAGGTAGTTGCCGAAGATGTTCATCACGCCGGCCGTGGCGGTGGTGGCGAGCATGAAGACGAACGGCACGAAGGTGACCAGCGCGTAGACCGGCTTGGTGCGCCTCATTATGAAGGTGGTCCCGATGGCGAGCGCTATGGCCGAAAGCAGCTGGTTGGCTACGCCGAACATGGGCCAGATGGTGCTGATGTTGCCGGCCAGCAGCATCCCGCCCCACGCCGCGCAGACCAGCGCGCTGGTAATGAACACGCCGGGCCACCAGTCGGTCTTCGCGAAAGGTTTGTACACCGTGCCCAGCACTTCCTGCGTGAGGTAGCGCGCCACGCGTGTGCCGGCGTCTATGGTGGTCAGGATGAACAGCGCTTCGAACATGATGGCGAAATGGTACCAGTAGGACAGCAGGTGTTTTAGGCCCGGGATGGACGCGAAGATCTGGGCCATGCCCACGGCGAGCGACACCGCCCCCCCCGCCCTGCCCTCGAGGTGTTCCCCCACCGCCAGGCTCATGGCCGGGAGGTTGGTCACCGCCAGGCCCATTTTCTGGAACACGGCGGGCGGCACGTTGATGGCGAAGTAGTCTCCGGGCAGCAGCACGCAGGCCGCTATCAGCGCCATCAGCGAGACGAAGCCCTCTGTCAGCATGGCGCCGTAGCCTATCATGCGTATATCTTTTTCGCTCGCGATCATTTTGGGTGTGGTGCCGGAACTGATCAGGCTATGGAAGCCCGAGATGGCGCCGCAGGCGATAGTGATGCAGACGTAGGGCCAGACGCGGCCCGGTATTATCGGCCCGCCGCCGTGGACGAAGCTGGTGAAGGCCGGCACGGACATGTCGGGCCTGACCCAGATTATGCCCAGGAAAAGCAGCAGCACCGTTCCTATCTTCATGTAGGAGCTAAGATAGTCGCGCGGCGCCAGCAGCAGCCACACCGGCAGGATGGACGCGAGCATCCCGTACACGGCGAGGATTATAGAAAGGCTGGGCTTCGAGAACAGAAAATAGTGCGCCCATGGGCCGCGCGACAGCGGCTCGCCCAGGACTATGCACAGCACCACCAGTGTAACGCCTATGACGGACGCCTCGGTTATTTTGCCGGGGCGTAGTTTGTTCATGTAAAGCCCGACGAAGATCGCTATCGGGATGGTCATGGCGATGGAGAAGGTCCCCCAGGAACTTTCGGCCAGCGCGTTCACCACCACCATGCTGAGGCCGGCCAGCGCCGTGATGATTATGAACAGCACCGCCGCGCCGGTGGCGCCGCCGGTGACGCGGCCTATTTCCTTCTTTGCGATCTCGGTCAGGGACATCCCTTCATAGCGTACAGAGGCGAACAATATCACCATGTCGTGCACGCCGCCAGCCAGCACGCTGCCTATCAGTATCCAGAGGAAGCCGGGCATATAGCCGAACTGCGCCGCCAGCACCGGCCCCACCAGCGGGCCCGCGCCTGCTATGGCCGCGAAGTGGTGGCCGAACAGCACCCATTTGTTTGTGGGCTTGTAGTCGTAGCCGTTCTCATGGGTATAGGCCGGGGTGGTGCGGTCTTTGTCGAAAACAAGTATTTTGGCTATAATGAACCCGGCATAATAGCGGTAGGCCAGGGCGAATACGAGCAGGGCGATGATAAGCAGCGGCAGGGCGTTCATGATGTCTCCATTGAAGCAGTGAAGCGGTATATATAAATCCTAGGAAATATGGCCATATGGCCGCAAATAAAAACCGGGCCCGGGGAGCGCTCCCCGGGCCCGTATCTTAAGCCATATCTGGTTAAGCGGTCAGTCGAAGCTTATGCCCTTGGCGGAGCTGGCGTCGGCCGGCTGTATGCCGCTGGAATCCACGTTATGTATCTCCATGTCGCCGTCAAGGCTCTTGCGCCCGCCTGCCCCTGGAATGTAGGAGGAGAGGGCCGAGATCTTGGTCACGTCCTCGCCGCGGCCGCCGGTCTGGGTGTAGGTGGCCATAGTGGTGCAGCCAGCGGGGCTGTCCTGGAAGTCGGTGTCGCCGCGCACCAGTATGCCTTCTATCTTCTTTGTCCTGGCGTTAAAGACGGGTGAGCCGGAGTTGCCGCCGAAGGTGTCCAGGTCGGCCACGAAGTAGCCCGACTTGGAGAAGTCGCGCACGGTGGCTCCGCCGGCTACTTTGAGCGGCAGGCCCACGGGGTGGCCTATCACGAATACTCCGTCGCCGGCTTTAAGGGTGCTGGGGCGGGCGATAGCGAATGGCTTGTGCCCGCTAACTTTGCGGTCCAGTTGTATCAGGGCGAAGTCGGGACCCAGGGTCTGCGGGGCCGGGTTGGGCGAGCCGGGTTCGCCGCCGAGGAAGCGCTTCACTATCTTGGCGCAGCCGTATACCTCGCTGGACGGCATCGTGGTCACGGCTTCCGTGCCTTCCTTCTTTACGGCGTAGCCGAATACCAGCTTGGTGTTCTTGCAATCGGTGTCGTTCTTTATGCAGTGGCCGGCGGTCATGACCAGGTCTTCGCCTACCAGTGAGCCGGAGCAGAAGGCCCCGATGGGCTGTTCGCGGAACTTCTCTCCGGGGCAGAGGTTCATGCGGTCGCCGAAGTTCGTAGTCTTAAGCTTGGCCCCGCCGGGGTTAAGGGTGTCTATGGAGTCGGCTTTCCAGAAGGAAACTACCGAGTCTGAAAGGGCCTGCATGTCGGCGGAAGCTGCGAAAAAGTCCAGGCGGTTGTCGTCGCCGTATATGCTTTTCCCTCCGGCGAAGGAGAGGATAGGCAGTATCAGAAGGGCCGCCGCGCTCAATGTTGTTTTTACCGGGCTTTTCATAACTCCTCCAGTAACCGCATGTTAACTTCCGCTATGTTATACAGTACGAGTTGACGAATGTCAATAGGCGGTGGTCCTATGTTTTTGGGACCATAGGGCCCAGGGTTCAACTGGGCCTTTTGGGTAATCTCACTGCTGAAATCCTATATCCAGGCGATGTATAGTCTTATGGTATGCGCGTCAACGGCGCGGCAGGTTATGTAGAAGGTAACAATAATAAATAAGGCAGAAGCGTACTGGGCACGCAGGCCGGGGAGCCTTCCCGGCATAGGCCAGGCGCCCTCCTCCCAGGTTCTCCCTCCCCTCAGAGAGGAGGCAAGGCTGTAAAGCGAGTAGGCCTGCAGCGCGAAAAGGGCGAACCCAAGGTAGGCTGGAAGGGGCAGCCCGAAGGCTTCCGGCCCGGGGAACTTAAGGAGATAGCCCCATTGCGCCCCTGCCGCAGTATTCCAGGCGTTCCAGAGAAAGCCGCAGACGAGGCCGGCTGATGCCAGCCTTAGCGTTTTTCCCGGCAGGCCCCCTTCCCATTCCCGCAGCAGCGAAGCTACACCAAGCCGGTAGTTGAGCGGCTCGGCCAGGAAAAAGAAGGCGCAGCCTGCAAGCGGCCAGAATAGCCCCGGCGCGGCCAGCGCCAGCAGCAGCAATACGGCCCCGGTGTAATATGAACATCTCAGCATACGCCGCGTGACCGGAACGGGGTTTGACTTGAGGCCCCTGAAAAGTCCGAAGGTCTTGAGCAGCTCGGCGGTTATGAAAAGGCCGGGCAGGAAAGAGGCCCGGCCCAGCGCCAGCCCGAGCCACCTTGTGGAAATAGTGGCGGGCTGGCCGGTATAATACCAGGCCCCCAGTCGCAGGTTCAGCAGTTCGAAAACGCAACTTATGGCCAGCGACCAGAGCGCCAGTACCAGGAACTCCCCGGTCCGCGAGACCGCCAGCGAAGAGCCGCTGAACCGGTAATTTATGTTGTCTATAAAAAGTATATAGGCCCAGACGGCGAACACTAAGAACTGGTTATGCAGCGGCTCCAGTCCGACGTACCGGCCCGTATACCCCAGCACTGTAAGGAAGATAGCGGCGTACAGGAAGAGTTTCAGTCTGGAGTCTTCGTCGAACATAAGTAAATTGATAGCAAAAGAACGCCACTGAAAGCAACGGAAGGCAACGGAAAGTTAGAGTAAGCCTGCGCTATACCTTCAGTTGCCTTCCGCGGCTTTCCTGCTTTTCTTTGCTATAAGTTAAAAGTCGAACTTATACTTGGTCAATCCCAATTCGGCGCGCATGGCTAGTAGCTCGCGCTGCGTTTCTTTATTTACAGGTACGCCCCTGTCCTTGCGGTAGAGCCAGCTGAGGTGCTCTTTTTCACCGGCGGTATAGATGCGCTTCGCTCCGGGCATCTTCTTCGACGCGCGCAGTTCGCGCAGTATGTTCCCGGAGATCTTTTTGAAGGATTTGAGCGGGGTGAAGGCCTCTATGTTTATGGCCAGGAAGAAATGCCCCAGCGGGTACGGGATCTTTTTCCCATTCTTGTCCACGCCCAGCAGCATCTTCATGTAGGCGCCCTGTTGCAGCGCGGCGGACAGTATCTCCACCGCGGCGCAGTAGCCGTAGCCTTTATAGCCGCCTAGCTCCTCTCCGATGCCTCCCACCGGGACCAGCGCGGCGGTGCCGGCCACCAGGTCCTTAAGCACGGCCACGGAGTCGGTCTTCGAATTTCCTTTGCCGTCTATTACCCAGCCCTTGGGCATCTTCTTGCCCAGTTTCGCGTAAACCTCGATTTTTCCGCGCTGGGTTATGGAGGTGGCGCAGTCCAGCAGGAAAGGGAAAGCCTCGTCGGTAGGGATGGCGAAAGTGAGCGGGTTGGTGCCCATCATGTTCTCTACGCCGAAGGTGGGGGCCACCGACGGGCGGGCGTTGGTGCCGGTTATGCCTATCATGCCGGCCTTGGCCGCCATCAGCGCGTGGTAGCCGGCTATGCCGTAATGGGTGGAATTGCGGACGGCCGTCATGCCCAGGCCGTAGCGCTTCGCCTTCTTTATCGCTATCTCCATGGCCCGCGCGGCTATCACGTGACCCATGCCGTTGTGGCCGTCTATCGTGGCCGTGGTGGGCGTCTGCTTCACGATCTCAAATTTCGTCTTCGGGAGCTGTATGCCCTGCTTTATCCGGTCGTAGTAAATAGGTTTCAGACGCGAGACCCCGTGGGAATCTATTCCAAGTTTGTCGGCGGTTATCAGCACGTCCGCGCAGACCGCGGCGTCGGCCGCAGGCACGCCGATGCCCTTAAAAACGTCCCGCATGAACTTCTCCATCACGTCGAACTTCACCCACTTCGCGCCTTTCTCTATTTCCATTTTAGTTTACCTCCGTAAATCCGTCCCGTCCTCTTCCAGCAGGCCGGCCAGGAAAGCCGCGGCTTGCAGCCCGTCGGGGATGCCGGTCTTATCGAAGCCGGCGGCCATTTTCGCCGCGGCCTCCGGGCCTTCCGAAAAGTTACGCAGGGCCGCTTCTAGCTCCGCGTCGAAATCTTCATTCTCCTCCAGGCAGAGCGCGGCCCCGGCGCCGGCCAGGGCCAGCGCGTTGTATTTCTGATGCCCCCCCGCCGAAGAGGGCAGAGGCACAAGAATAGAAGGTTTCTTCAGGTGAGCGAGTTCCGCCACGGTGCTGGCGCCGGAGCGGGAAATTACCAGGTCGGCCGCCGCGTAGAGGGCCGGCATATCCTCGCGGTAGTCGAAAAGCTTAAGCCCGGGCACCCCTTCAAGCGCGGCCTGCGCGTAGGCGGAGCGGACCGAGTCGAAGTTCTTCCTGCCGGTTATGTGGATGGCCTGGATATCCCCCTTCAGGGTTTTAAGAGCGTTTATAAAAGCCGCGTTAAGGCGCCTGGCCCCCTGGCTGCCGCCGAAGACCAGCACGGTGAACTTGTCCTTTTCAAGGCCTAGGGTCTTGCGGGACGCGGCCTTGTCCGGCGCCGCCGCGAAGGAGCTCCGGATCGGCGTACCGGTCAGGACGGATCTCGCCGGGAAAGGGTTCCGCGCAGCAGGCAGGCCGAGGGCCGCCCGGCGGCAGAAAAAGCCGGCCAGGTAATTGCCCAGGCCGAACTTGGCGTTGGACTCGTGTATGTAGACCGGGATGCCGGAGAGCCGGGCCGCGACTATGGCCGGGAAGGCCACGTAGCTGCCGGTGCCTATAACCGCGCAGGGCCGGAAGTCCCTGATTACCCTGCGCGCCAGCGCCAGCGAACTGAGGAATTTAAAGACGAACGCCGCGTGGGCCAGCGGGTTAAAGGTGCGCGGCAGCGAAACCATGTCCAGTTCGGCGTAAGGCAGGTCAGCCTCCTCGAGCGCCGGCCGGGCAATGTCCTCCTTCTTCACCAGGAAAAGGGTCTGCCAGCCGCGCGCGCGCAGCTCTACCGCCAGCGCGAAGCCGGGATAGAAATGGCCGCCGGTGCCGCCGGAGGCTATAAGAGCGCGCTTGTTATTGTTCATCGGGCCCCGGTCCTGTGCGCTGAGACGTTAAGAATTATGCCCACCATTATCATGGAGGTCAGTATGGAGGAGCCGCCGTAGGAGAAGAACGGCAGCGGTATGCCCTTGGTGGGGATAAGGCCTATGGCCATGGCCATATTGAAGTAAGCCTGCAGCGACAGGACCAGCGTGAGGCCAAGGGCGGCCAGGGAAGTGTACAAGCTGGGCGCGTGGCGGGCTATGCGCGAGCCCTTTATCAGCAGGGCGGTGAAAAGGGCGACTATCACCAGGCTGCCCAGCAGGCCCAGCTCTTCAGCCACCACCGGGAAGATGAAGTCAGTGTGCGGCTCCGGCAGGTACATGAGCTTGATCTTTGAGGCGCCCGGGCCGGTTCCGAGCCAGCCACCCGAGCCCACCGCCAGCAGCGACTGCACCAGCTGATAGCCCGTGCCTGAGGCGTCCTGCCAAGGCGTGAGAAAGTTCTTAAGGCGCGCTATGCGGTAAGGTTTTCTCAGCATCTCTTCTATGACTATCGGTACCACCGCGGCGATAGGCGCCAGTATGTAGCGCACTTTTACGCCGGCGGCGAAGAAGATCAGTATCATCACCCCGAAGAGCAGCGACGGCGTGCCCAGGTCGGGCTCGGCGGCCACCAGCGCGAACATGATCATGGCGGCGATGAAAGGTTTCAGCAGCAGGCGCCAGTCGGCGTGGATGTGGCTGGCGTTGCGGTCGAAGAAATCGGCCAGGTAAAGGATAAGCACGGGTTTTATGAACTCGCTCATCTGCAGCTTCATAAAGCCCAGCGGTATCCAGCGGCGCACGTGCGCCACCGGCGGCATTACCAGCGTCACGCCCAACAGCACTAGCGAGGCAATGAAAACCGGCTTTATGTACTGGCGCACCTTTTCCAGGTCTATCCTGGCGGTAAGGGCCATAAGGCCGAAGCCGAGTATGATGTAGAGGGCCTGTTTCTTGGCGTAGAAAGTGGAGGCCAGCCCTTTGTTGGCGGCGTAAAGCGCGCTCGCCGAGAAAAGAGACTCCAGCCCCAGCATCAGCAGGAAGAAGACGATGAAGAAGAACGGATAGTCCATGTACTTCAGGCTGCGGTTGGTTATCACGTTGTAAGCCAGTTTCTTGCGTTTTGAGGCGAAGTCCATGTTTACTTTAGTTTCTTGACGAGGGCTTTGAACTTGCGGCCGCGGTCCTCGAAATCTTTGAACTGATCGAAAGATGCGCAGGCCGGAGAGAACAGGGCGATGTCCCCGGGGGCGGCGTTTTGCAGTATGGCGCGGCAGGCGCGCTCCATGTCCCCCGAGCTTATCAAGGGCGCCGCTGCGCCGAGTTCCCGCTCTATCTTGGCCGCGGCCTCTCCTATGGTCAGCACGGATTTAACGCTCTTCTTTATAAGCGGTATGAGGGGCGCGTAAGGGTTTCCTTTGTCCAGCCCGCCGAGTATCAGCCAGATGTTCTTTTTAAGGCCGAGGGCTTTCAGCGCCACCAGGGTGGAATCCACGTTGGTCGCCTTTGAATCGTTTATGAACTTCACGCCTTTCACGCTTCCCGCCGGCTCGATGCGGTGTTCCACGCCCTTGAAGGAGGCGAAGACCTTTTTTACGGCCGCCGGGCTGGCTCCGCTTTCCAGGGCCATCAGCGCGGCGCACATGGCGTTCTCCAGGTTGTGCGCGCCGGGCAGGGCCGGCGGCTTGATGGAGACGGTCTTTTTGCCTTTCTTAAAAAAGAGTTTCCCGGCTTCGGCCCAGGCGCTGAGCCTCCCCCCCCGCCGTTTCGAGGAGAAGAAAAGCACGCGCGAGGGGCAGCTTTTGGCGAGTTTGCGGCAATAGGCGTCCTCGTAGTTGAAAACGCAGCAGGCGTCCGGGGACTGGAATTTAAAGACCCGCTCTTTGGCTTTCACGTAGGCGGCCATGCTGCCGTGGTGGTCCAGGTGGTCCGGGGTGATATTAAGCACGCAGGCGGCGGAGGGCTTTAAATGAACGCTGTCCTCCAACTGGTAGCTGGAGACTTCCATTACTACCGCGTCCCCTTTCCGGGCTTTGGGGGCGACCTCGGACGCCGGGGTGCCGACATTGCCGCAGACCAGCGCACGGGCGCGGGGCTTCAGGGCCGCTTTCATTATTTCTCCGAGCAGGATAGTGGTGGTGGTCTTGCCGTTGGTGCCGGTTACGGCCAGCAGGTTTCCCGCCGAAAAAGCCAGCGCGGTCTCTATTTCGCTGAAAACGGGGATCTTCTTTTTCTTGAGGGCGGCTATGAGCGGGTTGGCATGGGACATGCCGGGGCTTTTTACCGCGAAGCCGGCCGAGAAGGCAGCATTCGTGTGCCTGCCGGTCTCCACTTTTACCTTGCGGGACAGGGCCTTAAGCTTCTCTTTTACTTCGGCGGCTTTCTTCGCCTCCGTCAGCAGCACTTCAAAGCCTTTGGCTGCCAGCAGGTTTGCGCAGGCTACGCCGGATTTCCCGGCGCCTATCACAAGGGCCTTTCCGCCGAACTTTTCCGGTATGAACATAGTAAAGTCCTTTCGCTGCCTACCTGATCTTCAGCGACGCAAGCGCTATCAGCATCAGCATGATGCCGACTATCCAGAAACGCACCGTCACCTTCGATTCCGCTATGCCTTTCAGCTCGAAATGGTGGTGTATCGGGGCCATCAGGAAAATGCGCTTCTTGTTGCGCAGTTTGAAAGAGCCCATCTGCAGTATAACGGAAATAGTTTCCAGCAGGAAAATGCCGCCAGCCACAGGCAGCAGCAGTTCCTGTTTTACGCATATGGCGGCCGTGCCGATGGCCCCTCCCAGGAAAAGGGAGCTGGTGTCTCCCATGAACACCTCGGCCGGGTAGGAGTTGAACCACAGGAAGCCAAGGCAGGAGCCTATCAACGCTGACAGGAAAACGGCTATCTCGCCGGCCCCGTCCACGTAGATCAGCTTAAGGTAGGACGCCCATTTGACGTTCCCGGACGAGTAGGCGAAAATGGCGAAGGTGAGCGCGGCGAAGACTATAGTGCCGGCCGCCAGCCCGTCCAGCCCGTCGGTGAGGTTGACGGCGTTGGAGGAGCCGATGATGATTATCATCGCCAGCGCGGCGTAGAGGAAGCCGAGGTTCAGGTACAGTTCCTTGGTGTACGGGATGGAGAGCCAGTTGGCGTATTGGGCGTTGGGCGGATAGGCGGCCAGGTAGCCTACTACCGCTACGGCGGTGAAAAGCTGCAGCGTGAACTTGAAGGCCGAGGAGGCGCCTTTATGATTTTTCTTCACCAGCTTGGTGTAGTCGTCCATCCAGCCGGTGAAGGCCAGCACCACGGTGACGAACAGCAGCAGCAGTATAAAGCGGTTATCCATGCGGGCCCACAGCGCGGTGGAAACTACCAGCGTCAGGAAAATGAGGAGGCCGCCCATGGTGGTGGTCCCCTGTTTGGCCAGGTGCGTCTGCGGTCCGTCGGTGCGCTGTATCTGGCCTATTTTATAGGTGCGCAGTTTAGCTATAAGCCACGGGCCTATGGCGAGGCTGAGCAGGAAAGAGGTCATGACGGCGCCGCCGGAGCGTAAAGTGATGTACTGCAGAACGTTAAGGGGGCTGAAGAAATCTTTCAGGTGGTACGCGTAGTAAAGCATAGTCTCCTTTTCATCGATACAAGCCCTGCGAGCATGGCCCGCTCCAATATTTATATTTTAATATTTTTAGAGCCCCAATACATGCCGGTACGGGGCCAGTGCTTTCCCGGAGCTTTTCCCGGAGGGTTGCAAACACCGGTCCCTATCGCTATAATACACTACTTGGGCAAGCTTATATATCCGGGCGGTTTATTGGTTATGAAAAACACCTGCAAGCGGGTCTTTATCTGTTTTGCACTCACTTTTACGCCGCTACATGTTGTGGCTCAATCGGCTAAGGATTACTATAACCACGGATTCGCGCACTACAACAAAAACGACTACGTCCAGGCTATAACTGACTATACCCGGGCTGTTAACCTTGATCCGTCCGGTGAATGCGGGACGGGCCTGAAAGGCGCAGCCTTCCACAACCGCGGCCTGGCCCATTATAAAAAGAGCGACTTAGACCAGGCCATTGAGGACTATACCGCGGCCATTGAACTGAACCCGACTTATGCCAAGGCCTATGCGAGCCGCGGCCTGGCTTACTCTAAAATAAATAATTACGGCCAGGCTATCGCGGACTATACCACGGCTCTTGAACTGAACCCGGACGATGCTGTTACCTATTACGACCGGGGATTAGTTTACTACAAGACCAAAGACTACGATCTGGCAATTACGGAGTACAACAGGGCCCTTGAGTTGAACCCGCATTATACCGAAGCCTACAACAACCGCGAACTTGCGTATAAAGCAAAGAACCGCCTGCAGGAGACGACTGCAAGAGATGAAAAAAAAGCGGCAGAAAAAAGCCAAAAAAACGAGTACAACCAGGCCGCTGCGGAGCTCAATAAAACCATCACTCTGAAGAGGAACGATGCCAGCGCCTATAACAGCCGCGGACTCGATTACTACCATAAAAAAGATTACGACAGGGCTATGGCGGATTTTAATAAGGCCCTGGAATTGAACCCGAATTATAGCGTTGCCTATCTGAACCGCGGAAACGCGTATAACGCCAGAAAAGACCATGACAGGGCAATTATTGATTTCAACAAAGCCCTTGAACTGACCCCGAATAACTGTTTCGCCTACACCAACCGCGGGGAGGCTTACAATGGCAAAAAAGATTACGACCGAGCCATAGCGGATTTCAACAAGGCGCGTGAACTGAGCCCTAATTATGCCGTTGTATACTATAACCTTGGGATCGCCTACGGCAACAAAAAAGACTACGACCAGGCTATTGCAAGTTATAACCAGGCCGTAAAACTTAACTCCTCGGGAGAATGCAGGACAGGCGTAAAAGGCGCTGCTTACTATAACCGCGGACTGGCGTACTACAACAAAAAAGACTACGACCGGGCCATTGCGGACTACAGCAGGGCTCTTAGGCTGAACCCGGAGTATTCGGAGGCCTACAACAGACGCGAACTCGCTTACGGCGCAAAAAAACAAGTGCGGGGAACAATTGCAGATAACGAAAAAGAAGCTGCAGTAAAAAATCCGGATGAGGCGCCGCTGGGCTATAACAGCGGGATAGCTTACTTCGACAAAGGCGATTACCCCCGGGCCATCGCGGAGTTCAACGCGGTCCTTGATCTAAACCCAGACTCCGGTTCAGCTTACCTGGGCCGCGGACTCGCTTATTACGCCCAAAAAGACTATCGCCGGGCCCGCGCGGATTTTAACAGCGACCTTGAACTAAATCCGGCAGATAAGAACGCAAAGCAGTTCCTTAAAAGAGTTTATTCCGTGGTGGCCCTCATTTGGGGAACCGCCTGCGCGGCTTTGATCGGATTCGCAGGCTTTCTTCCGTGGCGCAGGCAGCCGCTGGCGGCCCTGGTCTGGACGGCGGCAGTTCTTACCGGGCTGATTTTTTCCTGCTATTTCTCCTCTGTTCTCTTGATGATAGCGGTGGCCGCGGGTTCTGCCTGCCTTGCTATACCCGTTTTCTTCAGGGCTTCGGCGGGGCCTGAGAACTCCGCGGAGAGCGAACCCGCCCGCGATGAAGCTCCGCAAGAACCGCCTGCCGATCGCGAAGCCGCCCGGTTCGACCTGCGCGTGAGGGAGCTGTTGCACGCCGGGGATTGCGACAGGGCCTTGGCCGCTTACGCTTCCAAAAACCTCGCCCTGCTCACCGGGGCGGATAAGATCAACCTGTTCGAAATACACCTGCGCCTGGGCAATTACGACCGCGCCCGCCTGGTGGCTGAGGACATACAGGGCAGCCCGGTCCTGACCGGGAACCTTGAGCTGTACCGGAAACTGGCCGAACTTTGCTATACACATGAGCAGCCCGGCCTGGCGCATAAGTTTTCCCGCGGTATCTTCGAAGCCATGAAACCTGCGATGGATATACGGGCCAATGCCGGACCGTACTACGATTTCGCCCGCGCCTGCGAACAGAAGGGAGACCATGAACTGGCTTTCAGCATATACAGGCTGTTCATGGAGGCCGGCCGCGATAAGTACCAGGACGTGGCGGCCCGCTATAGCGAGCTGAAGGGCAAAGCCGTTCACGCCTCCCCCGCGCTACTGGAGCCGGCTTACGCTCAGGCTAAAGCGCTTAAAACCGGCGTTTCCGTTTCCGGAACGGTGCTTGACGGCCGGTACGAGCTGCGCGGAGGCCTCGGCGAAGGCGCCATGGGCGTGGTCTACGAGGCCTGGGACCGGAAGGATGCCAGACAGGTGGCTGTGAAGCGCATGCACGCCTATTTAAAGGAATACCCGGAGGAATACGGCCGTTTCAGGAAAGAGGCCGAGATCGTCGGGAAACTGAAACATCCCAATATCGTGGGCATTCACGGGTTGATAGAGCAGGGCGGAGAGATATACCTGGTATTCGATTACGTGGCCGGCAAGACATTGGCAGAGGTCCTTAAAGAAAGGAAGCAGCTCCCGCTGAAGGAATGCAAAGACATCTTTAACGGAGTGTGCGATGCGGTGCATTACGCGCATAAAAATAACGTGATACACAGGGATCTGAAACCGGCGAACATCATGCTTGCCGGCGCTGCCCGTGCCATGGTGATGGATTTCGGCCTGGCCAGCGAATTGCGCGAAGGCCTGACGCGCGTTACCCACCAGACGCTGTCCGGGACGCCTGTTTATATGGCTCCGGAACAGCACGCCGGGATAGTAAAGCGCGAGTCGGATATTTACGCCATGGGCGTGTGTCTGTATGAACTGGTAACGGGAGTGCGCCCGTTCGACGGTTTCGATATTCTGGCGCAGAAGCGGTCTAAGACCTACCGTGAAGCCACCGCGCTCGCCCCCTTCTTTCCGGTAGGAGTGGACGAGGTAATAAGCCGCGCCCTGGAGCCGGAGCCCTCGCAGCGTTTCGCCGATGCCCTCGATTTCTGGTCCGCGCTGAAGAACCTGTAGTTAAAACAAAAACCGCCGGTTCCCCGGCGGTTCGGACCCCGTTGGCTTACGATATCACTTCTTTTCTATCAGGGTCATCCCGCATTTGGGACACTTGCCGGGTTTGCTCCCCTGGTAGTCGCCCATAGGGCAGACATATATTTTCCCCTGCGCCGCCTGCCTTTTTTTAGCCGCATACTTTTCCGGATCTTCCAGGAAGGGCTTGTCGCAAGCGGAACAGCAGAAATAATATATCTTGCCCTTGTAGGAAGCTGAACCCGTTTCGGCGGTTACCTTAAATTTCTCCCCGGTTACGGGACAAACGGCAGCCTTTCCCACTTCCTCTTTCGTCACCTTGCGCGCGACCGCTTTTGCCGTCTTAACCTTTTTGACCGGTTCAACTTCTTTCACCGTAGCCGTACTTGGGCTATACAGTTCCCCGGTCTTGATCTGCCGGACAGGTTTATCTGCCTTATTAGGGTTTTCTCCGGTATTAGGAGGTGCTCCGGCAAAAGCCGCGGAACAGGCGAAGATCAGGGCGAAAGCGCATGCTGCTGACAGGTTTCTATTCATAGTTCCTCCAGGGATTATTTTAACAACTTGCAACTGTTCATATTTTAAAGCGAAGGGCCTCAATACCTCTGAGTATAGTCTTTTCCTTTGGCGTTAATCTTTCATAGCTTTAAATGTATGCCGGGCACGTTCGCCAGTAGGATATTCATAAATATATATATCTTACTATTCCACGCCTTTGGCAGCCATACGTAGTAATACGCTCAGTTACTAGTTCTAGCTTAAGATAGAGGGAGCCTTTGCCGGCCTTGACCGCCAAACAACAAAACCGCCGGTTTCCCGGCGGTTCTAATCCACTTGCCCGTGCCAGGTTGGCGCAGGCTAAGAACCCAATCCCTCTATTATCCGCTCGAATTTCATGGAGCGGGAGGCTTTGATGAGGAAAGAGCCTTTGCCGGCGGAGATCAGGGTGCGGGCTTCCTGGAGCCAGGCGTCCTGGGACTCGGCGTAGGCCAGGTGCTTGCCCCCGGCCCTCAGGTAGGCGTTAGCAGCGGCCTGCATTTCGGGGCCTGCAAGGAAGATCTTTTCCGCGCCCATGTGGGCAAGCGCGGCGCCCAGGTCCGTGTGGTAGTGTTCGGAATGTTTCCCAAGTTCCTTCATGTCGCCCAGCATCAGGTAAAGCGGTCTCGGTTTATCCGACATCTCTTTGAGGGCCGAGGCCATGGACTGCGGGTTGGCGTTATAGGCGTCCAGTATAACCAAGGCTCCGCCTATAGTTAGTTCCTGCAGGCGCATGGGCGGCGGGGTGTAATGCTCCAGGCCCATTTTGATAGTGCGGAAATCCAGGCCGGAGACAAGCGCGGCTCCGGCTGCCGCCGCGGCGTTGTAGTAGTTATGCCCGCCGGCGTGGGGCAGGTTTATCTCGATTATGTCGCCTTTGTATTCCAGGCGCAGCTTTGTGCCTTCCAGTATCCGCAGGTCCGCCTCCGGGTCCCTGCCGAAAGTGAGCTTGGGAAATTTCCTGCCGTTAAGGCGGGAAAGGTGGTGGTCGTCGTAGTTGTAGACCAGCACGCCGCCAGGTGCCAGGCAGTCGGCCAGTTCGGTCTTGGTGCAGTATACCGTCTCCAGGTCGCCGAAGTGCTCAAGGTGCGAGGGGCCGATGTTGGTGATTATCCCGGCTGTGGGTCTGGCCACTTCGCCGATCTCCTTTATGTCCCCGCGGTGCGCGGCGCCCAGCTCGAAAACGCCGAACTTGTGCGATGGGCCCAGTTCAAGCAGCGAGAGCGGCAGGCCGAACTGGTTGTTGAGGTTCCCGGAGTTGGAGCAGGTTTCCCCCGCCGCGCAGAAAATGCTCTTCAGCATTTCCTTGGTTGTGCTCTTTCCGTTGGAGCCGGTTATGGCTACAAGAGGTATCCGGAAGCGGCGCCGGTGCCAGGCGGCCAGGTCCTGCAGGGCTTTCAGCGTGTCCTTTACGGCCACTACCGAAGCCGGGAGTTCTGACATGCCGGACAGGGCGTCACCGCGCGCCAGGCAGCCGCTTATGCAGGGTAGAGCGTGCGGCAGGAAGGCGTGAGCGTCGTAAGAGACGCCCTTCAGCGCCCAGAAAAAATCCCCCGCTTTAAGTTTGCGGGTGTCGGTTACGAAGGAGTTGAACGATGTCTCCGGCTTTCCTTTTACCAGCTTCCCGTTGACCGCTTTTGCCAGCGTTCCAAGGTCGATTTCTAGTTTCATGTGTTCCCCCGCGGGCTTTTCCCCGCGCCCTTCCCCTTTATGGCTTGCGCCGCGGCTTCCACGTCGCTGAAATGTATGGTACGGTCCTTAAGTATCTGGTAAGTCTCGTGCCCCTTGCCGGCTATGAGTATTATATCCCCTTTCGCGGCCTGCTCCACGGCTTTTTTTATCGCCGCGCCGCGGTCGGGTATTACCTCATAATTGCTGAACTTGCCCTTTATCCCCAGTTCTATGTCGGCGAAGATCTGCGCCGGGTTCTCGGTGCGGGGATTGTCGCTGGTGACTATGGCCAGGTCGCTCAGGGAGCAGGAAACATTCCCCATCGGGGCGCGCTTGGTGCGGTCCCTGTCCCCTCCGCAGCCGAATACGGTTATTATCCTTGCGTGCGGCATAAGTTTTAAATTGGAAAGCACGTTCTCCAGCGCGGCGTCTGTGTGGGCGTAATCCACAAAAACGGTGAAGTCCTGCCCAAGGTTCACCCGCTCCAGGCGGCCCGGCACGTTGGCCAGGGCTTCCACCCCGTCCACAGCGGCGCGCACGGAGATGCCCCCCGCCGCGGCGGAGGCTATGGCCGCAAGCGCGTTGTAGATGTTATGCCGTCCCAGCAGGTTAAGCTTCACGGGGATCGCTTTCGAGCCGGTTTTCAGCGTGAAGCGGGTCATGTTCTCCAGCACTACCACATCCCCGGCCCTGAAGTCCGCGGACTTGTCTATGCCGAAGGTAAGCGCGCGGACTTTACTCTTCACCTGCTTCAGCAGGGCGGCGGCGCGCTCGTCGTCCGTGTTTATCACGGCGCATTTGTCCTTCTTGGAGGACCTGGCCAGCAGGTCGAAAAGCCGGGCTTTGGCCAGGAAATAGCTCTCCCTGTCCTTGTGGAAATCCAGGTGGTCGCGCTGCAGGTTGGTGAAGGCGGCCACGTCGAACTCCACGTCCTCCACGCGTCCCAGCGCCAGCGCGTGGGACGAGACCTCCACCACGGCGGTCAGCGCGTCCGCCGCCACCATCTTCGAGAGCAGCTCCTGCAGCGTGTGCGCGAAAGGGGTTGTATTGGCGGCGGCGGAAAGCACGCGGCCGTCCACGCGGTAGTCTATGGTGCCGATCACACCGGGGCGGGCCCCGCTATGCAGCAGGATGCTTTCCAGCAAATAGGCCGTGGTGGTTTTCCCCTTGGTGCCGGTCAGGCCGAAAACTTTCAGTCTTTTCGACGGAGAGCCGTAGAAGTTGGAAGCCGTACTGGAAAGAGCCCTCTGCAGGTCCGGGGCGGCTAGGAAGACCGCCGCAGGGAACTGCGCGCGCAGCTGCGCCGGGGGCTCGTCGGCCGAGATGACCGCGGCGGCGCCTTTCTCCAGCGCCTGGCGTATGAAAAGGCTTCCGTCGGTCTTGGCGCCCGGCATGGCGAAGAACAGCGCCCCGGCCGCGGCGGTCCGGGAATCGTTGGTTATGGAAGTTATATCGGGGTCGGCGGATTCGGGCCGTATGCCGGAGTTGTTAAGCACGAATGAAAGTTTCATTAGTAAATAATAGAAAATTTGCGGGCATTGATAAATAAAAAAAGGCGGGACCGCGCGGCCCCGCCCTTAATTTATGCCGGGAGGCTTACTTCTTTTCCAGCACTATCCAGTTCTCGGAGAACTGCGCCATGGCTTCCTTCAAAGCCTTGTACTTGGGGTAGTCCGGGGGATCCACCCAGGTGTTGTCCAGCCTGAACTCCTCCGTGAACGTGAGCAGGCCCGGCGAGGCATTGAACGCGGCCTTGTAGCTCTGTCCGGCCTGTTGTATATCCACGTTCCTGGGCGCGTGGTACAGCTTGTAGCCTTGCGGAAGCCTGAGCTTCAGGGTGCGGGTGTTCAGATCGCGCGCGTACCAGAACAGCGGCAGTTCCCGCTCGGTCTGCGCCGCGTCCGCCGCGGAATAGTCCAGACCGGGCACCTTAAGTATCATGTATTTTCCGGCCTTCATGGCGTAGCCGGCGGCTTCCAGGGAGATGCTGAACTCCAGGTCCTTTGAAAGGTCGGAGAGGTTCTCCAGTTTATATCCCTTTAGCCTGGCCTGGGGGTGTATGGAATGCACGAACTTCTCCATATCCCGGTCCAAGTCTTCTTTCTTGTAGTCCTTGTAGCCGCGCATAGAGGCCTGCTTCTCACCCGTCGGGCGGCTGGTGTATGAACCAGACAGGTTGCCGTCCTTGTCCAGCGCGTAGTCCGCGGTGGTAGCCTCACTCTCCTGGTCCGCCGAGTGGTCCGGGTTGGTGAACAGCGGCCCGCCCGTGCCGAGCGCCTTGAAAGCCCTGGCACCCTGCAGCTGCGAGTAGAGTTCGGTGTAGCGCCGTTTGTCGCCGAGGGGCGCCAGCACCAGCTGTTTGCCGCCGGCGTTCACAAGGCATTCGGCGTAGTCGAACTGGCGTATGTTGGCCAGGTTCTCGGCCAAAGGCGCGGACTTGCCGCGCGCATAGGCGAATTCGGGATTAAAGCCCGCCGCCTGAAGCAGTGCATAAAGCAGGAAAGGTTTGTCCAGCGCGTTGCCGCCTTTGTTGCTGAAGGTTTCGTCAGCGGGCTTGGGCAGGTAGGAGTAATCGTCCAGGTCCACCGACTGGTACTTTATTTCTTTGGCGGTCCAGTTATAGAGCGCTTCTGCCTTTTCCAGGTCCGAAGTCTTTCCAGCGGTCAGCTCGTCTGCTTTGTTCTTCATCGCGGGGGTGATAACAACGCGTTCCTTCAGCAGCGGGGCCAGTGCCGCGCGCAGGTCCTCCCAGGAACCGTCCAGGGACAGCGCCACGTGCGGCGTGTAGCGCATGAAGGGCGGGCTGTCCGACTCGCGGCGGTAGGAAGGCAGGTCCGAGGCCTCCCAGATATAGACGGACTTCCCGTCTTTGGCCGTTTTGGAGAACACCAGGCCTTTGGGCAGGTTGAACTCGGTATAGGACAGCCTCAGGGAGTCCGGTACGGTTACGGTAAGGCGCGCGGTCTTCACCGGCTCATAAAAGCGGAACGCCATGTCGGTGAAGAACGGGTAGGTGGAGGCGTAGGCGGTGTAAGAGTGCGACTGGTAGCCCAGCACCGAGGCCACCTGGACGTTGGGGATGGCGTACTTGACCAGCTTCAGCTTGTCGTACGACGGGTAGCCCATGTACGGAGAGCCTTCCATCAGCGAGATGTCGTTTAGATAGCTTACGGTGGAGTCCGTAAGGGAATAGGCGTAGTCTATGTCAGCCGTCTGTATCCCCGGCAGGTAGTTGTGCGACAGGTAGGCGGCCGGGCTTTTTCCCCTCTCGCGCAGTATCACGCGTATTCCGCGGCGGGTCACCGTCCAGCTCTTGTCGGCGTTTATCACTATATTCACGTCGTTAAGCCAGGTGAGGTAGCCGTCGTTGGGATAGGACGCCGGGTTGGGCGGGGCGGCCAGCAGGCCCGTTATCTCCGGGTCCTTCTGGGGCTCGGCGGCTCCGGAGTTGTATTCCTTCACGAACTGGATCTTCATCACGTCGGCGCGGGGGTAGGACTGCTCCTTGCCGGCGGCGTTTATTGTGACGTTGGCGGCGTCCATGGCGGTTACGGCGCCGTTTATCTCGTCGCCCTTGTTCAGGTAGACGATGTCAGCCCGGGCGGGAGCGGCGGCCAGCAGCAGGGTAAGCAGGAATGAAAGTCTGTTCATGTTATTTCTCCTTCGACGTCATGTCGCGCAGGAAGATCTGGCTCTTGGTGTAGCTGGCCGCCTTCTCTATGAAAGCCTTGTACTCCGCGTAGTCAGCCGGCGGGATCACGCGTTCCGGGCGCTCCCAGGCTACGGAGCAGGTTATGGCTGTCTTCGAGGTCTTCGCGCATTCGGCCTTGAAGGAGGAGTACTTGTTGGAGAGGTCTATCTTGCCGGGCAGCGAGACCACCTCGAAGTTCTCCGGGATGGCCAGCTCGTAATGCTGGTACCTGCCCATCGAGGCTTCGTATTCTATGGGATAGCGCCTTTGGTCCAGCGAGATCTCGTTTATCCGGTAAGGTTCCATCTCGAAGTCGGGCAGCTTGATTATCATTATGCTGCCGGCCCTCTGCGGGTAGTCGGCCGCCGTGTATTTCAGGCCTATTGAGAAAGGGTCCTCTATCTTCTCCGCGTTGTTCACCTCGTATGAGACCAGTTCGGCCGAGGGCGCTACGCCTTTGGCGAAGCTCTGGAAGTTCTGTTTCTGTTCCTCTTTCTTTATGGAACGGTAGTAGCTGCGCAGGCCGCCCTCGCGCGAGCCGCTGTAATGCATTTTCTCCGTTATCTCTGAGGCTCCGGACGGTGAGAATTTCATGGTGTAGTCGTAGAAGCTCCCGTTCTCTTTTGGCATCGGCACGGGGACGTAGTCTATCTTCTTGTCGAAGATGTTCATTACGTGCACGCCGTAGTCGAAGCTGGCTATCTCCGGGTAACGGTAGTCGTAGTTGGTGGAGTCCAGGAAGACGTGGCGGCCGCCGATTTCGGCCACGGTTATAGCGTGGTCGTATTCCAGGTGTGGTACCGTGAAGTCCACTTCGGCCTGGTTGTTGGTGTTGATCACTATGGGCGAAGCCTGTATGCCGGCCACCTCCAGCATTGTGGTAAGCAGCAGCGCCTTGTCCACGCAGCAGCCGTAGCGGCGCTTCCAGGTGAGGTTGGCGTCGTAGCCGCCCGACCCGGAAGCGACTCCTACTTTAAGGGCTATGTAGCGGATCTCTTTCTGCACATAGTGGTAGATCTTTGCGGCCTTTTCCTCGTCGGTCCTGGAGTTCTTTATCAGGTCCAGCGTGAACCTGGTCAGCTCTTCGGAGGGCTTGGTGCGCTCCTTGTACATCTGGTCCAGCCAGTCGAAGATCGGGGACCAGTCCTTCAAAATAGACGTGCGGAGGTAAGGGGCGACGTCTTTGTATGAGGGCATGGAAGGCTCACCCACCATTGGCGGCACGTTCTCCAGCGCCCAGACGTAGGTTTTCGTGCCGGCGGCGGAGGAGATGGCCGGCTTTTCTTCGCCCA
Organism: uncultured Elusimicrobia bacterium; assembly: GCA_903917735.1. Taxonomy (GTDB): domain Bacteria; phylum Elusimicrobiota; class Elusimicrobia; order Elusimicrobiales; family UBA9959; genus UBA9959. Next base: position 55,974 of record CAIXBR010000117.1, on the reverse strand, counting down.
ACCCGGCAAAATTCTTTACTGAGTAGAAAAGCGGGATATTTTCAGGCACCGTGACGGTTATTTCAGACCTGGCCACCGGGCCCTGGTCGTCCTGGAAGCCCCATTGCGGAAAGAAGAAATCCTTGCGGAAAGGGTTATAGGTTTCGGTCTCGGTCTCGTAGTCTACTATGGAGCCCACCTGCACGTTTGGCATGACGTACTGTGTGCAGACATTGCCGCTGGTGAAGAAATCCCCGCCCTCTTCCTGCGGCTTGGAGGTCTTTATCTGCGACGGGTCCAGCGTGTAGATGTGGCCGTCGGGATTGTAGACGTTCGCCTTCAGTATCTTTACCCGGTCGCGCCCTTCCTCGGCGCAGGCGATTATCTGGCCCCAGCTCTGTTTAAGCGTTTCCTTGAGGATCTGTCTGATCTGGTGGTTGCGGTCGATGGTCGTGCCATCCGGGTTCAGGATCTCCGTGCCCGAGTCCAGCAGCACCAGGCCGTTCACACCGGTGTATTTGCGGGCAAGCTCGCCGGCCTTGGCGAAGGCCGCTTTAGCGGCGGCGGCGTCCTCCGGTGAGGCGGCTGCGGCGGCTTCCTGGGGCTTCGCTGCCGCGGCGGCGGTAAACTGTATCTCGGAGACGGTCTTGCGCGGCAGGACCTTTTCCCCTTCCAGCTTAACGGTGTCGGCGTCCATAGACAGGATCTTGGCTTCGATATCGGGCCCGGAACGGAGCTTCAGCGTCTCTGCCCGGCATAAAGCCGGCACCAGCATTGCGGCCAGTAGCAGTGTCTTTTTCATGAGACCTCCATTAAATCCCTGCCGGCCGTTCTAAAGGCCGGATAATATAGATGATAGTAAATTTTAGGAGGCGGTCTGCAACTGCCGGCAGTCAGTCTGAAGCGGGCCTGGCGGGCTGCTCGCTGTTCTTGCCTGGCAGGTCCACGTCGGGCTTTATGCCCTTGAGGGTAATGATCTTCTTCGCTATTTCGCGGAAAGCCGGGGCGGCCGTTTCTCCGCCGTAAGTGAGGCCCTTCGGGTTGTCCAGCACCACAAGTATGGTGTAGCGCGGCTCGGCCACGGGGAAGAAACCGGCGAAGGAGGCCACGCTTCTCCCTTTCTGGTATTTACCCGTCCTCGGGTCTATTTTCTCGGAGGTGCCGGTCTTGCCGGCTATGGAGTAGCCGGGGATACCGGCGGGTTTGCCTGTACCGTTTATCACCACGTTGCGCAGTATCGCCTTCACCCGCCCGGCTATGCCTGGAGGTATGGCCTGGCGTATTACGGCCGGTTTGTTGCTGAAAACTTCCTCTCCCTCAAATTCGGTTACCCGTTCCACAAGGCGCGGCTCGTAAAGCTTCCCGCCGTTAGCCAGGGCGGAGTAGGCGTTTATGACCTGCAGCGGGGTGGCCGCTATGCCGTGCCCGTAGGAACCTACCGCCAGGTCTATCTGCTTGAAGTTCTCCAGGGGGCGCAGCAGCCCGGCCGATTCGCCGTGGAAGCCCAGCCCGGATTTGGAGCCGAAGCCGAAGGCCTTGGTGTAGAGATAAAAATCCTTGACCCCCAGCTTGAGGCCGATCTTGGCCGCGCCTATATTGGAGGAGCGCTCTATCACTCCGGAGAGCGTAAGCGTGCCCTCGGGTTCGTGGTCGTGCAGGGTGACCTTGGGGTTGAACGCCCAGGCGCCGTTCTCGCAGAAGAAAGTGTCCTTCTCGCTTACTATCCCTTTGTCGAGCGCGGCGGCCAGCGTAATGGATTTAAAGGTAGAGCCCGGCTCGTAAACCCATTCCACCGGCGCTATCTTCTCTACGTTGAGCGGCCAGGACGCCATGGCCAGAATCCTGCCGCTCTGGGGGTCCTGCACCAGCGCCATGCCCAGGTCCGCCCGGCTTTTTTCAACGGCTTTGCGTACCGCCTCCTGCGCGAAGAACTGAATGTCCTTGTCTATGGTGAGGTGGAGGTCCCTGGGCCGCGACTCTTTCTGCAGGCGGTTCTCGAATATTACCCGGCCGCCGGCGTCGCGCACCACGTCACGTTTGCTTATATTGCCGCTCAGGACCTTGTCGTAGAGCAGCTCCACCCCGGTAAGGCCTTTCTGCTCCCCCGTCACGCCGATGATATCGCGCGCTATGTCGCCGGCGGGATAGTAGCGGTTCTGCACCGGCTCCAGTGCCACTCCTTTGAGCTCAAGCGCCTTTACCTGCTCGCAGGCGGTCCTGTCGAGGCTCTTTTTTATGGGAACGAAATTTTTAGCATGGCGGACTTTGTCGCGGAAGGAGGGCGGGAGCGCCAGGGTGCGGGTCAGCGCGGCCACGGCGCGGTCCTGGTCTTCAAGGTCTTTTTTGAAGAGCCCGGCGTCCCACGCCACTATCGATTGCGCCAGAAGTTCCCCTCCGGCGCCGAAGACGCGGCCCCTGGGGCCGATCTCCGAAACGGTGCGGTTGAATTCCTTAGAAGCGGTCTCCGAAAGATTTTCGTGGCGCACGGTCTGCAGCCAGAAAAGCCGGCAGCCTATCATCAAAGCCGGAAGGCCGGCTAAGACGGCGCAGGTGTTTATTCTTGTTGTTAAGGTTTTGGCTATCATGTGCGGCCGCGATCGCGGCGAAGCCGTTTTCCCCGTGGACGGGGATCCTGTCGAACAGCGCTCTGACGTTGTGTATTTCTGGCATCTGGCTCCCCTGGGCCGCGCGCGGCGGCCCGGCGGAGAGTCCGGTTACGAGGCCTTGTTCAGCCTGAACAGCTTTGCCAGCCAGCCCCTGCCCGCGGTTTTAGGCGCGGGCGCGCCGTCTAGCATGACGATCGCGCCTGGTTCCGGGTAAACCATGCCGAGTTTTGTGGCCTCGGCTTCCAGTTTCTCCGGAGACAAGGAGGCTTGAATTTCTTTTTTTAGGTAGGTGTTTGCGCTTTCCAGGTCTTTTATCTCGTGCCGGAGTTTTTCTATGTTGTAGCCCAGCTTCACGGCCTGCACGTTTTCCCACGCGAACAGGAAGAATACCGCGCATAAGCCGCCCAGCGCCGCCAGTCTGTAATTCCTTGTCTTCTTAAGCATTTTAAATTTCCCTTCTTTCCGTTATTCCATGCTGAAAAGTTCTATTCTCTTGATGCCGTGCTTCTCCCAGAGGTAGAAGATCTTGGTGGGCGACATGGAAGCTTTAAGTCCGTTGAACTTCGTTCTGGCTGCCCTGCCATGAAGCAGTTTATTGAACTTCGCGCCGACCTTAAGGATGTTTTCCGGATACATATTCCCCCCTTGGCTTTACAGCTTCTCTATTACCCTCAGTTTCGCGCTGCGCGCCCTCTTGTTGGCCAGTACTTCGGTCTCAGAGGGCTTTACCGGCTTTCTCGTTACCAGTTCCCACCCGCCCATTTTAGCCATGATGCGGAACGTTTCCTTGACTATGCGGTCCTCCAGGGAGTGGAAGGTTATTATTCCCATCCGCGCCCCGGGCTTGAGCAGCGGCATCACTTTCTGTATGCCGCGCGTCAGGTTGTCGAATTCATAGTTCACCGCCACCCGCAGCGCCAGGAAGGTCTTGGTGGCGGGGTGCGTTTTCTCCCCCCGGGCCGGGGCCACGCGCTCTATCAGCGCGCTCAGCTCCGCCGTGGTCTCCAGTGGCTTGGTGCGGCGTGCTTCCAGCACCGCGCGGGTGATGCGGCCGGAATGCCGCTCGCCGCAGACGCGGATCAGGTGCTCTATCTGCTCGTAAGGCCACTGGTTGATGATCGTATAGGCGGTCAAAGGGTTGTCCGGGTTGATGCGCATGTCCAGCGGGCCGTCGTGCTTCAGGCTGAAGCCGCGGGACGGCTTGTCGAAATGCAGCGAGGAGATGCCGAGGTCGAACAGGACGCCGGACAGTGAGCGCACGCCCTCGCGCGCCACTATCTCGTCTATGTTGGCGAAATTGCCCTGGGCTATCTTTACGCGCCCGCCGAAAGATTTAAGGTTCTCAGCGGCAAGGCCGGCCATCTCCGGGTCCCAGTCGATGCCGAGCACGTTCGCTTCGGGAGGCAGCGCGTTGAGCAGGCACGCGGTGTGTCCGCCCAGCCCCAGCGTGGCGTCCACGTAGGTCCCCTTCTTCTCCGTGATCAGCAGGTTCAGCACTTCTTCGGCCAGGACCGATATGTGAGTATATTCGGTCATAGGTCTACTATCTTGCTGAACTTTTCGAACGAGGGTTCCATTACGTCTTTTTTGTATTTTTTCCAAGCCTGCGCATCCCATATTTCAGCCTTATTCCCCACGCCGTTTATCAGGATGTCCTTCTTCAAGGAAGCGTACGCTTTCTGATTTTGCGGCACTAAGATCCTGCCCTGCTCGTCCACGCGGGCTTCAGACGCGTTGCTGAAGAAAAAGCGTTTGAAGGCCCGTTCCTCTTCCTTGTTCTCGGATTTGAAGATCGCCATGTTGTTGGCCAGTAGCTCTTCCCACTTCGACGGCAGAAAAATGTAGAGGCAGCGGTCCAGGCCGATGCTGAGCATGAAATAGTTCTTGTCTTCCTTGCGGAGCTCGTCGCGGAAACGGGATGGGACGAAGACGCGGCCTTTCGCGTCCATCACGTATGAATATTCTCCGTAAAGTGAGCTCATAACCTTAATTAAACCTGAACTTAGCGCTTACACAGTTTACAACATTCCTAACCACAAAAAAACATTGTTCCCCACTTTCCACCACTGGAATCAAAGTATACAGCATGCCTCCCGCCTTGTCAACACCTGTGGTAAAAAACGCTTATATTAACTGTATATTTTCGTTTTTAAAAAATGAGAAAAATATGAGGAAGGGGGTTGATTCCTGTCAACCCCCTATATAATAAGGGTATATATAATAGCTGCCGGCTACTGGTTCACACCGGAGATCTTGCCTGTCTTCAGGTCGTAGCGCCAGGCGTATTCAAGGGATGAGAGCTTGTTATACGGCATGCCGTAGGCCTGGTACAGGGATTGGGCCGGCAGCTTGCCTTCGCTCAGGTCCTTGCAGAAAATGTAGAAAGCGTCGCCGGTCTTGATCTTCATCAGGAAGCGCACAACGCTGTAGGACTGCGCGTACCAGAGGCGGACGTTGTCTTCGTCCGCGCCCTGCAGGTCCTGTATGCGGACCAGGTCCGCAAGCTTGAAGCCGTTGCCGCCTTCCAGCAGCTTCAGGTTCTGCGCCAGCCAGTTGGGCGTGGAGTTGCCGCGTTCCGACTGGATGTAGGTGGCTAGGCCTTCGCTGAGCCACAGCGGACTCGGATTTGAGGACGGGAAGAAGCTGTCGAAATAGATATGTGTCAGCTCATGCGCGAGTATGCCGAAAGCCTCGTCGCTTTTATAGACGAAGATCTTGCGCTCGTTGAGCGACGCCGCCCCCCCCGACCAGGAAGGCCTGCCAGTGAGCCGGCGGTAGGTTTCCGGAGTGGCGGCGTAGTAGATGAAAACTTTCTTTTCGCGCGTCCAGGGGGAGAAGGCCACCAGGTCCAGCATTATATTGCCGTGCAGCGCCTCCAGCGTATCCGACAGCTCTGCGGAGACCTCGGTCCCTTCCTCGTACAGGACGAAGTGCTGCGTGACCTTCATCGCAAACCCGTCAGGGGCCTTCTGGTCGGCCAGTTCTTCCCCGCCGGTCACGATGGCGGTCTTGTCCGCCGTTGTGTGCTCCGGCATCATGCCGGTGGGGGCGACGTCCTTGATGTCCCCGGTCTTTAGCAGGTTCAGGCCGTTCTGCCCGGGGGGCATCTGTGTGATCACGTCCGGCTGCGTCGGATTAGCCGGCGGGTAGGCCAGCGGCGCGGTCTTTTTAGTTATCGGGGTTTCAGATGTTTTAGAAATGAAGGGGCTGTTGCCTATTTTAAACCTTTTCAGAATAGACATGTCGTCGCTTACGTACTGGTACATAAAAAGCCCCCAGAGCCCTATGACCAGGCCCCAGAAGAGTATACGCAGCTTGGAAAGAATATCCATTCGAAAAAAATAATCGGTAATTAGTAACCGGTAATTGGAGAAGAAATCAGTGTTCTTTTTGTTCCGGCACTAATTACCGCTCACAATCGCAAATTACTTCCCGATTACCTTTGCGAGTCCCTCACTTTCACTATCATCTCGGCCATCGCGGCCGTGAACATAGAGAAGAACATTATGAAGACGGCCTGGGATAAGGCCATCCCCCAGAGCTGGGCGCCCATGCCGCCGCCTTCTCCGTAGGCCAGGCTGCGCACGTAGTAGAGGAAAACCATTATGACCGAAGAGGCGAGCGCGATCAGGAAGACCTGCCATTTTTTCATAAACATCGCGCTGGCCGAGGGCGCGGTGAGGAACAGCAGCCACACCGGCGCCCAGTAGGCGGACAGCAGGTAGAAGAGGGCCGCGCTTACTGCCAGGTTTACCCAGACGGTGAGGGCGCGTATGTGCCGGCTCCAGCGCAGAAAGCGGTAGATGTTCTTCCCCAGCCAGTAGTTGGTTATAAAGGCCGCCGCGAGTATGGCGAAGGAGGCATAGGTGACTGCGGGCTCCGGCTCGGAAAAAAATATGGCGAACAGTATGAGCACTACGGCGAACGGCGTGAAATAATAATTTAGGATGTGCATAGTTCTCCTGCCTGCATGATTAACCGGCCTTCCTGAAAACCACTATAAAACGGTCCGCGCTTTCCCCCGGCAGGCGGTAAGCGCGGGTTTCCGCTACCTCCGCCCGCGCCTTGCGCCTGGCGGCTTCTACCGCCGGCCGCGGCTGCGCCAGCTGGGCCGCGGTCTGCCAGGCCAGGAAGATACCGCCCTTAACCAGTATATTTAAGCATTGAGGCAGTATGTTTTCAAGCTGTCCCATCGCGCGCTCGGTCACGGCAGCGTAGCGCTGGTCGCTTCCGGCGCCGCCCTCGCCTACCCGCCTGTTGAAGACCGAGACGTTGCGGGCGCCCATCGCGGCGGCGGCTTCGGTGAGGAAGTCGCAGCGCCTGACGCGCGAATCGAGCAGCTGGAAATTGAATTCTTCCAGCGCCGCCGCCAGCACCAGGCCCGGAAAGCCCGCCCCTGAACCGGCGTCGGCTATAAGCGCACCGGGCTTCAGATGCCGGCGCAGCAGCGGGGCCGCTGCCAGCGAATCCAGCAAATGGCGTTCCCAGAGCTGCGGGATGTCTTTTTCGGATACGAGATTCTGCACGGCGTTCTTTTCTTTAAGCCCGGCGGAAAAAACTTCCAGCTTGCGCAGGTTCTCGTCCGTAAGCCGCAGCTCCCAGGCCGACAAAGTGTTTTTTATTGAATCGTTCATTTGCGCCTTTTGCGTTCCTTTGCGGTTTATTCACGCGCTTTTCTGCGCTGCTCCAGCAGCACCCACAGCAGCTGTATGTCGGCCGGGGTGACTCCCGGCAGCCTGCCCGCCTGCGCCAGCGTGAGCGGCCGGTTCTTCTCCAGCTTGTGCCGGGCTTCGTTGGGCAGGGCTTTGAGCCCGGAGTAATTAAGGTCCGCCGGTATGCGCAGCCCTTCGAATTTCTTCATCCTCTCCGCTTGTTTCCGGTTCCGCTCGATGTAGATAGCGTAGGTCTTTTCGATGGCGGCTTCGACGCGCGCGTTCTCCGTAGTCCACGGGCCGCGCCCCAGCGCGCGGGCGGGGCGCTTGTCGGACTTGTGTTCCTCTACGGCCCCGCGGTAGGCCTCGAAGTTCTCTTTAAGCGCCGGGTCCAGCAGGCCCAGCGCGAAGCCGTGCGGCGCCAGGCGCAGGTCGGCGTTGTCAGCCCTGAGAAGCAGACGGTATTCGGCCCTGGAGGTGAAAATGCGGTACGGCTCGTCCACGCCCTTGGAGACCAGGTCGTCTATCATCACGCCTATATAAGCTTCGTCCCGGCGCAGTATCAGCTGTCCGCCGCCAAGCGCCCAGCGCGCGGCGTTTATGCCGGCTATAAGCCCCTGCGCGGCGGCTTCCTCGTAACCGGTGGTGCCGTTGACCTGCCCCGCGGTGAAGAGGCCGGGCACCAGCCTTGTCTCCAGCGTGTAGTCCAGCTGGCCGGGGTCCGAATAGTCGTACTCTATGGCGTAGGCTGCGCGCATGATCTCGGCTTTCTCCAGCCCCGGCACCGAGCGGACTATTTCCGCCTGAGTTTCTTCCGGCAGGCTGGTGGAGAGGCCGTTCACGTAATATTCCGCCGTGTTGAACCCCTCCGGCTCCAGGAAGAGGTGGTGCTCTCCGTGGTGCGGGAACTTGACCACCTTGTCCTCTATCGACGGGCAGTACCTGGGGCCGATGGATTTTATCTTGCCGCTGTAGAGCGGGGAGTTGTGCAGGCCCGCCCTTATCACGGCGGCGGTCTTAGCCGTGGTCCGCGTCAGCCAGCACGGCAGCTGCGGGTTCTTTATCCCGCCGGTGAAATGGGAGAACGGGGCCGGCGGCGAGTCCGCGTCCTGCCGCTCGCATTTTGAAAAATCTATGCTCCTCCCGTTCAGGCGCATGGGCGTGCCGGTCTTCAGCCGGCCCAGTTTGAACCCCAGTTCCTTCAGGCTGGCGGAGAGGTGCGAACTGGGCGGGTGGTTATAGCGGCCGCCGGGGAAGGAATCCAGTCCTACGTGTATTATCCCCCGGAGGAAAGTCCCCGCCGTTATTATCACGGTCTTCGCCCGGTAGCGGGTGTGGCGGACGGTCATTACGCCGGCCACTCTGCCGGCCCTGGTCAGGATAGAGGCCGCCTCGCCCTGCACTATCAGCAGGCCGGGCTGCCGCTCGAGGACCTGCTTCATGGCCAATTGGTACATCTTCTTGTCGCACTGCGCCCGCGGGGAGCGCACCGCGGCGCCCTTGGAGGTGTTGAGCATGTGGCCGCAGAGCATGGACAGGTCGGCTATTTTGGCCATTTCCCCGCCCAGCGCGTCGATCTCGCGCACCAGCTGCCCTTTGCCCACGCCGCCGATGGACGGATTGCAGGACATGGCCGCGATGGTGTCCAGGTCCTGAGTGAGCAGCAGGGTCTTCGCGCCCAGGCGCGCCGCGGACAGCGCGGCCTCGCAGCCGGCGTGGCCGGCCCCTATGACCGCCACGTCGAAAATGTCAGGGTAGTTGAAGGCCGTCATGTCAGATCAGGATCAGCATCTGGAAAATTTCCGGGCTGAGCAGGCCCAGCGTAAGCAGCGAGAATGCGAAAGCGGCCGCGCCCAGCAGCGCGGGCAGGACCGCGGCAAAAGCCTTCGCGTCTGGCAGTCCGCATACCGCGGACGTGCCTTTTATAAGCCAGCCTATCGAAATAAAAGCGAACAGATATTCCGACGCCTTATAAGCGCGCGGGGCGTCCGCAAGGACCGCCGCCGCGCAGGCCAGGTCGGAGGCCAGCGCAAAGATACAGATGGCCAGCAGGACCTTAAGCAGGGCCGCGTAGACGGGCCGGTCCCGAAGCGCAGCCCAGGTCCCGAAAGCCAGCACCGCGGCCGCGGCCAGCCAGCCCGCGGCCCCGCCTCCGGCGGCGTTCAGGCGGAATATGAAGAACAGCGCGTAAGCCCCGACCCCGGCGAGCGGGACCGGCAGCCTAAGCATAAGCCGCCCGGACCTGAGGAATGGCGTGAAGGCGGAGATGAGGGCGCAGAAAAAAGCGTTGAACAGAAGCCCGCCCGGCAGGCCGGCGGCCACGCACGCGGTCAGGCCGAGCCCGCCGGTATAGGGCAAGTCGGTGGAGGCTCTTGCCAGAAATTCGGCCGGCACAGAACTCAGCAGCAGGGCTGAGGAAATTATGGAAGCCGCAAAGATGGCGAGCGGCCAGGCCCAGCCGGTCTTCCCCCCCGCTATCCCGGCGAAGGTCGCGGAAGGGCTGGTTATGAATTTCACAGGAAAACTATCGTTGAACATAGCGGTTTCCTTCTATTTTCCTACGCAGAAATTTTTAAAAATATCCGCCAGCACGTCCTCGGGGGTGGTTTCTCCCAGTATGGAGGCCAGTGCGCCAAGCGCTCCGCGGAGATGTTCGGCGGCTAGTTCAAGCCCGGGCGTCTTATTTTTAATTATCTCTTCCAGGGCGGAAAGCTCCCGGGCCGCTTCGAAAAACGCCTCGAAATGCCTGGCCGAAGTGACAATGGCCTGGGCCCCTTCGGCGAAGATGTTTTTCTGGCGCGCTACCAGCCGCCCCCGCAGGCGCGCCAGACCTTTACCGGTCCTGCAGGAAATGGTTTCTGCGCCGGCGGTAGAGCGCCTTTTGACCGGAAGGTCGGCCTTGTTGAATATCCGTATTGTTTCGGCGGCCGCGGCCGAAGCCGCTACCTCTTTTTCGGCGCGGCGGTCGCTGGGGGTTTCCGCTATGGAAGCGTCCTTGACCAGAAGTACGGTGTCCGCCCGGGCCATCGCCGAAGAGGCCCGGCGCATTCCCGCCTTTTCCAATTGCGTGGCAGGGCGGGCGTTAAGCCCGGCGGTGTCGGTGAAACGCACAAGAAAGCCGTCGATATCCAGCTCGGCTTCCAGGGTGTCCCGGGTGGTACCGGCCTCCCGCGACACCAGGGCGCGGTCATAGCCGAGCAGGGAGTTTAAAAGCGAGGATTTGCCGGAATTGGGGGCGCCTGTTATAACTACTTTCACGCCTTCCCGTATTCCCCTGCCGGCTTCGAAGCCGGCGGCCAGGGCCTGGGCTTTTTTACGCGCAACGGCGGCCCTGCGGAGGAAGGCGCGCTTCTCGAGAGCCGGAATATCTCCGTAAGAGTCGTCCAGCCGCGCCTCTATTTCCGCGAGCAGGGCCACGAGGCCGGTCCTGAGGGAGCGTACTTCGCCGGAAATAGCGCCTTCAGCCTGCGTGATGGCGGCGCGGTGCGCGCCGGCCGAGGCGGAAGCGATCAGCTCCCCTACGGCCTCGGCCTGCGCCAGGTCCAGCTTGCCGTTGAGGAAAGCGCGGAGCGTGAATTCCCCCGGGGCGGCTATGCGCGCGCCGTTCTTCACCGCCAAATTAAGTATGGTGCGGATGATATAGGGCGAGCCGTGGCAGGAAATTTCCACGGTATCTTCACCGGTGTAGCTGGCCGGGCCGCGGTAGAAGAGCGTTACAACCCTGTCCACCAGCTTAGTCCCGTCCTTCGCCGCCAGCAGATAGGCCATGCGGTGGGCCGGGGCGGCCGGCGGCGGGGAAAGGAAGGCGGCGGCCGCGGCGAAGGCGGACGGGCCGGACAGCCTTATTACGGCAATAGCCCCGGCCCCGGGCGGGGTGGCCTGGGCGGCTATTGTCTCGCTGGTATCTGGCAGTTTCATTTATCCTTATCCGAATTCCGGGAACTGAATTCGGGATATAAAACGAACGGCGTGACAGCGCAAGCGCCGTCACGCCGGTTTAACCGTGAAGCTTTACTTCGGCTCGGTCGTCTGCGCTTCCGGGTGGGCGCCGGCTTCGGCGGGCTGCGCCTGCTCAGCGGCGGGCTGCTCTGCGGCAACCTGCGCTTCCGGCTGCTGCGCTGGGGCCTGCGCCTCCGGCTGCTGCGCGGGGGTCTGCGCTTCCGGCTGGCTGGTTTCCAGCTTGTGGATCACGACCTTGCGCCAGCGGCCTTCGCCTTCCGACGCGGTTTCCATGCCGGGATACTTGGTCTTTACAAGGTTGTGCACTATCTTGCGCATTGAGGCGGGCATAGGGTCAAGCCGGTGCGGCTTGTCCGTGGCCTTTATGTCGTTGACGGCCTCTTCCACGCGGGTGGCTATCTCTTTTTCCTTACTGTCCCAGTAGCCGCCGGTGTCCAGGCGCAGCGCCAGGTGCGGCTCGCGCTTGCGGCTGACTATGGAGTTAAGGACGAACTGCAGGGACTGCAGGCCGCGCCCGTTCTCCGCCGTGAAGGCGGCCGAGTCGGCGCAGTCGAACCGTATGAACAGCAGGTTCTCCGCGGTCTCCAGCCTGGCTTCGGTCACGGTGGCTTCCATGCCCATCAGCGAGACCAGTTTGAGGAGGACGGCTTTAGCGTGCTCTACCGGGTCCTGGGCCGGCTGTATCGCGAGGTATTCCGCGCCGAGGGCTTCCTCTTTGTAGACGCGCTCTACCCTGGAGCGGTGGTCTTCGCGCTGCGGGCGCCTGTTCTCGCTGTATTGTGAGTCGGACCCTTCGCGGCTCTCTTCGGGCGGCGGGAGCCTGGCGTCCTCGTAGCCGTAACGGCCGGGGCGCCGGGGCGCTGGCGAAGAGGAACGTCCGCCTCCGCGGCTGTCGCGGCTGCTTGCTCCTCCGCGGCTGCCTCCGCCCCCGCGGCTGCCTCCGCGTCCGCGGCTGTCGCCGCGTCCGCCGCCGCGGGATTCGCGGGGCTGCTCCTCGCCGCGGCCGCCGGGCCAGTGCTTTTCCCTTAAAATAACGCAGGCTTTCTTTGAGCCTATGCCGAGGAAGCCGCTTTTTCCCTCGCTGACCACAACCACTTCAACCTGGTCGCGCCGCAGGCCCATTTCGGTCAGGCCTTTTTCTACGGCGTCCTGTATAGTTTTAGCTTCTGTCTTTGTCTCTCTCATTTTTTTTCTCCTTCTGCGTGCGTAAAGAATATTACGCCGTTTTTTTCTGCAGGTACATGCTCTGGGCGAAGCCCCACGTGCTGTTGATGAGCCAGTACAGCACCAGGCCCGACGGGAAGGTCAGGAACATGAAGGTGAAGATGACGGGCATCCACTTCATCATGGCCGCCTGCGAGGGGTCCGAGGTCTGCGGGTTCATGTGCTGCTGAAGGAACATGACGGCTCCCATTATCAGCGGCAGTACGTAGTACGGATCTTTCGCGGAGAGGTCCTTTATCCAGAAAATGAAATGCGCGCCGTGCAGGTGCCACGAGTTCCTGAGCGCGGTGAACAGCGAGAAGAAGACCGGGATCTGCAGGACCATGGGCAGGCAGCCGCCGAGCGGGTTGGTGCCGTGGCGCTTGTACAGGTCCATTATCTCCTGGTTCATGCGCTTCGGGTCGTCCTTATACCGGTCCTGCAGGGACTTCATCTCCGGCTGTATCTTCTTCATCACCGCCATGGCCTTGTAGCTCTTGAAGCTGAGCGGGGTGAGCATCAGCTGTATGATGAGGCTGAGGATGATGATGGCCGCTCCGTAGTTGCCGGTCAGCTTGTAGAAATATCCCAGCGAGGAGTCGGCCAGCTTCGCCAGCGGGGAGAAGAAGCCGAAATCCACCGCGCGGTCCAGGCCGTTGCCCAGCTGCTGCAGGCGGGTGTAGTCTTTGGGGCCTAAGTAAAATTGTGTCTCCCAGGTCCGTTTCTCTCCGGGCTTCAGTTCCGCCGCGGGAACCGGCAGCACCAGTTCCGGGGTTTTGGAGTTCTCTCCTACTTTTTCAAGGCGCCTGACCGGGCGCGTGCCCTGGAAGTTGCCGCCGACGAGGGCAGCTAGAAAATAGCGGTTGTTCAGACCGGTCCAGACCCAGTCCGACTGGGCTGGTTCATCCTTGAGTTCTTTGAGAGTGGGATATTTGCGGCCGGTTTCGCTGAAAGTATAGTCCGCCTTGCACAGCTTGGCGTTCTCTTTTTCCTCGCTCTTCACGGTGCCCAGCCCGGGGCCGATGGTGAGTTCCCACGCTCCGAGAGTCTGCGTTTTAGCGGAGGCGTTGACGGCGGTGATTTGGAGGGTGTTCAGGCCGTTGTCTGGCGAGAAGATGAATTTCTTGGTTAACTGCACCGTTCCGGCCTGAGCGGAGAATTCCACCGAGTCGGAGGTTTGCGCCTTCAGCTTGAAAACTCCGGGCAGGGTGGCGGCGAAGAAGCCGCGCGAGGGGTCGGGGACAAGTTCCACGGGGGCCACGGGGCCTTCGTAGACGGCGCTGGCGAGAGCCGCGGCGCCGGGGTGGAAGTAGTATTCTGCTTTGCCGGCCTTAAGGGTGACGGCGTCTTTTTTCCAGTTTTCGGGGAGCGCGGCCGGGGCGGCCTGGGAGGTCAGTCCCGGGCTTGCTTGTCCCGCAACCGGCTGTGCCGCGGACTGGGACTGCTGGTCCTGAGTTTTCTGCGGCTGTATTCTCTTCTCCATGACGGAGTACCAGCCTATGTAGACCAGTGAGGAGAGAACCACCGCGAGTATAAGATTCTTCTGCATTTAGCCTCCCGCGACCGCGGAGGGCTTCCAGGGGTGTTTCAGGGCACCGGGTCGAAACCGCCAGGAGAGAAAGGACGACAGCGGGCGAGGCGGCTTGCGGCCAGCCTCGACCCTTTTAAAATCCCGTGTTTATCCAGCGCCAGGAACGCGTACTCGGAACAGGATGGTTGGAACCTGCAGGTGCCTGGCCCTAGGGCCGGCCTGAAAGTCCTGTATGCCGAGCGCAGCGTGAGCAGCGCCAGTGATTTAAGATTTTTTGTGCCGGTTTTATTTACCGTCATCGTTAAGGCGCGCCTTTTGCCGGAGTGTATCCAGCGCTTGCCGGGCCTGAGCCATGTTTTCCATGGCGCAGCCCGCCTTCGGATAGATGATGAGGCGCGTGCCTTCCTTTAACTCATTACTGCTTGCCCTGAAAGCTTCCCTTAGAAGCCTCTTTAACCTGTTTCTGTGTACGGCGTTCCCGGTCTTTTTAGAGACCATGAGGCCGATCTTTTTCCCTTTTCCCCCTCCGGGAGCGTCCCAGGCCACAAGGTCCCTGGTGACTGTTCTTCTCCCGGCCGCGAAAACCGCCTCAAATTCTTTTTTGAGGCGCAATCGTGAAGCTCTTGAAAAGGCGAACTCTTTCACTTCGTGCCGACGGGCTTACTACTTCGGTGTCGTCGGAATGTCGGGGATGAGTTCCCAGCGGCCCTTGGCGCGCCTGCGGGCGAGAGTTTTTCTGCCGCCGGCGGTTTTCATTTTGGCCCTGAAGCCAAGGTGCTTCTTGCGTTTGCGAACATTAGGTCTGTATGTAGGTAGCATAGTGTATTTATTATATAAATAAAGAGCCGGAAAAGCAAAAAACAGGGTGTCGTTAAGGCGGGGCCCCCTTCCGTAACGGTTGCTCAGATCCCCGCCGCGGCAGCCGCCTAGGCTTTCGTGCTCCTGAAGTATTCCGCGATATGTTCGGCCAGTTTGGACGTGTGGACGCGGATCTGCTTCATCGAGTCGCGGTCGCGGATGGTGACCATCCCTTCCAGTTCCTTATTCTCGCCTTTCCCTATCGTGTCGAAGTCGACGGTCACGCAAAGCGGGGTTCCTACCTCGTCGTGCCTGCGGTAGGCTTTGCCGATGTTCCCGCCGTTCTCGTAATAGATGCGGCCTATGCCGAGCTTAAGCAGCGCGTCCTTTATTTCTTTAGCCTTCGCTACTATCTCCGGCTTGTTGCGCGCCAGCGGTATCACAGCCACTTTGATTGGTGACAGGTGAGGCTTCAGCTTGAGCACGATGCGCTCCGTGCCGTTCTCCAGCTTCTCCTCGGTGTAGGCTTCGGTCAGCAGCGCGAGCACGCCGCGGTCCACGCCCGCGGAAGGCTCAATGACGAACGGGACCAGAGGCTTCTGCGTGACCGGGTCCGGCGCGGTAAGCCTTACCACCGAATCCTGATTCTCCTCCACGCGCGCCTTGAGCCCCAGCTCCTGGGGATCCTTGGAATGGGAGCCCAGGTCGAAGTCCATCCTGTTGGCCACGCCCTCAAGTTCCTCCATGCCATGCGGGAACCTGTAGAGGATATCCACGGTGGCCTTGGAATAGTGAGCCAGCTCTTCCTTGGGCTGGTGGAACTGCTGCAGGTTCTCGCTCTCCAGGCCCTGGGCCTTCCACCAGGCCACGCGCGCCTCCACCCACTTCGCGTGCCAGTCCTCGTCGGTGCCGGGCAGCACGAAAAACTCCAGCTCCATCTGCTCGAACTCGCGCACACGGAAGATGAAGTTCTTCGGCGTGATCTCGTTGCGGAAAGACTTGCCGATCTGTGCTATGCCGAACGGCAGCTTGTTCGAGGTGGAGTCCATCACGTTCTTGAAATTGCAGAAAATGCCCTGCGCTGTCTCCGGGCGCAGGTAGGCGAAATGCTCGTCGTCGGCCACCGGGCCCACGGTGGTCTTGAACATCAGGTTGAACGGCCTCGGCTCGGTCAGGTCAGCGGACCCGCACTTCTCGCATTTGCCGTTCTTGATCTGGTCGGCGCGCCAACGGCTCTTGCACTTGCGGCAGTCCACCATCGGGTCGGAGAAGGTGTTCTCGTGGCCGGAATGCTTCAGCACGGACCTGTGTGTGAGGATGGCGGCGTCGAGCCCTTCGATGTCGTCGCGCTCGTAGACCATGGCCCGCCACCAGGCGGACTTTAGGTTGTTCTTCAGTTCCACGCCGAGCGGGCCATAATCGTAGACGCCCTGGAGCCCGCCGTAGATGTCGGAACCCTGAAAGATGAACCCCCGCCTTTTGCAGAGACTTACTAGCGACTCCATGGTATTAGCCGGCATGTTGATCTCCCTGTAAACCGTTATTTAACGATTTTACCATATTGGCGGGCGGGCGGCCCGGAGTGCAAATTTGTAGAATAGCTGTAATGATCTTCTGCGATTACGGGATAGTGCTGCAGCGCAGGCCCCTGCGCGAGAGCGACAGGATCGTGACGGTCTTTACTTTGGAGCACGGGAAGTTAGAGGTGAACTTCAAGGGCGTACGGCTGGCCAAGGGGAAGCTGCGCGCGCTGAGCGAGGCCGTTACCTGGGGCGATTACCGTTTCTTTTTGAAGAAGGGGTCCAATTTTCCGGTCTGTACCGGCGGCCAGACGCTAGGCGTTTTCGGTAATATCAGAAAGGACCTTGAGAGTCTTTACCTTGCGATGCATTACTGCGAGGTGGTCAACAAGCTGACGGCGGCGCAGAACCCTTCCCCGGAGAAGTACGACCTGCTGCTGGGGGCGCTGCTTGACCTGGACTGCTTTGGAACGGCTTTCTGGCTTCGCCGGGCTTTTACGCTGCGCGCGCTTGAGCTGGCGGGGTTCGGCTTCAGGGAGACGGCGGCGGGGCCGGAAGCGGCCTTCTGGGACGCGCTGCACGCGGGAACCTGGGCGGAGATCCGCGAGCTTAAAGAAGACGCGGCGCTGGCGGCTTTTATAGACGAGCTCTTCGCCCGCTTCTTTCAGGAGAACATCGGCGTGGACCTGCGGACGCTGGCGTTCGTGAAGTAGGCCCCCCCAATAGGTATAATACTTGCAAATATCCGGGCCTTTGGGCCCGCCGGAGGTTACAGTGAATTTTCAGGATTTCATTTTAAAGCTTAACCAGTACTGGGCCAGGCAGGGTTGCGCCCTGATACAGCCTTATGATCTTGAAAAAGGCGCGGGCACCTTCAACCCCGCCACCTTCTTCGGCTCGCTTACCTCCAAACCCAACAGCGTGGCTTACGTCGAGCCGTGCCGCCGCCCGGGCGACGGCCGCTTCGGCCAGAACCCCAACCGCAACGGGAAATATTACCAGTACCAGGTTATAATAAAGCCGCCGCTGGAGAACATACAGCAGATCTATCTGGATTCGCTTAAGGCGGTCGGCATCGACCACACGGAGCACGACATACGCTGGATAGAGGATGACTGGGAATCCCCCACCCTGGGCGCCTCGGGTGTGGGCTGGGAGGTCTGGCTGGACGGGATGGAAGTGACGCAGTTCACCTATTTCCAGCAGATGGCTTCGTACGAGCTGAACCCGATAAGCGTGGAGATAACCTACGGCCTTGAGCGCCTGGCCATGTTCGTGCAGAAGAAGAAGCGGATCTCCGACATCATGTGGACGGACCGGCTGACCTACGGCGAGGTGCACAAGGGGGTCGAGGAGCAGTTCTCCCATTACAATTTCGAAGAAGCGGATATAGAGAACCTGCGCTTTAATTTCGACCGTTGGGGGAGGGAGGTCCGCGGCCTGGCCGCCAAAGGCTATTATCTGCCGGCCTTCGACCTGGTGATGAAGTGTTCCCACAATTTCAACCTGCTCGACGCCCGCGGCGCCATTTCCGTCTCCGAGCGCGCGGTGCTGATAAAGCGCATCCGCGACATGGCCAAGGCCTGCGCCGCAGCCTGTGTGGAGCTCAACGAGCCTTCCGAAAAGAAGGAGAAAGCCAATGCGTAGAGGGCATCAGGAAACCCTGCTTTTACTGCAAACTCGGCTTTTTGCCTGGGCCTTTGCGCCGCTCAACCCACAGGCTCATGCGAGCCTGCTCGTCTCGCGCCACTTCGACTCGGCTTCAAAATACACGTTTTCGCTACAAAGGATGGTTTCCTGATGACCTCTAAGAGTGATGCTCTGCTTGAGATACGCATTGAGAACATCCCGGCCCGCTTCGTGACCTCGGCCGAGGAGCAGATGAAGAAGCGCGCGGCCGAACTGCTGGCCGAAGCCAACCTGGCCTGCGACTCCATAGAGGCCTATGGCACCTATAAGCGCCTGGTCCTTTATATTTCCGGCGTCCCGGCCAAGACCGAAGAGAAAACGCAGAAAGCGTACGGCCCCTCCGTCCGCCTGCTTAAGGACGCCGCCGGGAATTTCACGCCGCAGGCCGCCGGCTTCGCCCGCGCGCGGGGCACCACTCCGGACAAGCTGGGCGTGGAAACCGTGCCTAACAAAGGCGAGGTCCTTGTTTTCGAAACGAAGCTCCCCGGGCGTTCTTCGGTGAAGGCGCTGGCGGAGATCTTCCCGCAGATCATCTCCGGGCTGCAGTTCCCTAAGAACATGGTTTGGGAGGCCACCCGTTTCCGTTTTGCCCGGCCGATACGCAGCCTGCTTGCCCTTTACGGGGACAAGCCGGTGTTTTTCAGCGTGGCGGGCATAAAGTCGGGCCGTATCACCGTGGGCTTGAGCGCCAAGGGGTCGCGCCAGATAAAGATAGGCGCCGCGGAAAAATATTTCAAGGCGCTGGAGCACGCCAACGTCATAGTGAAGGACGCGGAACGGCTGGCGACGCTGCGCCGGGAGATAGAACACCTGGCTAAGCGCATGAAGCTGGTGGTGGAGGCCGACCCCGAACTGCTAGGCGAGAACCTCTACCTGGCGGAGTATCCGGTCTGCGTGATGTCCGGCTACTCGCAGGATTTCCTGAAGCTGCCGGCGGAGCTGGTGCACCTGGTGATGAAGAAGCAGCTGAAGTTCTTCACCGTGGCGAACGCGAAGGGCGAACTGCAGCCTTACTTCGTGGGCATACGCGACGGCGTATCCAAAGGGCAGCGCAACGTGGAGGAAGGCTTCATGAACGTGCTGGAAGCCCGCTTCCGCGACGCTATCTTCTTCTACACCCGCGACCTGGCCCGCCCGCTGGCCGAGTTCAAGGACAAGCTTGCGGCCATAACCTTCCAGGAAAAACTCGGCACGATGGCCGACAAGGCCGCCCGCGTTGAAAAGCTGGCGGCCTGGCTTTGCGGTAATTGCGGCCAGCCGGTCAATAGCGGCGATGTCGCGGCCGCTGCCTTCAACGGCTACTCCGACCTGACCAGCAACCTGGTTAAGGAATTCACCGAACTGCAGGGAGTGATGGGCTACTATTACGCGAAGAACGCGGGGATGAGCGAGAACGTTTCGCGGGCCGTAGGGGAATTCTACTGGCCCATGTCGGCCAAGTCACCCCTTCCTTCCTCCAAAGAGGGCGCGCTGGTGTCGCTGGCAGGCAAGTTGGACACCCTGGCCTCGGATTTTTTTCTCGGCCTTATCCCTTCGGGCAGCGAGGATCCGCACGGCCTGCGCCGCCAGGCCCTGGGCCTGGTCCGCATAATACTGGAGAACAGCTTCAGGCTGAACCTGAACGAAGCCGCCTCTAACGCTTTTTCCGCCCTGCCCGGCGGCGGGTCCGCCAAGACCAGCGATCCGCTGCTGGACTTCGTCTGGCAGCGCGCCGAGGCGCTCTTTACGGAAGCCGGCTACCGCTTCGACGAGGTAAAGGCCGTTAGAGAGTTCTTCATGTCCGGCGGGGACCTGCCGGACTGCCGCGACCGCGTGAAGGACATACACTCCCTGCGCGGCAACCCCGACTTCGCCGGCATAGCCATGGCTTTCAAGCGCGCCAAGAATATCCTGCGCCAGGCCAAGGCCCCGCTAAGCGGCGTTCCCGACGAGAATTATTTCGAGGAGGACGAGGAGCGGGCCCTTTACGCCGGCATTAAGGCGCTGTCGGGGAGGCTGGCCTCCCACGTTGCCGCCCGCGATTATGCCAAAGGGCTTTCCGAGCTGCTTTCCATTAAAGGCAGCCTGGATAGTTTCTTCGATAAGGTAATGGTGATGGCCGAGGACCCGAAGGTGCGGGTAAACCGTCTTAACCTTATAAAGTCCCTTGTGAATCTTTTCGAGGGAGTAGCCGACCTGTCGCAGCTGCAGTAAAGTGCCGTATGCAAGCGAACGCCCGTTTCCCTTCCGGGAAGCGGGCGTTCGCTTTTTCTGACGGCTTTTAGAACGGATAGCCTATGCGGATTATGGCGTTGGTGCCTTCGGAGCCGTAGGCCAGGTCCACCGTGGCCACCAGCTGAGGTCTGATGACCAGCCTGGCCGAAATGCCGGGGCCGTACTTAAGGTTGCGGGCCCTGAAAGCCGAAACCTTGGGGAACACCGTGCCCACGTCCAGGAACGGGGCTATCTCGGTCTCGCTGATGAACTTGTAGAATGGAGTTTTCGAGAGGGTTATCCTTTCCTCTATATTGAAAACGAATTTGCCCCGGTCTGTAAAGCGGCCGTCGCCGGCCATCCGCAGGCCTGTGCTTTCGCCGAGCTGCGGCATGGCGTAAAATGGAAGAGCGTCCCCTTTCTGGAATTGCAGCAGGTAATGCACGGCTGTAACAAAATGGCCTTCTTCCTTATAGTTAAAGTAGTTCTTCAGCTGGAACGAATAAGTGCGGTAGTTGTAGTCCGAGCCAAGCCTTTTGGCGGAGTAGAGCACCGAGGCGCTGGCGTAAGTTCCTATCTTGGGCAGGGACGGGTGGTCGGTATCGTCATAAACCAGCGAGAAACGGTTGGTCAGGAAGTCATGCAGGGCCGAGGCGTCCGGGTAGTAGGCCGGGAACTTTCCCTTGACCTGCCCCTCGTCGTCCACCGGGCCGGGGACTATTTCCTTGGCGTAGAATGAGTGGTCGACATTGATGAACACCTTTTTTATCAGCGGGATGTCCAGGATGACCTCTTCCCCCGTCATTTTGAGCGCGTAGTTAGCCCTGTCGCCGGGCTTGGTGTTGATGCCGATGCCGTAGAACGAGGGCTTGCCGGTTATCCAGTGCTTAGCCTCTACACTCAGGCGGAACCCGGAATCGAACACGCTCGGCGTATAGTAATACGTCATCAGCTCCCGTTCCACGTGCTCCGACCTGGACGCGCGCAGTATAAAATAACGTTTATCGTCGGGGAAAATATAATGCCGATAGGTGAGCGTGGTGCCTAAATTCTCGTTGTAGTTCACCGACGGAACGATGACGGATTTGATGTCGTTGGTCTTCTTGTCCCTTATGGCTATTACCGGCATAAAACCGTAGCTCGGGCCGAGGTCCTTGCTGGAGTCCACCACCGGGAAAGGGATGATGGGGCCGTTGGCGGTGTTTATGGTTATAGCGTTCAGGGTCCGGGAAAGCAGGCCCTCCTTTAACGGCGTTGTGGATTGCTCTACGGCCTTAAGGATATCTTCCTTGGTGGCGGGTTCCTGCGTCTTTATTATCTCTTCCTTGGCTTTCGGACGCGGTTTCGGACTAGGTTTCAGGATCTTTTTCTTTTTCCGCGCCTGTGCTTTCGGGGGTGTTGTCTGGGCTTGCGCCTGCGTCTGAGTCGGGGTCTGCGTCTGGGCCGGCGCAGGAGTCTGCGCCGCCGCCGTCGCGCCGAATAGGATAAGGGTGGAAAAAATCGTGGTGAGGTGCTTTAGCATTTAGGAACTACTCTATGAAGGCTACTGATTTTACTATGGGCATTTTTCTGCCGTAGCCGAAGGACTTCTCAGTGACCTTAAGGCCTATCGGGAGCTGCTTGCGCTTGTACTCGTTGGCCTCTACGCGCTTTAGTATGGAAAGTACCAGTTCCCTTTTGAAGCCGCGGTTTATTATTTCGCGCGGAGAGCGGTTCTCCTCCATGTAGAGACGTATTATCTCGTCCAGCGTCTTGTAAGGAGGCAGGTCGTCCTGGTCTTTCTGACCGGGTTTGAGCTCGGCCGTGGGCGGCCGCTTTATGACGGCCCGGGGGATGATCACCCCTCCCCTGTTCAGGTAGGCCGCCAGCCTGTAGACCTCGGTCTTCAGCAGGTCGGTTATCGGCGCTATGGCGCCGGCGGTGTCCCCGTAGAGGGTGCAGTAGCCTACCGCTATCTCCGACTTGTTGCCCGTGGTCAGGGCCAGCCAGTTGTTGGCGTTGGCTAGGGCCATAAGTATGCTGCCCCTGGAGCGGGCCTGCAGGTTCTGCATGGTAAGCGAAACTTCCCCACCGGGCTGTCCGGCTGACAGCTCTTTAAGGAAGGCCCGGTAAATGTTCTTTATCGGCACGGTCATGGTCTTGATGCCGAGGTTGCGGGCTATAGCCAGCGCGTCGTCGCAGCTCCGGCCGGAAGTATATTCCGAGGGCATCAGTACGCCGGTCACGTTTTCCGGGCCCAGCGCCCTGGCCGCCAGGGCGGCCACGACCGCGGAATCTATCCCCCCGCTCAGGCCAAGCACGGCTTTTTTAAAGCCCATTTTCCCGAAATAATCCCTGAGTCCGAGCGTCAATGCCGCGCAGATCTCCCCGTCGGCGTCCTTGCCGGCGGCCGCGCGGACCGGCGCCGCCCCGGTATCGATCAGCAGCAGGTCTTCCTCAAAACTTTTCGCCCTCGCCAGAACTTTGCCGGAGGGCGAAAGCGCGAAGCTGTTGCCGTCGAAGATCAGCTCGTCGTTCGCGCCAACCTGGTTGGCGTAAATTATGAAGGCGTTCATCTTGCGCGCCAGCCTGGAAAGTATCTTCAGGCGTCTTTCGCTCTTCCCCCTGTAAAAAGGGGAGGCCGAGACGTTTATGACCACGGAGGCCTTTGCCGCGCAAAGAGTTCTTGCCGGGTTGTTCCGGTAGAGCAGGCGGCTGGGAAGGAGGGTGGTCCCGGCCCAGATGTCCTCGCATATGGTCAAGCCCAGCGTGGCGCCGCCGAATTTTACCGGCTTGTTCTCCGACGCGGGTTCGAAGTAGCGCGCCTCGTCGAAAATGTCGTAGGTGGGCAGCAGGGATTTCGCTCTTTTAGCGGCTATCCGGCCGGAGTGCAGCAGGGCCACGGAGTTGAGCAGCGCCTTACCCTTTTTAGCCGGGTTCCGGTCCACGAAGCCGACCGCCAGCGCGGTTTTAAGCTTAAGCCCGGCCAGATGCTTCAGGGCGCGCAGGTTGTCTTCTATAAAATCTTTTTTTTCTACCAGGTCCAGCGGCGGGTAGCCGGTCAGCGCCAGTTCCGGGAAGACGGCTAGGTCCGCGCCGGCGGCCTCGGCCCGGCGCGCGAAAGCTTCCACCAAGGCGGCGTTCCCTGCGATGTCCCCCACTTTCGGGTTTATCTGGGCGATGGCTATTTTCATAATTTTCGGCTTTCGCTGAATACAAGTATAGAAAATAAGAGGTTACAGTGTAAAAAGCTGCAGGGAGTCGAATGTACTATAATAAACTACTTTCTATAAAATAAAAATACCGGTTTGGAGGTTCAGGGTGCTTGATATTAAAGTGTTGCTTTTGGCCGCGCTCTCCGCGCTGGCTTGCGGGTGTACGATGGTGCACCAGGTGGACCGGGAAACCCTTTCAAAGCAGATCATGCAGTTCGAGCCGATGGGGAACCGCCAGGCTTTCCTGAACGATTTCCATTCCATACGTGAAGGCTCCTCCGGCGGCGTAGGCCAGAGCGCGGGAGGCGGCTGTGGCTGCAATTAGAAAATATCTTCTTACAGCCGCGCTTGCCGTCTGCCTGGAAAGAACGGCTTTTGCCAAGACGGACCTGGATTTCGTGGTCAACTCCATGTACCAGAGCGGTCACGGAGGCAGGCAGTCCTACGACGGCTCCGGCGACCAGGCCCTGTCCCTTTACGAGCCCGTACTTTATATAAATTCCCAGATAGACCATGATACCAGCGTCTTCGGCAGCGTGGTAGCAGACGCTTTAAGCTCCGCCTCCAACAAGGCTTTCGACACCGGGACGGGAGCTTCCGCCTCGGTGCACAAAAAAAGCGGCGACGGCAGCGGGGACGAAGGCGGCGGGGGCGGAGGCTGGCAGACCCGCGTAGGCGCGGATGCGGGCTATTCCAAGAGGATAGGCTCGTGGGCTTTCACTCCGACCGCCGGCTATTCCGGCGAGCTTTCCTACCGGTCAATCCACGGCGGGCTGAACGTGCAGAAATTCTTCGCCGAGGATAACTTCGTGCTTTCGGCCGGGGTCTTTCATTTCTCGGATGCCGCAGACCCCTGGGATATTGCAAAGGGAGAGTTCGCCGGCTTCAAGTCCAAGACCACCAATTCGGTGAACGTCAGCGCTACCCAGCTGCTTAGTGAACGGGATATGGTCCTGGGCGGGATCAGCTATACCCGACAGGGAGGCTACCTGGAGGGGTCGCGCAATACCGTAAGCACCGGCACGGCCGTTACCGACCGCGCCGAAGAAGTGCTGCCGCAGAGCAGGAACAAGTGGACGGCCAACGCGCGCTACGTGCGCAGCCTCAGCGGGAACCTCGCCTTCCACCTTGACTACCGCTATTACACGGACAGCTGGGCTATACGCTCGAATACCTGGGAGCCCTCGCTGGCGCTTGCTTTCTCCGACGAGAAAGGCGTCTTTCGCGCGCTTTACCGGCACTACTCGCAGACGCCGGCCAAATATTACGCGGATTCTTTCTTCGTGATGCAGCCTAACATGACCTCGGATTCGGACCTCTCCAGGTTCACAGCCAACGAGGGTGGCGTCCAGTTCAGCTACACCTGGGAGCCGGCCGCGGACGAGGCCGCCTGGGAACTGGGCGGCACCGCGATATATTACAAGCGCTCCAACGGCCTGCAGGCGCTGGTCTTACAGGCCTCGCTGACCGCTAAATTCTGATGACCGGACCTTTAGTTATAGCCAGGACCTGTATGGGGTCCCCCTTCGAGATAAGCGCCTATCCGGGCGGCTCGCGCGCCGGCGCTTCGGCGCTGGAGACCGCCGTGCTTACGGCTTACGCCGAGGTGGAGCGGGTAGAAAACCTGCTCACCGATTTCCGTGACAGCCCTCTTAACGCCCTTAACGCGTCTGCCGGCGGTGCTCCCGTGGCGGTGACCCCGGAATTATTCGACCTTATCGATTTTTCCCTCGGCATATGCCGCCAAGCCGGCGGCGCGTTCGACATAACCTTTGGCGCGGTCGGCCTGCTGTGGCGTGAGGCTTTCCGTACCGAAGTTCCCCCCGCCGAGGCGGCTATAGCGAAGGCGCTGCGGCTGGTGGACCATTCCAAGGTTGAGATGAACCACGCTGCCTGCGCGATACGCCTGCCGGAAAAAGGCATGCGCATAGGGCTGGGTTCCATCGGGAAGGGCTACGGCGTGGACAGGGCCTGCCGCGTGCTGGCGGACTTGGGGGTGGAGAGCTTCTGCGTAAACGGGGCCGGGGACCTGCGCGTCTCGTCCTCCCCCTCAGCCCCGCGCCCCTGGCGCGTGGCCGTGAAGAACCCTTTTTCCGGCGACGACAGGGCGGCCGGTTTTATGGAGCTGAAGCGCGGCGCGCTCGTAACTTCCGGGGACTACGCGCGCTATTTTATACACCGCGGAAAAAAGTACCATCATATAATCGACGCGCGCACCGGTGGCGTCCGGGAGGACATAGCCAGCGTTACGGTCCTGGCCTCCACCGCCGCGCTAGCCAACTCCTATACGATCTCGGCGATGGCGCTGGGCCCGGAGGAAGGCGCGGAATTTCTGCACCGGCGCCGCGACGCCTCCGGGGTCATAATCGCCTCTTCGGGGGCGGTCATAAACTGTAACCTGAAGACCGCAGAATATATAGGAGTTCCCTCTTATGCCGCAGATAAATCTTGAAACAATTTCCATCGGCACTTTCCTGGCCGTCTACGTTTCCGGCCTGCTCACGTCGCTTACGCCCTGCGTATACCCGATACTGCCGATAGTCGTAGGGTACCTGGGGTCGCGCGAAGGCGGCGTCTCCAGCCGCCTGGCGGCCAGCCTGGCGTATGTTCTGGGCATGGCGCTGGTCTATTCCGCGCTCGGTATGGCCGCGGCCCTGACCGGCTCGCTGTTCGGCTCACTGACCACCAATACCTACGTCTACCTGGCTTTCGGCGTGCTGCTCCTTTATCTCGGCGGCAGTATGATGGAGTGGTACTACATACCGATGCCGAACCTTCCCGGGCTCGCTTCCGAGTCCGTAAAAAAGTCTCCGTTCGCCGGGCCTTTCGTGATGGGGCTGACCTCCGGCCTGGTGGCTTCCCCGTGCACAGCCCCGGTGCTGGCGACCCTGCTGGTGTACGTAGCCGCCAAAAAAGCTGTCTTCACCGGCACCATGCTGTTGTTTACTTTCTCGATGGGCCTGAGTAGTACGCTGCTCGTTATAGGCTTTTTCGCCGGCAGCTTCATCCCGAAGTCAGGGGCGTGGATGATGAAGGTTAAGAAGGGGCTGGCGTTCCTGATAATAGGCGCCGGTATCTATTTTATTTACGCTGCCGGAAAACTGGCTTAGTTCAAGGAGGCATAATGAAAAAGATAATTGTTGCGGTGTTCGCGGCGGTTGCGGCCGGCTGCCTGCTTTATGCCGCGCAGGACGCCGTGGAGAACTTCTCCCTGCCCCAGCTGGACGGCAAGCAGTTCAAGCTGGAGGAGAACCTGGGCAGGGGGTACGTGGTGCTCAACTTCTGGGCCCGCTGGTGCACTTCCTGCGAAGAGGAGGTCCCCGAACTGGCGGCGCTTAAAAAACTGCCCGGCACGGACAAGGTCCTGTTCGTAGGGGTAAATGTCGGCGATAACGCGGAGAAAGCTTCCAAATTCGTTAAGAAGACCAAGTACCCATACCTTGTCGTGCTTGACAAGGACAAGGCCGTCGCTAAGAAATACGGGGTGCTGGGCTTGCCGGTCACTATCATCATATCGAAGGATAAAAAAATAGTCTTTAGGGGCTCCAGGCCGCCCAAGACCTTCGATTTCACCAAATAAACCGTTCTGGCGCGGTTTTTCCTCATATACGGGACCGCTCTCATTGAAAGGGGCGGCCTTGATATGATATTATAAGTACGTTGAAATCCTGCTCCCTGAGGGCGGGAAAAGAAACGAACAGCAAATCAAACGGAGGATAGGCAAAAACAATGTTAAACGTAACGATGAAGAGCATGCTTGAAGCAGGTGTTCATTTCGGCCACCAGACCTACAGGTGGAACCCCAAGATGGCCCGGTATATATTCGGTGAGCGCAACGGCATCCACATCCTGGATTTACAGAAAACCGTAAAAGAAATTAAGAAGGCCTATACCTTCACTAAAGACGCCGCGAAACAGGGCAAGACTTTCCTTTTCGTCGGCACCAAGAAGCAGGCCAAAGAGATCATCCGCGAGGAAGCCGTCCGCGCCGAAGTCTCCTGCGTGCACGAAAAATGGCTGGGCGGCACCCTTACCAATTTCGAGACCCTGAAGAAGTCCCTCAAGCGCCTCGAAGAGCTCGAGAAGTTCGAGAATGACGGCCTGTTCAAGGTCATGTCCAAGAAAGAGGTTTCCCGCCTGAGCAAGGAGAAGGCCCGCCTGGTGAAGCTGCTGAGCGGCATCCGCAACCTCCGCGCCCTGCCGGACATCATGTTCATCGTGGACCCGGTCAACGAAGCCAACGCTCTTAAGGAAGCCCACAAGCTCCACATCCCCGTAGTCGGCGTCTGCGACACCAACTGCGACCCCGACCAGCTCGACTGGCCCATCCCGGGTAACGACGACGCCGCCCGTTCGATAAGGCTTTTCTGCGCCACTATGGCCGATGCCGTGATAGACGGCCGCGCCGAAGCCGAGGCTGAGAAAGCCGCCGCGCATCAGCAGGCCCAGGAAGCCGCCGCCGTAGAAGCCGGGGAAGCCCAGCCCGAAGGCGATGCTTACGCCCAGCAGGAGCAGGCAGCCGTAGAGGCCTCCGCCGAAGAGCCCGTCAGGACCGAAGAATAAGCTTTTTTCTTGACCACGGGGGCGGCGGCTATTATGCCGGCGCCCCTTTTTTTAAGACACCAAGGAGAACACGAATATGGCAGCAATCACCAGCGAACAGGTAATGATACTCAGGACCCAGACAGGCGCGGGCATAATGGACTGCAAGGGCGCCCTTAACGAATCCGGCGGCGACATCGCGAAAGCGGTGGAGCTCCTCCGCAAGAAAGGCCTGGCCGGCCTCGCCAAGCGCGCCGGCCGCGCCATGAAGGAAGGCGTGGTGGTCGCCAAGACCTCCGCCGACGCCAAGGCCTGCTCCCTCCTTGAGCTCAATTGCGAGACGGACTTCGTGGCGAAGAACCCCGACGTGATCGCCTTCGCCGCCGCGCTGGCCGCCGAGATGCTCGCCGACGCGGCGCTCGCCAACCCGGCCGAGAGCGAAGCGGCCAAAGCGCGCCTGCAGGCCGTGGCCATGAAGATGGGTGAGAACATGCAGATCCGCCGCGGCGTGGTCTACAAGACCGAAGCCAATACCGCCGCCAACTATTACGTCCACAACGACAACCGCAAAGGCGCCATCGTGGAGGTTTCCTTCGACGGCAACATGGCCGCCGCCAAGGCCGAACTTGAAACCCTGGCCAAGGAGCTGGCCATGCAGAGCGTGGCCATGAGCCCCAAGTACCTCAAGCGCGAGGACGTGCCCGCCGACCTTGTGGCCAGCGAGCGCGAGATATACAAGGCCAAGATGGAGAAGGACGAAGAGACCGCCAAGGCCATCGCCGCCGAGGGCAGCAAGCCCTTCAAGGCCAAGACCCCTGAAACCATTGTGAAGATGCTGGACGGCCGCGTCAACAAGTTCTTCCAGGAAAACTGCCTGCTCGAACAGGCCTTCATCCGCGATTCCAAACTGAGCGTCACCCAGGTTGTAAAGAACCTGGGAACCAAGCTCGGCGGCAACGTCGCCGTGACGCGCTTCAACTGTTATCTGGTCGGAATAGAATAATACCGCTGTAAACGCCGCCGGGGTTGTAAAGCCTCGGCGGCGATCTTTCCGCTGCACTGGAGGTTTATGTACAAACGCGTACTGCTCAAGCTTTCCGGCGAGGCCCTCGGTTCCCCCGGCGACAGCCGTTCCATAAACCCCCCCTCCCTCACTTTCATCGCAAAAGAAATAGCCAAAGGCCTCAGGCGCGGCACGCACCTGGCGCTGGTCATAGGCGGCGGCAATATCTGGCGCGGAGCCCGCGACGGCAACGGCATGATAGACCGCGTCACCTCGGACAACATGGGAATGCTGGCCACCATCATAAACGCGATGGCTCTGCAGTCGGCGCTGGAGCACGAGGGCGTTTCCACCCGCGTGCAGACTTCGATAGAGATCTCCCGGCTGGCCGAGCCCTTCATCCGCCGCCGTGCGCTCCGTCACCTGGAGAAGGACCGCGTTGTGATTTTCGCCGGCGGCACCGGCAACCCCTATTTCACCACGGACACCGCCGCCGCCCTGCGCGCGGCCGAAATGAACGCCGACATCATCTTCAAGGCCACCCAGGTGGACGGCGTCTACACAGGAGACCCCAAGAAGGACCCCAAGGCCAAGCTGATAAAGGACATCACCTACATGTCCGCCATAAGCAAAGGCCTTAAGTTCATGGATGCGAGCGCGCTGACGCTCTGCATGGAAAATCACATCCCTATACTTGTTTTCAACCTGCATACCCCGGGCAACATACGCAGGGCCATGGCCGGAGAACAGACCGGCACGCTGATACACTGATATGGAAGACAAGATCTCCTCCGCCATCTCCCGTCATATAGCCGCGGCCTCCGCTCTGGCCGCCGACACCTCCGCGGTCAGGGCGATAGCCGAAGCCGTGTCCGGAACCGTTCTTTCCGGAGGTAAGATACTGGTCTGCGGCAACGGCGGTTCCGCGGCCGACAGCCAGCACATCGCCGCCGAGCTGGTCGGACGCTTCAAGAAGGAACGGCGGGCTATAGGAGCCGTAGCGCTGACCACGGATACTTCCATACTTACCAGCATCGGCAACGATTACGGTTTTGACAGTATTTTCGAGCGGCAGGTCGAGGCTTTGGGGCGTAAAGGCGACCTGCTGATAGCGATCTCCACTTCGGGATCGAGCCCCAACGTGCTGAAGGCGGCCGTTAAAGCTAAAGAGTGCGGTCTGACCGTGGTCGGATTTTTCGGCAAGAAAGGCGGCGCCATCCTTCCCCATTGCGACCTGGCTTTCCTGGCGCCCGAGACGGATACCCCCCGCGTGCAGGAAATGCACATCCTCGCCGCGCACATAATCTGCGAGCTGGCAGAGGACGCTTTGGCCGCCGGGAAATAACCCGGCCGGCTTCCTTTGCCTAGGTTCGCTCCAAACACTTCTCTTAAATATAATATAATTAGCTGTGCGGAACGGGAGATTATTAATCCCGTCAGAAAGCATAGGAGGGCGGCATTATGGCAGGTTCTTCCATTGAAGATGTCATTTCCGAAGCCGAGATGGAAATGATGGAGAAAACAGAGAAATTCAAGCGCGAGCTTACCTCGCTGCGCACTGGCCGGGCCAACCCACAGCTGCTTGATAACGTTTACGTAGAGTATTACGGTACGCGCGTGCCGCTGAAGCAGGTGGCCGCGGTCTCGATCCCCGAGCCCCGTACCATCGAGGTCCGCCCCTGGGACGCCGGCGCGGCGGATGCGGTAGAAGCCGAGCTGAGGAAGATGGATTTCGGTTCTTCCCCATCCCGCAACGGCAACGTCATACGCATAAATCTTCCCCCGATGACCGAGGACCAGCGCAAGAAGATGGTGAAGGTAGTGCACAGCATGGGCGAGGATTCCCGCGTGCAGATGCGCAACGTGCGGCGCGAAGCGCTGGAAAAGATAAAGAAGTCCCAGAAAGCCGGCGAGATCTCCGAGGATGACCTCACCCGGCACGAAGAGGCGGTGCAGAAACTCACCGATTCCTTCGTCGGCGGCATTGACGGCATAGTAGCCGCCAAGGAAAAGGAACTTCTTACCATTTAACCTTACGGTACTGATGCCGACAACCGACAAACTAGACCCAGCGCGCCTGCCAGCCCATGTAGCGGTAATCATGGACGGCAACAGGCGCTGGGCCAAAAAGCGCGGTCTGCCGGCGGTGGCCGGGCACAAGGCGGGAGTGGATTCGGTGCACGCGGTGGTGCGCGCCGCCAGCCGCGCCGGCATTAAGGTCCTGACCATCTATGCGTTCTCCACCGAGAACTGGCGCCGTTCCAAGCTGGAGGTCAGTGCGCTGATGTTCCTGCTGCGGAAAACGATAATTTCCTACGCCGACGAGCTGGACGAAGAGCGCGTGAGCCTGCGGCTCAGCGGCAGGATAGACGAGTTGCCGGAGCCGGCCAGGAAAGCGCTGCGGGACGCCGAAGAAAGGCTGAAGCTCAACCCGGGCATGGTGCTCAATATTGCGCTGAACTACGGCGGGCGCCAGGAGATACTCGACGCCGTGAACAGGGCGCTGGCCTCAGGGGCCAAGAGCGTGGACGAGGCTTCCTTCTCCTCCCTTCTGTATGCCCCGGAGCTGCCGGACCCGGACCTGCTGATACGGACCTCCGGCGAGATGCGGATCTCCAATTTCCTGCTGTGGCAGACGGCTTACAGCGAGTTCTACGTTACCGGCACTCTCTGGCCGGACTTCCGCGAAAAGGAATTTATCGCCGCGATCCTGGATTACCAGGCGCGCGACAGAAGGAAAGGAACATAAACCATGCTGCTACCAAGGATTCTTACCGCGCTATTCGGCATACCGGTGGTGCTGCTTTTAATACGCTCCGGCGGCCAGGCTTACGCGGTTTTTGTCCTCACCCTCATCGCGCTGTCGCTTTACGAGTTCGCCACGCTGATGAAGCTGGGCTCGAAGCCGGTGCAGGGGCCCACGCTGTACGTCTTCGGCCTGCTGATCCCGGCGGCGCTTTACTTCGACCGCTACAGCGCGGCGCAGGCCGGCGGTAATAATTTTACCGGCTTCGTGCTGGCGCTTACGATAATAGGCGTGATGAGCTACGAGTTGTTCTCCCCGAAGAAATACCTGGAGCGCATAGGTCTCACCCTGCTCGGCATCTTCATGATCTCCTGGTGCCTTTTCCACCTGGTCGCTATCCGCGACATCCGGCCCGACGGCATGGGCCTGACCCTGATGCTTATCATTACGGTATGGATAATGGACACCGCGGCCTATTTCCTCGGCAAGTCCTTCGGGCGCAGGCAGCTTTCCACCATCAGCCCCAAGAAGACCTGGGAGGGCGCGGCCGCCGGCTTCATAGCCGCGGTCGTCACGGCGCTGGTCATCGGGCGGCTGATGCACGGCACCGTTTCCCCCGCCTTCGCGGCAGGCGCCGGCGTACTTATCGGAATATTCGGCCAGATCTCCGACATAGCCGAGTCCATGCTGAAAAGGGCCGTCGGCGCCAAGGATTCCTCCAACCTGCTGCCCGGCCACGGCGGCATACTGGACCGGTTCGACTCTTACATCTTTCTCGCCCCGGTGATATATTACTACACGGTCTTCTCGCGCTGACGGCACAGGCCGCATAAGCAATGAAAAATATCGTCATACTAGGTTCGACCGGCTCCATAGGCGTTAATGCCGTGAAGTCCGTTAAGAATCTCGGCAAAGGCTGGAAAGTGCTCGGCCTGGCGGTCAATTCCAACCTGAAGGCGCTGGCCGCGCAGGTGCGCGAGGTCAGGCCGGCCTATGTTTCCGTTTTCGACTATGCGGCCTGGAAGGAGCTGAAGGCTTCGGCGCCGCGCGGGGTAAAAGTTCTTCCTCCCGGCGTGGAAGGCCTGGCCGAGATGGCCTCGCTGGCGGATGCCGATATCGTTCTTAATTCGGTCACGGGGGCGGTGGGCTTTGCTCCGCTGCTGGCCGCCATCCGCGCCTCCAAACATATAGCGCTGGCCAACAAGGAGCCGATGGTGATGGCCGGCGAGCTGCTGATGAGAGAGGCCCAGCGCTGGCAGGCGCGCATAATCCCGGTGGACTCGGAACCTTCGGCCATTTTTCAATGCCTGGCCGGAGTAAAGCCAGGCCAATACGACGCGGCGCTATCGCGCGTTTTTCTTACGGCTTCCGGCGGGCCTTTCTACGCGCATAAGGGTTCCCTGTCCGGAGTTACCCCGGCGCAGGCCCTGAAGCATCCGCGCTGGAGGATGGGCCCCAAGATAACCGTGGACTCCGCCACGCTGATGAACAAGGGGCTTGAAGCCATAGAGATAAAGAACCTGTTCTCTCTGCCGATAGCCAAGATACAGGTCGTTATCCATCCCCAGTCGGTGATGCACTCCGGGGTGGAGTTCAAGGACGGCTCCGTGCTGGCCCAGCTCTCAAATCCGGATATGACGCTGCCGATACAATACGCCCTCACATGGCCGGAGCGCGCCAGGTCTCTGGCCGAACCGCTGGATTTTTTCAAACTGGCCCGCCTGTATTTCGCCCGGCCGGATTTCCGCCGCTTTCCCTGCCTTGAACTGGCTTTCTACGCGGCCAAAAAAGGCGGCATCTACCCCGCTGTGCTTAACGCTTCAAACGAGGTGGCCGTGGAGAATTTTTTGGCGGGCAGGATCCGCTTTACCGATATCCCGGATGTGGTTGAAAAAACGCTTGCGGTCTGCCGGGGCGGCTCGGGCGCGCGTCTGACGCTGTCCGACGCCGTAGAGGCCGACGGCTGGGCGCGGCAGAGAGCGGCCGCCGCCGCGGACGGAATTAAAAAGAGGAAAAAATGATCATATCAATACTAGCGGTGCTGTTTACCTTCGGCCTGGTGATCTTTCTGCACGAGTTCGGGCATTTCGCCGTTTGCAAACTCTCCGGCATAAAGGTGGAGGCCTTCTCGTTCGGTTTCGGCCCGGAGATCTATGGGCGCACCAGCGGCGTTACGCGCTACTCTCTCAGGGCCATTCCGCTGGGCGGCTATGTCAAGCCGGCTGGCGAGAACATGGACGAGGTGTCCGGCGCCCCCGACGAATATTTCGCCAAACCCTGGTATATCCGTCTCGCGGTCGTGGCGGCCGGGCCCACCATGAACTATATCCTGGCCTTCGTGCTGTTCACCGGCGTGATCCTGTTCGTGGGCGAGCCGGTGTTCTCGGACAAGTCGTTCATCGGAGATCTCTCCAAGGGCTATCCGGCGGAGGCCGCCGGCCTGAAGACCGGAGACAGGGTGATAAAGGTAGACGGAGTACCGGTGGACAGCTGGGCCGCCATGGCTGACAGTATCTACGGCAAGTCGGAAAAAGAGATAACCGTCGTGTACGCCCGCGCCGGCGCGGAGGCTTCTGTAAAACTTAAGACCCGCAAAGCGCCCGATGGTTCAGGCCGCGGCGTGATAGGCATTTCTCCGCTGCTGACGTACACCCGCGTGCCGTTCTTCAAGGGCATCGCCATGGGCGCGAACCAGTGCTGGTACTGGACGGCTTTCACCGTGAAAACTATCGCCTCCAATATACACAAGCATGAAAAGCCCGACCTCGCCGGGCCGATCGGCATAGTGAACATAGTCAGCAAAGCCGCCCATACGGGGCTGACGGACCTGTTCTTCCTGATAGGGCTTATCTCGGTGGCCGTAGGTTTCTTTAATATCCTGCCGATCCCGATGCTGGACGGCGGTCACGCCGTGCTTTACATCTTTGAGGGTATTTCGCGCCGCAAGCTTACGCCGGATATCATGAAATATGTCAACGGAGCGGGCATAGCCGTTCTGCTCTCCATTCTGCTCTTTGCCACCTATAGCGACATCATGCGCATTGTCTCCGCCCATGCCGCCAAGAAGGCCGCCGCCGAAACGGCCGTCCAGCAGGAGAAGTAGCATGGCCTGTTCCTGTCACGCCAAGAAGTGCAAGACCCGCCTGGTGAAGGTGGGGCGCTTCACCATAGGCGGTTCAAGTCCCGTGTCGGTGCAGTCGATGTGCAACACGGACACCCGCGACCTGAAAGCCACTGTGGACCAGATACGCCGCCTGGAGGATGCCGGCTGCGAGATCATCCGCGTGGCTGTGCCCGACGAACAGGCGGCCCGCAACCTGGGGCGCATAAAGCGCGCCATCTCCATCCCGCTGGTGGCCGATATCCATTTCGACTGGAAGCTGGCCGTTGAGGCCGTGCGGCAGGGTGCCGACAAGGTGCGCATCAACCCCGGCAACATCGGAGAGAAGGACAAGGTCAGGGAAGTAGTTAAGGCCTGCAGGTCAGCCGGGATCCCTATACGTATCGGGGTGAACGCGGGCTCCCTTAAGGCGCTGAAGGACGTTTCCAAGCCCGCCTGGCAGCCTTACGACTGGGCCAGGCAGATGGTGAAAGAAGCGCTGGACGAAGTGCGCACGCTCGAACGCCTGGATTTCCATGATATCGTGGTTTCCCTGAAAGCCGACGACATAGAGCGTACCGTGATGGCGAATACGCTGTTCGCTTCCAAGTCCGACATTCCGCTGCATCTTGGAGTTACGGAGGCCGGCAGCTTCCTCGCCGGCACGGTGAAATCCTCGCTGGGCATAGGGCTGCTGCTGTCGCAGGGCATAGGCGACACTATACGCGTTTCGCTTACCGAAGACCCGGCAATACAGGTGCGGGCGGCTTACGAGATACTTAAAAGCCTTGGCCTGCGGCGCTACGGGCCGAACCTGGTCTCCTGTCCCACCTGCGGCCGCTGCCAGGTAAACGTGGGGAAGGTAATACACGAACTGGAAGACCGTATCTATTCTGACCGCCAGCTGCTGCAAAAAGCCGAGGGCCTCAAGATTGCCGTGATGGGCTGCGTGGTCAACGGTCCCGGCGAGGCCCGCTCCGCCGACTTCGGCGTGGCCGGCGGCAAAGGCAAAGGCATCTGGATAGAAAAAGGGAAACAGATCAAGGTAGTGAAGGAATCGGAATGGGTGAACGAGATCATCCGTAAGATCCGAAGCTTCAAATAAAGGAATAGAGGAATTATCCGCATGAAACTCTCAAAATATTTTCTCCCCACCCTGCGCGAGGCGCCCCAGGACGCGGACAACGTGTCCGTGAAGCTCATGTTCCGCGCCGGCATAATACGCAAGCTGGCAAGCGGCATTTATGAGTGGCTGCCGCTCGGGCTGCGCGTGCTGCAGAAGATAGAGAATATCGTGCGCGACGAGCTGAACCGCGTGGACGGCATGGAAGTGAGGCTGCCGGTGATACAGCCCAAAGAACTCTGGATGGAGACCGGCCGCTGGCAGGTATACGGTAAGGAGCTGCTCCGCATCACCGACCGCAAGGACTCGGAATTCTGCTTCGCTCCCACCGCCGAAGAGGTCATCACCAACATGGTGCGCCGCGACGTGAGCTCTTACCGGCAGCTGCCCATCCTGCTCTACCAGTTCGGTCTTAAGTTCCGTGACGAGATCCGTCCCCGCTTCGGCGTGATGCGTTCGCGCGAGTTCCTGATGAAGGACGGTTACTCCTTCCACGCTACCGAAGAAGACGCGCAGAAATGGTACGGAATCCTATACGGCGCCTACGAGAAGATCTTCACGCGGTGCGGCCTGAGCTTCAAGCCCGTGGAGGCCGACAGCGGCCCGATAGGCGGCGACCAGTCGCACGAGTTCATGGTCATAGCCGATACCGGCGAGGCCGAGATCGCGCTTTGTTCCTGCGGCTATGCCGCCAATACCGAGAAGGCCGAGGTCTCCGAGGCCCCCGGCCGCACGGCGGACCCGTCCAAGCTTAACGCCATGGCGGACGTTCCCACCCCCGGGCTCTATACCGTGGAGGACGTGGCCAAATTCCTGAAGATGAACAAGAAGCAGTTCATCAAGACCCTGTTCTTCCTTGCCGACGGTCAGCCCGTGATGGCGCTGGTGCGCGGCGATCACGAGCTGAACGAAGGTAAGCTGCGCCGCTTCCTGGGTGTGAAAGACATGGAGAAAGCCCCGCAGCACATCTACGAGGCCATCGCCGGCTGCCCTGCCGGTTTCGCCGGACCGGTGGACATAAAGAATAAGTACGCGGCCGGGAAGGATACGCTGCCCCTTGCCAGGGTGATAGCGGACAACGCGGTCAAGAACATCTTTAACGGCGTCTCCGGCGCCAACAAGAACGACACGCACACCACCGGCATCAACCTGGGCCGCGACTATACCCCGGACGCTTTCGCGGATATCCACGTGGCCGCGGAGGGCGACCTCTGCCCGAAGTGCGCCAAGCCTCTAGGTTTCAAGCGCGGCATAGAGGTCGGGCAGACCTTCAAGCTGGGCACGAAGTATTCCAAGTCGCTCAAATGCAATATTCTGGACGAGCACCAGAAGGAAGTTCCTATGGTGATGGGCTGCTACGGCATAGGCGTAACCCGCACCGTGGCTGCGGCCATAGAGCAGGGCCACGACGACTGGGGCATCATCTGGCCCCCGTCCATAGCCCCGTTCGAGTTCTCGCTGGTCAGCATCGAGAGCGCGGATAAAGCCGTGGCCGACGCTTCCGCTTCCGTCTACGAGGCCATAAAGGCCGAGGGGATGGACGCCCTGTGGGACGAGCGCGACGAACGTCCGGGCGTGAAGTTCAAGGACGCGGACCTGATAGGCCTGCCCTGGCGCATAGTGGTCAGCACAAAGACGCTTAAGGACGGGGAATGCGAATTTAAGCGCCGCGCCTCCAAGGACGCCGTGCGCTGGAAGCTGGCGGAAGTGCCGGCTAAACTGAAGGAACTGAAAGCCGAAATAAAATAGATGGACAGCCTTTTTGCCAACGCGGTTTTCATGCGCTACGCCCTGGATGCCCATCCCGTCCATAGTCATCATTACGGACGAGGACGTGCGGATACTCTACCGCAACCGGGCCGCCCGCGAACTGCTAAAGGCCGAAAAGATATACGGCAACTGTCTCGGCGACGTGATGCCTTGTGTCCACTCCGATGAGTCCCCGGCCGGCAGCGGTCACGGTCAGCACTGCGCCAATAAGCTCTATCCGCAGCAGTCCGATTAGACAAAGCCCTTAACGGGTTAAGCCAGGGTCGGATTTTCACTTTGCCGCTCATCCCTGACCTTTATCTTTCACTGTTTATCTTTCACTTTATTTACCCCCCCGCATTTGTTAGAATTTTAGAGTAGCTAGTTCCTACTTCCAATGGAGGTTCCCCGCATGAAACCCAACGACTTTATGAAGTTCATGGAGAAGGCCAAAATGTACGACCTTACCCAGCCGCTGAGCATCCACACTCCCCCGTGGCCCAGCTATATGCCGCTCGGGCTGCAATATTTCAAGCGCATAGCCGGCGCCCATATGGGCCAGGGCGCCAACGGCCAGATAATGACCACCTCCAACCATGTCGGGACGCATATGGACGGCGAGATCCATTTTTACAGCGCCGGCCGCACTATAGGCGAGGTGCCCATGAAGGAATGGATCGGCAACGCTGTCGTAGTGGACATCTCCAAAGATGTCGGCGACTACGACCTGTACGAACCCGAACTGCTGATGAAGCGCGCCGATATCCGCAAGGGCGACATCTTGATCATAAATACCGGCTATCACAAATACGCCTGGTATGAAAAGAACGTCTGCGACGAGGTGCGCTATTTCTGCAAGCATCCCGGCCCGGGGCCCCGCTTCCATAAGTGGGCTTTGGACATGAAGTTCAAGTGGATAGGCGTGGACTGCGGCTCTGCCGACCACCCGATGAACACTATCATACGCAACTGGCATCCCAAGCTTTTCGTGGAAGCCGAGAACAAGCTCATTGAGAACTACGGTAAGAAATGGGACGAACTGTTCCCCCAGGAGACCTACTACCAGGTCATGCACCTCAAGCTGTTCCCCAAGCGCCTGGTGCACGCCGAGAACATCGGCGGTGAGATAGACAAGCTTTCCAACAAGCGCTGCTGGCTGGGCTTCTTCCCCCTCAAGGGCATGGAGCTCGAGTCGGCCATGGGCCGCGTGGTGGCCTGGACCGCTTAGTCCGGCCGCGGGGGCTGGGAGCCGTGGACCGGCCTCTCAGCCCCCGGCCAATTCCGGGAGGAAAATTATGCCGATAACCGCCGAATTCGAGTACGTTAAACCTAAAGACATGGACGAAGCCCTCCATGTCTTTTCGTTTTACCGAGAGAAGGCCCGGGCGCTGGCGGGCGGCACGGACCTTGTTGTGCACCTGAAGGAGAACCTGGCCCGCCCCGAAGTTGTGGTGGATCTGAAAGCCCTGGAGGAGCTCGCCGTCTTCGAGATGAAAGGCGACACTCTGCGCCTGGGCGCGCTGGTGACGTTCTCGGACCTGATCGCTTCCCCCGTAGTAAAGAATAAGTTTCCCCTGCTCTGGGAGGCCTCGCTTACCGTGGCCTCGGTCGGGGTGCGCAACCGCGCCACCGTGGCCGGCAATATCTGTTCCGCCGTGCCGTCGGCAGACTCCGCGCCGGCGCTGGCCGTCTACGAAGCCGAGGTTATAGTCCGCGGCATAAAGGGCGAGCGCCGCATCCCCATAGGCGGCTGGTTCACCGGACCAAAGAAAACAGCTCTGCTGCCGGAGGAGATCGTGACCGCCGTGGAGCTTAAGGTCCCTTCCAGGAAAAACGCCGGCTGCTATATGAAGCTTTCCCGCTACGACGGCGAGGACCTGGCCCAGGGCGGTGTGGCCGTGCTGGCCTTCTCCGACAATACTTACCGCGTGGCCGTCTGCGCGCTGGGGCCTAAACCCTCCCGCTGTCCCGGGACCGAGGCGGCGCTTAACGGCAGCAAGCTGGGCGAGAAGGTTCTGGCAAGGGCCAAAGAAGCTATCCTGCAGGAAGTGTTCCCCATCAGCGATATCCGCTCCTCAAAAGAGTACCGCCTGCATATGACGCAGATAATGCTGGAGCGCGCGCTTGAAATAGCCGTCTCCAGGCTTTTCGGCAAAGGCCCTAAGTACGGCACGGAAAATATAGTTTAAGGCGGATACATGAAGAAACATAACATAGAATTCAGTCTTAACGGCGAGAAAGTGGCCCTGGAAGTCGAGCCCAGCGACGTGCTGTTGGACGTGCTGCGCGGCAGGCTGGGCATTAAGAGCCCCAAGGTGGGCTGTGACCGCGGCGACTGCGGCACCTGCACCATATTGATGAACGGGAAGACCATGCGCTCCTGCCTGGCGCTGGCCGTGGAGGCCGACGGCGCCGACCTGGTCACGCTCGAAGGGGCCAACAGCCGCAAATGGACGCAGAAGCTCCAGAAAAAGTTCCATGAGAAGAACGCCTTTCAGTGCGGCTTCTGCGCGCCGGGAATTATACTTTCCGCCACCGAACTGCTCGAGAAAAATTCCAAGCCCACCGCGCACGACATCAAGGAAGCCATTGCCGGCAACCTCTGCCGCTGCACAGGCTACGAGCCGATAGTGGCGGCGATAGAGGAAACGGTTAAAGGTAAATGAAGCCGGACGAGGCTAAGGACGAATGATGAATAAAATATTCCTGATAGTAGCGGCCGCTGTTTCTTTTTCCGGCTGCTGGTTCATTAATCAGCCGAAGGCTGTGGTCATCGCCACAAGTAAAGCCAGGGCACAGTCGCTTATAACTGCGCTGCAGTCGCAGAATTCCGAGCTGAAGGCTTCGGAAGTGGCGGTCAGGCTGGTAGGGAAGAATGAACCCCTAGGTTT
The DNA here is from genome assembly GCA_903917735.1 of uncultured Elusimicrobia bacterium. Taxonomy (GTDB): domain Bacteria; phylum Elusimicrobiota; class Elusimicrobia; order Elusimicrobiales; family UBA9959; genus UBA9959. Next base: position 15,495 of record CAIXBR010000117.1, on the reverse strand, counting down.
GGCGGAAGGCCTTAAATGGGCTACGGACAAGGGGGTTAGGACTATTGGAATAGACAACGATACCTATCAGCCCGGCGACCCCCAGGTGGCCGCCCTGCTTAAGGTTCTGAAGGACGACGGCGTCTATGTGGCGGGAATGCAGTTCGCCGGGTAAAGGGGTTGTTTTTTTATGAAAAACATATTTATTCTGGCGGCTGTGTTAATTCTTTGCGGCTGCGCCATGCCGCAGGCCGGTATTAAGCCGGGCGGCGGCCTTATAAAGAAGCGGTCCGCAGAATCTCAGCCTCAATCCCGGAATTATGTTGACGAGACGGTGGATGTGATCACCGCGCCGTCCGGGGCCAGGATACAGGTCAACGGCTCTTCGGCGGGTTATGCCCCGGTGAGCGTGCCCGTGCGCAGGCTGTGGCGCGGCGAGCCGGGCCGGATGGTCCTGGATACAGTTACTATCGAAGCTCTCCCTACGGGTCCCGGCCAGTGCGCGCAGTCCGGGATATTCGGCGAGGGCTCGCGCAAGGTGGCGTCCCCGGTGCGTTTCAACATGGCCGACTGCTCAGCCGCGCAGCCGGACAACGGCCGGAAGTAGGCGTAAAATCGAGAGGTGACTTATGGACCTTCAGAAACTTATAACCAAACCGAAGAAGGGCGTGAAGTCCGCTAAAGCCGGCGAAACGCTGGAAGTGGTCGGCAAGTCCGTGCTGCGAGTGGACGGCTGGGAGAAGATCAAGGGCGCGGCCAAGTATACCGACGACCTTGAGTTCGGCCCGGGCCTGCTCTACGCGGCGCTGGTGGAAAGTCCTTTTGCGCACGCCAGGATAAAGGCCATAGACATCACGAAGGCGGAGAAGCTGCACGGCGTGGTGAAAGTGGTTACGGGCCGCAACTTTACGCAGAAGTTCGGCCTGTACATGAACGACCGCTACGTCTTCGCCACGGATACCGTCCGCTTCATCGGCGAGCAGGTGGCGGCCGTGGTGGCCACCGATCCGAAGATAGCCCTGCGCGGCGCCGGGCTGGTTAAGGTCGAATATGAAGAACTCCCGGCGGTAATGGACGCGGTAAAGGCGCTGGAAAAAGATTCCCCGCTGGTCCATCCCGATCTGAAAAGCTACACGCACGTACCCTGGTTCTTTCCCAAGCCGGGCACCAACATAGCCCACTGGCGTAAGATCCGCAAGGGCGACCTGGCCAAGGGCTTCAGGGACGCCGACCTCGTAATGGAGGATACCTACACCGTGCCGCGCTACGCGCATTGCGCCATAGAGCCGCACTCGGCCATCGGCCTCTACGACGCCTCCGGCCGGCTGACGATGTGGACCTCGTCGCAGTCCCCCTTCACGCAGCGTCACGTGTTCGCGGAAACGCTTAAATCCTTCGGCTTGAGCCACAAGGATGTGCGCGTTATCAGCACCTACATCGGCGGCGGTTTCGGCGGCAAGGCAGGCGTCACGATGGAGATCATCGCGGCGGCCCTCGCCATCGCCGTGCCCGGCCGGCCGGTGAAGCTGCTGTGGAGCCGCGCGCAGGAGTTCTACAACACCTATCAGCGCCTGGGCTGCACCGCAAAAATTAAAATGGGCGTTTCGAAGGCCGGCAAGATCACCGCGCTGGACTTCAAGCTGCATTGGGACTCGGGCGCTTACGTGGAATACGGCGCCAACGTGGTGAACGCGGCCGGCCTGTCGGCCAGCGGCCCCTACAAGGTGGACAACCTCAGCATTGATTCGATGTGCACCTATACCAACCTGCCGCCCTGCGGCGCCTACCGCGGTTTCGGCTATTCCGAGTTCCTGTTCGGCCTGGAGTCCCACATCACCCGGATGGCGCAAGAGTTGGGGATAGATCCCGTTGAGTTCCGCAGAAAGAACGCTATTAAAGAGGGCGATACCCTGCCCTACGGCGCGCACATGAACCCCACCGGCATCAGGGACGCCATCGACCGCGTAGCGAAGGAAATAAAGTGGGGCGTGAAGGAAAAGTCCAAGGATCCGAAAAAGGCCATCGGCAAGGCCCAGGTCTGTTTCTGGAAGTCCCCCGCCATGCCGCCCAACGCCAGCTCCAGCGCCTTCCTCAAGTTCAACGAGGACGGCAGCATCAATATCCTGGTCTCGGGTATGGAGATAGGTCAGGGCCTGCTTACGGTGATGGCGCAGATAGCTTCCGAAGTGCTTTCCGTGCCGGTCAGCAAGATCCGCGTTGAGACCCCCGACACCGACCGCAACCCGTACGAGTGGCAGACAGTAGGGTCACACGTGACCTGGGGCTGCGGCAACGCGGTTAAGCGCGCCGCGCTCGAGGCTCGCGAGCGCATCCTGGACCTGGTGCAGCGCGTGCACTGTCTGGATAAGAGCACCCTTTACCTCGAGGACCAGCACGTGAAGTGCCGCACCAAGCCGGACTTCGCGCTGCGCTTCAGCGACTTCGTCATCAACGGCATCCAGGCCGACGACCATACCTTTAAGGGCGGGCCGATAATGGGGTCCGGCGTTTTTATGCCCGAGTTCGCCTCGGCCATCAGCGACCCGGAGACCGGCCAGGGCGGACACCCCAACGTGCACTACACCACGGGCTCGGCCGGCATCATCCTGGAAGTGGACCGCGAGACCGGCAAGATGAAGATAAAGAAAGTGGCGCTGGCCGTGGACTGCGGCAAGGCCATCAACCCGGACCTAGTAAGAGGCCAGATAGTGGGCGGCCTGCTGCAGGGCTTCGCTACCGTGCTTTACGAGGACATGCGCTATAACGAGAAGGGTCGTCTGCTGAATCCCAACTTCTCGGACTATAAGATCCCTACAGTGATGGACATGCCCGACGTGGTGGTGCCGATCATCATCGAGGTCGCGCAGCCCGACGGCCCGTTCGGCGCCCGCGGCGTGGGCGAGCACACCATGATCCCGTGCGCGCCGCTGATCGCCAACGCGGTGGAAGACGCTTTGGGCGTGCGCATAAAGTCCATGCCGGTCACCAAAGAAAAAGTGGCCCTGGCGGTTAAAGCTCAAAAAAAGCATTGAGGAAAACAAAATGAAGATCGCGCTCTGCCAGTACGACATCAAATGGGAAGACAAGGAAGCCAACAAGAGCAAGATAGAGGATCTGCTTGAGAACTATCCCCGCAAGAGCGAGATAGACTGGCTGATCTTCTCGGAGATGACGCTTTCCGGGTTTACCATGAATACGGCGGTCGCTGAGCTGGACGACTCGGACAGGGCCTTTTTCTCCGGTCTCGCCGCCGAGCACAACATCAATATCTCTTACGGTGGCGTGGAGAAAGGCTACAACAACCTTATAACCGTCGACCGGCGCGGCAACAGGATCAACACTTATTCGAAGATACACCTCTATGCCTTCGGTCAGGAGGACAAGTATTACAAGGCCGGCACTAAGCAGGAGCTCTTCGGTATGGAGGGGCTGCGCGTGATGCCGGCCGTCTGCTTCGACCTGCGCTTCCCCTACCTGTTCTGGAACAAGGCCCCCGGCGTCGACTTGTACCTGGTCATAGCCGCCTGGCCCATGCGCCGCGCCGAGCAGTGGATGACGCTGCTGCGCGCCCGGGCCGTTGAAAATCAGGCTTACTGTGTCGGAGTGGACCGCGTAGGAATGGAGGGCAAGGTGGAATACTCGGGCAATTCCATGTGCTTCGACCCTCTCGGCAAAATTGTACTGGACTCCGGCACAACGGAAGGCATATTTATAACCGAAACTCCGCTCGACAGGGACCTGGTGGCCAAGACCCGCGAGCGCTTTCCGTTCCTTGCCGAGCGCAAAGAGTTCCCCTGGCAGTAAGGGGTTCGGAGGTGACCGGACCGTAAAACGCGCAAGAAAGTGTTGTTTGCGCTCCACGCGGCCATTCCACCGTGGCCTCGTTCACCAATCGGCCTCGGGCGCTTACGTAAGTCTCGCACGGGGAAGTGTCGCTGCGCTCCACGCATGAAGGTTTTATAACCCGGTCACCTCCGAACGCAGTGTGAAAATATGGATTTAATCTCTTACGGCGACAGCATTCCCGAGGGCGATTACCGCCTGCACTCGGCTTTCGCCAACGCCATAAACTTCCGCAAAGGGAAACTGATAGTTTCGCTGGTCCCCCCTCGTACCGGCGCCGGGCCGCTTAACTTGGTACTGAAGCAGCTGCCGCCGGGCGCCAAGCGCCTTCGTTCTTCGCGGTTCTATTTCTACATAGACGAGAACCGCTTGCGCAAGGACCCGGAGGCGCTTTATTCCTCCAGCGTGCCGTTGCTTTCCGGGCCGGAGCCTGAAACGGTGCTGGGCAACGTCCTGGCATTCACCCGGCAGCTCGCGCGCCTGGCGCCGCCTAAAAGTCTGGCTTTTATTTTCGACCCGGAACTGGAAAAGGATTTCTCCCGCATTTTTGACAGGCATATGCTGGCGCGCTTCAAAAAAGGCGTGGGGTATTTCAGGGCCGGCAATTACGCGCGCGGCACAAAGATCATGCGCGGGCTCGGCATGGGGCTCACCCCGTCAGGCGACGACTTCCTGTGCGGCCTGCTTGCCGGCTACCGCTTTTCACAGGTGAATCTGCGTTTCGCGACCACTATGAAGATGGAACTGGTATTCCTTAACTCCGAGGGCAATAATCTTATTTCCAACTCCTTCCTCCGCGCTTCTTATGAAGGCAAGGTGAACGCCAAGGTGCGCCGCCTTATGCTGGCCCTGGGGCGGCGCGACCGCATGGAACTGGCGGCGGCGGCGAAAGCGGCGCTGGAAAGCGGGCACACTTCCGGAGCGGATTTCTGCGCGGGCCTGGCTTTTGCGCTGCTTGAGGAACTTAAAGGCTTAAAGTAGTTAAAGAGGATATAGCTATGATAAAGACCGTGATAAAAAAAGGCGCTTATTTCGATTCCGTCTCGCTAATGCAGGTGGCGAAGAAACTCAACGCCGTAGCGGGGGTAATGGATTCGGCCGTGGTGATGGCCACTAAAGAGAACAAGGGGATCATAAAAGCCTCCGGCCTGCTGACACCGGAGATACTAAAGGCCGGCGACAGCGATCTGGCCATAGCCGTCAGCGCGAAAACGCCCGAAGCCGCCGAGGCCGCGTTAGCCGCCGCTGAAGAGCTCCTTAATAAAAAACCTGCGCAGCCATCCTCCGGGACCGACCGCAAAGCCGCGGGTCTCGACGACGCCGTCAAAATGCTGGACGGGGCGAACCTGGCCGTCATCTCCGTGGCGGGCCGCTTTGCCGGGGCCCTTGCCGCGGACTGCCTTGAGAAGGGGCTGAACGTCATGCTATTCTCCGACAACGTGCCGGTGGAGACCGAGGTGGAGTTGAAGCGGTCCGCCATAAAAAAAGGGCTACTGGTCATGGGTCCGGACTGCGGCACAGCTATAATTAACGGCGCGCCCATCGCTTTTGCAAATTCCGTGCGGCGCGGTAATATCGGCGTTGTGGCCGCTTCCGGCACCGGCCTGCAGGAAGTGACCACGCTTATCTCCAACGAGGGCGCCGGTATTTCCCAGGCTATAGGGACCGGCGGGCGCGACGTTAAACTGGAGGTCGGCGCTCTTACCTTCATACAGGCGCTGCGGATGCTCGCCGCCGACCCCGGCACCGGCGTCATTCTCCTTGTGTCGAAGCCCCCCCACCCGGCGATACTTAAGAGGATAACCGCGGAAATAAAGAAGATAGACAAGCCGGTGGTGGCCGTTTTCCTAGGCGGCGAGATAAAGGAAAAGATCAAAGAGGACTTTTATCCGGCTAAAACCCTTGAAGAGGCCGGCTACAAGACCGTCTGCCTGAGCAAGGGCTGGAAACTGGGCAAGGCGCGGGAGATGGTTTACGACATGAACCTGAAGGCCGAGCAACTGGCGAAGAAGGAGGTCATGAAGAAGAGAAGGAGCCGCTGCCTGCGGGGCCTTTTCTCCGGCGGCACTTTCGTCAGCGAGGCGCAGCTGATACTGCCCGAGCTGATAGGGGAGGTGCGCTCCAACGCCCCGCTCGACAAACGCTTCAAGCTGAAGAACTCTATGGAGCTTTACGGCCACGCCGTGATCGATCTGGGAGAGGACGAATTCACCGTCGGCCGTCCGCACCCGATGATAGACTTCACCCTGCGCAATAAAATGATAATTTCCGAGGCGAAGAAGCCCGAGGTCTCAGTGCTGCTGCTGGACCTGGTGCTGGGCTACGGCGCCAACCTTAAGCCGCTGGAAGATATCCTCCCGGCGATAGTGGAAGCTTTCATCCAGAACAGGGAATTGTCCATAGTGACCTCCGTGACCGGAACGGAGACCGACCCGCAGGCCCGCTTTAAAATAGTTAAAGGCCTGGAGGCTGCCGGGGTTATAGTGATGCCGTCCAACGCCGGGGCCTGCCGGCTGGCCGGCGAGATAGTCAGGCTTGTGGAAAAGAGGTAATGAGCATGAAACTTTTCGAATCAGAACTGAAAGTAGTGAATATCGGCCTGGAATCCTTCAGGCAGGGGCTTAACGATACCGGCACCAGGAGCGTGCAGGTCCAGTTCAAGCCGCCGCTCTCGTCCGAGACGGGGCTATTCATGAAAGCCGGTAAAAAATCAGCGCGCATAAATAAGGCCAATCAGAAGGCCCTCACGAAAATACTAGCGGCCAAGCCGGCGCTGGTCGGCATGGGCGTGGCGCTTGATGTGATTCCCGGTATGAAGAAGAACCTTATTCTGCATGCCGGCCCGCCGATAACCTGGGACAGGATGTGCGGTCCCATGCGCGGCGCGGTAATGGGCGCTCTTATCTACGAAGGGATGGCTAAGGCCCCGAAAGAAGCGGAAAAGCTGGCCGCTTCGGGTAAGATAAAATATTCCCCCTGTCACGAGCATAACTGCGTCGGGCCGATGGCCGGTATAATTTCCGCCTCGATGCCGGTCTTTATCGTAAAGAACGAGGCTGACGGCAACTATTCATACGCCACGCAGAACGAGGGACTGGGCAAGGTGTTGCGCTACGGCGCATATTCTCCGGAGGTGATAGAGCGGCTTAAATGGATGGGGAAGACGCTTTACCCCACGCTGAAGGCGGCTATTAAGCTCCTGGGCAGGCTGGACCTTAAGTCCATGGTGGCGCAGGCTCTGCACATGGGCGACGAAGTGCACAACCGCAACCGCGCCGCCACTTCACTGTTCTACCGGGCTATAGCTCCCGCCGTTATAAAGACGGCGCGCGATCCGGAGACCGCCGCGGATGTGCTGGAATTTATAAACGGCAACGACCACTTCTTCCTGAACCTGTCGATGGCGCTTTCCAAGGCTTCGCTGGACGCGGGGCGCGGGGTGAAGGATTCCAGCCTGGTGGTGGTGATGGCGAGGAACGGTACGGATTTCGGCGTGCAGCTTTCCGGTACGGGCGGGAAATGGTTTACAGGGCCGGCCCCGGTGCCGGACGCGCTTTATTTCCCGGGCTATACCAAGGCTGACGCGAACCCGGATATAGGTGACTCGGCTATTACCGAGACTAACAGCCTGGGCGGTTTCGCTATTGCCGCGGCGCCGGCTATTGTGCAGTTCGTGGGCGGTACGGCGGCGGACGCTGTGAGCTACACGCTGGCGATGTATGAGATTACTATCGGCGAGAATAATATCTACAAGATCCCGTACCTTAACTTCCGGGGCACGCCGACCGGGATAGACGTTATTAAGGTGGCGAAGAGCGGTATCCTGCCGTTCATCGACACCGGCGTGGCGCACAAGAAAGCCGGCGTAGGCCAGGTAGGTGCAGGTGTGCTGAGCGCGCCGCCGGAGCCCTTTGCCAAAGCCTTCGAGTATTTCGCGCGGAACCTGAAGTAGGGCGCTTTTGGTTTAAGTCCGCGAGATGCCCAGTCGGAGCGGCCGGGGGTATACCCCTGCTCACCCGGGCCGAGGAAACCCTTGTGCCGGTTTCCCCCCGCCTTGGGAAATTACGGCGGGGCCCCCTTTCCGCAACGGGTGCTCAGGGGTATACCCCCGGCCACCCCTCCGGTTAAATATTTCCAAACTTTCCATTCCACTTGTATTGTCCTGATCGGAATTGCTATTATTGTATATGGAAGGTGGCTGAAGTTCAGCCGCTTTTTTTTGTATCAGACACGCTTTAAGGGATTTATGGATAATTCCAAGATAGAGACGGAAGTGGCGAAGGTCCTGGACCCTAGCGGTTTCGAGCTGGTGGACCTGAAGATGGCCAGCCACAACGGCAAGCCGCTGCTGCAGGTGTTCGTGGACAGGGAGCAGGGCGGAGTGCTGCTGGATGACTGCACCGCTTTGAGCGAGAAGATCGGAGAGTGTCTGGACGCGAACAATTTTTATGAGAACGGGTACTTCCTGGAGGTTTCCTCTCCGGGTGTGGACCGGGTGGTGAAGAAGGAAAAAGATTTCAAGCGCTTCGCGGGCCGGCAGGTTAAGGTGCGCCTGAAGCGTCCGGTGAACGGGTCCAGGGTTTATTACGGGACCATCTCCGGGTTTGAAAACGGGCAGGTGCTTCTGTCCGGCGATCTAAAATTCAGCCTTGAGGATATCGACGAGGCCAGGCTTAATCCTACCGACGACGAGATCCTCAAGGGAAAATAACACAGGGGTAAGATAAAAATGACTACGAACAAGGAACAGAAGAACAAATCGGACCTTTTGCTGGCCCTCGAGCAGCTGGAAAGGGAAAAGAACATAAAACGCGAGGACGTTTTTAAGACCATCACTGACTCGCTGGTGAGCGCGCTGCGCAAATATTTCGGCAAGACCGCCCAGATCATGGCCGGCATAGACCCCGATACCGGCGAAATGGCCGGTTTCCTGGTCAAGAAGGTGGCGGACCCCGTGGTCACCCCCGAACTTGAGATCACCCTGGCCGACGCGCAGAAACATATGCCGGACGCCAAGCTCGGCGACGACGTGCACATCCCCGTGCCGATACAGGATTTCTCCCGCATAGCGGCTCAGACCGCTAAGCAGGTGTTGATACAGAAGATCCGCGAGATCGAAAAGGTCCGCATTTTCGACGAGTACAAACCCCGCGAGGGCGAGATCGTCACCGGCCTGGTCCACCACGTGGCCGGCCGCGACATCTTCGTGGACCTGGGCAAGGCCGAGGCCATTCTCCCCTTCTCCGAGCAGATTCGCCGCGAGCATTACAGCGTGAACCAGCGCGTGCGCGCCATCATCCACCGCGTGGACAAAGAGAACAAGGGCCTGCAGATAGTCCTGTCCCGCGCTTCCGGCGCCTTCCTTAAAGCGCTGTTCGAGGCCGAGGTGCCCGAGATCGCCGAGAAGGTCATTGAGATCGTGGACGTGGTCCGCGACCCCGGCTTCCGCGCCAAGGTGTTGGTGCGCAGCAACTCCCCCAAGGTTGATCCCGTAGGCGCCTGCGTCGGCATACGCGGCTCGCGCATCCGCGTCATCATGAGCGAGCTCGCCAACGAGAAGATAGACCTTATCCCCTATATCGAAGACACGCTTACGATGATAGCCAAGGCCTTCTCCCCCGCCACGGTTAGCTCCGTGAAGGTGCTGGACAAGGAAGCCAAGCGGGCCCAGATCATAGTCCCCGACGACCAGCTGGCCATGGCCATCGGCCGCGAGGGGCAGAATATCCGTCTCGCCAGCCGCCTCACCGGCTGGGAGATAGAGGTGAAGTCCGAGGGGCAGCGCACCGAGGAAAACAAGCGCACAACCGACATGGCCATGCAGGACCTGCTGAAGATCGACGGTATCGGCTCCAAGGTAGCCGAAACCCTTATTACCATGAACGTGCTGGATATCCGCACCGTGGCCGGCCTTACCGAGGAGGAGCTCTGCTCCCTTGAGGGAATAGGCGAGAAGACGGCGCAGAAGATCATAGCCGGCGCTAAGAAATATATTGAGGAAAACCCTAACTACGGGCAGCAGGCCGAGCAGGAAGAAGCTCCCAAGACTGAAGAGGTAAAAAATGAGCCTGAAAAAACAGAAGGCAAATGAGAATTTAGACGCGGAGGCCAAAACCCCCGGGGCTGAACAGCCCGAAGATGCGAGCGCGGAGGCCAGGAAAAAGGCCGCCGCCAAACCCGCCGGCGAAAAGAAAGCGCCTGTCAAAAAAGCCGCGCCCAAAAAGGCGGAAGGGGAAGTCCCCGCCGCCGAGAAGGCGCCCAAGGCCCCGGCCAAAGCCAAGAAAGCCAAGGCGGAAGAGCCGGCTCCCGAGCCGGAACTCCCGAAGAAGCCCGACCTGAAGCGCTTCATGTTCTCGCATTCTACCTCGGAAGGCACGATTGCCGCCGGTCCGACGGGCCAGAAGGAAGAGCCCAAGCCCGTTGAGCTCCCCAAACCCGTAGAGCCTCCTCCCGCGGCCAAAGCTCCCGCCGTTCCCCCTGCCGTGCCGGCAAAGCCGGCCGTTCCCGGGGCGGCTCCTGCGAAACCCTTATTATCTCCGGCAGCCAGGCCGGGTTTCCCTCCTCCCGCGTCCAGGCCCGGCATGCCTCCGCTCCGGCCCGGTTCGCCCAGGCTTATAATTCCGCCGCTGATAAGGACCGCGCCCCCGGTTCTGCGTCCCGGCTCCGTGCCGCCGCGGCCCCAGGCACCTGTTCTCCGCCCGGCTTCACCCGCTCCGGCGAGGCCGCTGCCTCCCAAGCCCTTTGTGAAACCGGTTACCCAGCCGGCTAAACCGGCAGTAAATGCCGCTGAACCGGCCTCCCCGGCCCAGCCCGGAGAAACGCCCGCGCTGCCTAAGCTTAAAGTTTCTACCAACGTGATAGTGCGCGAGCTGGCTGAGAAGATGGGCATAAAGACCACCGACCTCATCAAGAAGCTGATGGGGATGGGCGTGTTCGCCACCATTAACCAGCGCTTGGACGAGGACGCTGCCATGCTGATAGCGGCCGACTACGGCTACGACCTGGAACTGGTCCCCATGTACGGCGAAGAAGAGCTTAAGGAAGAGATCGAGCACGAGAGCTCCGAGAATCTCAAGCCCCGCTACCCCATCATCACCATCATGGGCCACGTCGACCACGGTAAAACCACGCTGCTGGACGCCCTGCGCGAATCCAACGTAGTGGATACCGAGGCCGGCCAGATAACGCAGCACATCGGCGCCTACATGGTGAAAACCCCGCGCGGCAACATAACCGTGCTGGACACCCCGGGTCACGAGGCCTTCACGGCCATGCGCGCCCACGGCGTGAAGATCACGGACATAGTGGTGCTGGTAGTCTCGGCGGTCGACGGCGTGATGCCCCAGACCCTCGAAGCCATCAACCACGCCAAGGCCGCCGACGCCCCGATAATCGTGGCGATAAACAAGATAGACCTCCCCACGGCCAATTCCCAGCAGATAAAACAGCAGCTCTCTAACCACGGCCTGCTGCCGGAAGACTGGGGCGGCAAGACGCCGATGGTGGAAATTTCCGCCAAGAAGCGGATGAACATCGATAAACTTCTGGAAATAGTCAGCATCCAGGCCGAACTGATGGAACTGAAGGCCAACCCGGATAAGCCCGGCCAAGGCATAGTCATCGAGTCCCGGCTGGATTCCAAGAAAGGTATAGTGGCCACCATCATCAACGTGACCGGTACCATCCGCATAGGCGACCCGTTCACCGTAGGCGCGGCGCACGGCAAGATCCGCGCCATGCTGGACGACCACGGCGAAAGGATACTTGAGCTGAAGCCCAGCATGCCCGCCGAGGTGCTCGGCATCAGCGGCGAAGTCCCCACCGCCGGCGACGTGCTCAAAGTAGTGGAGAACGAGAAAGAGGCGCGCCACGTGGCCGACAAGCGCAAGCTGAACCGCCGCGAGGAAGCACTCTCCCACCAGAAGCACGTGACGCTGCTCTCGCTCAAGTCCCAGGTGGACCAGAAGCTGCTCAGGAACCTCAACGTGGTCCTCAAGGCCGATGTGTTCGGCTCCATGCAGGCCATAAAGGACTCCCTTGAAAGGCTCAGCACCAACGAGGTGGCCATACAGATGCTGCACACCGGTATCGGTAACATTACCGAATCCGACGTGCTGCTGGCCAAAGCCTCCTCCGCGGTCATCCTCGGCTTCCATGTGGACGCCGACACCAAGGTGCGCGAGGCCGCCAAGGACGCCGACGTGGAAATACGCGACTACAAGATAATATACGACCTGCTGGAAGACGTGCGCGCCGCGATGAGCGGCCTGCTGGCCCCCGAGATAATCGAGACCGTGGCCGGCCGCGCCGAGATACAGCAGATCTTCGACCTGAGCTCCGGCCGTGTGGCCGGTTCCCTGGTCCGCGAAGGCAAGCTGATCCGCAACCAGGTTGCCCGCGTGATGCGCGGCAAAGATGTGGCCGGCACTGCCAAGATAAGCGGCCTCAAGCGCTTCAAGGAAGACGTGAAGGAAGTGGAGAAGGGGATCGAGTGCGGTATCCTTCTCGACGGCTTCAAGGACTTCCGCGTGGGCGACGTTATAGAGGTCATAACCAAAGAGGAGCGCATACGGCGCCTTGCGGCGCCGGGCGCTTGAGCCCCTATGGCATCAAAACGCAACGAGAGGCTCAGGGAGCTTTTCATCCAGGAGATAAACCTGCAGCTGAGGAACATCAACGGCATAAACGCCAATGGTATCCTCACGCTGACCGGGGGCGAGCTCACTAAGGACGGAAAAGTCCTGTACGTGTTCTACTCGGTGCTGGGCACCGAGGACGACAGGAGGCGCAAGGCCGGGATACTGGCCGCCAACGTGCGCGAGATCCGCACGGCGCTGTTCAAACGCCTGTGCCTTAAGATAGTCCCGGAGCTAGTCTTCAAGTACGACGAGACCCCGGAGCAGGCTTCACATATTGAAAGCCTTTTCAAAAAGATACGCTCTGAAAATGACAAAACAGATGCGAACCCTGGATCTTGAGACCGAGTTCAAGCGGCTCGAGGACCTGATAGCTAAATCCGAGACTTTTTTTCTGGCCGGGCATTTGAACCCGGACGGTGATACTATCGGCTCCATGCTCGCCATCGCCACGGTGCTGAAGCGCCTGGGCAAGAAGGTCTTTCTTTTCTCCCAGGACCCGGTGCCGGGGAACCTGCTTTTTCTCCCCCATGTCCGCGGTATACGTTCCCGCCTGCCGTCGGGCAGTTTCGACGCGGCCATACTGCTGGAGTGCTCCACCCCGGAGCGCGGCGGCAACCTGGAGCCGGTGCTTAAAAGGTCAGGCACGGTGGTCAATATCGATCACCATAAGACCTCCGAATTTTACGGTGACATAAACATAGTGGAGCCGCACTCCTCCTCCACCGCCGAGATAGTCTACCGCCTGTTCTACAACATGAACGTGAACCTGGCGCGCCGTGAGGCCACCTGCCTTTACACCGGCATAGTCACGGACACCGGCCGCTTCCATTTCCCCGCCACCAGTCCGCGCACGCTTGAGATCGCCTCCCGCCTCCTCGAGACCGGCTTCAAGTTCTCCAGGATAAATGACCTGCTTTACTCCACCAAGGCCAGCGAATCCCTTAAAATACTGGGGCGCGCCCTGGAAAGCCTTGAAATGAAGGCCGGCGGAAAGCTGGCCGTTATGACGCTGAAGGCCTCCGACTTTAAGGATTTTGGCGCCCGGTCCGAGCACAGCGAGAGCGTGATAAACTACGGCCTTATGCCGCCCGGCGTTAAAGCCGCCGTGATGTTCCGCGAGGAAGCCGAACGCGTAAGCGTGACCTTCCGCTCGCGCGGCCACCTGGATGTCAGCGCGGTGGCGAAGTCTTTCGGCGGCGGCGGCCACCGCAACGCCTCCGGCTGCCGCATGAAGGGCGGGCTACCAGCCGCGCGCGAAAAGGTTCTTTCGGTCCTTACCCGCCTCCTGGCATGATCACCCCCCAGCAGCCTTCCGGTCTTCTCCTCTTCGACAAGCCGAAGGGGATAACCTCTCACGACGCGGTGGACCTGCTGCGCCGAAAACTCTTCCTGCGCAGGATAGGCCATTGCGGCACCCTGGACCCTATGGCCACCGGGCTGCTGATACTGCTGGTCGGGGGTGCCACCTCTGCCCAGTCGGCCATGCAGGGCTCCGCCAAGATCTATTCCGGGACAATATGTTTCGGGTCCGAGACGGACACCTGGGACGCCGAAGGCAAGGTGACGGCGGAGGCCCCGCCCCCCCCGCTGGACGAAAAGTCAGTAGGGGAAGCGGTAAAAGCTTTCAACGGCAAAATAGTGCAACAGGTGCCCCCCTATTCCGCTATGCGCGTCAACGGCAAACATATGTATAAACTGGCCCGCCATAACATGGCCATGCCGGAGGTGCGGCGGGAAGTTGAAGTGCGCTGGCTCTCCTGGTCCATAGGCCAGGCAGTCCTGAATTTCGAGATAGAATGCTCCGGCGGCACCTATGTGCGCTCCATCGCTCATGAGATGGGCCGTCTGATGGGATCGCGCGCCCACCTGGCCGCCCTGCGGCGGGAAAGTATAGGCGTCTACAATGTCAAAGAGGCAGTGAGCGCGGAACAATTGCAGAAAATGACACGGGTGGAGGCGCTGGCGAGGCTGGTGCCGGCACCCGCCGTATGCTGAATTTCCTGGCGATGGGGACTTTCGACGGGGTGCACCTGGGGCACCGCAGGATAATCCGCGCCGCCATGCGAGAGGCCCTGAAGCGGGGCTTCAAGAGCCGCGTGGTTTATTTTCCTATCCCCCCTAAATTCTTTTTTTCCTGTGAGAGCGAGAATTGTCTTATCACGCTGCCCGAAGAGCGCGAGCGGCTTATTCTGGAGCTGCGCCCGGACTGTGCCGAGGCTTTGCCCTTCGACGCAAAATTGGCTGCCATGGGCGCGGATGAATTTTTCGCAAAACTGGTTCTTGGCCGTTTCTCGGCCGGCGGGCTGTGCGTGGGACCGGATTTTGCGGTTGGGAAGGGCCGGGAAGGCCACATTGATTTCCTTCGCGAGGCTAGCGCCGCGGCCGGGATAGCTTTCAAGGAAGTGGGGTTCGCCCGCCGTGGCGGGCATAAGATCTCCTCCAGCCTGATCCGCGCGCATCTGCGGTCCGGGGCGGTGGAAGAGGCGAACCGCTGTCTGGGCTGGGAGTACTGTGCCTGCGGCCCGGTGATCAAGGGCGCGGGTTTGGGGCGTAAACTGGGTTTCCCTACGGCTAACATCGGTGTGGATGCGGCCAAGATACTGCCCCCCGGCATTTTTGCGGCCCGGGTGAAGGTTGGGCATGAGACTTTTAACGCGGTTCTGAGCGTGGGCCGCCGCCCGACAGTAAATACCCTTGGCGGCAAGATGATACTGGAGGCCCACATTCTGGATTTCTCCAGGATGATCTACGGCAAGCAGGTGCAGGTCACCTTCCTGAAGCACCTCCGTCCCGAACGCAAGTTCCTCTCCCTCGAATCCCTGGTAACCCACATCCGCGCCGACATCTCCGTCGCGCGAAAATTCTTTAAATAACAGCTTCGATATTGGTCCGCGAGACGCAGTCGGGGGCCTGTCGAGGGTATGGGCCCGTCGGGACCGGCGTCGCGCACACCGTGCGCGCGCCTCATACTCTCGGCCTCCGCGCTTACGCAAGCGTCGGCCTCCGAGAAGTCCCGCCGAACCCATACCCTCGC
>CAIXBR010000116.1 GCA_903917735.1 uncultured Elusimicrobia bacterium | reverse complement strand
GCAATGTGTCCTGTTGCGCGGCTTGTCCTTGTGGCAGTAAGTTCCTTGAATTCCACCGGCTCAGTACAGTACACTATGGTTAATCACGAAGATGCGCACTGCGCTGTCAGCAAATGTTGCAATAGCTACTGGCTATCGGGCCAGGTTATCCATGCCGCCGCTGGCGATATATTTCCCGTTTGGCGAAACCGCCACGGCCCGCACGCCGCCCTCATGGGCGGTGACGGAGCTTACCATTACCCCGTCGCTCAGGCGCCAGACCTTAACATCGCCGTCCAGCCCGCCGGAGACGGCATAGGCGCTGTCGGGGGTGACCGCCACGGCCCGTACCGCACCCTGATGCGCCTTGATGGTACGCAGCACCCGGGACTCATCCACATGCCACAGCACCACCGAACCATCCCCGTTCCCCGACACCATGCGGTTGCCGCCGGAATAAAAAGCCAGCGAGTTAACACCTTCCACAGGCGCCTTCAGGGTGCGGTACCGGTCGCCGTCCGGGAAAGTCCAGATGTCCACGGTACCGTAGCCCCCGGCGGCCAGGTAATCCCCGTCGGGCGAGAATTTAACGGTGTACATGCTGTAGCTCTGCCCGGGAATGCTCTTGAAATTCTTGCCCCCGGGGACTTTCCAGACCTCCATAGCCTTGTTGCCCAGCGAAGCCAGATAATCTCCGTCCGGTGAAAAATCCAGCCCCCAGACAGATTCGGTATGTCCAACCATGATCTTCTTCAGCTTGCCTGTCTTAACAACCCACAAAATAACATTGGTATCAAGTCCGGACGAGGCCAGGTATTGGCCGTCCTGAGAAAAGCCGATGGTCTCCACGGCGGCGGAATGCCCGGCGAAGGTCCGCAACGGCCCGCTCTCGGCCGCGGAAACCCAGCTCGAAAAAAGCAGCAAGGACAGAATAAAGTTCATAACAGCCCCCTACGCGCTTTGCGGCCCGTGGCCGCTGGTATCGCTACATTTTACACTATGCTGCGCGCGCTGAAAAGCGCGGGGCTCAAAAATATTCTAGAATTGGCTTATGGGCGTAAAACTTCTTATAAATTCCCTTTTCCGGGGCGGGGCCGAAAAACAATTCGCCGCGCTGGGCGCCCTGCTGCCCCATGACCAGCTTCTGCTGCTGGAGAACGAAGTTTTGATCTCACCGCCGTCAAAACCACTGTTCCTGTCCCGGCGCTCCGCGGGAACCTCCTCTTTCCTGAAAACGGCCGCCATTCCCGTTTATGCCCGCCGGCTGGCGGCCCTGACCTCGCCCGGGGACACGGTACTTTCGTTCATGGAGCGGGCTAACCTTGTGAACATACTGGCGGCCCGGCGCTCGGGGCACAGGGCGGTAGTCTGCGAGCGCACCCGCCCCTCCGGAGAATTTTCAGGCCTGCGCGGAGCGCTTATGCGTCCGCTCATCAGGCGCCTGTATCCGGAGGCGGCCGTAATAGTGGCCAACTCAGCGGGAGTGAAGGCCGATCTGGCCGCGAATTTCTCGGTGCCTCCCGAAAAGATAACGGTTATAAATAACGGCTGCGATACCGCCGCCATCGCCGCGGCCGCCGGGGAAGGCCTGGCCCCGGCCTGGGCGCGCGTGTTCGAAAGGCCGGTCATCTGCGCCAGCGGCAGACTGACAGCCGCCAAAGGCCACTGGCACATGTTGCGGATCTTCAGCCAGGTGAAAGCCCCCGGCATTAAACCCGCCCTGGTACTACTGGGTGAGGGCGAACTGCTGGAATATCTGCTGAAGTTCGCCCGGGGGCTGGGCCTGACGGTTTATTCCGGCCCTGGAACCCCGCCTCCGGATGCCGACGTGTATTTCGCCGGCTTCATGGAGAACCCATATAAATATATTTCCAAAGCCCGTCTTTTCGCGCTGACCTCCCTTTGGGAAGGTTTCCCGAACGCGCTGGTGGAGGCGCTGGCCTGCGGCGCGCCGGTCCTTAGCTCCGACTGCACGGCCGGGCCCAGGGAAATACTGTCCCCCGGCACTGCGGCGCAAGGCATTGTAAAAGCCGAACCCGCGCCTTACGGCGTGCTGCTGCCGGCGCTTTCCGGCGCGCGGCTCACTTCGGGCGCCCCTCTTGAGCGGGCCGAAAGGGTCTGGGCTGAAAAGATCTCCGAGATGCTGGCCGACACGGCCCTGCTGGAAAAATATTCGCGCGCCGGACTGGCGCGCGCGCAAGACTTCGAGCTGTCAACTACCGCAGCCCTCTGGCGGGACCTGCTTCAAGGAACATCCTCTCCGGGTCACCACGTAAAATAGGCCGGCCTGCTTGCCTTCTCGTCTTTTTTCTCCGCCTGCTTTTTCTTCTTTTTCTGCTGCGCCGCGGGCGCGGTCTGTGCGGCTCCAGGCCGGTGCTGTACCATTTTATAAGGAAGCTTTTCCTCGGGGGCAGGGCGCCTACCTCCGAAGCTGAACGCTATGGTCAGCCTGTGGGCGTTGCCGAGGTCACCGTACGGGACAAAGGCGTAATCCACGCGCAGGTCCCCGCTGCGAAGCCCAAGCCCGGCTGAAAAACCAGGTCCGGCGTTGGCGCTGCGCCCCGTCCGGTAGCCGCCCCTGAGATAAAAAGCCTCGTGCGGATTGGAGGGCAGTTCCGCTTCGGCGCCGAAAGCGCCTATAACGCCGGTTTCCCCGGCTTTTACCGCGTCGGCTGAAACGCGTATCCGGTTGGCTATGGCGGCTGAAACGCCGCCCCTGAGCATAAGAGGAAGGCTGAAAGCCGTAGTCCCCAGCTTCATGCTGCTCCCGAAATTGGAGGCCGAAAGGCCGAAACGCAGGCGGCCGGAAACTTTCAGCAGCCCGGCGTCCCCGGCCCAGGCCATGGCGCTGGCCCCGTCCGCGGACTGGGAAAGGGCTTTAGCCGCTATCCCGCCGTAATAACCATTCCCGAGCCCGGCAGCCAGCCCCAGCGACCCCGCGCCTTCCATTGAGCTGAAAGAGCCGTCCGCTTTCCCGGTCGTGTCGTATTTGTCCATACTGCCGCTTAAAAGCGCGTTAACCCCGCCGAAAATGGAGATGCTGCTGTCCTCCAGCGGCTGCACATAGGCCACGCTCTCGTTCCTTATCCCCTCCAGCCATTCGTTATGCCCCAGCAGGATCTCTTTCCTGGAAACAAGCGCCGTCCCCGCTGGATTGTAAAAAACCGCCAGCGCGTCGTCGCCGGACGCGCAGTAAGCGCCACCCATGGCCGCGGACCGCGCGCCGAAATCCATCTTCAGGAAAGACAGCGCCGTGGTTCCCGTCTCCGCCCTTAAGGGCGGCGCGGCAATCAGAAGGAGCAAAAGCGCCGTTAATCTTTTCATATCACCAGACTATAAAGAACTTCCCGCTCCCGGTGCCGGAATTAACCGTTTTCACCAGGTAGATGTAAAGCCCGCTGGCCGCCCTGGAACCGCTCTTCGTCTTGCCGTTCCATTTAGCGATCGGAGAGGCGCCGCTTGTGTCTATCCCATCTCCGAAGGAAAGGACGCGCACCAGCTCGCCTGCCTCGTTGTAAATATATACCCGCGGCGAAGGGTCGGCCGGGATGCCCGAAATACTGAGGCCCTGCGTGGCGCTTCGGAAATCGCACGGATTGGGATAAGCCTTCAGGGCGGCGAAACCGGAAGCAGAATCCGGGGTGGTACGCACGGAATAGACCGAGAAATGCGACACCGGCGCGGAAAGGGTATTGGCCGAGGCGTCACGGATGACTCCCGGCACGGGAGTCCATTTGCCGGCGGTCTCGTCCAGGTAATAAATCCAGGCAAGACTTTCCGGGATCAGGTCCCCGTCTATGCGTCCGTCGTTATTGGCGTCGGGATAAGAGAGCGTAATCATCAGCGGCTGTGAGAAGGTGGTGACGGGAGCGCCGGCGGAATCAACCGCGGCGAATTGCCGGGCCAGGTCGCGGGAATAGAGCTTGACCGAATCCGGCGAAGCGGAATCCGCCGCCGAATACAGCGAGGAAGGCACGGTAGAGATGTGTATGAAAAGCGCGCCCGAAGAAGCGCCGGCCGGCGCCGTTACGGCCATCCCATCGTCGTTGGAGACGCTGCCCCCCGACACTCCGGAAACGGAGGTGTCCAGCGGGAAGGAGCCGCCGGTCAGGGCCGTGCCGGTATTGCCGGCGGGGTCCGTGCCTGAAAAGCTGAAACTGGCCGTGCCGCTGGAATAATAGGATTCCATATAGCCTGTTACGGTCCAGGTGGAAGCCGTCAGATAGCTGACGGCCAGCGGCACCGAAAAGTTACCTGAGGTTTTCAAAGAGAGCCGCGGCCCGGAAGGCAGGTTATTGGCCTCGGCCACGATCAGCTTGGCGCTGAAAACACCCGGCTTTGCCGGCACCGCCGAATTGATAAGGATCCTTGCCGTCGGGCTGGTGACGTCCACAAGCTGCCCGTCGGAAGAGCTCACCGAAGAATAAAAGCCAGCCGCGTTTTTTACCTGTACCGAGAAGTAATAAGTGGTTCCCTCCGTCAGCCCGAGGCTGACGGTAACGGCGGTATTCAGGCCGACAGGGTTCCAGCCCACCTTATTAGTTCCGCCCGGCGCAGTACCTATGGCATAATCGTACTCGGTTATCCCGAGCGAAGGGGAAACGCCCCAGTTCGCGGACAGGGTGTTGAGCGAAGATACATAATCAATGTCGCCGGCGAGACCGTCGTGGAGGTACGGCACTTCGGCGGGGGCGTTGTTGTCCACATACTGCCCGTTGGACCAGGCCACGGCGGAGTAAAGTCCCACCCCGTTGACGGCCTTAACTCCGAAGTAATAGGTAGTGCCGCTGACTAGCGACAACCCTATCCTGGTGACCGCCAACGCGGCGCCGTTGCTGGTCCAATCCGCAACGTACGGGATACCGCCCGTGACCGTACTTATGGCGTAATAATAGCCGGCGATGCCTGTTTCAGGGTCGCTGGCAGCCGTCCAATTGGCGGAAAGCTGCGTCAGGGAGCCGGTTTTTGAGATGTCGTCGCCGGTGCCGTCCTTTACAGCGCCGACGGCCAAAGGCGGCGTAGAGTCGCCGTAAGCGTAGGCTTTGAGACAGACATTGGTTTGGGAATAATTATCGTGGTAATGGCTGTCGGTTAAAGTGGTAAGGTCGGTCCAGTTGCTGCCGTCGGGGCTGAAATAGCTCTGGCCCGCCGAAGCCGCAGCACCGGAACTGTAATCAGAAATAGGATATTCCACGGCAATGGGATACGGATAAGTCCCATTAGCGTTGGTTAGCTTTACCACCACCGAGAATTTCTGGCCGTCAGAGACAGGAATATCAGTACCGAAGTTTATGGTGTGGTAACCGGACATTGTCAGCAGGTTGTTGGTAGATGAATACACCGGCGAACCGGTGGTCGGCGTGGCGGGGTTGCCGGTAAAGGTATAGACATACAGGCTATAGTAAACGTTAGTGTCGGTAGTATAGAAGCCTGCGGCCTTTACAAAGCCCTTACCTGAAGCGGTAAAGATATTTGACATCCATTCAGTGTTGCTGTCCGTGCCGGTAACATCGGCATTGCCCATTTCGTAGGTAAAACCCAGCGGGTCGTACTGGTAGACGGTATTATAGTTGGTGGTGGCTTCGGCCACTTCGAAAATGGCGCTTTCGTTGCCGATGGAAGTGTCGTAATAGGAAATATAGAAGTAGCCGCTTGATCCCCAACCGCTGCCCCAGCTGTTCCTGACCAGAAAGGCTCCGGGGGCGCTGTTTGGATTATTGACCTTAAAATGAGAGGCCGCGTAGGTATCGTCCCAGCCGACCAAGGCTATGGCATGGCCGCCGGAACTGGAGTTATGTGCGCAGCCGTCGTCATTATTGCCGCTACTATCGGTATGTCCATAAGGGTAGGCGCAGGTTGCGTTATAGAAAGACTGTTCGTTACTTGTCAACGCGTTATTGTCCCAATAAATGCTGGAATAAACGGCGCCGTAATTGGTTATTGCGGCCTTAACATTGGCTATAAAACTTGGATCGTCATGGATGGCGGTGGGCGGCAGCCAGAACATCTCCTGCAAATGCTTCTGCACCGGCAGCCCGGTGCGTTTTATCTCACCCGCTACAAGCTGGGGGTCGGTCTCACCGTAATACGAATACGGATATGGGTCGTCGGTCTCGTTCACCGGCCCATCCCAGCGGGTCAGATAAGCCGCGGCCATTGAAGAATTGCCGCCGGAGTTCATGGGATCGGCGCTGTCGAACCCGCTGTTCATGGCGATGTTGTTCGCGGAGAAATAGCGGGACTCGGCGGGCAGCAGGTTGGACTCCAGTGAGCCGTACGCGGCGAAACTCCAACAGGTGCCGTAATAGCCTTGGTCGCGTACCGGGGTGAGCTTGTTGTCGGTCCTGAGATCGTAGGCGGCGTCGGAAACGGCAGTTGCGCCCGCGGAAGCGACGCCTGTTCTTTTCGCCCGGATAAGGCCGGAAATATTTCTGCCGGCCATATGAGACATATCCACTGGGGAGGGTCTCCAGCCCAAAGGATGGCGGGCGGGAGCCGTAGCGGCAGCGGCCCTGACCGCCGAGACCCTATAGGTAGAGGACGAGACTACCGGAGAAACATAGTTCCGGAAGGCCGGGTTAACGCGCGAGGGCGTACCGGCATTGGAGACGGCGCCTCCGGAAAGAAAGAGCAGGGCTAAGGAGCAGATCTTTAAGGCGTTCGAAGCAGGTTTCATAAGAGAAGCCGGGTACCTTAGCGTTTTTTTTCTGCGTCCGGGGCATGCTCAAGCGGGTCCAGCAGCAGTTCTGAAGTTCCGGACCAGTTCCCCACAGCGGCCCCGTCCGACCCCATAACGCGCATGTAGTAAGGAGTGAGAACGGCCAAGCCCAGCCCTGAAAGCCTGTAGGCGCAGGTATCCGTAAAAACGTCAAGGAGCGGCGCGCTGAAATCTGCGCTGTCCGAGATCTGCAGACGGTAATACTTGAAAGCCGCCGGAGAAGCCCAGGAGAGCGGGCGGTCCTTTACCCTAGTCTTGGCGGCCAGCGGCGGGGCGGGGAGCTTTGCGCCGCGGTTTTTACCGGCATTGGACACCGCGAAAGTATACGCCGGGGAGAAGGCCCCTTCGCGCGGTTCGCCGTTGTTAAGCTTCAGCATGCCGGATACGCGCCAGTAATAAACGCCGTCAGCCCAGAAGGCCGGCACCAGCCGGTAGCTGTTCTTAGCCAGGACAGTATCCAGCCTCGGCTCCGAAAAATCCTGCGCCGAACTTATCTGCAGCCGGTAGGAAGTCGCCTTCATAACCTCGTTCCAGACAAGGTTAAGGGAATCCCCCTTTTTTCCGGCCCGCTGCACCATCGAACTTATCACCAGCGGGGCCTCGGGCGGATCCTCTACAAAGCGTTTGTTCCAGGTGTTCACCGCGTAGACGGCCCTGTCGCCATAGCGCGCGAAAGAACTCCAGTCGTCCACCTTGCCCCGGTAGACCTGCGCGTTAAAAGCGCTCCCCAGGTCCTTGTCCAGCGACTGCGGGATGTAACCGATAAAAACGTTAGGCTGGTAAAACTCCAGCAGTTTGGCGCCGTTCTTGTCCATGAATTCCTGGAATTTATTGTCGTAAGCCGTATTCCCGGACGGGACCACCAGCAGCGCGTTGGCCGGCTCGGCCCTGCCCGCCGCGGCAGGCGCGGCAAAAAGAATGGCCGCCAGCAGGGCCGGAAGGAAAACCATAAAGGGACTTTTTGTCATTTTGCTCTCCATAATGGCCTTAATATTATAAACGCGCGGTATGACGGATTTATTGCGCGTTTTGCTAAAATAGATACATGGAAGACAGACGCCTTGCCGTAACCGAGGACTGCGTGGAAGCCGAGCTTATGCATGACGGGCGCGCCTATTGCCGCCCCGAAGCTGAAACCCCGCGCGCCGAAGCCCCCCTGGGCTGGTTCAAGGGCCTGCTCCTCCGCGCAAAAATGCTGGTAGCCGGCGCCCTGGCCCTTTTAGGCATCGCTCTCTTCCTCACCGGCGCGGTCCTCACCTCTACCGTCATCGGCGCCATCATCGGCATCCCGCTCATGCTCTCCGGCGCCGTAGTCTTCTTCCTTCTCTTCAAACTCCTCTCACTCGGCTCCCGGAACGCCTTCGTCTTCCGCAGGTTCTAATAATTTTTTACTACGTACTGAAGACCGCGAGATGCTAAGTCGGGTATGTCAGGGGTGTCCCCCCGCTCACCCGGACTGCAGGGAACCGTTGGCCGCCTGATGAGCATAGCTCTCAATACGGCACGGGCATAGCCCAGCGCGGTTCCCCCCCGAAGCGGGGCCCCCCTTCCCCAACGGGTGCTCGGGGGGACACCTCTGCCATCCCCTCCAATAAAAAAAATGCGGCCGCTGTTTTTGCCGCGGAGGGGCGGCAAGGGCATGGGTCCGGCGGGACTTCTCGGAGGCCGACGCTTGCGTAAGCGCGGAGGCCGAGAGTATGAGGCGCGCGCACGGTGTGCGCGACGCCGGTCCCGACGGGCCCATGCCCTTGCCACACCGACTGGACATCTCGCGGTTCCGCCCCAGAAATTACTTCACATTAATTATCATGCCCGCAGAGTGCGCCGCAAATTCAGGGGCGTACATTGACTGCATCACCGCCGCGCCCAGCCGGAACGCGCCCGGCGTGGTAGGCCGCAGCCTGTACTTCAGCACGTACTCGCCATGCGGCAGCCACTCCACGAAGAAGTTGGTCAGGGAATCGCGCGGTTCCTCGTAGCGGCCCAGTTGGTCCCATTTCCAGCCGCTGTTCAGCTCTTCCGCCTCGAAGCCGGCCGCCTTCGGGTCCTTGAGGTGTACATACTCGAACTGGCTGCGCGTAGTCAGCGTAAGGTGTACCTCTATCTGGTCCCCCACAGCCACCGTATCCCCCGAAGAAAGAGGCTTCAGCGTATAGTTGTCCCCCTCCTTCGCCCGCAGGAAATACTGCCGCGACACGTTCATCATGCCCGCCGGAGATTCCTCCGCCGGCTTGTTAGTGGTGTAGATCCCGGTGAACGCCGCAAAGGCCAGTCCCGGGCCCTTCTTTTCCACCACCGGAGAAAGGTCATCCTTAGTTATCTCCGCGCCGTACTTCGACCAGCGCAGAGGCTTGGCCACCCAGTCGAAAGGCTGCAGGTCCAGGCTGTCCGAGGTCTTCCCCCACTTCAGCGAGAAAGCCTCGCCCTTGTCCAGCGCGCCTTTCGTCTTCATCACGTCCAGCAGAGAATAGATAGCCGCCGCGGAGGCCTTGGTGGACTTCCACTCGTTGGCCTTGCGGTTGAACAGCAGCCAGCGCACCATCCCCGCGATCTTCGGATCCTTGGGGCGCACGGCCAGCAGCGTCCGGAGCATAAAGGCGTGCTTCTCCACCGTGTCGTTGTACCACAGCCAGGAGATCTTCTCCGGAGTCCAGTACACACCGGCGATGTCGTCCGAGCGGGCCCCGTCCATAGCGCGGGCCAGGTAGCTCTCGGCTTTAGCTTTCTCGCCAAGGCGCAGATACACATAAGCCGCGTAAGCCTTGCCGAAAGCCGTCATGGCGTTGGCGTTCTTGTCGGCGTAATCCAACCAGGCCTTGGCGTAGGTCAGCGCGGTTTTGCTCTCCGGCCAGGAAGCCGGGAAAGAGGTAACCACATAGGCCGCGTAGAGCGTCAGAGAAACGTGTTCCTCATCGGCCTTCATCTCGCGCGGGATCTCCGCCAGGACGTAGCCAAGCGCTTTTTTAGCCATGTCCTGCGGCACGTCCACGCCGTAGCGGGACGCTTCAGCCAGCCCCTCCAGCACATAGAGCGTCATGTACAGGTTGGGATGCCCGCCGGGGAACCACGGGAAGGACCCGTCGTAGTTCTGGTACGCCTTAAGCTTGTAAAGGGCGTCTTCTTTCTCCCCCGCCACTACCTTCGGGTCCAGCATATCCACTACGGGCCAGTAAGACTTCTGGCCCTTGGACTGCTCCTCCCACGGCGTTTCCATCAGGCTCATCAGCCTGACGGGATTGTCCCGCTCCCAGGGCGGCGTGAGCGTATCCCGCTTCGGGATCTTCGCCGCCGACGCCCGAAGCGCCGGGTACTTGGCGTAGAAGCTGTTGGTTATGGCCAGCGGCACATAGCGGTTCAGCAGCTGCTCCGTGCATTCGTAAGGATAGTGCACCAGGAAGGGCAGGCTGTTCAGCACCGTCAGCATCAGCTGCGGCTGTATCTCCAGGTGCAGGGATTCCACCTCGCGGGAAGGGTCTGCGCTCTCCAGCTCCGGCAGGCTGAACTTCTTAGATGCGTTCCCGTCGAGAGCGGCCACTCCGGAAGCTATCAGGCGTTCCCGCGACGGCAGCAGCGGCAGGTCGTTCTCCTGCGCGTCCGAAAGCTGGCCGGCCCTAGCCACCGCGCGCACTTTAAAAGCACCGGCGCCGGTCGGGGCGGCCATGTCCCAGTACAGAGATACGGTGCCGCCGCCTTTCACCGTGAAAGGCCGGGTAGTCTCTTTTATGCCGAAACTCGCCAGCGCGTCCTCTCCGCCGCTGGTCAGCGAAAGCTGAACCTCTCCGGAGAACTCGCCGGCGGTATCGTTGGTCACCACCGCCGTAAGACGGGAAACGTCACCCTCGCGGAAGAAGCGCGGGATATCCAGCCGCACCATAAGATCTTTTTTGGTGACCGTCTCTCCGCTTACGGTACCGCGGCGGGCGTTACGGGTAAGCAGGTACGAGGTCACTTTCCACGACGTAAGGCGCTCCGGTATGGTGAACGAGAACTGCCCGGTGCCCTTCACCACCTTCAGCTGCGGATTATAGTAGGCGGTCTCGGAGAAGTCCGTGCGGACCTTGGGTTCGGGAGCGGCTTCTTTCCCTGCCCGGGCCGGGGCCGAAGCGGGAGCGGGAGCGGCGGCCTTGTCCTTGGCCATCATCCCATCCATGCCGCCGGCGGAGGTGTCGCGGATGGAGGCCAACGCGTTGTCCGCCATGCCGGGCGCGGAGGCGGCCAGCGCCATCGGCGGCGCGGCACCCTCTTCGTCCATGGCCAGGCTCTTGGACTCGTAAACACGCCCGCGCCGCGCGGAAACCCTGGAGGAATTTATCCTGAGCGAAGCCAGGCGCTCCTCGGCGGTACCGCCGCGGAAGGCCTCCAACATGCGCTGTATAACGCCGGTCCTTATCGGCAGGGTTATAGGAGAAGGCGTGAACAGCGAACCGCGGCCCTCGTTGCCGGAAGGGCGCCTGGGGTATAGCCCGTCCCCCCAGAAACCGGCGTCCGCGCCGTAATATTCCAGAGAACGGTCAAAAACCTTCACCATCGCCTCACCGGAGGCTGGGCGGCCGGAGTTGTCCCTGGCATTGAGCCGCCAGGAAACTTTCTGCCCGGGGGTCAGCGCCTTCTCATAGTCCAGCGAAAGGGAGAGGTTCCGGTCTTTCTGCGGCACATCCGCTTCGTCCATGGCCGAATACACCTTGAAATCCGTGGCTCCCAGCCACCTGAGCCCGAAGCCGCCGCGGTGCTCGCGCCCAACCTTCAGGCTGAACAGCGACAGGCCGCCGTACCGCAGCGTTTCGCGGGACAGTACGAAATCGCCGGCGAGTATCTCTACATATTTCACGCCTTTCAGGGCGGAGGCCCCGATCAGCACCCGCGCCGTCTCTCCGGGCTGGTAGGAGGTCCTTTCGAACAGCGCCACCGGCGGGAGCCTAAGTCCTGCGTTGGAACGCGCGTCGGCGGAAGCGGAAACCAGCACCAGCTGGCTCTCGCTTTCCCCTCCCCACGGGTCCTTCGCCTTGAGGCGCAGCCGGTAGACTCCCGGCCTGAGGGCTTTAAGCCTTATTTTAGCGGGGGCTTCCTTGGAAAAATCCACCTTCCCGCCGTCCGCCAAGAGGCCGTCCGGCACCTGGCTGAAAACCTGTTCCAGCGAGGGGTTCCGGCCGAAGGAGCCCCATTCCCAGCCGGCGGGCACGGCCGCGGGGGCCTTTTCCAGACGATACAGGGAGAACTCGGCGGAACCGTCCTGAGGGACGTCGTTGAGGTCCATAAGCCTGGCCTTAAGGACGGCTGGCTTTTCCGGCGTAAAAAACCCGGCCTCTGGAGTTACGTCGAACATGTACGCCTTGGCGCCGGCCCGGTAGGAGCGGCCGTCGGTTATGGTGCGTCCGCCGGCGTCCCGGGCCTCCACGTCCACCTGGTAGGATGAAGGATAGGACTCGTACGCCGCGCTTTCCGGCTGCGGCGTGAACTCGAAGGAGAAGCGGCCGTCGTCGGAAGTCTTAAGGTCTCCCGACGCCACTTCGGAAGAGCCAGACGGAGAATAGAACCAGTTCCAGTACCAGCAGTACCAGGGAACATAGCGGGAGCGTGTAACGCGGTACTTTACCGCCGCGCCCGGCACCGGCGAGCCGAAATAATACTTTACCGTGCCGCCCACTTCCGCCTTTTCGCCGTACCTGTACGGACGTTTGGCCTCGTCCAGCTTCGCCTCGAATTCCGGCCTCTTGTACTCCTCTACGCCGAATCCGGCGCTGCCGCTGAAATTGCGGTTATACTCGGCCATCTCGGCGGTTACGGAATAGCGGCCGAGCAGGCGACCCTGCGGCACCGTAAAAGAGCCGGCCGCGCTGCCCAGGCCGGTGACCGGGAGCGCCTTGGAATAAACTTCCTGCCAGTTCGCGTCGCGCGCGGTGATCTTAAGCTTGGCCTTGCCGTCGTAGGTCCTGAAACCGCGCGGCTCGCGCAGCAGGGCCGTGGCCTTGAACTTGACCTCCTGCCCGGGCCTGTAGACGGGCCGGTCGGTCTCTACGTATATGTTCACCGGCTGCGGCACGGTCAGGCCCGCCGAGGTATAGGAGTTCCAGTAGGCGTAAGCGCCGCCATAGCTGAGCAGCGGATCTATGGAGAAATACTGTTCGGACGGATAAGAGACGGAGAGCGGCTGGCCGAAAACTGCTACGCCGTCAGGGCCGGTTTTAAGGGAGGTCTTTTCCCAGCTGGCGTAGGACCTGTTGAAAAAGGCGTCTATACCGGCGCCGTCCAGGGGCGCGCCGGTCAGGGCGTTGACCGCGTAAAAGCGGAAGATGTCCCCGGCGGCCTGTCTGGCCGGATTGACGGGATCATAGACGAAGTTCTCCGGGTCACCGGAAACGCCCGAAGTGCCGAGCAGGAAGATATCGGTGATATTGACGATTACAGCCTTCATCAGCGACGAGCCGTCCTCGAAACCGGTGTCGCCGGAGGCTACTACTACGTAAACGCCCTTCGGGAACGCGGGCGAGACGACCTGATGCTCTTTGTACTCGTACGGGGCCGGATAGCTGATCTTCGCTTCCCACTCCAGGTCCGCTTTCTTCACGAGAAAATGCTTTACAGCTTCCTCCTGCAGATATTTCAGGCGGCCCCAGCCCTGCTCGTCGTAGCGGCCGATGGAAGTGAGTTCTTCCGGCGAGGTCTTATACGCCCTGAACTCCACGGCCGGCAGATTGCGCACGTTCACCTTCAGGGTCTTGGCTCCCGGGGGCGGCGCGAACGAGGCCGAGAGTTCGAGGCGCGGCAGTTCTATCTCCGCCCGGATCTTGGAGCAAAGGGAAGCGGGCTTTGAGCGCGGAGCCTGCGCTTCGGCTTTTTTACAGAACTCAACCGCGGCCTTGTAATCAGGCTTCTCCTGGCTCAACGCCGCCGCGTGGTAAAGCGCCCAGGCGCGGGCTGTGGCGGTCTTGAAGGAGGAGGACCAGGTTTTCAGCGTGCCCAAGGCCTGCTCGCGCAGCTTCCTCGGGTCGGCCTGGGTCACTTTGTCGCCGTGCGTAAGCGGTATCAGCAGGCGCTCCAGCTTCCAATATTCCCTGACGAAAACCACAGGGCCGGAACCCGCGCCGGCGGCGTCCTCGTAGATAGCCGCGGCCTTGAGCGCGTTCGGGGCCGACGCGCTGTAATCGGCGCTATACTCAGGCTGGACGAAAGGCCCGGCCTCGGGGAGCGTGCCTTCGGCGAGGGAGAAGCCGAGCAGATAGTCGGTCCACCTCAGCGCGGCGAAATCCCAGAGCGTGGGTGTGTAGGACAGCTCCGCGCCCTTCACGTCGACAAAATAGTCCTGGGTTTCCAGCGGATACTTCTGCAGGTCCCGGCGCAGGTCCCAAAGCGAATCGTAGTCCGCGGTGATGCGCCGCTGCCACTGCGCGCGCGTAAGCTTGGTAACGTCCTCAGTCCCCTTCTGCTCGTCGGACGGGAGAGAGTAGCCGTACTGGGCCAGGAACTGGCGCCCCGTCTCGGCGCGCAGCAGCAGGAACCTGCCCTGCCAGAGCGGGTCCGCCGGCATTTTTATGCCGGCCAGAAGCTGGGCGGCTTCTCCATAGCGGAAAAGTAGCCCCTCGCATTCCGCCGAGCGGTACAGGGCTTTCAGCCCATCCGTGTCCGGCAGCTTCACGGCGGCGGAATAGGCCGTTAAAGCTTCCTGATACAGCCCTTTAGCGAAGAACTGGTCGGCGTTCGCCAGGCCTGTCTCCGCTCCCGAGGCAAAGCACGGCAGCAGCATGATGGTCAGAAGTAATTTCATTATCTCCCCCTGTAAAGTCAGAATTCTCCCAGAAGTATCTGCTCCAGCTCCAGTTCAACTCCGGACTTTTCCTTGACCCTGGCGCGGACTTCGCGCATAAGCGCGTAGATGTCGGCCGCGGTTGCACCGCCGACGTTTATTATGAACCCGGCATGCTTGGAGGAAACTTCGGCCCCCCCCACCTTAAGGCCTTTAAGCCCCGCAGCGTCGATCAGCCGGGAGGCGAAATCTCCCTGCGGCCGCTTGAAAACGCTGCCGGCCGAAGGATAATCCAGCGGCTGTTTGGCCTCCCGGGCGGCCAGTATGAACGAACGGTCCTGCAGGAGTACGGCCGGGTCTCCGGGTGCGAAGACAAAGCCCGCCGAAACCATGATAAGCCCGTCCAGGCCGTCCGCCCGGCGGTAGCCGTAAGTCATATTTTTCTTTTCCAGGCGCACCGGGCTCCCAGAAACCGAGAAGCCGTCTATATTCTCCAGGCGATCGAACGCTTCCTGGCCGAAAGCGCCGGCGTTCATGCGCAGCGCCCCGCCTACGGAACCGGGGATGCCGGAGGTTTTCTCCAGGCCGGCCAGGCCGTGTTCCACCGACAGGCGCGCCAGGGCGTCCCACGATACCCCTACCTGGGCGGTTATGGTATTGCAGGAGATCTCGATCTTTGACAGTCGTTCAGTGAGCGCGGTCACGCCCGGCAGGCCCCGGTCGCTGACCAGCACGTTGGAGCCCCGCCCCAGCACGCGCAACGGCACGGAAGCGGCGCGGCACCAGCCGGACAGCCACTCCAGGTCTTCCCGTGAGCCGGGCTTAACCAGCGCTTCCGCTTTCCCGCCCGCTTGATAGGTGGTGAAATTTGCCGCCGGCTCGTCGAAGAGGCAATAGTCTCCGAACTTATCTTTAAGCGCTCCGTATTCAGGCATTTGCCGAAGCTCCTTTGAACTGTTTAGGTCCTTTCTCCCTGTGTCCCACAAGATAAACTCCGGCCAGTATCAGTATGCCCCCGCCGAAAGCCGGCGCGGCGGCTTTCTCGCTGATAAGGAGATACGCGGAGAGCAGCGTGGCGAAAGGCTCGAGGTAGATGAAATAAGAGGACTTTATCGCGCCCAGCCCCTCCACAGAATTATTCCAGAAAAGATACGCCAGCGCCGAGGACAGCACGGAAAGATAGCCCAGGCTGAACCAGGCCCGGGAGGAAAGAGCGGAGAACTCCGCCGGACCGCCGGAGAGGAGCCAGCCGGGCATTACCGTCGCCAGCGCCACCAGCATGGTAAGTGTGGTCACCTTGGTCTGCGGCCAGGAGGCCAGCCAACGCCTGGTGCACAGGACATAAAAAGCCCAGGCGAGGCAACTGGTTAGGAAAAGGAGGTCTCCCCAAGTGGACGGCAACGCGAAAGCGCCCGCGCCGGACTTGGAGAAGACCACCAGCAGCGTACCGGCAAAGCCCAGCAGGAAAGCCGCGATTTTAAGCGGGCTGATTTTTTCCCCCGCCGCGGCCATAAGCCCGGCCACAAGTATAGGGGTGGAAGCCATCAGCCAGCCGGCATGCGAGGACGCCGTGTATTTAAGCGCGTAAGCCTGTATATACTGCTGCGCCGAAACTCCGAGAATGGACATGACCAGCAGCTTCCACAGGCAGGGAAAGCGAAAATCCGAGGCCTTGAGTTTTGAGCCGCTGAACAGCACCAGCCCCAGTGAGCCCACCAGCGCGCGGAAAACTATTATCGACGTAGGAGAAAGCTCGGCTACGAGTTGCTTGGTAAAAGGATAGGCGCCGCCCCACACCACGGTGGCGAACACCACCTGGAAGTAAAGCCGGCTGCTTTTTTTAGCTGTGTCCATGTATTGCACAAAGCTGCGGAAATGCGCGTAAACCCAGGACTGGCAAGGGTATGGGCCCGGCGGGCACCGCGTCGGCCACACCGTGGCCGCGCTCCACACTCGACCGCCGCGCTTACGCAAGCG
>CAIXBR010000115.1 GCA_903917735.1 uncultured Elusimicrobia bacterium | reverse complement strand
TAATCCCGGTCGGGCAGGCCCAGCCCGCCCTGGTCCAGCTCGGCTATAACGCTGGTGGCGTCCTTGGCGTCCTGGGTTGAGCCGAAGCGAAAAAGCGATGTGATGCCGTTTGAATAAAGCCGGGCTATCTCCGCTGAAACATCCCGGCTGTCCTTCATGCCGTTTATGTCGGCCAGGTCCTGTTTCAGCGGGGCGGCGCCGAGCGCGTTCACTGCCTTCTCGTCCATGCAGGACGCGTAATAATTCCCCAGCTTGACGTCCATATCTGAGCGGTTAGCGGACTCATCGGCCGATTTTTCCAATATGCCGCGCAGCAACGCGCGGTTGCGTTCCGCAAGTTCGTGAAAGCGGCCCCAGTTGGACTGATCCGGCGGTATGGGATTATTCGCCAGCCAGCCGCCGCAGGCGAACTGATAAAAGTCCTCACAGGGCTCGGCCTTGCGGTCAAGCGAGGCAACGATAGCGCTTTCAGCGGCAGGTTTCTCAGCGGTCGCGCAAGCGGGGATCAGCAGCGGGAGTAAAAGCGGCAATAAAAAGTTTCTCATGCCGTAAATTATATCTTTTTAAGCGCCGCGGTTTTAAGTCCGCGCTTCAACTCACGTAAAATGTTACCCAACATGGGGTTATCAACTCATCTAAAATGTTACCGAACGGTTTTGGGCTGTTTCCCAACCTTCCGGAGGCATACAGATGACCCTTTCCGCAAAGAGGGAATACGTGATACAAATGCAATCCATATATAGAACTGCGCACAGTAAGAAGGAAAAGAGCCGGCTGATAGGCCAAGTCCGCCAGACGCTAACCTGCCACAGGAAACACGCCATCCGGCTTATGCGCAAGTCTGCGCCGGCTGCAGAAATGATCCGCCGACTCTGTGACCCGGTGTATCCCAACCGGCTTGTACGAATTCTGGAAGAAGTTTGGATAGCCGCACAGCGGCCATGGTCGGTAAGGCTGAAAGCCTTGTTGCCCTTGTGGCTGCCGCATATAAAGCAGCAATGGCCATTAAGTCCCGTGGAGGAGCGGCTTTTGCTTGCCATGAGTGCCGCCACCATGGACAGGCGGCTTGGCCCGTATAAAACCCGGCTAAAGCGCAAGGTATACGGCAAGACGAGACCGGGGCGCTGGCTTAGACAGGCGATACCAATACAGACCGAGTCCTGGAACGTGCCCGAACCGGGCTGGCAGGAATCGGATACGGTCAGCCATTCCGGACCCAATGCCTTCGGTACCTTCGCCTATAGTTTCAACCAGGTGGACCTGTTTTCCGGCTGGGTAGAATCTGTGTCCATCTTGGGGAAAAGGGCCGAGAATATTGTAGCCGGGGCCGAAGTGATGCGACAAGCAATGCCTTTTGAGCAGAAAGGTGTGGATACCGACAATGGCGATGAGTTTATTAACTATCCTATGGCACGATATTGCAAGGATCATGGCATCCAGCGATTCCGCAGCCGGCCATACAAGAAAGATGATCAAGCGCATATAGAACAGAAGAATGGCACGCATGTGCGGCAACTTATCGGCTGGGACCGCTATGACACGGAGGAGGCAGTCACGGCAATGAATGACCTTTATCGCAACGAGTGGCGACTATTGACGAACATATTCCTTCCGTCGGTGAAGCTGTCCAATAAAATCCGTATAGGGTCCCGTATAAAACGGGTTTATGGCGAGGCGCAGACACCTTTGGACAGGCTGAGGGATTCAGGGCTGGGCGACCGAAAGAAAATAGAGTCACTATACGAGCTGCGCAAGACTTTGAATCCATTTGAACTTTCCAAGACTGTAGAGAGCAAACTTGTCCGGATATGGAAACTGGCTACGCGGATCAGGCCGAGCCCAGCGCCGGAGACCACACATATTAAGCCCAACTGGACGCTTGAAACCGGGGATTATCCGCCGTACTGTGTGCCGCGGATAAGTCAGGATGTAGCCAAGATGCGAAGCGGATATCGCAAAGAAAGGCTGCTGGGGACGTTATGAATCGTAAATGGAACGGGTGGCAGGGGAGCCGGGTTAGCGACAATGCCGGTCACTTAAGAGGCTTCCCCCCTGCTGAAATGATAAAATTCTCTTCAATCTTACGGAGGGAATTTGATGAAACTTGGCTCGTCATTTATTTCTTTAGGGGACGGTACATTGCCAGCGTCTTTTGAAGGGCTTA
>CAIXBR010000114.1 GCA_903917735.1 uncultured Elusimicrobia bacterium | reverse complement strand
CCATAAACAGCACCAACGCCATAGTGGTGGGCAACGGTATTACAAGCCAGGCCGATAGTTCCGTGGTTCTGGGATGGGGGGCTCCAACAGTCAATATTTTGAATACCGGCAATGTCGGTATCGGGACTGCGGGGCCGGTGGCAAAACTGCAAATTACCGCAGGCAGCGAGATCTATAGCGGAGGCACTTACGGGTCCCACGAGGGTTTATGGTTAGGCTCCTACGGTTCGAACGGCGGCGCAAAAATAGATCTTAATACTCATACGAGTTCTATTTCTAATTCCTCGTGGCGTATTCAGCATGAGACCGATAATACCGCGGCGGGTAATTTAGTGTTTCTTTACGCGCCGACCCAGGAAGCCAGAAGCAGCCTTTCTTATACTGAATATTTACGCATTAATTCGAGCGGCAATGTCGGTATCGGGACGACAAATCCGAGCGTAAAACTTGACGTAAACGGTTCATTAAAAGCCAATAAAATATTTGTTGAAATGAGCGGCACTACTGACGGACCATATTTTTTCAAGGTAAATGGCGGTTGTTTCGAAGGTGCTAACGATAATTGTGATAATCTATGCAGCGCCACGCCAGGCGGGCAGGCCGTTAAAGCTTGGAACAGGGCTTCAAAGTTGGCGATTCCAACTAGTTCTTCCGGCGCTTGTTGCGGTTGTCTGTGTACGGCGTGGACCTATAGCGAATAAGAAGAGCCAGGCTCCTTTTATAGGAGAACTTTGACAGTTCGCGGTGTTTGTAGCGGGGATCATTAAAATGTGTGTTGGGGCCGGCCTGCTTTTTTGGTGCTGCCTCCGAACGGAATCCTATCCCAGTGATACGGCGCAGCAAAAATCTACTTTAGATTTTCTGAGGCGCAGGGTAATATCTTGACTGCCGCCAGGGGAAGCGTTAGAATCTAAAAGGCGCCGGGAAGGCGCCCTGAGTATTTCCCGGAGGAAACATGCTTTTTGACAGGATGAGCGCGGAGATGGTGAAGGCGATGATAGAGGCTATGCCGGCCGAACTCACGGTGATAGACGCTAACGACGAAGTCGTAGGCTGGAACAAGCACGAAACCCGCGTCTTCAGGCGGCCTATGACGGCCATGGGCATGAACTTCCGTCAGTGCCACCCGGAAAAAAGCCTGGCCATGGTAGAGCGCCTGATAGGCGAGATGAAGGCCGGCACCCGCGAGAGAGCCGCCTTCTGGATAGACCTGGAGGTGGTAAAGGGCGAGCCGAAGCACAAGATGTTCATTGAGTTCTGCGCCCTGCGCGGCGAAAAGGGAAAGTACCTGGGCTGCATGGAATTCACTCAGGACGTGCAGGCTATAAGGGGATTGCAGGGGCAGAAGCGCCTGATGGATTGACCGCCCGGCTTTTTTGTGCTGAACGCGGTTATTTAGCCTTGTAAAGTCCGGGCCAGATGGGCGTCATCGAGCTTATGAAGGCGTCGGTAATGGCGGACATGGCGGAAGTTATGTCGAAACCCTCGTAAGACATGGAGGCCGACCACAGGATGGACCCGGTCTGCACGTCCACCATCCTGGAAATAAGCGCCACGTTGGCGGTGGTGCTGAGTATTTGCGCGTTCGGCATGCCCAGCACCGAGCCCTGGGAATAAACCGTGCCGCCGCTCACCTGGGTCACATTGGCAACTATTGGATTCTGCGCGCCGCTCACAAGATAGCTGGACTGGGGCGTGCTCTCGGCCACGGACCCTATAAAAAGCGCATCCACGCCAAGCAGCTTTCCCAACTGTTTAGCCGTGGCGGGGTCGAAGGAGCCGGAAGCCGACATCGACTGTTCTTTCATGGTGGAGTCCAGCTGCTGGCGCTCTACCACGTCGGCGCCATGGGACAGCAGACTCTGCGTCATCAGGTCGGCGGCCAGATCTCCCTGCGGACCGCCGAAGGAGATGACCGCCACGCGCTTTATAGCGGAGAAGTCCGCGCGCGGGTTATAGGCAACATTGGGCGTAACGCAGGCCGCAAGTAGTGCAAGGGGGGCTGTTAAAAGTAGTGTGAGTGTAGTTTTCATTTGTCGGCCGTAAGGTGGTGGATGTGGCGTATGGCGGTCGTGCGCATTTGCGGTTCGGCGGTCTTTTCCAGACAGGTCTTCCAGGCAGTCAGGGCCTGGTCCTTCAGGCCTTTCTTTTCATAGATCAGGCCGAGCATATAATAGGCGTCAGCTTTCGAGGGGTCAAGGCTTACCGCGGTCTCAAAAGCCCTCAGGGCGTTGTCCGCCTGGTGCAGCCTGGCGTAAGTGAAGCCGAGCTTCATATAAAGGTCTGCGTTCGGGGAGACCTTTATCTGCAGCTCCAGCGCGGCGGCGTCTTTGTTAAGCTGCGCCACTACCTCGGGGGAGTCGTTGCGCGGAGGCCTCTGCGGCTCGGCGGCGAGCAGTCCCGGTATAAGCAGAAGGGACGCCAGTAAAAGTGTTTTCATAATAGACCTCCGCGTGTCTAATTAAACAATATAATATTTTGCCCGGTTTTTACAGGCTTTCTTGTTAACGGACAGGCCGCAGGATTTTGTAATATGATCTTATGAAATTTATTTTCTCGCACAATAACCTGAACGTGCTGGACCTTGAGAAGAGCCTGCAGTTCTACAAAGAGGCCCTGGGCTTGGCCGAGGTCCGCCGCAAGAACGCCGCTGACGGGAGCTTCACGCTGGCATTCCTCGGTGACGGGACTACGCCGCACAGGCTGGAGCTTACCTGGCTGCGCGTCAGGACGGAAAAATACGACCTGGGCGACAACGAGGTCCACCTTGCCTTTACCGTGGACGATTTCACCGCCGCGCACGAGAAGCACAAGGCTATGGGCTGCATCTGTTATGAGAACGAGGCCATGGGGATATATTTCATCGAGGACCCTGACGGTTACTGGCTTGAGATACTCCCGGGTAAGCGCGTATGAACTGTCCGAAATGCGGACGGAAGGTAGCCGAAGGGATGGCTTATTGCGCGAACCCGGCCTGCGGGGCGGTGCTGGAAAAGCCGCGTCCTGCGGAGCCGGAAATAAAAACGGGTAAAGAAGCCAGGTTGTCGAATTTTGTGAGCCTGGCAAGGCTGGCGGCCTTTGTCCTTGCCGCCCTGGCCTTTCTTTACCGTCATTTTTTCACAGGCCGTTGAATTTTCCATAAGGGAAAAATTCCGAATGGGCGCTATCCATGGCGGGCGGAAAAAAATATCTGAAGGGGGCGGAAAGTCAGGGGTGCTTAGGGCAGCCGGTAAGGGCGGATAGGAAATTCTTCCATTTTGCTTCCAGTTCCGCGGCGCTGACGCTCCCTTCCGGGGCGGAGGCCGCGTAAAGCATGGCGCCGAAGAGGCTGTCCTGGATGCTTTCTGCCACGGCGGCCGGCTCGCCCTTCAGGCGGAACAAGCCTTCCCGTTTGCCGGCCAGCAGGAGCGCCAGTATCCTTTCCCGTCCGGACGCTATCATCTGGGTGAAAAGCCCGGAGAAAATTTCGCCGCGGCCCGCAAGATAATAGAGCAGGATGAGGATCTTCGCGTCCTGGCGCCGGTAACGCAGTGCCCAGGTAACGTTGCCGAGGCAATGCTTAAGCAGTCTCTGCTCGGCGTCGTCCTGTATATCTATAAGCTCGCTTACTACTTCGTGGTTGTGGCGTATAATGGTCCTTACCAGCTCCGCGAACAGGGCGTCCTTGTCCGGGAAATGGTACATTACGGCGGACTGGCTCAACCCTATCTCGTCGGCTATCATCTGGAAGCTGGCCTCGGCAAAGCCGTGCTTCGCCGCCAGCCGGATAGCCGACAGGACTATCTTCTGGCGGGTGTTTTCGCCTTTCTTTGTTTCCGGCCTTGCCTTCATAGGAAAATTCTACATTACTCCGTAGTCACTGTAAAGGAACGCGGCAAATGGCCAGCAATCCCGCTCTTTTTTTGGAAAAGCCTGTATATTTTATAGGATATCCGTATATGGCTATTTCAAAAGCGCTTGAATACGAACATAAGGTGACGTCCTCTGAGATAGACGGACTGGGCCATGTGAACAACCAGGTCTATCTGGACTGGTTCATGGACGCTGCCACCAGGCATTCTATGGCCGTAGGCTGGGATGTGAAGAAAATGATCGCCATGGGCGAAGGCTGGGTAGTGCGCCGGCACGAGATAGATTATCTTCTCCCGGTGTTGCCGGAAGACACCGTGCGCATGCGCACCTGGGTGGAAACGGCCGAGCGGGCCTCCTCCGAGAGGCATTACGAGATCATCAGGGTTTCCGACGGTAAAAAAGTATGCGGCGGCCGCACCATGTGGGTGTGGATAAATTACGGGACGGGCCGCCCGGCGCGCATCCCCGAGGCCGTTATAAAAGATTTTATGGATTGGAATCCGTAAACAAAAACAGCCAGTAATAAGTGTCGAGAATT
>CAIXBR010000113.1 GCA_903917735.1 uncultured Elusimicrobia bacterium | reverse complement strand
TACCGCCGCGCAGGCCGGCATGTTGAGGGATGGCCCCCTTTTTTACTTTTCTCCGCAGACAGGGTTCTATCACGCCAATACTACAGGCGGGACTACTAACTGCCGGCAGAGAACGGCCGCGTTTTTTACTTACGCCCTCTTCGTCCGCGTCAGGCGGACGGGGGCTCCTCCCTTTGGACGCCTCTTGACACGCTCCAGGTTCCCGTGAGAACCTGAATTCCGGTCTTAAGGAAATCCGGGCCATGGTTTTTTTACAGCAAATTCCGGTCATACTTTGTTCCCGATACCTGCGCAGCGCCGCAAGGCCTATGATGCCTGGCGGCTGGTGGCCGGGGCTTGCAGGCTTTTTATCCAGCCGCCTATCATTCTGCCTATCTCTACAAGCGCCTTGGAGCAAAACTCATACTTGCGCACATCAAAACAACGCATCCTGTATGCGATCCTCAGCAGATACCTTATTTTCTCAAGCTGAAGGTTCGCCTTTCTTAAAAGAAGCAGCTTCTCCCGGCTGTAATTGGCTTCAATAAGTTTATCCAACACATCCAGAAGCCCGGTTGCTATCCTGTCGCCCAGAAAAAATTTACGGCTCTTCGGAAATTTATCCAAAGCGGGGATTATCCACTCGATAAAATCCACCAGCTTCGGGATAACCTGCATTATTGAAGTTTCCTGAGTCATAAATTTAAAAGTCAGAAACCGGAAATCTGATTTTCATTTTCTTACCTCTTACCTCTTACCTCTGACTTCTATCCTCTTCCCTTCTCACCCCTGTCCTCTGTCCCCCCACCCGAGTAAAGGGATCAAGGATTAATTTAAGGCGTCCTGGCAGCGCGTGCGCCGACGGTGCCGTAACGATCCGCGTCGGCCCAACTCGCGTAGAGGCGGTCAGAAACACGTTCGCCCGACGCACTGCCGCCCCAGCCACCGCCGCGCAGGCCGGCAGTAGCAGCCCCCGGCACTGGCCAGCTTCCAGGCAGGTTAAGCGTGCCATCTCCATTCAACGGCACAAACAACCACGAACTGTTTATATTGAACTCCCAGACATTGCCCGCTAAATCTGCTATTCCCCACGGCGAGGCCCCCGTTTCTGCCGGGGTTCTATACACATCACCGCTCATATACCTGCCCACATCCAGAACTTTTGTACAACCCGCTGTATTATTGTAATTCATGAACTTCTTTATGCAGGTCCCCCCTTCGTTGGGTGGGGTATAGGTGATAAGATCAGGCGCGGGGGTACTGCCCCACGGGTAGGTACGGGCGTCGCTGCCGGCGCTTATGTCACGCCCGGCTTTCTCAAATTCCATCTCAGTTGGCGGGCGCAGACCGGACCATGAAAAATAGCTCCAGGCGTCAGCGTACGACAGGTAGTTCTTCGCCGCGTTCGGGTCTACTGCCGCATATTTATTGGGGTATGTGCCGGACTGGGTCATGTTGTGGCCGCTTCCAACCGTAGGCTCATAGCGCGTGGCCGCGCTGCCCGATGGGATCGTGTTCAGAAAATCTGCGTACTGGCCCTGCGTTAGTTCATAACGGCCCATGTAAAAACTATTGTAGCCGTTCGGCCACCCCACCGGAGCATTGAGTGGCAGATTGTTGAGGCCCGTGCCCAGCGCTATGCCGGGGCCGGTGACCGTCGCCTGCGCGTTATTGCCGTAATTATTGAATGTGTTGCCACCAGCGTTGCCCGCATTATAGACGAAACTGCCCGAGGGAACATGCA
This sequence comes from uncultured Elusimicrobia bacterium, assembly GCA_903917735.1. Lineage (GTDB taxonomy): Bacteria > Elusimicrobiota > Elusimicrobia > Elusimicrobiales > UBA9959 > UBA9959. The sequence goes on along the minus strand of CAIXBR010000113.1, from coordinate 811 downwards.
CCATGGAAATAGCGAACACTTTGACCATAGCGCTTTTCCCGTCCACGCCATCCGCGCCAAAATTCCAGGTAACGGTGGCCCCCGTTGTCCAGTAGGCCGAATTTGCCGTGTGGTCAAGGAATACACCCTTACTATCAGTAGCCGCCGTTAACGTCGCCCCCGTTCCCACAACCCCGCCCGTAAGCGTGGCATGGTTCCAACTACCGTCAGCGCCCGCCTGCGTTGAAAACTTAACGAATACCCAGTCAGCCGTGTTATACGCACCGCCGCCCAATGACGTGCCGGTCGTTACATTGTTCTCGGCTACGGTAAAGCCCACGCTGACCAAACCAGCACTGGTGGCGCCATACAGATTCACGCCGGTTACAGCCAGGTGGTTTACAGGGCTTTGCGCGGCAAAACGCCCCGTGGTAAAGATTGCCGTACTGGACCACGCGCCGTACGCGGTGCCGGGCGGAAAAGGCTTGGCCCGCGCGCGCCAATAATATGGTGTATTAGGGTTAAGTTTAATGCTGCCCGCGTAAAACGCGAATGTAGCCGTGCTTACTGCCGAATAAGCGTCGCCCGTAACGGTAACGGTTGAATCCTGCCCGGAAAACGCACCCGAGGACGCGAACAACTGCGCCACAGTCTGGTCAAAACTGCCCTGCGGATTGCCGCCCTGCGAGTCCATCGTCTGGGCCGTGTCCACCTGGAAATGGTACTGCACGCTTGCGCCAAGCGCAAGATCCGCCGCGGCGAGCGTCGGGCTCTGGGAAACGCCGGTTGCGCCGGCGGCAGGCGAAAGCAAATTTACAGCAGCCTTGAGCGG
>CAIXBR010000112.1 GCA_903917735.1 uncultured Elusimicrobia bacterium | reverse complement strand
GTGGCACAGGAGATAGACAAGACCATGGCGACCGTCATCCAGGACGTCTTCCCGTCCAATGAACTGACGACACGCGTGGGACAGGGAAAGTTCGACATTATCACCTCTATCGCCATGTTCTACGACCTGGAAGATCCGATCGCGTTCGCAAAAGGGATCAGGAGCATTCTCAGCCCTGAAGGGATCTGGATGTTTGAAATGTCGTATATGCCCACGATGCTCAAGATGACGTCATACGACACGATCTGCCATGAGCATCTGGAATACTACAGCCTGGCCGTGATAGAGAACATCCTCAAGCAAAGCGGGATGAAAATATTTAATGTAACGCTCAACAACATCAACGGCGGCAGCCTGCGCTGCTATGCAACGCACACGAACAACTTTAAATATAAAAACGAACGGTTTTCCCATAATATACAGCGCATACACCAGGAAGAGTTCGACCTCGAACTGGACACCGACAAGCCGTACAAGAATTTCCAGGACAGGATCGGCCTGCACCGGGACGAGCTCCAGACCCTGCTCAGAAAACTTAAAAAGGAAGGCAAAAAGATCCATATCTACGGGGCTTCTACCAAGGGGAACACTATTCTCCAATGGTGCGGAATAGACAACCGGATCATCGATTATGCCGCCGAACGCAATCCTGAAAAATACGGGGCGCATACGCTCGGAACTGATATCCCCATCATAAGCGAAAGTGAATCAAGGGCGATGTCTCCGGATTATTACCTTGTATTGCCGTGGCATTTTAAGGAAGAATTTATTGAAAGGGAAAAGGAAACGCTGAATAAGGGTATCAGCCTGATTTTCCCGCTTCCCAGCATTGAAATTATAAAAAGACAATAGCGCCCTGGCGTTGCGGGATAATCCCTGGGCATGCACAATCCCGGTGTACCGGCTCGTGCCCTATCCCGGTCTGCAAAGAACAAAAAAGATAATAGCAGTGGCGGACAACACCCAGGAAACCAACAATAAGAACAAGCGGAACCGGCCAGGAAGCGCTGAAAATAGCGGAAAAAGTGAAGGCGGTTTGCAATTGTAAACTTTTCCTGGGAAACTGTAAGAACTTAGGATACTGAAGGTTTACCATGCTTAAGACGGATGTTCTCATAATCGGCGGCGGGCTTGCGGGTCTCTCCGCGGCCAGGGCGCTGGAAGGCAAGAAGGACTATATCATAGCCGAACGCGAGAACCGCCCCGGCGGCCTAGCCGCCACGGTAAAAAAAGGCGGCTTCCATTTCGACTACTCCGGCCACCTGCTGCACCTGCGCTGGCCTGATACCTCAAAATTTATTCTTGAAGCGCTGAAGGGCAACTGCGCGCGCATAGAACGCGACGCCAGGATCTACGCGCATAAGAGCTGGACACCCTATCCCTTCCAGGCCAACCTTTCGGGCATGCCCTCCAAAGTTAAGGCCGAATGCGTCAGCGGTTTTCTGAAGGCTTACAATGCCGGGGCCGTCCCGCCCCCGGGGCCGGAGGTTTTCAGCCGCTGGACCAGGCGGGTTTTCGGCGACGGCATCTCTGACCATTTCATGCTGCCTTACAACGCCAAGCTCTGGCAGTACCCGCTTGAACGGCTCACTACGGAATGGTGCGCCCCTTTCGTGCCGATGCCCAAGCCGGAAGATGTGATCAAGGGAGCCTACGGCGGCCGCAACGAAGGCATGGGCTACAATACGGTCTTCAATTACCCGAAGTCCGGCGGCATAGGCGCGCTGGCCAACTCCCTGGCCATGAAGTCCCGCGGCCTGCGCCTGGGCCTGGAAGTTGAAAGCGTGAACCTGAAGAAAGGCGTGGCCGAAGTGCGCCATTTCGGGCCGGTGCATTTCAGGCGCCTTATAAACACCGCCCCTCTCAACGACTTCATAGCCATGACCTCGGACTCTCCGGCCGCTGTGAAACGCGCGGCGGCGAAGCTGCGCCACAACACAGTGTACGTGCTGAACCTGGGAGTAAAAGGGGTAAAGACGGACATGCACTGGGGCTACTTCCCTGAAGCCGGTTTCCCGTTCTACCGCGCCGGCGTCGCCAGCAATTTCTCTGATAGCCTGACCCCGCGTGGCTGTGCTTCCTTCTACATAGAGATCGCCACTCCGGGCGACGTCCTAGACCTGGCCTCCGCCGAAACCGTGGTATTGCGCGGCCTGAAGGCCTGCGGGCTCATTAAGAGCGCGGGCCAGATAGTGGAAAAGCTCTGGCTCAAGATCCCCTGCGCCTACGTCGTATATAACCGGGATAGGGCCCAGGCCCTGCCCGTGATATCCGCCTGGCTGAAGACGAAAAAGGCCCAGTCCATAGGCCGCTACGGCGCCTGGAAATATTCCTTCATGGAAGAGAGCGTGAAGGAAGGCCTGGAAGCCGCGGCCAAGATCTCCTCCGGCTGGTAAGTTCCCTGTATGAAATCCATATTCCGCGCCCCGAAGGGCAGTTCTTATCTTTTCGGCGGAAGGGAGCTTTTGATCCTCGCCGGGTTCTTCGGCTTCCTTCTCCTGCTCAGCGCGGCCTACGTGTTCCAGCTGCCTGACGTTTCCCAACTAAAGAGAACTAACCCCGTAGAAACATCCTTCATGCGCATAAAGGAAAGCCAAGCGAGGGCGCAGGGCAAAAAGCTCGGCCGCACTATCATCTGGACCGGCTGGGAGGATATATCCGAGAACCTCAAACACGCCGTCCTGGTGGCCGAGGACGACGGCTTCTACCGGCATCACGGCGTGGACTGGGACAGCACTAAGCAAGCGCTGGAAACGGACTGGAAGCTGAAGAAGCTGGCCAAGGGCGGCAGCACCATAACCCAGCAGGTGGCGCGCAACCTCTATCTTTCCCCCTCCAAGAACCCGCTGCGCAAGATAAAAGAAATATTGATAGCCAGGCGGCTGGAGCGCGAGCTGGGCAAACGGCGTATTTTCGAGATCTACCTTAATATCGCTGAATGGGGCAAGGGTATATACGGGGCCGAGGCCGCCGCGCAAGCCTACTTCGGCAAAAGCGCCTCCGACCTGACACCGGAGGAAGGGGCCGCGCTGGCCGCGGCCCTGCCGAGCCCGCGCCGCTACAATCCAGCAGGCGGCACGCGCTTCATGGAACGGCGCAAAAGCCAGATAGTGGCAAGAATGCGGGCCTCCGGCTACCTGCCCGACGAAGCCGAGGATAATTTTTTAGAGGAGTCCTTAGCCGTTATAAATTCCACCGGTATTGACGTCAGCACGCCCGCGGCCGCGGGAGAACTGCCATTAGAATAATTTAGGTGAGGTAGTTGGCGAAGAATGGGTCTGTAGGCAGCATAAGCGCGACTATCGCCTGTTTTCACCGGAGAACCGCCTCTTTTCCTTCACCTGATAACTTGACAGGCGGGGCAGGACTTCCTATAGTTGCCGTGTAGGAAAGTCTGGGCTTAACAAGGGGAACTGCCGTGAAGAACGATTTTCGCTTTGTAATTATTCCTAAAGTCGTACATCCGTGGTTCGACGAAGTCCATGAAGGCGCTAAAACCCAGGCGGAGTTCCTGGAGAAACAGCTGGGCATAAAGATCACCATAGAATATTGTGCACCGGCGACCGCTGAAGTGGCCGCACAGATAAGGCTGCTTGAGAAGGCCGTTGCAGCACAGCCGGACGGCATAGCCGTGGACCCCCTGGACCTTATCGGCCATATGCATGTTCTCGCCGAGATAAAAGAGCTGGGGATCCCGCTGATCGTGTTCGACTCGCCGCCGCCGGAAACGGGGATCCCGAGCGTAGGGAATAATTTCACCGAACAGGGCGCTATAGCCGCCGAACGGCTGGTACAACTTCTCGGAGCGTCCGGCAAAGTGGCCGTGATGAAGGGCTTCCCCACCGCCCCGAACCATAAAGAGCGCTACGACGCGCAGCTCGCAGTGCTGAAAAAATACCCGGGCATAACCGTTGTGGACGGCGGCATTGATAACGACGACATCCGCACCGCGCAGGCGCAGGCCGCCGCCGTTATGGCCGCGCAGCCCGACCTGGCCGGGTATCTGTGCTGCGACGCCTCCGGCCCTATAGGCATAGCCGCGGCAATAAAGGAAGCCGGCAAGGCCGGCAAAGTGAAATTTGTGGGCATGGACGGAATCAGGCCGATACTGGAAGCGATAAAGGACGGGGTGATGGATTCCTCGGCTTCCACCAAGCCAAGGCTGCAGGGCTCTATGGCGGTATTGCTGCTGTGGCAGGCTTCCCAGGGCCTGCAACTGCCTTTAAAGATAGATACGGGCATAGATTTGATCACCCGGGAAAATGTAGATAAGTTCCTGTAAAAAGAAAAAGGGAGACGGTTTCACGGACCCGCCGGGAAAACCCGGCGGACTTTATTTGCGCCGCGGGAAACGCGGCGGCGTTACTATTTAAAAGACTCTTCGCTGCCACAATCACTTCTTTTACATCTTTGGCCCTGTTGCCCCTCACATCGGTCAGGTCATGGACTTTCGCACGGATGTTCTTCATCGCCTTCGGAGACGGCCACCACTGCATGAAGTTTGCGCGCGGATTACGCCTAACGCTCCTCCGTTTGCGGTGTACGCACCCTAGAAAGACGAAGCTCTCCTTAAACGTGGCTTAGGTCCACCAGACGGGTCTTGTCCGGATGCAGCGTCAAGGCTATGCCAGTGCCGTATTAGGCCTATGGCCATGCCGTAACAAGCGCTATGCGCAATAGACTGCCAGGAGTTATGCTCATCAGGCGGCCAAGCCTAGCTGTGCCATCTGTTCCGTCACCCACCTGAACGCCTACTTGCCTGCTGCTCCGTCCTGCACATCACTACGAAGCCGGCGTACCGCACCTGCAAGCCCAGTTGACTTCTTTCCCGCTCCCAAGAGTGGTCGAAGCTGTTCAGATAGATATAATATAATTGTTAGGTATTGGTTAAAGTAAGAATTGTCTTTAACCCAAAAAGGAGAAAACTGAAAATGACGAAAACAAATGTGGCGGAGATGATTGTTAAAAACGCGGATACGCAGATCATTAAAGCGGCAGTTAAATTTTACAAGGAGGCCGGGAAGGCTAAGGCTTTTGCCGAATTCTCAGACCCTAACAGTCTTTTTACGTTCAGAAGCCTCTATGTTTTTGTGATCGACATGCACGGATTAATTTTAGCCCATGGCGCGGATAAAAAACTAATCGGGAAAAACCTCCTGGGATTGAAAGATTCGGATGGGAAGCCGTTTATAAAGCAACTCATAGATACCGCCAAAGTAAAAAAGAACGGGTGGATAGAATACAAATGGATGAACAGTTTGACCAAGAAGCTGACTCCGAAACAAACCTACTTCCAAAGGGAAGGCGATTATATTTTCGCCGGAGGTATTACAAAAGTATCCAAATAAGCAGCCTGGAACCTGGGGATGCTGCATTATAACTCGGTGGTGTTTTTGTTCCGCTGTAATACCAAAGACTTATAAGAGGTTTTACAGTTATCGAGTTGTTGTGCGACGTCCCCTGGTCTGTAGTAAACCTAAGCGCGATTATCACCTACTATCCTCTGTTTTTTAGGGGACCCCACCTTTTGCCTCGCCTGAAAGTTACTAAAACCGCACCGTACCGCTATAATAACTAGCCTATGGCTGTGCCGTAACAAGAGCTATGCTCATCGAACGGCCAAAAAGCAGGGGTTTTTTTAAATTTGACGGATCCCCCCGCGCCCGGCGGTTTGCGGGGCGTGTCGGGCGGTGGTTAGGCTGGTCAGTCGTCAGGCTGGGCGGGTTCTATTATTTGATTCCGCTGAAAAAACCCTACTTACTTCTTATTTTGTTCCCTAAGATTTATCCGGAGCAGGTGCGCATGCTGGCAACAACGATTTTACAATTCATGGAGCGGATGCCCGACCGGCAGGCGACGGAGGCCTGCAACTTTGACTTACGCTGGAAGTTGGCTTTAAGCATGGAGGCCTCGGAGCCCGCGTTTCACCCTACCAG
>CAIXBR010000111.1 GCA_903917735.1 uncultured Elusimicrobia bacterium | reverse complement strand
CCTGCGTGTTCCTTATGGAGAAGTGCGACTACCAGGATATTGGCGAGATCATAAACATCGGCACCGGCGAGGATATAAAGTTGAGGCAGGTGGCGCAGTTGATACGTGAGGTGGTGGGGTTCGACGGGCTATAAAGTACGATTCCTTCAAACCGGACGGCTCCCCCAGGAAGCTGATTGATATTTCCCGGATAAAGGCGCTGGGCTGGAAGCCCAAGATCTCCCTGAAGACCGGGCTGAAGAAGAGTTACGATTGGTATGAAGTCGGCTGAACAGCGGGCCAGCTAGTGTGACAAAGAGCTTGTCGCCCCGCCTTTCTCTGTGTGGGATAGCTATAGAGGTTGAGCCTCGATAGGGTTAAAAGCCAAAGGCGGCGGAGAGGCCCAGGATTACGGCGGCCCTGTTGCCTTTGAGGATGTTGAATTGGCCGACAGGGACAGTGGCGATGTCGGGGTTGCGGTTCTTTGTGATGTCCAGGCGCGCAAAGGGAGAAATGGATGTGCTGCCCCAGCCCCTGAAGAGCGCCAGGGAAGCGTAGTATCTCTGGCTGGTTGGCTGTGCGGCTTCGTGGATGGCAAAAGCGGGCTGCTTTACATAGCCCAGCTCATATTTAAAGCCGGACTTCGCGCCGGTTTTCCTTACCTGGCTGAATAAGAACTGCTTAAGGTTGCGCCCGTAGGGGCTGCCGAATGAAAGTCCCTGGTAGTTTTCTGCCGGGTACCAGTGGTGCGTATAGAATAGGTCATTGACCATTTGGAACTCAAGGCGGAATTTATCACTGTCAGTTTCTACGGACAGGCCGCCGGTGTAGGAATTCAGCTGAAGTTTTATCCCGAAAGGAAAACTGTATTTTTCACGTTTGTGGGTGTTCTGCCAGAAAGCGTTGATATCCGTGCCGGCGTCCTCGTAGTAAAGCCCGGCTTTTTTTACATTGTTCGGCAGCAGCTTCTCCGGCAGGTCCAGGGTTATGTCGTAGCCAAGGTAGCCGTCGGTGTCGTAGCGGTTGCCGGGAATATTCTCGTTGGCGCCTATCAGAAGTTTGGGATACTCCCAAAGTTTGTAGGTGGGCCTGCCCGGGCCGGAGTAGTAGGACGTGCGGGTGAGGCCTAAATTGAGCGGGGTCCACGGCGAATATTCCGCCCGCACGGCCAGCAGCTCGGGAGATTTGGCGGAGGAATTACTGTCGTACAGCCAGCCGTTCAGTACCAGAAAATGCCAGTCACCCAAAAGCTTCAGCGGCGTTTCGTTGGTTATGCGCAGCATGGGGAAGGGCGCGGCGTTCCTCGAAAGCAGCAGGCCGTTTTCGGCCGGGCCTATGTTGTAGCTGTCTTTGCCGGCCAGTACGGACAAGCCGGCGAACCGTGCGCTGAAGTAAAACTTAAAGATCTCGGCACGCGCCAGTTTGTCGGCCAGGGTCTGCTTAAGCTCAAGATAGGCGGCTGTGCGGGAGGAGACGGCCACCTCCGCGCGTTCGAATTCCAGCAAGTTCAGGCCTTGTTTGAGTTTTAAGCCTTCCTGGCCGGGCAGAAAAGCGTTTTGGGAGGAGTAAATAGCTTCCGAGGTGATGGACGTATTCACGGCCCCGGCGCAGCTGCCAACTGCCGGCCAGGCTAGGCTGGTGGCCAGAAGCAGCCCTCCAAGATATTTATTTTTCGAGTGCATTATTTAATTATACCAGTTTGGTTCAGTTCGTCTGGAGGGGGGGCTTGAATTTATACGTAGAGTCCGCGGACTCTACGTATAACTCGGGAGTTTCGCTAAGCGGAGGGGTCTATGTTTTATATAATAAGTATATGCGTTCCCATGCTAACAAATATAATCCCGGCCTTAATTCTGAAGAGGTCGCATGGCTGCGCCTTTCTCCGGCAAAGCGAATGACTGAATCAGCAAAATTGTGGAAATTTTACCTAACTATGGGGGGGAAGCTTGACTCTCAGCCCGATTCTCAAGGTCCTTTCAACTTTCCGAAAACAAAAAGTTAAATCTCTCCTTATAGGAGGGCAGGCCTGTATTGTGTACGGGGCCGCGGAATTCAGCCGCGACTCTGATTTTGTCGTTTTGGCTTCCCCGGAAAATATTAAGGTCTTAAACAGCGCACTAAAACTATTAAAGGCCGTGCCCGTGTATTTTCCGGAACTTACTATTTCACATTTGCTGAAGGGGCACGCCTGCCATTTCCGCTGCGGGGCGCCCGGGGTAAAGGATTTGAGGGTAGACGTTATGTCTAAACTTAAAGGCTGCACGCCTTTCCCAAAACTCTGGTCACGAAGGAACCCGGTGAAAGTTCCCGGCATAGGTTCGATAAATATCATCGGCCTTGAAGACCTGGTGCAGAGCAAAAAAACCCAGCGCGATAAAGACTGGCTTATGCTGAGCCGCCTTGTGGAGAATGACATTTTTATAAATAACGCCGCAGGGCCGGTATCCAAAGTGCGCTGGTGGCTTCTGGAGGCCAGGGTGCCGGCTACCCTGGCGCGGCTTTGTTCCGATTATCCTGAACAGGCGGCAAAGGTTATGGCGCAAAGGCCGCTGTTGCGCCAGGCTGTTAAGAATAACCTTGAAAAGCTTTCGGTCCTGCTGAAAAAAGAAGAGGCAGCGGAAAGGGCGAAAGATCTGATCTACTGGAAGCCTTTAAAAAAAGAGCTTGAAGATTTTAGGCTCTCACGGGAACGCTAAGACTATGCCGAAGGTGCTAATTGTGGGCGGCGCGGGGTATATTGGGTCCCACACCAATAAATTATTTTCGCACAGCGGTTTTAAGACCGTTGTTTTTGACAACCTCTCCACGGGGTACCGGCGGCTGGCGCGCTGGGGGGAATTCTTTAAGGGCGACCTGGCCAACGCGGCCGACCTGGCCCGCTGTTTTAAGAAACACCGCTTCGACTCCGTAATGCATTTCAGCGCTTTCGCCTACGTGGGCGAATCGGTTACGGACCCCGCCAAATATTACGTTAACAATGTGGCCAATACCATCAACCTGCTTAACGCCATGCGCGCGGCCGGAGTGAATAAGTTCATTTTCTCGTCCTCCTGCGCGGTTTACGGCGCGCCGGCGTCTTTGCCCATGCGCGAGACCCTGCCCTTCAACCCGGTGAGTCCCTACGGCAGGACCAAGAAGATGGTGGAAGAGATACTGGCCGACTACAGCGCGGCCTACGGCCTTAAATACGCGGCCCTGCGTTATTTTAACGCGGCCGGGGCCGACCCCGACGGCGAGACCGGCGAGGTGCATAACCCCGAAACGCACCTTATCCCGCTTGTTCTGGACGCCGCCGCCGGGCTGCGCAAAGAGATAAAGGTTTTCGGCGGCAATTACCCCACGCCCGACGGCACCTGCGTGCGGGACTATATACACGTGGCGGACCTGGCCCAGGCGCATCTGAGAGCCCTGCGCTACCTTGGTAAGGGCGGCGCCAGCGGCGGCTTTAACCTGGGCAACGGCAAGGGCTTCTCCGTGCTGGAAGTGATAAAGACCGCGGAGGATGTTACCGGGCGCAAGATCCGGGTGAAAATGGCCCCGCGCCGCCCGGGAGACCCGCCTGCGCTGGTGGGCTCGGCCGCTAGAGCGCGGCGCATTCTGGGCTGGCGCCCCGTCCGCTTCAAGCTTGAAACCATAATAGCCGACGCCTGGAAGTGGCACTTAAAAAGGAGCCAGGCACCTTTTTGATGTTTTAGGCCCCAAAAAGGCCCAAAAGGAGGCTGGCACCTTTTTGATGTTTGGAGGCTTGAAAAGGGCCAAAAGGAGGCTGCCTCCTTTTAAAGGAAATAGATATGTCAAAAGTTGTTATTGTGATGCCGGCTTATAACGCGGCCCAGACGCTGCCGCAGACCATAGCCGACATCCCGGAGCAGTACCGCAAGGACGCTATACTGGTGGACGACTGCTCAAAGGACGACACCGTAAAAGTGGCCGAGGGCCTGGGCCTGCGTGTGGTGCGCCACGAGCATAACACCGGCTACGGCGGCAACCAGAAGACCTGCTACAAACTGGCACTGGAGGCCGGCGCCGATATAATTGTTATGGTGCACCCGGACTACCAGTACAATCCCAAGGTAGTGGAGCACCTGGCCGGGCTGATAGATAAAAATATCTGCGACGTGGTGCTGGGCAACCGCATACGCACCCGCAGGGAGACGCTGTCAGGCGGCATGCCGGTTTACAAGTACCTCTCCAACCGGTTTCTTTCGCTGGTGTGCAACGTGGTTACCGGCGAGAACCTGGGCGAATGGCACAGCGGCATGCGCGCCTACTCGATGAAGGTGCTTAAAACCCTGCCCTGGCGGGGGAACTCGGACGATTTTATTTTCGACATGCAGTTTCTGGTGCAGGCCTCCTACTTCGGCATGCGCATGGGGGATATCCCCGTAGAGACCAAATATTTCGAGGAGGCCTCGTCCATTAATTTCAGCCGCAGCCTTACCTACGGCCTGCTTACGCTGTGGGTGCTGGTACAATATGCGCTGCGCAAGTTGGGGTTGGCCTCGTTCGGGATCTTCGAAAAGGACGGCGATGGCCGCTGAACCCCGTGGCTCAGGGAGCGGGAAGCTGGCGGCCGCCTGGGCGGCGCTGGCCGGCAGCGATGCGCTGCTGTTCGCCCTGCTGTTGGTGGCCTGTCTTTTCCGCCTGAGTGAACTGCCGCTGGCCGAAATGGATGACATTACCCACGCGGTAATGGGCAAATCCATACTGCTGACGCGCGACTGGTTCACCATGCACGAGGGGCTGCAGGTGAGTTTTTTAAAACCGCCGCTCTATTTCTGGCTGGAAGCCGTATTGTTCAAGCTCTTCGGCGTGGCCGATTACTGGGCCAGGTTCCCCGGCGCGGTCTGCGGTTTTATAACGCTGCTGCTTGCCTACCGCATAGCCATACTTACGGCGGGGCGCAAGGCCGCTTTTTGGGCCGTAATGCTGCTTTGCACCAGCACCTTCTTTATGAAGTCCTCCCGCCGGGCCATGCTGGATATACCGACCACAATGGCGCTTTGTCTGGGCGTGTGGGCTTTAATTAAGGCTGACTTCCTTGGCCGCAGAGGATTTTACCTGCTGGCCGGCTTAAGCCTGGCCATCGGCTATTATTTCAAGGCGGTGCAGGGGCTTTACCTGTTAGGCATCGCGGGGGCTTACTTCGTGCTTTCGGGAGGGATACGCCGCCTGCTCAACCCGTGGCTTATCTGCGGGCTGGCACTGGCCGCCGGGCTTATAGGCGCCTGGGCCTGGCCGCAGTATCTTCATAACGGCGCCGGCTTCCTGTACTCCCAGTCGGGCATAGGGCCCATTATGGACCGGGGCATTCCCGGCCAGACCAACCCTTTTTATATTCCGCTCTTCAAACTGTTCGGCGTATTTGCCTGGACCCCGTTCTCAATATTCGGCGTGTGGGCGGCCTATAAGCGCAAGGACCAGCCTGTAGAGCGCCGGGCCATCTTGCTGCTGCTCTGCTGGATAGCCGTGGTTATTGGCGCGCTTTCAGTAAGCAAAGTTTTCTATGTGCGCTACCTGCTGGCGGCCTTCGTGCCTTTGGCCGTTTTCGGCGGCCTGGCCGTAGAACGCCTGCTGGCCGGGCGCGACCACGAACAGCTGCGCGCGTGGGCGCTGGCGGCCTTCGCGGCCGTGCTGGCCGTTCTTATTGTGTTTCCCATTCCCACCGACCGGCCCGGTACCTCGCTGATCAGCCTGTACAATACTGCGGACGCAGTTATCCCCAAGGACGCGCGCATGACGCTGTATAAGGACAAAAGCTTCAGGTTCAGCCAGGGTCTGCCCTATTACAGCGACCGTGTGCTGGCGGGGCAGGTAGTTACGCCCGAAGAAGCGGCTGCCGCCATGGCCGGGCCCGGGCCCGTCTGCCTTATAGTGACGCACAACTATTTTACCGAAATAGACGAAGCTGTGAACCAGGGTAAACTTAAACTAAAGGTGGTTGCGGGTACGCCGGAATGGCGCCTGCTAACACCTATCGAGGCTCAACCTCGATAGGAGGCTCAACCTAGATATGGAGAGACTATGAAAGGCATAATACTTGCGGGCGGATCGGGCACCAGGCTTTATCCTATAACAAGCGTGGTGTGCAAGCAGCTGCTGCCGGTTTACGACAAGCCCATGATCTACTACCCGCTGTCGGCCCTGATGCTGGCCGGCATACGGGAAATACTGATAATTTCCACGCCCAAGGACCTGCCGCGGTTTAAGGACATCTTCGGTGACGGCTCGGCCTGGGGACTGAAGCTGTCCTACAAGGAACAGCCCGCGCCCAACGGCATAGCCCAGGCTTTTATCTTAGGAGAGGAATTTATAGGCTCGGATGAAGTGGCCCTTGTTCTGGGCGATAATATTTTCTACGGCCACGGCCTGCCGGAGGCTTTCCTGAAGGCGGTGTCCGCCGCCAAGGAGAAGAACGCCACGGTGTTCGGCTATTACGTGAACGACCCTGAGCGCTACGGCGTGGTGGACTTCGACGCGGCCGGAAAAGCTCTTTCAATAGAAGAGAAGCCCGCCAAGCCCAAAAGCAATTACGCCGTCACCGGTCTTTATTTCTATCCCAACGACGTGGCCAAAGTGGCGAAGAGCATTAAGCCGTCCGCCCGCGGCGAGCTTGAGATCACCGACGTGAACAAGGAATACCTGAAGCGCGGCGTGCTTAAGGTGGAGCTGCTGGGCCGCGGCTACGCCTGGCTGGACACCGGCACTTTCGACAGCCTGCAGGAGGCCGGGGATTTTATCGCCACGGTGGAGAAACGCCAGGGGCTTAAGATAGCCTGCATTGAGGAAATAGCCTACAGCCTGGGCTGGATAGATAAAGCGCGCCTGCTTAAGCTTGCCGACGGCCTGAGCAAGAACAGCTATGGCGCGTACCTGAGGAAAGTGGCGGACGGGGAGTAACATGCCTTTTGAATTTGTGAGAACTAAGATCGAAGGGGCGGTGCTGGTGAAGCCGCGCGTTTTCCCCGACGACCGGGGCTTTTTTGTGGAGACCTATAAGCGCGCCGAATTTCTGAAGGCCGGCATAAACGCCGACTTTGTGCAGGACAACCATTCCAAGTCCTCCAAGGGAGTGCTGCGCGGCCTGCATTACCAGAAAGGCGCCGCGGCGCAGGGGAAGCTGGTGCGCTGCATAGCGGGGGCCATACTGGACGTGGGCGTGGACATACGCCGGGGATCTCCCACCTTCGGTAAATGGGTGGCCGCCGAGCTCACCGCCGCCAACGCGCAGATGTTCTACCTGCCGGCGGGCTTCGCGCACGGCTTCCTGGTGCTCAGCGATACGGCTGAAATAATTTACAAGTGCACCTGTGAATATTCCCCCAAGGACGACGGAGGCATAATCTGGAACGACCCGGAGATAGCCGTTGATTGGGGCATTCGCAACCCGCTGCTGTCCGCCAAGGATAAAGCGCTGCCGCTCCTGAAGGACGCTCAATTCTGATGAGAGTATTGATAACCGGTTCAAAAGGCCAGCTGGGCGCGGCTTTCGTGCGCCATTTCGAGGCCAGCGGCTGGGACTACGCCGCGGCCGACGTGGACACGCTGGATATTACCGACGTGAACGCCGTGATGGACGCCGTAATGCCTTACAAGCCCGGTCTTATAATCAACTGCGCGGCCTACAACCTGGTGGACAAGGCCGAGACTGATCCCGGCAAGGCCTTTGCCGTGAATACCGAGGGGCCGCGCAACCTGGCCCTGGCCGCGCGCAAGCTGGAAGCCACCCTGGTCCACTTCGGAACTGATTATGTTTTCGATGGGGCCAAAGGCGAGCCCTATACGGAAAAAGACAAGCCGAACCCTCTGAACAATTACGGCTTCTCCAAGCTGAAAGGCGAGGAGCATGTGCTGCAGGCTCCCGGCAGCCTTGTGCTGCGGCTCAGCTGGGTTTACGGGCGGGGAGAGCAGAACTTCATGCATAAGCTGAAGGGCTGGGCGGCCAACCCCGGCCCGCTGCGCATTTCCGCCGACGAGATATCCGTGCCGACCTATACCGAAGATATAGTGACGGTTACGCTGGAAGCCCTGAAGCGCGGCCTTATGGGCACCTGGCATTTAACCAATACCGGGGTTTGCTCGCGCTATGACTGGGCCAAACTGGCGCTGAATGAGTTAGGTATCGATAAAGAAATACTCCCGGCGAAAATGGCGGATTTCAGCCTGTCCGCCCGGCGGCCAGGCTATTCCGCTATGTCCAACGCCGCGCTTTCTACCGAGCTCGGAGTGAAAATACCGGCCTGGGAAGATTCCGTAAAAGAGTTCATAAAACAGTCAGACAGTTGGACGGATGGACAGTAAGACAGCAAGATTATCGGGGAAACAATATGAAAACAATTCTAGTTACCGGCGGGGCCGGGTTCATCGGTTCCAATTTTATACGCTATGTTCTTGAGCGGACCGGCTTTAATGGGAAAATTGTCAACCTGGACAAACTCACCTACGCCGGCAACCCTGAGAACCTGGCCGACATCCAGAAAAAGTATAAAGGCCGCTACGTTTTTGTGAAGGGCGACATCTGCGGCTATGATACGGTGCTGGGCCTGCTGAAAAAGCACGGCATAACCACGGTGGCGCATTTCGCCGCCGAGTCCCACGTGGACCGCTCCATTTTCGGGCCGAAGGATTTCATAGAGACCAACATCCACGGCACCTTCAGCCTGCTGGAGGCCGCCCGCACGTTCTGGGCCGGGCGGCGCGACGTGCGCTTCCACCACGTAAGCACCGACGAGGTTTACGGCTCATTGGGCAAAACCGGCAAGTTCAAGGAGACCACGCCTTACGATCCGCGCAGCCCTTACTCCGCGTCCAAGGCCTCGTCCGACCACCTGGTGCGCGCCTACGGCCATACCTACGGCCTGCCCGTCACCATCTCCAACTGCTCCAACAACTACGGGCCTTATCATTTCCCGGAAAAGCTGATACCGCTGGCCATACTTAACGCGTTGGAAGGCCGTCCGCTGCCGGTTTACGGCGACGGCCTGCAGGTGCGGGACTGGCTTTACGTAGAAGACCACTGCGCCGCCATCTGGCGCATAATCAACAAGGGCCGCGCGGGGGAAACCTATAATGTGGGCGGCGCCTGCGAAATGAAGAACATCGACGTGGTAAAGGGCATCTGCCGCGCCCTTGAGCGCGCCGTTCCGGCCCGCCGCAACAAGGCGCTTAACGGTAAAGCTTACGCGGACCTTATAACCTATGTTAAAGACCGCGCCGGCCACGACCGCCGCTACGCCATAGACTTCTCCAAGATTAAAAAAGAGCTGGGCTGGCAGCCGTACGTGCGCTTTGGCGCCGGTCTGGGGAAAACCGTGGACTGGTACCTGGCCAACCCGGAATGGGTAAAGAACGTAAAGACCGGTGAGTACCGCAAGTGGCTCACTAAAAATTACACCAGGTAGTTTTACCGAATATGGAAATAGTCTTTCTAGGCACCAACGGGTGGTATGACAGCGCAACGGGCAGCACCGTTTGCGCTTTGGTCAGAACCAGACGTTTTGATATTGTGCTAGACGCCGGCAATGGCATTTATAAACTGGACAAATACTGCGACGGCACGAAGCCCGTTTTTATCCTGCTCAGCCATTTCCACCTGGACCACATTGCCGGCCTGCACACGCTGGTTAAGTTCCGTTTTAAGAAAGGCCTTACCATCTGCGGCCATAAGGGGACCCGGCGCATACTAGGGAAATTCATAAACAGCCCCTTCACCGTGCCGCTGCGGCAATTGCCTTATCCGGTAAAGATATTGGAACTGCCGGCCGAAGCGAAAAGCCTGCCGTTCAAGATCTCCACCCTGCCGCTTGAGCACGCGGACCCCGTGCTGGGTTTCCGCCTGGACCTGGAGGGGAAAGTGCTGGCCTACTGCACCGACACCGGCTACTGCCCTAACGCCCTGGAACTGGCCCGCGGCGCGGACCTGCTGATAACCGAATGCGCGCACCTGCCGGGCGAAACTAATCCGGGCTGGCCGCATTTTAATCCCGAGACGGCCGGCAAACTGGCCAATGAAGCGGGGGCGAAACGGCTGGTCCTCACCCACTTTTCCGCCGCAAGATACACCACCCCAGCCCTGCGCGCCATGGCCCTGCGCCACGCCCGCAAGGTGTTCCCCAAAACCGCCGCCGCCAGCGACGGGCTGAAAATCCTGACAAAGTAGCCTTCCTCTTTTAATATAATATCTATATTATAAGGGGATAACGGTTTTTTTCCGTATCCACATATGGAGGCAATGTGAAAAAGGCTTTGATCACCGGCATTACGGGGCAGGACGGCGCTTATCTTGCGGAACTATTGCTGAATAAAGGGTACGAGGTGCACGGCATACGCCGCCGCTCGGCCTCGCATAACACTTCACGCATAAACCACCTTTGTAATCTGGCCGACCATAAAGCCTCCCGCCTTAAACTGCATTACGGGGACCTTACCGATTCCACCAACCTTACCCGGCTGATAGCCGAAATTAAGCCCGACGAGATCTACAACCTGGGCGCGCAGAGCCACGTGGCCGTGAGCTTTGAAGAGCCCGAATACACTGCGGACTGCGACGGGCTTGGCACCATGCGCCTGCTTGAGGCCATACGTCTTCTCGGGCTGGCCAGGAAGACCCGCATCTACCAGGCTTCCACGTCGGAGCTGTTCGGGAAGGTGCAGGAAATACCCCAGAGCGAAAAAACCCCTTTCTACCCGCGTAGCCCCTACGGCGCGGCCAAGATGTACGCCTACTGGATAACCGTCAACTACCGCGAATCCTACGGCATCTTCGCTTCCAATGGCATACTGTTCAACCACGAAAGCCCGCTGCGCGGCGAAGAGTTCGTAACCCGCAAGATAACCCGGGCCATGGGCCGCATACTGCTGGGCGCCCAGCCCTGCCTGTACATGGGCAACATGAACGCCCTGCGCGACTGGGGCCATGCCAAGGACTATGTGCGCGCGATGTGGCTGATATTGCAACAGAAAAAGGCCGAGGATTTTGTAATAGCCACCGGCAAACAATATTCCGTGCGCAAGTTCATAGAGCTGGCCGCCAGGGAAGCCGGCATAACCATCGGCTGGAAGGGCAAAGGCCTTAAAGAGACCGGCGTGGTTAAGACCGTGGCCGTTCCGGAAGGCGTGGCCGCCGCGGACGTTAAAGTTAAGAAAGGCGACGTGATAGTGCGCGTAGACGCGCGCTTCTACCGCCCCGCCGAGGTGGAGACCCTGCTGGGCAACCCGGCCAAGTCCAGGAAAGTGCTGGGCTGGAAGACCGAGATCTCTTTCGAACAGCTTGTCTCGGAAATGGCCGCCAGCGACCTTAAGCTGGCCCTTAGCGAACAGCTCCTTAAAAAAGGCGGCTACGCCGGACTGAAGAACTGTTGAACCTATGAAAAAAGCGCTTATCACCGGTGTGCGCGGCCAGGACGGGGCTTACCTTAGCCAATTGCTGCTTTCAAAGGGTTACGAAGTGTACGGCGCCGACCGTAGCGGGGATTCCGGCCTGTGGCGCCTGCGCGAACTGGGGATAGAAGGCCGCGTTAAGGAGATCTCCCTCGACATTCTGGAGCTGACCAATATAATGGACATGTTCGAGAAGATTCGTCCCGACGAGGTTTACAACTTCGCGGCGCTGAGTTTTTCCCAGCTGTCTTTTGATCAGCCTATTCTTACCGCGGAAGTGAACGCCGTGGGCGTGGCCCGTATGCTTGAAGTCATACGTAAAATACACCCCTCGGCCCGGTTCTTTCAGGCCTCCACGGCGGAGCTGTTCGGCAGCGCCGCCTCTCCGCGCAAAGAAACGGACCAGTTCCATCCCAAAAGTCCCTATGCCGTGGCAAAACTATACGCCCACTGGCTTACCGTGAACTGCCGGGAAGCCTACGGCCTGCACGCAAGCTGCGGCATACTGTTCAACCATGAAAGTCCGTTAAGGGGGGAGGAATTCCTTACCCGTAAAATAACACTGGCGGCGGCCCGCATAAAGAAAGGCCTACAGGAGAAGACCGCGGTGGGAAATCTTGACGCCCGGCGCGACTGGGGCTACGCCAAAGAATATGTGGAAGGCATGTGGCTTATGCTGCAGCAGCCCAAGGCCGGCGACTATATTCTGGCCACCGGGCAGACCCACAGTGTACGCGAATTTATAACAGCCGCTTTCACGGCCGCGGGTTTCAAGCTGGAGTGGAAGGGCCATGGCCTGGAAGAAAAGGGTGTTGACGCGAAAACAGGCCGGGTGTTCATTGAAGTGTCAAAAGATTTCTATCGTCCTGCTGAGGTGGAAGTACTGCAGGGAGACGCCGCGAAGGCGAAAGCGGCGCTGGGCTGGGCCCCGGAGACAAAATTCGAAGAGTTGGTCTCCATAATGGTGGAAGCGGAAATTAAACGTCTTGAGGTGAAACCATGAAAGCTGTAATTTTAGCCGGCGGTTCCGGTACGCGGCTCTGGCCGGTTTCGCGCTATGGTCTGCCCAAGCAGTTCATAAAGCTGAACGGGGGAAAATCCCTGCTGTGCCAGACGGTGGAACGTCTGGCCGCTGTGGTGCCGCTGCACGACATTTTCGTTATAACCAACGCGGATTACCGCTTTCACGTGCAGGCCGACCTGCGCTCCGTGTCGCCGGCCATGGAGGATAACATAATACTGGAGCCTGTGGGCCGCAACACGGCGCCGGCCATAGCGCTGGTGATGCGCTACTGCCTGGAGAAGCTGAAGTGCGGCAAGGACGAAGTGATCTTCATCTGCCCGTCCGACCATATCATAGAGCCGGTAGAGAAATTTGCGAAGTACGCCAGGCAGGCGGAAACGGCGGCCAAGGCCGGCGCCATAGTCACCTTCGGCATTAAACCCTCACGCCCCGAAACCGGCTACGGCTATATAAAAAAAGGCGGCAAAACCGCAGGCAACGGCGGGGTTTGTAAAGTCGAAAAGTTCGCCGAGAAGCCGAACCTTAAGACGGCGGAAAAATACCTGGCCGACGGGAACTACTACTGGAACTCCGGAATGTTCTCTTTCACTATAGCCACCATGCTGGCTGAATTCAAGGCTTACGCGCCGGAAATAAGCCGCAGGGTGCCGGCGACCTTGGCTAAGATGACGGCCGACTTTAAGAACATGCCGTCCATCTCCATAGACTACGCGGTTATGGAAAGATCTAAAAAGGCCGCGGTGCTGCCCATAGACATCCTCTGGTCCGACGTGGGGTCCTGGGATTCCCTGCCCGAGGTTATACCGCCGGATGCGGACGGCAACGTTAAGGTGGGCGATGTGCTGGCGCTGGACACGAAGCGGACCATAGTGATGGGGGAAAAACGCCTTATCTCAACCATAGGCCTAAAAGACCTGATAGTAATAGACACCACCGACGCTCTGCTTATCGTAAAGCGCGGGCAGGCGCAGCGCGTTAAGGAAGTGGTGGACATGCTGAAGGCGAGCAAGCGCAAAGAAGTAGTGGAACATCTAACCACCTACCGGCCTTGGGGCTACTTCACGGTGCTTGAAGAGGGCCCCCGCTACAAGATAAAGCATATCGTTTTGAAACCCGGCCAGAAAGTTAGCCACCAGCTGCATTACCACCGCAGCGAACATTGGATAATAGTAAAAGGCACGGCCAGGGTGACACTGGGCACCACTACTTCGCTGGTGCACGAGAACGAGAGCACCTACGTGCCGCAGGCAACCGAGCACCGCCTGGAGAACCCGGGCCGTGTGCCGCTGGAAATGATAGAAGTGCAGAACGGCGAATACGTAGGGGAGGACGACATAGTGCGCCTGGCCGACATCTACGGGCGGAAGAACAAGTAATGGCACAAAACAACGTCTATGTGGTGGCAGGGCCGAACGGCTCGGGTAAAACTACCTTCGCCCGGGAATTCCTGCCTAACTACGCCAAGTGCCCTAACTTCGTGAACGCGGACCTGATAGCCCAGGGGCTGTCGCCTTTTGTGCCGCGCGCCGCCACCATAAAAGCGGGCAGGTTGGTGCTTAGCCGCGTCAACGAGTTCTCTAATAACGGCACCGACTTCGGTTTTGAGACTACCTTGTCCGGGAAGACGCATTTAAGGCTGTTCCGCAAGATGGAGTCCCGGGGCTACAAAGTGCATATCTTCTTCCTGTGGGTGCCGGACCAGGAACTTTCCCTGCTGCGCATAAAGAACCGGGTGGCCGGCGGCGGGCATAATGTGCCGGCGGTAGACGTATGCCGCCGCTTCAACCGGTCTATCGATAATTTCTTCAACGTCTACCAGCCTTTCACGCACAGCTGGATGCTGTTCGATAATTCCGGCGCCACCCCCGTTCTTGCGGCCAAGGGCGCCAACGGCAGCGTTATCATTGAGAATGCGGAAGTCTACGCCAACATCACCGGGAAAATTTAAATATGAAAAAAAGACTGTCTATGCAGGATAAAGCCGAAGTAGCCATGAAGGTGGCCGTGCGGAAGGTGGTTGAAGAACATAAAAAGACCGGCCGCCCGCTGGCGATCTGGAAAAACGGCCGCGCGGTAAATGTTTCGGCGGACAAAGTTTAACGCGCCTTTGAAGGAGAGAACCATGAAAGTAGTCATTCTTGCGGGCGGTATGGGCACGCGGCTCAGCGAAGAGACCGACCTGAAGCCCAAGCCCATGGCCGAGATAGGCGAGCGGCCCATGCTCTGGCACATAATGAAGATCTATTCACATTACGGCTTTAACGACTTCGTGTTGTGCCTGGGGTACAAGGGCTACCTCATAAAGGAGTACTTCGCCAACTATTTCCTACACCAGGCCGACGTGACCATAGACATGAAGACGAACAGGATGGAAGTGCACCACAAGAAGGCCGAGCCCTGGAAGGTTACCCTTGTTGACACAGGCCTTAGCACCATGACCGGCGGCCGCATAAAGCGCGTGCAGGAATACGTAGGTAAAAATCCTTTCATGCTGACTTACGGCGACGGAGTGGCCAATATCGACATTAAAAAACTTGCCGCTTTCCATAAGAAGCAGGGCGGGCTTGCCACCATGACCGCGGTGCAGCTTCTGGGCCGTTTCGGCGCGGTTGAGATCGGCAACAAGGCCAAGGTTACGGCTTTCAAAGAAAAGCCCCAGGGCGACGGCGCCTGGATAAACGGCGGGTTCTTTGTGCTTCAGCCCGAGATATTCGACTATATCAAGGACGGCGATTCCACCATCTGGGAGCGCAAGCCCCTGGAAACGCTAGCCGCCGAGAACAATCTCACCGCCTACCAGCACGATGGTTTCTGGAAATGCATGGATACCCTGCGCGATAAAACGGAACTTGAAAATCTGTGGAAGTCCGGCAAAGCCCCTTGGAAGTTATGGAAATAAAGCCTTCCTGGAAAAATAAAAAGGTCTTCCTGACCGGCCATACCGGTTTTAAGGGCGCGTGGCTTTCGCTCTGGCTGGAGGCGCTGGGCGCTGAAGTTACGGGCTACGCCCTGAAGCCGCCCACGAAGCCCAGCCTGTACGAGCTCTGCCGATTAGATAAACGAATTAACTCACATATCGCCGACGTGCGCGACGCGGCTAAACTCAGGAAAGAGATGCTGGCCGCGAAGCCGGAGATAGTGATACATATGGCCGCCCAGCCGCTGGTGCGCGAGTCTTACCGGATACCCGCCGAAACCTACGAAACCAACGTGATGGGCACGGTGAATCTGCTGGAGGCCGTGCATGCCTGTGGTTCGGTCCGGGCCGTGGTGAACGTTACCACCGACAAATGCTACGAGAACAAAGAGCACCTGCGGGGTTATAAAGAGGGTGAGCCGCTGGGCGGCTACGACCCGTACTCTTCCAGTAAAGCCTGCTCCGAGCTGGTAACTTCCGCTTACCGCAATTCTTTTTTTAATCCCGCGGAGTATAAGAAGCACGGCGTGGCGCTGGCAACAGCCCGCGCCGGCAATGTGATAGGCGGGGGAGACTGGGCCGCCGACAGGCTTATCCCCGACATGATACGCGCGGCGTTGAAGGGGGAAAAGGTGCGCATACGCAACCCCCGCGCCATCCGCCCCTGGCAGCACGTGCTGGAGCCGCTCAGCGGCTACCTGCTTCTGGCTGAAAAACTTTATATGTCCGGCCCCAGCTACGGCGGGGCCTGGAACTTCGGCCCCGTAGCCGGCGACGCCAAAGACGTGGAATGGATAGTTAAGCGGATGTTCGGTCGGTGGACAGAAACCCCCGGCTATGTAATAGACAAGGGCCGCCATCCGCACGAAGCGCATTATCTGAAGCTGAATTCCTCCAAAGCCCGGCGCGAACTCGGCTGGAGGCCTCGCTGGCATATAGGCGAAGCCATAGACAGGATAATAACCTGGACGCGGGCGTACGCCGCCAAAGAGGACATGTATGAGGTATGCCTTGGACAAATACGGGAATATACAACTATATGACCAGACAGGAAATTAAAGCCAGAAACGATATTTTTAGGAAGGTTACGGCTTTTTACAAGAAGTTCCATAAGAAGCCAGCCTTCCGGCCGGGCGAGACTCTGGTTAATTACGGCGGCCGCGTTTACGACGATAAGGAAATGATAAACCTTACCGATACCGCGCTGGATTTATGGCTGACCTCCGGCCGCTACTGCGCCGCGTTCGAACGGGAACTGGGCGCCTACCTGGGCGTGAAATACGTGTCGCTGGTGAACTCCGGTTCCTCGGCCAACCTTGTGGCTTTCATGGCGCTCACTTCGCCCAGCCTTGGCAAAAGGCGCATAATGCCTGGGGACGAGGTTATCACCGTGGCGGCGGGCTTCCCTACCACCGTAACCCCCATAATCCAGTATGGCGCGGTGGCGGTATTCGTGGACGTGGAACTGCCTTCCTACAACATAAACTGTGCTCTGCTGAAAAAGGCCCTGTCAAAAAAGACTAAGGCCGTAATGCTGGCCCATACGGTGGGCAACCCGTTCAACATCCGTGCTGTAAAAGAATTCTGCGTTAAGCACGGCCTTTGGCTGATAGAGGACAACTGCGACGCGCTGGGATCGCACTATGCCGGAAAATTTACCGGCACATTCGGCGACATTGGCACCTCCAGCTTCTACCCGTCGCACCACATTACCATGGGTGAAGGAGGCGCCGTTTATACTAACGATACGCGGCTGAAACGCCTGATAGAATCCTTCCGGGACTGGGGCCGGGACTGCTGGTGCCCGCCGGGCCATGACAATACCTGCCATAACCGCTTTACCCGCCAGTACGGCGAGCTGCCGCTGGGCTACGACCACAAGTACGTTTACTCCCATTTCGGCTACAACCTGAAAGCTACCGAGATGCAGGCTGCCATCGGCCTGGCCCAGCTTAAGAAGCTCCCGGCTTTCGCTGAGGTCCGCAAAAAGAACTGGGCCTATCTGCGCCGGGCGCTGGCCCCTTTCGCGGATAAGCTGCTGCTGCCGGAGCCCGCCAGCAAGTCGGACCCTAGCTGGTTCGGCTTCCTTCTGACCGTTAAGGAAAACGCCGGTTTCACGCGGGACCAGATAGTGGCGCACCTGGAAAAGAACAAGGTGCAGACCCGCATGCTGTTCGCCGGCAACCTGATAAAGCACCCCTGCTTTGACGGGATGCGCAAGTCGGGTAAGGGGTTCCGCGTAGTCGGCAAGCTTACGAACACGGACCGGATACTGAACAGCACCTTCTGGGTGGGCGTTTACCCGGGCATGACCCCGGAGATGCTGAAATATATGGCCGCCACTTTCTCGGCTTTCCTTAAAAAATTAACTTCATAAAAACACGACCGGCATAAATGGCTGTTTTGAAATCCTCCCGGCCGTGTAAAAAGCCGGGTATCTCGCCCCGGGCCGCTTCTTTCCAGGCCTTTAAAGACTTCAAATCACCGTTCTAGCCCTACTTCCGCAGTAATAAATAAAAAGTGCTTGTTTTTTCAGCATTATGCCCTTTAAAAGGGCAAAAGTCGGCACTACATTTTCGGCATTGACTCTGGAATTCTCATCCGTTTCGGCAGTTCAACGCCTAATCGTTG
>CAIXBR010000110.1 GCA_903917735.1 uncultured Elusimicrobia bacterium | reverse complement strand
GGGCTCGGCACTACGCGCCTTCGCTCCTGCTCCCAAGGTACGGGGAATCCCATTGTTTATCATGGCATCACCTCCTTTCCGCTCCCTTGCGGTCGCGGTTTCGGCTTCGCCGTACACCGCAGAAATTATTGCCCTCGCCCACTGCAAAGAGTTGATTTTGATTTGTTACAGACTTGCCCGCGCCCGCCTGCGGCTTCTGCTGAAGCCGCCCGCGTCGCGGGCCTGTTCCTGATAATGTTAAACAACATTTATGCCGGTGGCCACGTATTTACAAAACACCACCCCGGCGTCCGCTGCTGCGACCGCCGCGGTGGTATTTTCTGTTATTGATTTGTAGCCACCGGCGGGTCAGGAATGAAGACCATAAGGAGGGGCCAGGCCGGTAGCGTCTGGCGCTAGGGCGCCGCCGCACCCGGCCTGGCCCGCCTTATTTGCCCCCACCCTTTTATGAAACAGCTTAATTACCCACCCAAAACTAGTATTAATCCCCGTCGTAGCCCATAGGCGGTTGCACTAAACCGGACTCTTTAACGCCATTTAGAATAGTCTTCACCACGGCACCGCTAAATTGCCCTGGTTTTACTGCCACAGTATCATTTACAACAATCAGCCCGTCTTCTCTAGAATTTATTACATCGCCGATGGCGGCGATGCTGATCCCGCACGTGACCGCCTTTTCCCTATCTACCAGGCTTCCACTTTCTTAAAGGCGGCGTCAATGCGCCATGCGCCTGGCAATGGCTTCGAAGGCGGCGGAGTATTTCTCCTCCAGCGCGTTAATTTTACCTGTCATGAGAATCTTGTACTCATCCGACAGCCAGCTTACGTCCTCCCGCAGCTTTTTCAGTTGGGCGTCCATGGCCGCCATCTCGCCACCTAAGCTTTTCTTCACCCGGTCTTCCGCATCTGAAAACATTTTTTTATGGATAGCTTCGCTGCCGGTAAGCCTGGCGGACATGTCCGACAGGGAAAGGTGCATAGTGTTCACCGCTTCTACCAGCTTAGTGTTCAACTGCGCCACCAGGTCCCGCAGATATTCGTCGAGCCCGTCGGCGACGAGCTTAGCCTCGGCGTATTTATTCAACTGCGCCTGCTGCGAGGAAACAAGCACTTTAAGCTCGGCAATAAGATTCTCGGAACGCTCCATGCGCACGGCAAGCCCGGCTGGGGCCTCGACGGCGCGCTTTACGCTTTCGGAGGCGGCAGATATTTCCCGTTTAAGGTCATCCAAAGAGGGGGTAGCTGGTCCGGGTGGTGCGGAGGAACTGAAGGATTGGGCTGAGCCGGCTGGCCGCGCAGCGCCTTTAAGCGCAGCCAACTCTTCTTTAAGTTCATTCACTGCGGCTTCAAGCGCGGCTATTTTTCCGTCCTCGGAGTGGGCCGGCGCCGCCGGAGCGGGAGGAACAACCGGGGAGCCCTGAAAAGGCGCGGCCTGTAATGGTCGGGCAAAACTGGACCAGTTTTTAGGCTGACTTAAGGTGTATTTTGAAAAGGTAGAATACACTAAGGAGGCCAGTAAAATGCGTAAAAAGATTGAAGCCGGAATTAAATTGCGGGTGGCGTTGGAGGCTT
>CAIXBR010000109.1 GCA_903917735.1 uncultured Elusimicrobia bacterium | reverse complement strand
GTGCCTAAACGAATGAAGATTCCAGAGTTGTTATCAAAATGTAGTGGCGACTTTTGACCTGTTTTAGGATAAAACGCTGGGAAAATAAGCACTTTTTATTTTTCACTGCGGAAGTTGGGCTAATGCGCGTAGCGTTTACGGTGGCGGCGGCCGGGGTATCCCTGCGCGCACCCTTTGGGGAGGGGGGCCCCGCCATCAAAGTTAGGCGGGGGGACCGCGCAACGGTTCCTGCGGGTGCGCGCAGGGACACCCCGGCCGTCGCCGACTGAGCATCTCGCTGATTATTACCCAACGCAACTTCCAAAATAAAAACCGGGAGATGGTCTCCCGGTTTTTTAATCCTCGGCGGGTTTGACTTAACCCTGTGATGAGGGGCGGTTGAGCGGGGGGTATTGCTGGCCGGCTGACTTGGCCGGCGCGGCCGCCACAGCTTCCAGCTCGGCGTTCTGCGCTCGGGTGGTGGTGAGCACCTTGCCTATCGCGCCCACCATTCCGGCAACGTTGCCCAGGTCAGAAGGGATGATCATAGTGTTGTTCAACTTCGCGAGCTTACCAAACTCCTGCAGGTACTGCTCCGCGATCCTGAGATTCACGGCATCAGCGCCGCCCTTCTCGCTGATGGCGTTGGCTATCTCGCGGATACCTTTGGCGGTAGCGAAGGCTACACGTTCAATTTCCTGGCCGCGGCCTTCCGCCTCGTTGATGCGCTTCATCTTCTCACCCTCGGAAAGCGCTATGGTCTGTTGCTTCTCGCCGTCGGCGCGGTTTATCTTCGCCTGCTTGTCGCCCTCTGATTCGGCGATAAGGGCGCGCTTCTCGCGTTCGGCCCGCATCTGCTTTTCCATCGCGCCCTTTATGCTCTCCGGAGGTGTGATGTTCTTGATCTCGTGGCGCGTAACCTTTATGCCCCATGGGAGGGAAGCCTTGTCCACCGCAGCCACTATCTCCATATTTATCTTTTCCCGCTCCTCGAAAGTTCGGTCCAGCTCCAACTTGCCTATCTCGCTCCTCATCGTGGTCTGCGCCAGCTGGGTAGTGGCGAAATCATACCTGGTCACGCCGTAGGAAGCCTTAGCCGGGTCCACTATCTGTATGTAGAGTATCCCGTCCACTTCCACAGAAATATTGTCCTTGGTGATACAGACCTGCGGCGGCACGTCTATGACCATTTCCTTCATGCTGTGCCGGTAGGCGACCTTGTCCACGAAAGGGATAAGTATGTGGAAACCGGCTTCCAGGGTGGCATAGTACTTCCCCAGCCGTTCTATGATGTAAACCGTCCTCTGCGGAACTATCCGGGCCGAGTTGGCCAGCACTATGATCAGAAATATTACTACCGCAGCTATTACGAACGTGGCGTCCATTTTATTCTCCTTGGCTAAGACTTAAAGTTTTACCTTCATCGTAAGGTCATGCCTCTCCACTATGGTGACCTTAGTGCCCTTCACTATTTTCACGTCGGAGTCCGCGTTCCACGATGTACCGTGGAACTCGACCTTTCCGTGCGGAGAATTGGGGATTATATCCTCGGTAACTATCGCGGACTCTCCGGTATGCGCCTCCATGGGCGCGTTCATCGGGGTCTTGTTGGAGACGCGCCCGGTGAAATAACCCTGCGCGCAGCGCCTGAACGAGACCAGCGACACCACGGAAAGAACGGCGAACAGGACCAGCTGCGTGTTCACGCCGATATGAAGGAATATCAGCAGCAGGCCGGTTAGCACGGCGCCCAGACCGAAGAAACAAAGGATAAAACCGGGCACAAAGAGTTCCATGCTCATTATACCGATACCGAGCACGATCCAGACATACTGCGGGGGAATGTTTTCAAGCATAAATCAATACTATGAAATCCAGCACACCCCATCAAGCCTCCCGCTCCCGCAGTCCCGCTCCCGCAGTTCGTACTTAAAGAAGGTATAACCACGAAGTCCTTGCTGCGGTCCGAACACCAAAGTTATTCTTTTAATGCTTTTTCAAGGAATTGCAGGAGTTTGGGTGCGTAGGTCTGGCGGTGGGCGCCGAAGGCTTCTATGTGGCCGTCGGGGACGGTCCAGAATTCTTTTGGTTCCGGGGCAGCGTCAAAAAGCTTGCGGCCCTGGGCGAACGGCACCATGCCGTCCTGCAGCGAATGGATGAAGAGCTTCGGACAGTCCAGCTTCCCTATATAGTCCGACGGCGAATGACTGCCGCTCACCGCCATCCACGGCAGCCAGTAGATAGGCCAGGTCAGCCAATGTCTGCGAAGCACGGCCGAAGCCATCTGCCTGTAGGAATAGAAAGTCCCTTCCAGAACCATCGCGGCCGGCTTAAAACCCGACTCGGCCACCGCAGCCACGGCTATAACCCCGCCCAGGCTCTGCCCGAAAACTATCACCTTGCCCGCATCAGCTCCCGGCAGTTTCAGCGCTTGCTCCAGCGCCGCCTTCCCGTCCATCACCAACCCGTCCAGCGTAGCCCGGCCTCCGGAAGCACCGTAGCCGCGGTAGTCAAAAATAAAAATGTTGAATCCCTCACCGGCCAGCCAGGCCGAGTACGGATAATGCGCCGTCATGTTCTGCGCGTTGCCGTGGAAATGGACAATAGTCCCGCGCGGCGCGCCGGCGGGGGGAAAGAACATGCCGGTCAATTCAGTCCCGTCGCCGGACCTGAACTTGATCACCTCGTATTTTATCCCCGCCGCGGACGGGTCAGAGAAAATGGTTTTTGAAGGCTGAAAAAAAAGGTGGGTGCAACCGCTCAACAGCAGCGCAACAACGGCGAACAGACAACGAATAGCGTCCCGCATAGGTAATCCCTTCAGACAGCAAGATCTAAGGCGCAAAAAGGAACCGGTGGAAATAGAGGCCGCCTTCCTTAACTTTTCCGCGCCAGGAATATTCA
This sequence comes from uncultured Elusimicrobia bacterium, assembly GCA_903917735.1. GTDB lineage: Bacteria > Elusimicrobiota > Elusimicrobia > Elusimicrobiales > UBA9959 > UBA9959. Next base: position 21,837 of record CAIXBR010000109.1, on the reverse strand, counting down.
ATCCGCGCTGAACTGTTCTTCGCCAGGCGCAGCGAACCCGCTAAGGAACCCGCCCAAAGCGGCCGGGTATCCCCTAAGGCGTAACCTATGTAGCGGGCTTCGGCAAGGACCCGCACCGGACCGGACTCGGCCAGAACGCCGGCCTTCAAACCAGCGCCCAGCCGCCAGCTGCGGTCCAGCGCCGGGCCGAAATCGCCGTCGGTCTGCGCCATCACGTACCAGACCTGCCTTACCGGCAGGCTCACCTCGGCGGCCAGGCCGGTGGCGGCGTTCATCGCCCAGACGGCGGCCTTCCCGCTCTGACTCGCGGCCTCGTCCGCCTGCTCCACCCCTGCGGATATCTCCCAGGACGGACGGCGCACCCAGTCGTCCCAGGGGTTAAGGCTCAGCACATGGGCCAGCCGCCCTTCCTTTAGATAAACCCTGTTATATTTTTGGTCATAGCGCAGGCGCAGGGAGCCCATTTCCAGCGCGGCGTCAGGGAGGTAGCCGGAAGGGTCGTCCAGCAGGTCCTGCAGCGCGAAGCGCCCCCGCAGCTCATAAGCGGGCCCGTGCGCGGTAGAAACCAGCCCGGCCCCCAGGCGCAGGCTTTCATGCCCGGCCTCGATAGACTCCGGCCTTTTAGGCCCCCCGGTGAAGGTATCCTGCTGGCCGAGTTGCGCCCTGACGGCCAGCAGCGGGTCCGTGAGCGTGTCCAACTCCAGCTTGCCTATGCGCCTGGCGTAGAAACGCCAGCTAAGGTAATCCACAGCGGTCTCAAGCACGGCGGCGCGGCGGACTTCCGACAGGCCCTCAAGCTTCTTGACGGCCGCGGCCTGGTTTCCGCGGGCCAGCTCCAGCACCCGCGCCCTCTCGTCCGCGGAAAGCTGAGACCTTTTCCAGTCCACGTTCTTCCAGAGGGATGGCCGCCAAAGCGGCGGCGCCGCCGGGGAAGCCTCAATTATAGCCATGGCGGTATCAGAAGGGATAACCCAGAAGCTGAAGCGCTGCGCCAGTTTCAGTTCCGGCTTGACTATATCCAGCAGCGGGATAAGCTGCCAGGAGCAGTTCCGCGTGAAGAACAGGTACGGGAAGGACGCACGTCCGAGCTCCCAACAATGGCGGAGCAGGCGCTCGATCTCTTCGGACTTTAAGCTGAGGGGGAACTCCCACAGGTCGCGGTTCTCTATGTTGTGGTATTCCTGTATTTTTAAATAGTAGGGGATAGTCGAGAACTGCCCGGGGTACGCGCCTATCAGTCCCTTCAGGGCGAAGAAGATACCGTTCTCGGCGTCCGCCGTGGCTGCGTAGTTAAGTGTATAGTCCAGCAGGTCGGCTCCCGCAGCGCCCCGCTTGCGCAGGCGCAGGAAGGTGTGGCCGTAAAGGGTAGAAGGATTGTTAAGGTAGCCGGCCGCAAAAAGCAGGCTGACGGATTCCGGGTCGATCCCTGCCTTCCACTCTTCGAACTTGCGGCACTCGCGCGGGGGGAATTCCTGCGGGTCTATTCCCAGTTTTTCGCGCAGCCAGCGGTACCGCTCCGGGAAGCGGCATTCCGGGCTGTCGTCCGGCGGGCCTTCGTAGAACAGGCCGTCTACGGCCGCTTCAAGCTCCAGCCGGGGGCTTATGTTGCCCCATCTGGAGAGAAAAAAAGCGGGGTTCACCGACGGGCTGCGCCAGCGGCCCACCAGGTTCTTCTTGTAGTAAACAAGGCGCAGCCAATAGCCGTCGTTCCAGGCCGCGCTCTTGCGCGCGGTTTGCCTCAGGGAAAGCCGGCGCAGTTCCTGGTCGGGAGTTATGGCGGATGCGGGCGCGGCTAACAAAAGCAATAAAAATAAAAAACGGGCCGGAGGTTTCAGCCATCCGGTCCGTTCGTATTTCATGTTACAGCCGCTCTTATATAGTGCCGACGAGCTTGTTGATCTCGCTGACGGCGGTCTTCGCGCTGTTGGCGGCGAAGATGACGGTGTGGTTCTTCTGCAGCAGCTGGGCAAACTGCCCGGCGGTCTCGGTGGTGTAGCCATAGAGGCGGGCCAGGTTGGTCACGAACTCGCCTTTGCCGGCAGCCACGTCGCGGGACAGGTCCTTGTAATTGGCTTCAATGAAGCTCTCGCGGGCCATGCCCATTTTTACAAGGCCTTCATTGTTGCAGTTCGAGGTGCCGAAAGTCAGGCCGAAGGTTTGGCTTCCGAAGGTGCCGTTGGTGGTGGCCGCCAGCACCTGGGTCATGTCGTTCTTTTTGAACGCCAGGCTGCCAAGGCCGCAGCCGGCCGCGCCGTAATCCGCCGCGAACGCCGCGGCGCCGAAAGCTCCCAGTACTACCGCAGTTAACAGTATTTTTTTCATTAAGTTCTCCCCTTTGGTCTATATACAGCAAACAGATTTTGCAACTTAAGTGCTCCCGCTGTCAATTTTAGTGAAGCCCTATTTTACAGTTATGGTCTTTCGCATATTTCTCCAGCGACTCCCGCTCCTGTTCGCGGTAAGCGGCGGTGCGCTTCAGCAGGGCGTCGAAGTTGGTCTGGTGCGCGTCGAACATGGGGCCGTCCACACAGGCGAAGCGGGATTTTCCGCCCACCTCTACCCGGCAGCCGCCGCACATGCCGGTGCCGTCTAGCATCACGGGGTTGAGGCTGGCAAAGGTGGGGGTGGCATGCGGGCGCGAGGTCTCGGCCACGAACTTCATCATGATTATCGGCCCTATCGTGAATATAGCGCCTATCTTCTCGCCGGCGGCGTAGAGGTCCTTCATGGCGTCGGTGACCAGCCCTTTTTTGCCGGCCGAACCGTCGTCCGTGGTTATTATGATCTTATCGGAGATGGAGGCCATCTCCGCTTCCAATATCAGCAGGGCCTTCGAACGCGCGCCGAGCACGGAAATAACCTTGTTGCCGGCGTTCTTATAAGCCCTGGCGATGGGGTAAAGCTCAGCTATCCCCACGCCGCCGCCCACTCCCATGACCGTGCCCCAATTCTTTATCTCCACGGGCGTGCCCAGCGGGCCGGCCACGTCGCTGAAAGAATCGCCCTGTTTGAAGGCGTTAATCTCAGTGGTGGACTTGCCGAGGGACTGTATAATGACCGTGACCGTCCCGTCAGCCGGGCTCCAGTCCACCAGCGTGACCGGGATGCGCTCCCCGCCCGGGCGGGAGCGCAGTATAACGAAATGCCCAGGCTGGGCCTTGGCGGCTATCAGCGGGGCGTAGATGACGTGCTTCGAAATGGTGGGAGAGAGGTCCGCCTTTTCGATTATTTTATAAAGTCCTTCGGTGGAGTAGATGTCGTGTTTCATGTCAGTTCCCTTTGCCGGAAAGTTTTTCATGCATTGCCATGGCCGCGGCTTTGCCGTCCTTCATGGCCAGCAGAACGGTGGCGCCGCCGCGCACCACGTCGCCGCCGGCGTAGACGCCGTCCAGCGAGGTCTTCCCGGTGGCTTCGTCCACGGCTATGCAGCCCCATTTGTTAACGCTCAGGCCGTTGGTAGTCTGCTGGATCACCGGGTTCGGGCTGGCCCCGATGGCGACCACCAGGCTGTCCGCCTCTACGTAGAACTCAGAGCCTTTCTGCGGCACCGGCTTGCGGCGGCCCGAGGCGTCCGGTTCCCCGAGCGCCATGCGTATGCATTTAACGCGCTTCAGGCGGCCTTTTTCGTCGCCCTCAAGCGCCACGGGAGCGGTCAGAAACTCGAATTTTATGCCCTCTTCCATCGCGTTCTCCACCTCTTCACCGCGGGCCGGCATTTCGGCGCGGGTGCGGCGGTAGAGCAGGGTGACGTTCTCGGGCTTGAGGCGCATGGCGCAGCGGGCGGAATCCATGGCGGTATTGCCGCCGCCTACCACCACCACTTTCTTGCCGATATAGTACGGGGTATCGGTGGCGGGGAACTTGAAGGCCTCCATCAGGTTCACGCGGGTAAGGAATTCGTTGGAGCTGTAAACACCCACCAGGTCCTCGCCTGGCGTGTTCATCGGGCTAGGCAGGCCCGCGCCGGAGCCGATGTAGACCACGTCAAAATCCTTCTTCAGCTCGTCTATCGTTAGGGACTTGCCCACCATAACGTTCTTCAGGAAGCGCACGCCCATTTTACGGAGCATATCTACCTCGAAGCGCACCACTTCGCGCGGAAGGCGGAAAGTGGGGATGCCGTAGCTAAGCACGCCGCCGAACTCATGCAGCGCCTCGAAGACGGTGACCGCATGCCCGAGCTTGCGCAGCTCCGCGGCCACGGACAGGGACGTCGGGCCGGAACCCACGCAGGCAACTTTTTTACCCGTATCCGGCGCGCAGGCAGGGGGAGTTATCAGGCCGTTCTTCCTGGCGTAGTCCGCGGTAAAACGTTCAAGGCGGCCTATGGAAACGGGGCCGAACTTGTCCTTAAGGACACAGGCGGCCTCGCAGTAGGCCTCCTGCGGGCAGACGCGGCCGCAGATAGCCGGAAAAAGGCTGGTCTCGAAGATCTTGGAAGCCGCGGCGCCCGTATCTTCCTTATATACCAGGTCCACGAATTCAGGCACCTTTACGCTTACCGGACAGGCGAGTTCGCAGGGCTTGTTCTTGCAGCCCAGGCAGCGTGCGGCTTCCGCTACGGCCTCTTCGGGGCCGAAGCCCATTGCCACTTCGTCGAAATTCCCGCGCCGCCCTACTGGGTCCTGGTGCTTCCCAAGGTTCTGCTTTATGGAAGGGGAGGGTTTCTTTGGTTTGTTATTCATAGGTGTCTCCATCGTAGATGCGGGGAACCTGCGCTGCGGCGCCGGACTGCCGGCCAAAACGTTCGCCGCCAGATACAATTATACTAAAAACAGCGCGGTCCACGACGGAGATGCGTTACCAAAGTTACGAACAAATCGCGTGCGCTTTCCGGCCCTGGCGGCATCTTAGCAACCCGCTACCCCAAAAACTTTCACCGGGCCGGGCAGTTTGATAAAATCCGGGAAGGGGGAAGATCTAACATTAAACTGTAACAGCCGCGCCATTTTGGCGTGATTTTACGCTTTTTTTACGCCTTCATAGCGTCTCTTTACTTGAAATAATCCGTGAGGGGTGTAGAATATAAGTAGGAGCTTAAGTCATGCAACGAGGTTTGAAAGCCAGGAGCTTTGAAATTATAGGGATAATTTCTTTTCTATTGATACTGTACTTCGTTGCTATGCTACTGTATCCGGAAAAACTTCCTATTTTAAGGAGATATAATTAATGAAAAAGATCAACATGCTGGTGTCTGGTTTCCTGTTCCTTGTTCCGTTGACGGCTAAGGCCACTCCTTCCACCCAGATATGGATACCTTCAACGGACATACAACAGTACAAAACCTTCCATCTTAATGTGGACAATTATGTAGCCGCCGAAAAAAATTCCAACGGCTCCTGGAAAGCCCCGGTTTACGATATCGGCCCTACCATGGGCGTATTTGCCGGTAAAACGGTGCAGGGGGAGGCCGGATTTGACATCATCAAAGCGGGAGTCCCCGCCGACAGCTACCCCTTGTACCTGCATGCCAAGGCCGCCACTCCGGAAGGAGCTATGTTCTCCGGCAGCCCGGCGCTGGCGCTCGGCGGCTATAATTTCGGATTGAAAAAGAATATCACCGACCAGAATATAGTTTACGGCCTGGCCGCAAAGACCCTCCCGAAAGTCGGCAGGCTTTCGGCGGGTTACTATGCCGGCAACGACAAAGTGCTGTTGGACGAGAACGGCAAAAAGGCCAACACCGGCCTACTGCTGTCCTGGGACAGGACAATAAGCGAAATTTCGGACAAGCTCTGGGCCGCGGTGGATTACCAGGGGGGGGATTCCTCCATGGGCGCGCTCAGCTTCGGCGCTTCCTGGGCTTTCGCCCCCAATACCAGCGTGATCTTCGGCTACGACATATACAATAATGCCAAAGTTGCCGGTGCCGACACTTATACTGTTCAGCTTGATATAAACTTCTAAGAAGGCTTTTCGAGAACAGATACCGAGAAATGCGCTGAAATTTACGCTTTCTTTACGCCTATAGCGCGTCTATTTACTTGAATTAATCCAAAAGCGTTGTAGACTATTAGAAGAGGAAATAAGTATTGTAACGAGGTTTAAAATTATGAACTTTATCATAGCCGGTGCGGCTACCTTTTTACTGATGATCTATCTTGTATACGCGATATTGCATCCCGAAAAGTTTTAAAGGATAAAGTAACAGGATCAATTCGGAACATTGCAGGCGCGGGTTATAGGTTTTATTGATAAGAGGTATTTTATGAATGTGTATGACATTATACAGGTAGCCGTGTTTGCAGGTCTTTTGGTGCTCCTCACTCCGCCGCTCGGGGCTTTTATGGCCCGGGTCTTCGAGGGGGAAAGAACCTTCCTGTCGCCTGTTCTGGGCTGGCTGGAAAGGCTGACTTACAGGCTGGGCGGCGTTGACCCGGCTAAAGAGATGAACTGGAAGGAATACGCTTGGGCCGTTATAATCTTCAACCTCCTCGGCCTGGCCGTTGTTTTCTTTATACAGGTCTTCCAGGCTCACCTGCCGCTCAACCCCAATCATCTGGGCAATGTGGAATGGACTAGCGCCTTGAACACCGCTGTCAGTTTTATGACCAACACCAACTGGCAGGGGTATTCCGGTGAAACGACCTTGAGCTTTTTTAGCCAGATGCTGGCCCTGGCCGTGCAGAATTTCCTGAGCGCGGCCTACGGTATAGCGGTGTTCCTGGCGCTGGCCCGCGGCATCTCCCGAAAATCTACCGACCTGATAGGCAACTTCTGGGCCGACCTGGTCCGCTGCACCGTTTATGTGCTTTTGCCGCTGGCGCTGATATTTGCTTTTGTTCTTGTCAGCCAGGGTGTAGTGCAGAATTTCTCGGCTAACCGTGAGATAACCACACTCGAAGGCGCGAAGCAGGCGATACCGCTCGGGCCGGCGGCTTCACAGATAGCCATAAAACAACTGGGAACCAACGGCGGCGGTTTTTTTAACGCCAACAGCGCGCACCCTTTTGAAAACCCCACGCCGCTTTCCAATTTCCTGGAGATGCTCGCCATACTCATGCTCCCGGCCGCGCTGGTCTATACTTACGGGATAATGATCAAGGATAAAAAACACGCCTGGGTGCTGTACGCCGTAATGCTGGCCATCTGGTCGGGCGGGCTGGCCGTCGCACTCTATTCTGAGCACGACGCGGCCGCGCGGCTCTTCCACGGCATGTCGCTGATGGAAGGCAAGGAAACGCGTTTTGGCGTGACGAACAGCGCGATATGGGCCACGGCCACCACGGTCGCTTCCAACGGCTCGGTCAACGCTATGCATTCGAGCCTCTCGCCCCTGGCCGGCGGAATGGCGATGTTCAATATGCACTTGGGCGAGATAATTTTCGGCGGGGTCGGTTCGGGGATGTATGGCATGCTCTTCTTCGTGTTGATGACGGTCTTCCTAGCCGGACTCATGGTGGGCAGGACGCCTGAGTACATGGGAAAGAAGATAGAAAAGCGAGAGATACAAATGGCCATGATAGGGATGCTCGGGCCGGGGGCGCTGATGCTCATCGGCGCGGCGGTAGCCTGCTCTCTCCCGGCGGGGCTTTCCTCCCTTTCGGCCAAAGGCCCGCACGGCTTCAGCGAGATGCTTTACGCCTACACTTCCGCCGCCGCCAATAACGGCAGCGCTTTCGCGGGCTTGAATGCCAATACGCCCTTTTATAACCTAACCCTCGCCTTCACTATGCTTGCCGGGCGCTTTGTCTGCCTGTTGCCGGCGCTGGCCATAGCGGGCTCCCTGGCGGGCAAGAAATCCGCGCCGCCCTCCGCAGGCACATTCTCCACGGGCGGTTCCATGTTCGCGCTGCTGCTTACCAGCGTGATAATAATAGTGGGCGTGCTGACTTTCGTCCCCGCGCTGGTGCTGGGGCCGGTCCTTGAACATATGCTGATGGTAAAAGGGATGTTCCTTTTTTAACGGAGAAAAATATGGAAGACAATAAAAAACCCACTTTTGACAGGAAACTGCTCCTGGATAGCGCGGTGGAAGCTTTTAAAAAGCTTGACCCCCGCGTCCAGGCCCGTAACCCGGTGATGTTCGTCACGCTCGTAGGCGCGGTGCTTACCACAGTGGCCATGGTGCAATCGCTCTATTCCGGCCCGTTCCCGCTGTTCGAGTTCCAGATAAGCCTCTGGCTCTGGTTCACGGTGCTCTTTGCCAATTTCGCGGAAGCCGTGGCCGAAGGCAGGGGCAAGGCCCAGGCCGAAAGCCTCAGGCGTTCGCGGGTGGAAGTAATGGCGCGCCTGCTCGATAAGGGCTCAGAAAGGAAAGTGCCGTCCTCCGAAGTGACCAAGGGCGACATGGTGGTCTGCGAAGCCGGCGACATTATCCCTGCGGATGGCGAAGTAACTGAAGGCATAGCCAGCGTTGACGAATCCGCTATAACGGGCGAGTCCGCGCCGGTGATAAGGGAAAGCGGCGGCGACCGCAGCGCGGTGACCGGCGGCACGCGCGTGATCAGCGACAGACTGGTGATACGCGTGACCGCGGAGCCAGGCAAAAGTTTCATCGACCGGATGATAGTCCTGATAGAAGGCGCCTCCCGCCAGAAGACACCGAACGAGATCGCCCTGGTAATGGTGCTCGCGGGCCTTACACTGATCTTCCTTCTCGCTGTCTCGACGCTCAAGCTCTTCGCGGATTACACCGGCGCTTCCGCGGGGCAGGACCTGGGGAACCTGGTCACGGTGCCCGTACTCGTGTCGCTGCTGGTCTGCCTTATCCCCACCACCATTGGCGGACTGCTGAGCGCCATAGGCATAGCGGGTATGGACCGCCTTATAAGACGCAACGTAATAGCCAAAAGCGGCCGCGCGGTGGAAGCCGCCGGGGACATAGACGTGTTGCTGCTGGACAAGACCGGCACCATAACTCTTGGCAACCGCATGGCAACGGCTTTCCTTCCCGCTCCGGGCGTGACTGAGGAAGCGCTTGCGGAAGCTTCCCAACTGGCCTCTCTTTCCGACGAGACCCCCGAAGGACGCTCGATCGTGGTGCTTGCGAAAAAACGCTTCGAGATGCGCGCGCGGGAGCTTCATCCAGCCGAAGCCTCGTTCGTGCCTTTCTCCGCGGCCACGCAGATGAGTGGCCTTGATATGAAGAGCGCCGATGGGAAGATAGCCCGGTCCATAAGGAAAGGCGCGGTGGGCGCCATCAGGGAGCAGGCGGGCAAAGCCGGGTTGGAATTCCCGGCAGCGCTGGAAGGCGCCCATCAAGAGATATCCAGAAGTGGCGGCACCCCGCTGGCCGTGGCCGAGAACGGCAAGGTTATCGGCCTGATCCACCTTAAAGATATGGTAAAAGGCGGCATAAAAGAGCGCTTCGCGGAACTGCGCAAAATGGGCATTCGGACCATCATGATAACCGGCGACAACCCGCTAACCGCCGCCGCCATAGCCGCCGAGGCCGGGGTGGATGATTTTATAGCCCAGGCCACACCGGAATCCAAGCTGGCCCGCATAAGGCGGGAGCAGGAGCTTGGGCAACTGGTGGCCATGACCGGGGACGGCACCAACGATGCGCCGGCCCTGGCCCAGGCGGACGTGGGCGTGACCATGAACACCGGCACACAGGCGGCCAGGGAAGCCGGCAACATGGTGGACCTGGATAGCAATCCCACCAAGCTTATCGAGATAGTAGAGATAGGCAAGCAGCTGCTGATGACCCGCGGTTCCCTGACCACTTTCAGCATAGCCAACGACGTGGCCAAGTATTTCGCTATCATTCCGGCGCTGTTCGCCACGCTCTATATGACTAAAGAGCACGGCGGGGCGCTGGCGCCGCTCAACATTATGGGGCTGCATTCACCCGAAAGCGCGATACTCAGCGCCGTAATCTTCAACGCTATCATCATAGTGCTGCTGATACCGCTAGCGCTCAGGGGAGTGGCTTACCGCCCTGAAAGCGCCAGCGCGGTGCTGCGGCGCAATATCCTGATCTACGGCGTCGGGGGTATAATTGCGCCGTTTATAGGTATAAAACTGATAGATTTACTTATAACCGCGTTAAGACTTGTAAGGTAAAGGGAAGGCAGGGAGATACTTATGAAAACTTTCTGGTCCGCATTAAGAATAACACTGGTACTGACATTTATCACCGGCATAGCTTATCCGCTGGCCGTCACAGGCTTCGCTCGGGTTTTCTACTCCGGGAAGGCCGCCGGCAGTTTTGTGGAGAGCGGCGGGGCAACCGTCGGTTCGGAACTTATAGGGCAGTCCTTTAGGGCTCCCCGCTATTTCTGGGGTCGCCCTTCAGCCATCGGGTATAACCCGCTCCCGTCGGGAGGGAGCAATCTCTCGCCCGTTTCTCTGGCGTTGCAAAAACAGGCCGCCGACAATACCGCGGCGTTCCTGGCCGCTAATCCGGGAGCCGCTGGCCGGCCGGTCCCGGCCGAGATGGTCTTTGCCTCGGCCAGCGGCCTGGACCCGCATATAACCCCCGAGGCGGCGCTGGCCCAGGTAGAAAGAGTGGCCGCTGCCAGGGGTTTTGATTCCGGCCGGGAAAAAGAGTTAGTATCACTGGTAGCTTCCCTGACGGAGAGAAGGGACCTTGGCTTCCTTGGGGAGAACCGCGTGAACGTGTTAAAATTGAACCTGAGCCTGGACCAAAACAAATGAGCGCCCAAGACGAGGGCAGGCCGGACCCCGACCTGTTGCTGAAAGCCGTCAAGCAGGAAAGTACGCTGGAGCGGGGGGGGAAGCTGCGCGTATTCTTCGGGATGTCGGCAGGGGTGGGAAAAACTTACGCCATGCTGGAAGCCGCTCAGGCGCTGCGTAAGGATGGAGTGGATGTGGCGGTGGGTCTGGTTGAAACCCATGGCCGTGCCGAAACCCAGGCGCTCATCTCGGGGCTGGAAGTCCTGCCGCTTAAAAATATCGAATATCGGGACAAAACATTCGAGGAGCTGGACTTGGACGCGGTCCTTGCAAGGCGCCCAGAAGTGGCGCTGGTAGATGAGCTGGCGCATACTAATATTCCCGGGTCCAGGCACGCGAAGCGCTGGCAGGACGTGCTCGAAATCCTGGACGCCGGCATAGACGTTTACACCTCACTGAACGTCCAGCATCTTGAGAGCAGAAAGGAAGACGTCGAGATGATCACCGGCATCACGGTCCATGAGACCGTACCCGATTCCGTGCTAGAGCGGGCCAGCCAGATAGAACTAGTGGACATTACCCCCGGCGACCTTATTGAGCGCCTGAACGAGGGCCGGATTTACCTGGGAGAACAGGCAGGCCTAGCCGCACAGAACTTCTTCAAGACGGATAAGCTGACGGCGCTCCGAGAGTTGTCGCTGCGGGTGACCGGCGAGATGGTAAGCAACGAGCTGAAGAACCTGGCGGCCCTGCGGCCCGGAGCTGACTCTTTGGGCACACGGGAGAGGCTGATGGTAGCAGTCAGCGCCAGCCCCTATTCTGCGCAGCTCATACGCGCGGCCCGCCGCGCAGCTTTCAGCAAGGAAGCCGACTGGATTGCGGTTAACGTAGATACGGGAGAAACCTCCGGAGAAACCGACAAAAAACGCCTAGCGGAAAACCTGGAACTCGCGCGAAAACTCGGGGCGGAGGTCCTGACTACCGCGGACCCCGACATAGTTTCCGCCCTTAAACGCATGGCCAGGCAGCATAATATTACGCAGATAATACTTGGCCGCCCACGCGGAAGCTGGTGGAAGAACACCCTGCAGGGCGGCACTCTGCTGGACAAGTTCGTGGCCGTGTCCGACATAGACATCTACGTCATGCGCGTGCACGAGGTGGAAGGGGGCCGCAATAACCGCCAGGGCCCCAAGCGCCCGGCGGGAGACATGTTCGAACCGGATGAGTACCTGCGGACGCTAGCCGGGATGGCCGGCGTGACGATACTCGGCGCGCTCCTGACCGGTTATATAGGGTACAAATCCGTGGGGTTCGTGTACCTGCTCGCGGTGATGCTGACCGGTCTTTTCTACGACTTGGGGCCGGTACTTCTGGCCGCGCTGCTGGGTGCCGTGGGGTGGAATTATTTTTTCATCCCTCCGCTTTATACTTTCCATATCAACGACACCGCCGATATCATAATGTGCGCAGTCTATTTTGTGACCGCACTGATAATGGGCTCGCTCACCTACAGGATACGGAGCCGCGAGCGTTTACTGCGGCAGCGCGAGGACCGCAACGAGACCATGTACGATATCGTAGAGGCCATAGCTCTTTCCCTGAGCCGGGAGGAATGTGTAATGAACCTCTGCGGAAAACTCGGCGCGGTGCTCGACGGTGAATGCGCCGTGTTGTTCCGCGACGCGCGGGGGGATCTGGCGCAGATGGCCACCCCTTTCAAGTTCTGGTTCTGGGACCATAAGAAGTGGGCCGTGGCCAAGTGGACGTACGAGAACGACCAGCCCGCGGGCTGGTCTACCGAGACGCTTGCCATGTCCGGCACACTGAATCTTCCGCTCAAAGGGCCTTCCGGGGTTTCCGGTGTCCTTGCCTTTCTCCCCCGGGACCGCGGCCGCACGCTCTCCCGCGACGAGAGCAACCTGCTCAACGCTGTGGCGGCCCAGATGGCGGTATACCTGGAACGGGAAAGTTTCCGTGAAAGTTCCATAGAAACCAGGAAATTCAAGGAATCGGAACGGCTGCATCAGACTATCCTTAACAGCATCTCTCATGAGATAAAGACGCCGCTGACGGCCATAATGGGCCTTTCCTCGGCTCTCGAGACGGAGGATATAGGAGGAAAGCCGGAACTGCGCACCCAACTGCTTAGCGAGCTCGGAGTGGAGGTTGTCAGGCTTAACCGTGAGATCAACAATATCCTGGACATGTCCAGGCTCAGCTCAGGCGTGCTCACCCTCAAGAGGGAGTGGAACGATATGCGGGAGGTGGCAAACGCCTGCGCGGTAAAACTTAAAAGGGAAATGTCGGCCCATTCCCTGGCGATAAAGATCCCTGAAGGCCTGCCGTTCCTTAAATTGGATTTCTCGCTTTTTGAATCCGCGCTTACTAACCTTCTTATCAACGCCGTCAACTACACCCCGGAAAAAAGCGAGATAGAAATATCTGCGGAAGTGGCCGGAGATGAATTCTTCCTGCGGGTTTCCGACAACGGGCCCGGCTTGCCGGAAGAACAGCTGATCTCGGTGTTCGAAAAATTCTACAGGGCTCCCGGCAGCCGGGTGGGGGGCACCGGCCTGGGGTTAAGCATAGCCAAAAGCGTGGTGGAAGCGCACGGGGGCAGGATAGCGGCAAAGAACCGCGCCGGAGGCGGGCTGGAGATAACTGTCACGCTGCCGGTGGAAAAGCAGCCGGATATCAACGAGGAAAAATGAACACCGGGGCCAAAATACTGATAGTGGACGACGAAAAGTCCATAAGACGTTTTCTCGAAGTCGGGCTTGAGGGCCAGGGCTACAAGATCTTCCTAGCGAAGAACGGGAAAGAAGGCGTTAAACTGGCCGCTGATAACCATCCCGATCTTATCGTACTAGACCTGGGACTCCCCGATATTAGCGGCCTAGAGGTCCTGACAAAGATACGCGAAGTTTCCGCCACGCCGGTAATAGTCCTTACCGTGCAGAGTTCGGATAAGGACAAGGAAACACTCCTTGACGCCGGCGCGGATGACTATATGACGAAGCCGTTCAGCATGACCGAACTTTCGGCCCGTGCGCGGGTTTGCCTGCGCCACAGCGGCAACCTTAAGGACGCTCCGGTTTTTGAGCAAGGCCCGCTGAAGATAGACTTCGTTCATCGCACCGTAACGGTAAACGGCACCCCGGTAAAACTTACTCCTACCGAGTTCGACCTGTTGAAAGCCCTGGCCCGCCACTCCGGCAGGATAATCACTCAGCAGCAGCTCCTGAAGGAGATATGGGGCCCTGCGTCCGTTGAACAGTCTCATTATCTCCGCATTTATATAGGCCAGCTGCGCCGCAAACTGGAAAAAGACCCGTCCCTGAGCGGTCTTATCCTGACCGAACAGGGTGTGGGTTATCGGCTAAACCTTCCTTAAAGACGCCTGTTTTACCCTGAAATCCGCCCACACTGCCCATATGGCGCAGGGCAAAAATGCTATACTCTGAATAGTCCTTCAGTACCGAACCGATTTTTGCAGCTAAATCCATAAGGAGATAATTATAATGGCTAATAAAAGAGTGGCGATGGACGGAAACACAGCCGCGGCTTTCGTGGCTCACAAAACCAACGAAGTCATAGCGATCTACCCGATAACCCCTTCCTCCGTGATGGGCGAACTGTCCGACACCTGGTCTTCCAAAGGCGACAAGAACATCTGGGGCACAGTTCCCTCCGTCATTGAAATGCAGTCGGAAGGCGGCGCTTCCGGCGCGGTGCACGGCGCCCTTACCGCCGGCGCGCTGACCACCACTTTTACCTGCTCGCAGGGCCTGCTGCTGATGATCCCGAACATGTACAAGATAGCGGGAGAGCTCACCAGCACCGTGTTCCACATCAGCGCCCGCGAGGTAGCGGCCCACGCGCTTTCCATATTCGGCGGACACGGCGACGTGATGGCCTGCCGCCAGACCGGCTGGGCGATGCTCGCCTCGGCCAACCCGCAGGAAGCCATGGACTTCGCGCTGATCTCCCAGTCCGCGGCGCTCAAGACCCGCGTGCCCTTCATTCACTTCTTCGATGGTTTCCGCACCTCCCACGAGCTTAACATGGTGGAGACCCTGTCGCCCGAAGTGATGCGCAGCATGATCAGCGAGAAGCTGATAGCCGAGCACAAGGCCCGCGGCCTCAACCCCGAGCACCCGGTCCTGCGTGGCACCGCCCAGAACCCGGACGTGTTCTTCCAGGGCCGCGAAGCCGGCAATAAATTCTACGCCGCCGTGCCCACCATGGTTAAAGAGGCCATGGGCCAGTTCGAGAAACTGACCGGGCGCAAGTACGGCCTGTTCGACTATGTCGGATCCCCCGACGCTGAGAAAGTGGTGGTGGTAATGGCCTCCGGCGCCGACGTCGTAGAGGACACGGTCAACCACATGAACAAGAACGGCACCAAGGTAGGCGTGCTCAAGGTGCGCCTCTACAGGCCCTATTCCGAAGTCGACTTCATAAAAGCCCTTCCCAAGGGCGTGAAGTCCATAGCCGTGCTCGACCGCACCAAGGAGCCGGGCGCCATCGGCGAACCGCTGTTCCAGGACGTGGTCACCACCTGCGCCAACGCCTTCAAGGCCGGCACTATAGCCGGACTCCCGACCATAATCGGCGGCCGCTACGGCCTCGGCTCCAAGGAATTCACCCCGGCCATGGCCAAGGCCGTGTTCGAGAACCTTGACGCCGCCAAGCCCGTACACGGCTTCACCGTCGGCATCAAGGACGACGTTACGAACCTCAGCCTACCATACGACGAGAACTGGACCACCGAGCCCTCGGACATCTTCCGCGCGCTGTTCTTCGGGCTGGGCTCCGACGGCACCGTAGGCGCCAACAAGAACACCATAAAGATCATCAGCGAAGAGACCGGCCAGTACGCGCAGGGCTACTTCGTGTACGACTCCAAGAAAGCCGGCTCCATGACCGTGTCCCACGTGCGCTTCGGCAAGAATTACATCCGCGCGCCGTATCTAGTAAACCGCGCCCGCTTCATAGGCTGCCACCAGTTCAGCTTCCTCGAGAAGTATGAGATGCTGGACAAGGCCGAGGACAACGGCATCTTCCTGCTCAACAGCCCGTTCGAAGCCGCCGACGTCTGGGACCGCCTGCCGATAGAAGTGCAGGAGAACATCGTCAAGAAGCACCTGAAAGTCTATGTCCTCAACGCCTCCAAGATAGCGGAGGAGACCGGCATGGGCGGGCGCATCAACGTCATCATGCAGACCGCCTTCTTCGGCATCTCCGGAGTACTGCCGAAGGACGAAGCCATCGCCGCCATCAAGACTTCCATCAAGAAGACCTACTCCAAGAAAGGCGACGACGTTGTGAACCAGAACTACGCGGCCGTGGACCAGACCCTGGCCGCCATACAGGAAGTTAAAGTGGGGGGCCTGACCTCCAAGATCAAGCGCGCCTGCGCGGTGGAGGGCTTCCCGCCATTCGTGCGCGACACGCTGTGCGAGATGATGGCCTTCCGCGGCGACCAGCTGCCCGTGTCCGCCATGCCCGTGGACGGGACTTTCCCGACCGCCACCTCCCAGTATGAGAAGCGCAATATAGCGCTCGAGACCCCCGTGTGGGACGAGGCGCTGTGCATACAGTGCGGCATCTGCTCGCTAGTCTGCCCCCACGCCGCCATCCGCATCAAGGCTTACGACGGCACGGAACTGTCCAAAGCCCCCAAAACCTTCAAATCGGCAGATGGACGCGCCCCCGCGCTTAAAGGCCTGAAGTTCACCACCCAGGTGGCCGTGGAAGACTGCACCGGCTGCGGCGCCTGCGTGTACAACTGCCCCGCCAAGGAAAAGAAGGAAGGGAAAGAGACCGGCCGCAAAGCCATAAATCTCGCTCCCCAGTTCCCGCTGCGCGAGACAGAGCGCGAGAACTTCAAGTTCTTCCTGGCGCTTAAGGACATGGGGTCTTCCAAAGTGAACCGCGCCACGGTGCAGGGCAGCCAGCTGGTGCGCCCGCTGTTCGAATTCTCCGGCGCCTGCGGCGGCTGCGGCGAAACCCCGTACGTTAAGTTAATGACACAGCTGTTCGGCGACCATATGACAGTGGCCAACGCCACCGGCTGTTCGTCCATCTACGGCGGCAACCTGCCCACCACCCCCTACTGCAAGCGCGAGGACGGGCGCGGACCCGCGTGGTCCAACTCGCTGTTCGAGGACAACGCCGAGTTCGGCCTGGGCATGCGCGTGGCCTACGACAAGATGGCGGAAGAAGCCCGCGAAATACTGACCGCCATGAAAGACGGCCAGCTGAAAGCGCAGGCCGCTCTTGCCGAAGAAATACTCAACGCCAAACAGGAAGACTGGGTTTCCATAGAGCAGCAGCGCGGCCGCGTGGCCGACCTGAAGAAAGCCCTGGCCTCCACCGGCGGAGAGCAGGCGGCGCGCCTCCTGTCACTTGCCGACCAGTTCATAACCAAATCCATGTGGATACTCGGCGGCGACGGCTGGGCCTACGACATCGGTTACGGCGGCCTGGACCATGTGCTGGCCAGCGGCAGGAAAGTCCGCATCATGGTGCTGGATACCGAGGTGTACTCCAACACCGGCGGCCAGATGTCCAAATCCACCCCGATGGGCGCCGTGGCGCTTTTCGCGGCGGGCGGGAAAGCCCTGCCCAAGAAAGACCTGGGCATGATCTCCATGACCTACGGGAACATCTATGTGGCCCAGATAGCGTTAGGCGCCAACTACCAGCAGTCCGTTAAAGCCCTGTCGGAAGCCGAAGCCTTTGACGGACCGTCCATAGTAATAGCCTACAGCCACTGCATAGCGCACGGCATAGAGATGAGCTCGGGCATGAACGAGCAGAAGAAGGCGGTGGCCTCTGGCCGCTGGCCCCTCTACAGGTTCAACCCGGCGCTTAAGGCGCAGGGGAAGAACCCGCTGACTATAGACAGCGGAGCGCCCACCATCCCGGTGTCGGAGTTCATGCTGGGCGAGAACCGCTTCAAGAGCCTTCATCATTCCAACCCGGAAATGGCGAAACGCCTTATGAAGCTGGCCGAAGAGGAATACAAGTGGAGACTCAGCGTCTACAGGCAACTGGCCGAGATGCACTGCGAAACCCCGAAGGCCGAAGAGAAAGTAGCGGCTTAAGGTAATAACAAATGAAAGAGGCGGGACTGAAAGGTCCTGCCTTTTTTATTTTATTCCGTTCGTCCGCTTTCCGTTGCTATAAGCTCGACAACCCCTTTACATGTCAATAGCTACATAGGTCCAAAGGCCCAGAAGGGTATAGGCCTAAATAGTCCGCCGGTCTGGGCCTTTAGACGCTGATGACTTTCGGGAAACAGGGCTATACTCTGGATGTAGCTTGGATTAAGGAGTAAACAACAAATGAAAACTTACCTCTCCTCCTTCTCCGCGGTGTTCACTGCTGCCCTGCTATTATCGGCAGCGCCTTCACGCGCGCAGGATGTTATAGTCCGGGACACCCCTCCGGGCGCTCCGGGGTTCAGCAAGTCAGAACAGGACTACGCCAAGACGGACCCTAAATATTTCACTATCGACAGAAACTCAGTAACGCTCAAGTTGCTAAGCTTCACAGAAGAACCGGACATGAGCTATGTCAAGCTCCAGGAACAGCCCCCCAAGGACCTGGGCGGGATACTGGTGTCCATAGACCAGATCGTAAACATAGCTTCCAAGATATGGGACATAGTACAGCAGAACCAGCCGGTGGTCAACATCGACACCAAGTACGCCACGGCCTACCCCATGGGCGTGACCTCGGCTTCCCAGCTGTCCCAGTGGAGCAGGCCCAAGACCTTCACCTACGGCTTCTACGCCAAGAACCTCTACGGCTCCGTGATGATAGACTGCAAGTACAAATTCTCTTTTTCATATAATGGCGCATACAAGGGTAAAGGGAAATACCTCACCGGGGTGGCCGTTATCCCCACGGTAGCGCAGGTGGGCTGGGGCTACCAGTTCTATATGACGGCCGCCGTGCCTGATTCCACCATAACCAATGTCGGTACGGACACCGACCCCATAGCCGGCATGCAGATGAAGCTCAACTGGAAGATGCACACCGTCCTTAAAGAGATGGACGGGACCAGCATATACTACATCCAGGGCGACGGTTACTTCGAAGAGATCGCCAACCCCTGGAAGCAGGCGGTAAAAATGGAGGATGTTAAATCCGCCGCGCCGCTGCTCGCCCCGGAGAAATTATTTTGACACTGGAAGTTTTCTGACCGACCGCGAACAGGAGTTCACGGCATATGATAGGAGGAAGCAATAAAATGAATAAACTTATAGCCTTAACCGCAGCCATTACAGCACTGGTAGCCGGCCGGGTTTCCGCAGCGGAAAACCTGGACGCCAAGTACTTCACTGTGGACACCAATTCCATAGTGATAGAGGAAATAGCAACCGACAAAGGCGGCACCCTCCCTGGAAGCGGCCCCACCGGCGCACAGGTCCACAGCGGCCCGGTGCTTCCCGGCACCCCGGCGATACCGTCTCCCAGCCAGCTGCCCACTCCGCCCTCGGGCCCGGTCATCAACCCGCCTATCCAGACGCCCAACGGCCCGCTAAAGCCCGGTGAGCCCGGCCAGCCCGTAGACCCGCAGGCCGGCTTCAACAACAACATCAACAACATAAACAGCACCATCGGCGTGATCGACAATATAGTTAACCTGATGGACAAGATCTGGACCATCATCGAGAAGAACCAGCCGGTGGTGAACATAACCACCAACTACGCCAACGCCGTCCCCTACGGCACCAGCCACTGGACCCAGCTGCAGCAGTGGAGCAAACCGGCCACCAAGAAGTACGCCTTCTCCATGAAGAACGCCATGGGCGGAGAAGTGGTGAAGGTTACCTACCAGGTGCACTACACCTACGGCGGGAACTTCAACGGCAAGGGCAAGTTCCTTACCGGCGTGACCATCGAGCCGCTTAACGTGGTAACCGCCTGGGGGTACAAGGTGACCCTGGTTTCCGAAGTGCCGGATTCCACCATCGCCAACGTCGGGACCTCCACCGACCCCATAGCCTCCATGCAGGTACAGCTGAAGTGGACCGCGCACACCGCCGTAAAGGATATTACCTCCAAGGCTATATACTACGTGCAGGGCGACGGCCTTCTGCAGGAGATAGGCACGCCTTTCAAGAACGCCCAGGAACTGAAGACCCAGGGCAAGGTTGACGCGGCGGGGTTGCAAGTAACCACCACCAGCTTCAACTAAGCCGCCAGCGCAGCAGCCTCCTCTTCACCCCGGCGCCCTGTAGATGGGCGCCGGGGTGTTGTCTTTTCTCAGAGGTATTCACAGCCAAGACGCAGAGATAGCGGAGAAAAACTCTGCGTTCTCCGTGCCGTGGCAAAATAATGCTTTAAGATGTAAAACCTGATCAGGCAGATAGGTCTTTTAACTTTTTGAACAATTCCAGTTGCTGGGGGGAAAATTTATCCGGAAGGGCCAGTGTCACAACGGCGTACAGGTCTCCGTGTCCGCCGTCCTTGCGGGGCAGGCCGCGCCCTGAAAGGCGCAGTTGGCGGCCGGAGCCGGAGCCAAGCGGCAGCTTGACGGTAACCGGGCCGCAGGGGGAAGGAACGGAGATCTCGGAGCCGAGCGCGGCATCCCACGGCATCACGTCCACCTTGACGCGCAGGTCGTCGCCGTCGGTCTCAAAGCGCGGGTCGGGCAGCACACTGATCTTCAGGTAAAGGTCTCCTGCCCGGCCTCCCGATTCGCGGCCCTGGCCGCGCAGGCGGATGGTAGCCCCGTCGCGCAGGCCTTTGGGCAGCTTCACGTTGATCTCCCGCGTTTCGGTCTTTCGGCCGTTCCTGGAGCTGAAGGTCAGCTGTTTATGGCCGCCTTTGATCAAATCCTCAATGGAGAGCTGCAGCTCGGCTTCCATGTCCAGCTGTCCGCGGCCCTGGCCTTCTTCCTCCATGCCGCCGAACCCGCCGGAGCCGTGTTCGCCGCCGAACATGGACTTGAAGAAATCGCTGAAATCACCGAACTGTTCAAACCCGCCGCCGGGGCCGCCCTGAGAATTATATTGGGATCCGCCGCCGGGCGGCTGTTGGCGCTGCTGCCTGTAGGCCCCGCCGGGAGGGGGGCGGTAACCCTGGCCCGGCTGCCCTTCATGGCCGAACTGGTCATACATCTTGCGCTTCTGGGGGTCCGAGAGCACCTCATAGGCTTCGTTGATATCTTTGAATTTAGTTTCCGAGGCCTTATTCCCCGGGTTGCGGTCAGGATGGTGCTTCATAGCCAGCTTCCGGTAGGCGGACTTGATCTCCGCCTCGCCGGCTGTCTTAGGTACTCCCAGGAGGGCGTAATAATCTATATATTCAGGCATGGAGGAACTTATTTAAACTTTAAGAGGAACAGAGCGAGAAAAGCGGCGAAAGCCACCATTACCCAACGCTCTATTACACGCTCGGGGGTCTGGGGAAGCATTGCGTCCAGAGAGCGTGCGACAATAACTGCCGCGGCTGCCGCGCCCCAGAAAGTCCAGATCATACCGGAGGAAACGGGCCGTCTTTCACTGGCCGGTTCCGCGGGGACTGGCTGTTGCGGGGCCGGGGCTTCGTTGCGGGGAAGATTGTCTTTTTTGCTCATACTGCCTTTTTTGACACGAAGGATATATCCTGGAAAATAACCGTAACCCCGAGCTCAACGCCCTCAGGGTTCTTTACCAGCATGGTGCTGTAACCGATAATAAGGGGAGTATTGGCGTGCATGATGGAGATCTCGGCGCGGCGCACGCATTTCCCGGTTCCAATAGTTTCCTTTATCACTCCGGTCAGGGCCGGGAAATCGAAAAAGATCTCGTCATACTGCAGGTCGCGGCAGCTGGTTTCCGATTCCATGTGCAGGATCTTGCCGGCCATAGGGTTGAGGTAGACCACCTTCCCCTTCAGGTCCACGCTTATCAGGCCGCCGGTAAGATTATCCAGTATGCACTGATAATATTCCTGAATATTTTTAACCATAAGGATATTCTACAAAAAAAGAACGGAATGATACTTAAGGATGGCTCGTGGCTTTTTGACGAAGATGTTATTTTTGGTATAATCTATTCCAGTAGTATTCGCCGGTAGCTCAATGGTGGAGCATTCGGCTGTTAACCGAAGGGTTGCTGGTTCGAGTCCAGCCCGGCGAGCAAATTTAAAAACCCCCTCCTTGGGGGTTTTTAAATTTCCCCTCCGGGCCGTTTAATTTGAACTACTTTCCCTGGTTCGTGTGAAGTTTATGCGGAGCATAAACGACAT
>CAIXBR010000108.1 GCA_903917735.1 uncultured Elusimicrobia bacterium | reverse complement strand
GAACTGCGCTATCAGCCGCTGTTCCCTGCGCCGCGGTTGCGAAATCTCCGGTTGCAGCATAGGCGGCACTGCCAAGCGAGCCGGGTTGAACTGCGCTATCAGCCGCTGTTCCCTGCGCTGCGGTTGCAAAGGCTGCCGGGTCCGTCAGCACACCACTCAATCCGCTGCCGTCACCGTTGAAAATCCCGTAGAAATTTGCTGTCAATGAGTGTTCAGCATTCAGTGCAAACACGGCTGCATAGACGGTACCACCATTGGTCTGAACACCCGCATCACTAATGGTAATAGGGTAATTTTCACCGATTGTCAGGGTAGAAGGTTGATTTTGTAAGGCTGTCTCCGCCAACGCTCCCTGCGCCGCGGTTGCAAACACTGACCCATCTGAGAGATAGCCCTCGCTCTGCCAAGGTGTTCCGGTGACGTAACTGGAAAGGTCTGGGAAGTCTGTGATCTGTGACATTGTAAGACCTGTAAGACCGCTGCCGTCGCCGCCTTGTCGAATATAATAGTTGTCAAGATTAGCACGCAGACTCTCAAGAGGTGAGGCAAGGTCCCATGTGAGAAGGCTTCCTTCCCCAGTGGGTTGCAAAGCGCTTTCCGCCAACGCCCCCTGCGCTGCGGTTGCGAACACTGAAGGGTCTTGTAAAGAACTATCAGCCAGTGCGCCTTGTGCAGCCGTAGCATAGTCAGAGATTGATCCAGTCAGCACGCCACTCAACCCGCTGCCGTCACCATAAACTAGTCCAGTGAAATTCGGGTCGGACGGGATGCCGGTCAGGGATGCACCGTCGCCGTAGAAAAAGCCGCCAAAACCACCGTTACTGTCTATGTAAGCTTTGCCGTTAAAGGAAAGGTAGCCAGGCCCTGAATCGTAAGTGATTGGGAATCCAATGGTAAGGCCCGCAAAAGTCGGGGAGTCCGTGGTATTGAGCGACTGATCGAAGGGAGACGGGATATTCTTCAACCCACTGCCGTCGCCAGAAAACCCCGCCGCCGTCATCACTCCGCTCGTGTCTATGTGGGCGAGTTCCCCCCACGATCCATTAAACCGCCCAAAATAAATGCCGGTCCCTCTTCCAGCCCCGCTTGATGGGATGCCATCGCCCACGCTGAATTGGGACATACCTGCTATGTTTGACATAAATAGAACAAACGGGCCAGAGTCCGCCCCGTTGCCCCCATCGGAAAGGTAGACGGCGCCAGTAGATGCGTTTCCTGTTGCTAGGTTCCCCTCGATCTGAACATTCGCGCCTATCCCATCATCGACTGTCCCGGGAAACGAGATGTGGGTGGAGTCGAGGCTTGTCCATTGCGAGGTGGAAGGGAGATTGATCAGTTGGCTCCCATCTCCTGTAAATACACCTGCTGATGTTATACTAGCTAATCCGCCTGCAAACGAAGCAGAACCACCGACTTGTAAGGTAGATGTTAAGTCATCAGAAGCTGGGTCTAAGTTTATCAACATTCTCTGACCAGAACCACCTGTTCCAAAAGTTGTGAGTTTTAACGGTGCACCAGAATTAAAGAACAATCTAGGATAGCCATCACTTCTCGCCACTCCCCAGTTCATTACCAACCCGCCAGTGGAATCTCTAAAATCAAAAGGAATATCTCCACCATCGTTTAAGTTTTGAAAAGCTCCTATAGCCCCATCGTGTTGATTGACAGTTACAGTTAATGCACCAGGGCCATTTCCCATAACGGTATCGTTATAAAATGTTCCAACGGTTGCTTTGACTGTTCCATTTACCTGTAAAACAGAAGTAGTATCATCAGTCGCACCACCAACAAGAACCCTATCCGCTGAAGTCGTCGGATAAAGCGTTCCAGAGTCTGAGGTCCAAGCACCGCCGCCTATTGCAACTCCGTTTATCATATAAGATGAGCCAGTAGGAATATTGACATTGCCATTAACCTGCAAAGCAGAAGTAGCGTCGTCAGCAAAAGTAGCTGCTGGGTCTATCATCATTCTCCCACCAGAAGCTATGGCTATTCCTGTGGTAGAATCTGCCGTCATATAGGTTCTGGCTATTGTTTGACCATAACCTCCAAAACTACCATCTCCAAAAGTTGTTCTAAAATTATTTCCATCAGAAACACCGAAGTTGAAGTCTTGCGGAGTTGTCCTTGTTGGGTTCCAGCTCTGCATTTGATTTCTTGAAAACTGCAACTGTCCAACAGGGTCACCAATCACAAACGCAACTGCTCCATCGGGGACTAAAACCTGATAGCCACCAAAGAAACTTGTCGGCTCAAATAAAGTATCTCCTACGAAGTGAGATTTTCCTGCGACTTGTAAAGCAGAAGTAGTGTCACCGGTTGCACCACCAATCAACACCCTGTCCGCTGAAGTCGTCGGATAAAGCGTTCCAGAGGATTCTGTCCAAGCACCGCCACCGCCCGGAAGATTAGTCAAGTTGCTGCCATCCCCATAGACGTATCCCGTGTAAGAGGAATCCGATGGGATTCCCGTCAACCCGCTGCCGTCGCCTCCGGGCTGCAAAGCTGTATCCGCTGTTGATCCCTGCGCCGCGGTTGCGAAATCTCCGGTTGCAGCATAGGCTGCACTGCCGAGCGAACTGGGCTGGAGATAGTCGACGCCTGCGGTTAGGGGAGTCTGCCACGGCGTTGAGTCATTAAGTGTAATACCGCTTCCGATGAAATTAAATCCACCGCCTGCAATCTGTAGTTTATTGGAGTCCGTGTAGCCAATCTCGATGGTGCCGCCTATAATATTGTTGACATTGTAGCCAATTGCGATGGAAGAGACGCCAGAGGCGGTGACGCCGTAGCCAATTGCGGTGGAGAAGGAACCCGAGGCGGTGGAGTTGCCGATTGCGGTGTCGTGGTCCCCGGAGGCGGTGGCGTTGAAGCCGATTGCGTTGGCGGTGTCGCCGGAGGCGGTGGCGTTGAAGCCGATTGCGAGTGCGCCGTTGATTCCCGTGGCTTGGTTAACCAGCGTACCCGAAACTTGTGAAGCGGTAATCCCCTGCAACCCGCTGCCGTCGCCATCGGGCGCGAGGTAATCAGTCCCGGCTACCGCGATACTTGGCGCGCCTGTTGTTGTCGTGTTCTTTAAGATGCCGGTGGCAAGGCCTGACAGCGCCACGCCGTTTATTCCCTTTACAGTGAGCGCCGTGGCCCCGGTGGCGTCGCCCGTGTGCGTGGCGTTTGTCACCTTTGAAGTGTTGGCTTCAATAGCAGATATATGCGCCGCCGTGGCATATCCGGCGTTTAAGCTGGTTGCCGCCGGCATTGAGATTACAGGGGCGGTCCCGCCGCTGGAAACTACAGGCGCGGTGCCGGTTACACCGGTTACCGTGCCGTTGCCGTTAGCCGCCATGTTCCCGCTTAACTTGTTAATAGATTGCAGGATACTGTCACTAGCAGTGATAGTCCCCGTGCTGGCAGTGTAGCCTGTGATCAGTTTTCCCGTGACGGCGCCGTCGGTAAAATCTGCCGATGGCAAAGCGGCGTCTGCCTTGGCGCCCTGCGCGGCCGTTGCATAAGCTGTAGTCGCGGTAAATGCAGCCGTGCCAAGGGTGCCTGTGACGCTGTTTAAATTAGAGATTGTCGCGGTTAAACCTGTGAGGTTGGCGGCTGTAGCCGCAGTCGAGCTGTTTAACGCGTATAAAGCGTAAACCGAGGGGACCATCCGGTAGCGGGGCAGCATCTCGCTGTCGGTGCCGACTGTAATGCCAAGCCAATAGCCGGCCGAGAAGTCTATATTTAACGGCATAACCTCGCCCAATTGCACGCTGTAAATGCCGTAGCTGTCCGGGGTCACGCTCTGGGTTTCGGTCCACGACGGCATAGCGCCGTTGGCGCTTGTATAAAGCCTGAACACCATAGGCACAGCGTTCGTAACCGCTTTGCCGCTCGCGTCGGTAAGCTTGCCCTGGAAATTTATAAGCTCAGGGACAGCCGCCCGAACAGGCGTAAACAGGGCTCCCAGGATTATTAACAACCCGGCACTTGTAGCTTTCAAAATCATTGCTTTTATATTGTTTTTCATAATATATTCCCCAACTATTATTTCATACTTTCTTATTTAAGGAAGTAAACGGGGTCAGCCTCTTTTTCAGCCGCCTGTCCACCGAATTTCATGCCAAGCGACAATCTGTGGGTTATACCAAGGTCAGTGAACGAATTCCATGCGTAGTCCAGCTGATAATCGTTCCGCTTTATACCCATGCCCGCCGTAAGCCCGGACAGCACGCCAAGTTCCTTAACGGTATCGTTCTTATACCCGGCCCGTACTGCCACAACGAACGCGCCCATCGCGCGCGTGTATTCAGCCCCGGCATGGATTGTAATTGCTTTTTCAATGTAATTTAAATCTGACGCGACCAGCAAATTATCAAACACCTTCAGTGAACCTCCGGCGCGGATTATAACCGGCAGGGGATCCGCTTCGCTTACATATTTGGCCTTCGTTCCCATATTCTGCACCGACACGCCCAGGCTAAGCGCTTTGCCCCATGGCCGCAGCCCGCTGTAAAGCGCGCCTATATCGGCCGCGTATGAATGCGCGCTTTCAACTTCCAGACGCGATGAGATATATTTCAAATTAGCACCCAGCGCGAGGTTCCCTAAAGCGCGGGCGTAGGAGATAATGCCCATCGTGTCCGTCATTCTGTAATCTTCCGCGAGCCGGTTGCCCAGGTAGTCAGCTTTTTGGATCGAGCCGGTATTAAGAATATTGAACGCCGCGCCTATGGTACCGCCAAGCGCCGGCTGGCCGTACGCCAAATTTGAATAGGTTATATTTTCAAGCCATAGAGCGTGCGTCATGGATAATTCGGCGCGATCAAGGCCGGCCAGGCCTGCCGGGTTCCAGTAAATAGCGCCTATATCGTCAGCCACGCCGGCGAATGTATCGCCCATGGCCGACGGCCTGGCCCCTACGCCTAACTGCAGGAACTGGAACGCGCTGGTGCCCTGCACGCTTCCGGCATAGACAGCGGCCAGCCAGCCCGGCAGCATCAATGCTGCCAGTGCGCCTGCCTTTATGGTTCTCTTTAATGTCATAAAGCTTTAGCCTATCGTATAACCGCGAATTTACCTTTTGATTTGCCGCCGCCGGGTGAGGTCATATAAAAGATATATACGCCGCTGGCCAGTTTGCGGCCGTCGCTGTTGACGCCCGGCCATTCGTAGTAATCCACCGTGCTGTCGGTCTTATGCAGTTCGGCCACCTGCCGGCCTGTTATCGCGAAGATCCTTATTGTGGCCTCGGCGGGCAGATGTTTAAAGGTTAGTTTATCGGCCTGGAAGCTGCCGGGGCTGTTAGGTTTGAAAGGATTGGGGTACACATAGGCGTCGCTAAGGCTTTGGGCCGGCGGATTGGCCATTGCCACCACGGGGGCGGCGAATCCACCCGCATTCTGGTAGCTGGGGCTTTCAGCGTTGCCGGGCGCGCTTTGGCCGATGCTGCCGGCCTCGATCTTATAACCGGGCGAAGCGGCGTTCTCGACGCTGTTGGTTACCGCGCTTAGTGACATGATATATTGCGAGCTTATCAGCGAACCGGCGTACACCAACGACCCGGTCAGCAACGCGGCCAGGAGCAGAAGCGGCAATTTAGCGCGGCACTTTTTTAAATTAAAATCTAACATATTGATAGTATACTACGCGATTACTAATGAATCCCGAAGAAATCATGATTTTTCATAATCCTGTGGATAAAACAGACACCACGACTTATTTCCCCCAATGAGAAACTGTCATCCTGTTG
>CAIXBR010000107.1 GCA_903917735.1 uncultured Elusimicrobia bacterium | reverse complement strand
TCGCGCGCGTGGAGGGCAACAAAATTGTGCGCAGCGAGCACCATTATATAAGGCCGCCAAGACAGACCTTCCTGTTCACCGAACTGCACGGCATAAGCTGGACGGATGTTAAAGACGCGCCGACTTTTAAGCAGCTCTGGCCTAAGATGGAAGCTTTTTTTAAAGGCGCCGAGTTCTTCGCGGCGCATAACGCAAGTTTCGATAAAGGCGTGCTTCACGCCTGTTGCGCGCAGGCCGGGCTGAAAGTCCCGGAGCAGCCCTTCCAGTGCACGGTAAAACTGGCCCGCAATATATTAAAAATCTCTCCGGCGAAGCTCTCCCATGTGTGCCACCACCTCAGCATTCCGCTGAACCACCACAACGCGCTCTCGGACGCCGAAGCCTGCGCGAAGATAATGATAACCGTTCTGGAGCACCAGGCGGAAACCGCCCAAGCCAAAAAGTAGCCTGACACCTTTTTAAACGTCCTTCTTTCCTCCCGCCCTGTAGATAGAACCACGGCCGAACTTCCCCCGTATAGCTTCCACCGCCGTGTGTACCACCTCGAACTTTTTATTCATTTCGTCCTCGAATAAGGACTCTCCGGTCCCGGCCGGCATCAGCCCCGAAACCTTAACCCCCAGCAGGCGCACCCTATCCCCACCCAGCCCTTTTGGGCCTGACACAGAGCCATGAGGCAAAAAGTTTAGCTGAACCGGCACAGCCGTCCGGTTCCCAAAAGAGCCGGGCCCACCCCGTTTGAAAGCCACGTAAAGCTCCCGGATCCGCTCGTGGAGGACATCGGTATAGTTAGTGGCAAAAGTGATGGTCGCGGCCCGGGTGAAGGTGACGAAACCCTCCAGGCGTATTTTAAGGGTAATAGTGCGGCCCTTAACCCCGTCCGCCCTAAGACGGGAAGAGACCTTGTCGCACAAGGCCAGCAGCGTTTCGGAGATCTCCCGTTCGTCCGCCGTATCTTCATCAAAAGTAAACTCGTTGCTGACGGATTTCGCCTCGCTTTCCATTATCAATCCGCGGTCGTCATGGCCCAGTGCCAGCTCCCGGAGTCCGGGCCCGCGCCGGCCCAGCAGCCCGTGTATTTCCGCGTCGGAGGCTTCAGCCAGCCGGCCTATGGTATGTATCCCCCGCTCCCTGAGCAGATTCGCCGTTTTGGGGCCTAGCCCCCAAATGCGGCCGATGTCCAAAGGTCTTAAAAATTCGCGCACCGTCCCGGACTTCACCTCCACCAGCCCGTCCGGTTTCTTAAGATCGGACGCGATCTTGGCCGCCATCTTGGTCGGGGCCAGCCCCACCGAGGCCGTAAGTCCCGTTTCGGCCTTGATGCGCTCTTTTATCAACCGGCAGACATCAAGCGGCGCGCCGAACAATTTATAGCTGCGGGTAATGTCCAGGAAAGCCTCGTCTATGCTGATGGGCTCGATGTCGGGGGTAAATTCGTAAAAGATCTTCTGTATTATTTCCGACGCCGCAGAATATCTCTTAAAGTCGGGAGGCACGAAGACCCCGCCGGGACACCTGCGCCAGGCCTCCGATATGGGCATAGCAGACCTGACACCGAACTTGCGGGCCTCGTAAGAACAGGTGGACACCACTCCCCGGCCCTTTCCGCCTTTCGGGTCCGCCCCCACTATCACCGGCCTCCCCCGTAAAGCCGGGTTATCCCGCTG